>NZ_CAUEQY010000004.1 GCF_959020145.1 uncultured Bifidobacterium sp. | reverse complement strand
GGGTTACGGAAAGCTATTCAGCAGGTCAACACCAGTCGTTGCCATGCTCGCTGCATGTCCTTGAGGACGCTCAGATCAGGCTTCAAATAATACCTTGCGGTGGTCTGGATGTCGGAATGGCCGAGCTGTCGTGCGACCACGCTGATGTCGGTGCCCGCCTTGATTGCCAGCGTGCCGAACGTGTGACGCAGATTGCGTGGCGGGACAGAGGGTAGTTTCATTCGCTGGCACCATGACTTGTAACGGTTAGCGACTTGGTTCGCGTTCAGATTGCCGACCAGTCTGCCGGTCTTCGTGCCGTGCCGTAGTTCCGCCAACCGTTTGACGGCAAATCGCGGCAACGCCACGGTTCGACGGCTCAAATCGGTCTTCGGCTCGGTGACCGTCTCATGTCCTGCGACCCACTGCACGGAACGTTTGACTGTTACCGTGCCACGCCGCAGGTCAAGGTCAGACCATTCGATGCCGACCGACTCGCAACGGCGCAAACCGGCGCATACCGACACCAACAGCCATGCTTCGAGCGGATGCCCGTAGAAGCCTTTCAACAGCTTGCGCACCTCCTGCGCCGACAACACTCGCGGCTCATAGTGACGTAGGCGGGGGAGTCTGATTTCCCTTCTGGTCACATCATTGTCCGTCATGCCGCGCCGGAACGCGAGCCTGAGAATCGCACGGAACACGGCCCATGCTTTTCGCGCCGCTCCCGGCTTGTCGAAGGAGTCCAACCATGATTCGATGTCCGCCACCGTGATCGAGTCCAGGTCTTTTCCGCTCCATTGTGGGAGGATATGACGGTTCAGGGCGCTTTCATATCCCACTAGAGTGCATTCGCGGAGTTTCGCGCATGAGGGTTTCCAAACAGTGGATGCGAATGTGCCGAAAAGCATTGGTTCCTTCCCGATTATTGTTGAATAATCCCACACATTGTCGTGTTGCCGTTGGCCTGACATGCGTGTGGGTTTCTTATTGTTTCACATCCATGATTCTCCGTTCATGTTTTTAAACCCGTCGATTTCGACGGGTTTTGTTTTTAACGCTTCTTTTAAGGAGGATGTTTTGACTCAGATCAAATTCGATTTCGGCCATCCGAGTGCGGATGGCATCGCCGACTTGGCCGGTGAGACGGTTCACGTGATTCCGACGAGCCGTTTCAACAGCGGTAAGCGCATCGTGGTGCGTGACTCGTTCGAGGTGAGACTGGACGAGTATGGCACCGCGACCGTCACCGTTCCGCCGACCGATAACACGTTCGCCTACGAGGTGACCATCGGCGATAGCGCCGATTCATGGCGGTTCATTCGCGTCGTGCAGGTGCCGGATTCGACTTCGGTGTTGAATTTCTCCGATCTGGTTGAAGTTGATTCTACCACGCTCACGCCGGTGGGTACCGGCAATCCGTTGGCTGACATCGACCAGTCCGACATCGACTGGGCGTTGGCCGCCATCCGCAACTGAGAAAGGACAGAAAATGGCAAATCCGGACAAGTTCATCCGCCTGCGCGATTTCGCGAAGATCATGCGCGCCCTGCGCGAGACCGACGTGGACGGCACGACCTTCCATTACGACGAATCGAAGCACGAATACGCGAATGTCAAGGAGTTCTACAGTCAGCACCGCTCCGGCCGAATCTACGGCGTGCAGTTCCCTCGCTACTCCTTCTCCCATGTGCCCACAGGCGCGAAGACCCACGACAACGCAAACCTGTCCGTGACGGTATCCACCGCCGCGAACGCCGGACGCGACGACTACGCCTACCTCAACGCCTTCCAATGGCGCGATGTGAACGCCACCGTGGACGACTCCGGCGTGCCGCACATCACCGCCATCGAAGGGGACAGCCGATTCCGCCGCGACGGATCCAACGGAGACGTGTTCGTCATGGTCGCGCCCGGATATTTCCGCATCGACGGAGACGACAACCACATCGAACTGCTTTACAGCGACGAGCAGTACGACGGCTTCGAACCGATGCCGGGACTGCTCCTGCCGGACGGCACCGAACGCCCATGCCTGCTGTTCGCGAAATACGCGGCATCCCTGTCCGGCGGCATACCGCGCTCCTGGAGCAGCCAGAAGATCGACCCCGGCTTCGGCTGCCAGAACGACCAGATCGACCTCGCCCTGAAAAAGGGCAAGGGGTACGCCGGCCAATGCCAGCCGGACGTCTTCTACTTCCAGCTGATGCTCATGCTGAAATTCGCCACCAAGGACATGGAGGCGGCGCTCGGCGGCTGCTTCGAAAACTACACGGCTCAGGGGCCGGTCACCAAGGCCGAGACCAATGCCAAACGCGTCATCATCGCCAAGGACACCGCCGACAACATCCTCGTCGGATCCACCATCAACATCGGCACCGACAAGGAACGCAACAACAGCGGCAACCACTCCATGGCCGAGGCCCGCACCGTCCTGTCCAAGACCACCATCGACGCGACGAACGTGGCCCTCAACATCGACGGCGCCGCCATCACCACCACGACCACCGCGTTCGTCAGCACCATGCCGTGGAAGACCGGCGCCACCGACTCCATCCGCGGCAGGGGAGACGGACGCCCGCAGGCCGACCACGCCGGATGGCAGCCGGTGCGTCTGCAGGGCATCGAACGCGGCAACGGCATCTACGAGGTCGACGCGGACGCCATCGTCAACGCCTACAAGGACGCCGACGGCATCGGCCACACCGCCCTCTACCTCGTGCACGACATCACCAAGGCATCCAAGACCAACACCGACAACTACACTCTCGTAGGCGAGTTTCCGACCCGCGACAAGACCAACGACTCGAGCTCGCGCTTCGCCGAGGACTTCAACGTCGTCGACGGGCGCGTGTTCCTGCCGACCGGCATCGGCGCCACCTCCAGCACCGGCCTCACCGACGCCGTCTATGCCAATCCGGTCCAGGCACAGGGGCTCCGACAGGTGCTCCGGTTCGGCGATCTCGGTGGTGGCTCGACCTGCGGCGCGTTCCGCGCGGGCCTGCACTGGGCCCTGACGGGCCGCTGGTGGGACATCGGCGGCCGCCTATCCGCGCTCGGCCGCTCGAAGGCATGAGCCAAGAGCGGTGAGGGGTGAGCGCAGCGAGGGGGCGCAAGCCCCCTCATCGTCCCGCTGAAAAACATGTGGGACTCGGAGTGGCGCGCCTACCGTCCTTCGCGTCGTGCACCGGTTCGGCAATCTCAGTGATGGCTCGAACTGCGGCGCGTTCCACGCGAACCTGAACAGGGACCTGACGAACCGCAGGTGGAACATCGGCGGCCGCATACCTGGACAATCCTGTCGAAAACATCAGAACACTCCGATTACCGTCGGCCACGATCTAAGCCAGACGGCATGCCACGGCCAGATCCGAAAATGCAACACGAGCACGCGGCCGGTAGATGAACCCATCCAGCCACATCGACAGCCGCGCAAAGTCCAGATAGGAACAGCTCAATTGAAAACCTACTGCCGTCACACGCATTGCGGCACACCGGCCTTCGTCAGGAAGGCCATAGACCATTACCTGCAAGGCAAAACATCAAGACGCGACGTCACGAGATTCCTGGAACACCACCCGGACCTCGACGACCTCGCCATCAGACTCGCCGGCCAGATCAGGACCGGCGGATTCGACCATCCACGTATCCGATACTTCAACCGTGTCGAACCGATTTCCGGCAAGCATCGCGTCATCGGCCGTGAGGCCGTCGAACAGCAGATCCTCGACCACGTCGCGGTCATCGCCCTCATGCCCTTGTTCGACGCGAAGATAGGACGATGGCAGACCGCGAGCATCCCGGACCGCGGCACCAACGACGCACGACGTGTCATCCGCAAATGGATCCGCGAACCATCGAGCAAAGTCTTCGTCAAACTCGATGTGCGCAAATGCTATCCATCGATTGATCGGCCGACGCTCAAGGCGATGCTCTCGCACGACGTCGGCGACATGACGCTCCTGCGCCTCGTCTTCCACCTCATCGACTCCTACGCCGGCGATAACGGCCTGAACATCGGCAGCTACCTCAGCCAATACCTGGCGAATTATTACCTGTCGTCCATCTGGCACTTCTGCGAGCACGGACTCACCAAAACCAGACGGCACAGGGACGGCACCACCACGAAGCGAAGGCTCGTCACCCACGTCCTCTTCTACATGGACGACATCCTGCTGCTCGGACGCTCGAAACGCGACCTGTCGATCGCGGCAAGACGCATCACCACCTTCGCGCACGACCGGCTCAAACTCGACATGCACCCCGAATGGAACGTCAAGCACGTCGGCATCGAACCAATCGACATGGTCGGCTACACGTTCCGGCCCGGCCGGACGAACATCAGACCCGGCATATTCCTGCGAGCCGGACGGACCTTCGCCAGATTCCGCCGACACCCAAGGAACCTGACACTGGCGCGCAGATGCGCCAGCTACTACGGATACTTCATCCACTCCGACTCGACGCTCGTGCGCCGCCGCCGGCAGGTGGACGAGACAATGCGCATGGCCAAGCGGACGCTGGCCCGCGCCAACCAACAACCAAGGAAGGAAAAAAGATGAGCAAACTCGTCACCAGCGCCACACCGCTGGAAAAGGTCGAATACTTCAGGCGGGGCGACGGCCTCGCCGACATCTGGCTCCGCGAGGACATCAAGCAGGTCCAGCATCTCGGCACCGATGGCACCGAGACCACCGAATACACGGCGCAGGAAACCTACCTGTGCCGCGACCTGACCGAACAGGAGGCGGTCGAGCAATTCGACAGCCTCATCCAATCGGCCGAGATCGAATCGATGGACGACAAGGAGCGCATCGCACAGCTCGAGCAGCAGGCCGTCGACAACGCCACCGCCATCGCGGCCCTCTACGAGGCGCAACTCACCACAGCGTCCGCCAACGATGCCGGAGCAAAGGAGCAAGCATGAACACCCTGCAGCAAGCCATGATCGCCATCTACGCCAACCTCGTCCGCTCCGGAGCCCGCACCATCGACTCCATCCCCAAAAACCTGCGCGACGAAGTCCAGAAGCGCCTCGACCCATGGAGCTCGGATGACGCCGCTTAACCTCTTTTCAAGCACGGAATTCTGGACGTCTCTCATCGTCGCCCTGATCGGCGGTGGAGGAGTGGGTGCCATCATCGGCGCCATCTCCAGCAGACGCAAGGACACCGCGGACATCGCCGCGAAGGCTTGCGACATCCTCACCGATTCCGTCATCAAGCCTTTGAGGGAACAGGTCGAGTCGCAGGAGGAGCAGATCCAGCACCTGGAGGATCAGCAGCGAAAATACTTCGCGCTCGCCGCATACACGAGGCAGCTGTTCCATTGGTTGCAACAGTTCTGCGAGATCGTCGAGCCCGATTTCCTCAAGCGGCATCCGAAACCGCACCTGCCGGACGAGCTGCGCGCCGACGTGGCGCCGGAGACCGTGGAGGACGCATGACCTTCGTCATCGCCTGGATCGGTCTCGCCACGCTCGTCCTGTTTTTCAATCGTGGCGCCCACATGTGACGCCATCAACCATGAAACCACGCGTGAAAACGTGGGGTTTCCCGTTTTCAGAGAAAGGAAATGAATGCGCAAGCACAAGCCTCCGTGGCTCAAACGAATCCGGCTGGCGGTGACCGGCGTGGTCATGGCCATCACCATGGCCGTGGCGCCCGCCGCGATGGCCGACCTGAACGGATACGACGTATCCGGCTACCAGGCCCCGGACATCACGCAGGTCGCTCCGGCCGACTTCGCGATCGTCAAGGTCAACCAGGGCTGGTACATCAACTCCAGCTGGGGCCAGCAAGCATCCGGCGCCGTCAACACCGGCAAGGAGCTAGGCCTGTACGATTACGCGTCCGGAATGGACGCCACGACCGAAGCCGACAACTTCGTCAACCACATCACCGGATACGTCGGCAAGGCCATGCTCGTCCTCGACTGGGAGCCATACCAGAACGCCGCGTGGGGCAACAGCAACTGGGTGCGGACGTGGGTATACCGCGTCCACGCCAGGACGGGAGTGTGGCCCGTCGTCTACTGCTCCAAGGGCTTCGTCGGCCAGATACCGGCGGACGTCCGAGCCAAGTGCATGCTGTGGGCGGCGCAGTACGCCAACAACTACGCGACCGGCTACCAGGACTCCCCATGGCTCGCCGGATCGCAGGGCGAAGGCATGCTCCAGTACACGAGCACTGGCTACCTCAACGGACATGGACCGCTCGACCTCGACAAATTCTTCGGAGACAGGACGGCATGGCGCAAGATCGCCTGCGGCGAACGCGCCGGCTGCTCCACCACCGGAGGATCCACCGGCACGCCGAACGTCCACGTGGAGAAGCGGACGACCAACACCACCGACCTGAACGCCATGGCCACCGCCGTCATCCGCGGCGATTACGGCAACGGCGCCGATCGGCAGTCCCGTCTCGGCGACAACTACCAGGCGGTGATGAACATCGTCAACAGCCGCCTGTCCGGTTCGACGTACTCCGGCCCGACCACCGTGACCCGCACGACGACCCGCACCTACGTGGTCCGCTCCGGCGACACCGTGTCGGCCATCGCCGAGCGCACCGGCCTCAAGCCGGCCTCCGCATGGCGCGTGCCGTCCGGCAACATCAACCGGATCTACGTCGGCCAGACGATCACCTACTACGGCTCGTCCACCGTCTCCACGCCGTCCACGACCTACTCGTCCACGCACGTGGTCAGCGCAGGCGAGAGCCTGTGGAAGATCTACGGATCCGGCTGGTACGCCGCGGCCCAGCGCAACGGCCTCCGTCCGCCGTACACCATCTATCCAGGCCAGCGGCTCCGCTGACCGGACTCCAGCTCCACGATTAAGCGTTGTGGAGCCGGTTCCTGCAACACATAAAGGAGGTGTGGAATGGACAAGGACACCAAGACTGAGCTCGACTATCTGCTGCCCGACAAGGCATACGAGATCCTCAAGTGGGTCGCGCTGATCGCCCTGCCGGCCGTCGCATGGCTGGTCGGCGCGGTCGGCCCGCAGTGGGGACTGCCTCACTGCGGCGAGATCGTCACGACCATCAACGCCGTCGGCGTTTTCGTCGGCGCTCTGATCGGCGTGAGCCAGCTCACGGCCACCAAGCCGGACGATGATTCCGACAAAGATTAAGCGTTGCCACAAAATCAGCGACAACACTTAACAGAACTTCGTATCGGACTTAACAGCTGTTAAGCTGCCGCTAAGTCCATACGAAGTTGCCCCTCTCTCAGCCAAGGCTGGGGGAGGGGCTTTTCTTGTTATTCGGTCTTGTTCTTGCGTGGGCGTCCTCCGCCGACGCCGCGACCGGGACGACTGGCGTTCCATCGGTCGATGGTGTCGGGGAGCCATCCGCGAGTGCGGCCGATCGTGGCGTCCGGCTCGGGGAGCTTGTAGGCGCTGACTGCGGCCGTGCTGATGCCGAGCCGTTTGGCCACGTCGGTGACGCCCAGGTATTCGGTGGTCATTCGCCGTCCTCCCATTTCGTGGAGGCGAGGGCGAGGATTCCGGCGAAGCATCCGAGCGTGCCTGCCGGGAGGGCCTTGCCGCCGACGCCGAGCAGCAGGCTCACGATTCCTGCCGCGAACGCGATTTTGATTAGTTTGTCCTTCATTGTGCGCATGGGTTAATCTGGTGGGGCCGAGTCCCGGATAGGTAGAGAATCCGGGACTCGGTTTTCAGCGCCGTCCGTGTCGGCTTGGCCGGTGGATGAATATCAGGATGACGGTTGATATTCCGACCAGCGCGGAGCCGATGTCGCCGAGTATCGCGGCGATGTCCTTGACGGTCTGCCAGATGTTTTCCATGTTCACCTCCTTTCCTTGACATAAACTATATTAGCACAGTAAATAAAGTAATGCAAGTCGAAACACAAGAAAAACACCATGGAAGGCGGAGTCAGGCAATGCAAGGCTCCGCCTCTCTTTATCCATCCACCGCCAACCGAAGAGGTGGTGACCGCCGCAGTGGAAAAATGATGAATCCAACGACACTCTGGGAGTGGTATCTCGAGTGGTGCGACAATCCATCACCATTGAGAAACGGCTTCATTCCAACGATTAGATAGAGTTATCACGAAATCAGTCGCTTTGCGTCGTGTCGATGACGTTGCTGCAGTATGCCGTCCTGCCGGCAGTCACGTCGGCGTAGAAGCGCTGTTTTTCATCGATGTAGGCGATGGCTTTACGCAGTTCCTCCAGTTGCGTCTCCAGATGCTCGCGTTTTTCGGCAAGGATTTCCTGACGTTCCGGTATCGATGACTCACCTTCAAGACAGAGTTGCGTGTAGTGCCGCATCTCCTTGATGCCCAGACCGCAGCGTTTGAGACATGTCAGGTCGTTGATCCATGCGATGCATCGCTCGTCGAAGACGCGTCGGTTGTTCTGGTCTCGTTTGAGACCGGGCACGAGTCCTGAATTGCAATAGAACTTCAATGCTTCGTAATTCATGCCGGTTAGTTTGCAGGCCTGCTTCATCGTATAGGTTTTCATGTTCTTATGGAGTGGCACTGCCGTGATTGCTATACGTGGCTCCTTTCGGACGCTGCGCGGCAGGACGTTCGGCGGGTGCCGCCGGATGGGGTCGGGCTTGAGGCGCATTGTTCTTTTTTGTTTGTACCTATCATGTCACATTTCCGGTTATTAATACCGGTAGATAGTACCGGCGTGCCGTAATTTGACCGGTAGCAGCTACCGGATTTTATCTTGGGGGTCAGAACGGCATACATGCCGGCACTGAATACCGACGAATTTATGGAAGGAAAAACAGTGGAATACGTGAAACTTGCCAACGGTGTTGAGATTCCGAAGATCGGATACGGCGTCTTCCAGATCAGCAAGGACGATGCTCCTCGCTGCGTGCGCGAGGCCATCGAGACCGGGTACCGCCATATCGACACCGCACAGTCGTACTTCAACGAGGCCGAAGTCGGCCAAGGAATCAAGGATTCCGGTATCGATCGTAAGGATCTGTTCCTCACTACCAAGATCTGGATCAGCAATTACGGCTATGAGAACACGCTGAGGTCCGTCGATGTGTCCTTGAAGAAGCTTGGCACCGACTATCTCGATCTGGTGTTACTGCACCAGCCGTTTTCCGATACCTACGGCGCGTGGCGTGCACTCGAAAAGCTCTACAAGGACGGCGTGATCCGCGCCATCGGCGTGAGCAACTTCTATCCGGACCGTCTGGCCGACATGGTCGCCTTCAATGAGATCGCCCCGATGGCCGATCAGGTCGAGACTAATCCGCTCAACCAGCAGATCGAAGCTCGCAAGAACATGGTCAAGCGGGGCGTGGCTCAGGAAGCATGGGCTCCGTTCGGGGAGGGCATGCAGAACATGTTCTCCAATCCCACCCTGGCCAGGATCGGCGAGGCGCATGGCAAGTCCGTCGCGCAGGTGATCCTGCGTTGGCTCACCCAGCGCGACATCGTCGCTCTGCCCAAGTCCACGCACAAGGAGCGCATGGAAGAAAACCTGAACATCTTCGATTTCCGGCTCTCCGACAGCGAGATGGCAACCATCGCGGGCCTTGACACCAAGACCAGCATGTTCTTTCGCCACGACACCCCTGAGGCGGTCGACCGCTTCGTCGGTTATGTCAAGGAACGTGCCGGCCGCGAATGATTCCGGCCCATGACATGGTCGGTGCCGGCAGCACTGTGTATCTGGGCTTCCCGATTTGGTGGATGGCACCTGTTTGGCTGGTGAACGATTCCGTCAAATCCAACGATTTCGCAGGTAAGACGATCATTCCGTTCTGCACTTCCGCCAGCTCCGATATCGGCAACAGTGCATCCACGCTCCAGAAAATGGCAGGCAGCGGTACATGGCTTACCGGGCACCGTTTCTCGGAATCTGTTTCCGAGAAGGACGTGACCGATTGGCTGATTTAGTCCAAAAACGGCATCGCCGAATAGCGAAGACATGGGGCGACCATTGTACGTTCGGCTGCAGCATTTCGTGTGCTGAATAGCAGGTCGCCTCTTCCACGCTCTTTTGAGTATCCCATCCGAATGTTTAAGCCGGCGTGGAAGTAGTAAGTGGTATGTGTGCTGTCCTGCCTTGCAGGAAGACATGGCGGGCATTTTCATTATGATGAAACGTCATCAAATATCGGATTATTTCCGATAATCATTCCACGAGATGGGCTTCCCCGTATTATTTCCTGAGACGTTTGTGACGCCCCTATGTATTTGCATGCGGGGATAGAATTGTTGACGGAAGAGAACCGTGAAAGGAATGTGCGTTGGCGAGAAATGACGGGAGTCGAAGGAGGCGGGGCGGTCTTTGCGATAGGTTGTTCGGCGATCTCAGTGCAAAAAAGTTGCGTAAGGTGTTGTTTGGTGCTGTTGCGGCAATTGTCACTGTTGCAGTTGTCCTGTTTGTGTGGAACGGTGTCGTTAAACCTGTTTTTGACAATGCAAGGACCGAATCTACCATCAGTGTGGAAAGCCAGTTGCAGGCGGCTGTGAATATCGACGATCTATCGACCGCGAAATTCCATTATGGCGGTGTTGCTGTAAAGAAAGACAATGCTGGTAAGGACAAGTGGCATGTTGCATATGAGGCGACGGTGACTGCTGGCGTCAAGATGAGCGATATCACGTTCGAAGTGGACGATACCGCGAAGACCGTCACTCCGATTCTGCCGAAGCCGACTATTGGGGACGTCGTGGTTGATAGCGGCAGCCTCGACTTTTTCGAGAACAATCCGTCCGTTGAAATTGATGAGGTGATCAAGCTTTGCAAGCAGGATGCGCAACAGGAGACCAAGACAAACGGAGACATTATTTCTATTGCTGCCAGCAATCTTGAACAAACTGTGGATGCGTTGACCAAGGATCTCGTGGAAGCAAAAGGATACAAATTGCAGAAGGCCGAGACCGTAAAGCTCACTAAGGAGACCGCGCATGCTGACGAATAATCGTTCCATGAAACGTGCGATTGCCGCATTATGTGTTGCTACGCTTGCATGTTCTGCTGTAGGGTGCGGCGAGGAAAAGAAAGAAGCTATCCCAACTTTCTCGAATGCCACGTATATCGCACAGATGGCCACATTAAAATGTTATTACCACAACACGGCCAAGCTCAGTCATGAGGGATCGTGGTTCTTCAATAATGGCTACAAACGTATGTGGATGGAATACAGTGGCATCGTGAAGTACGGTATTGATGCCGATAAAGTAACAATTAGTCCAGATGCCAACGGTCATAGAGTAATCATTACCGTGCCTCCAGCTCACGTGTTGGATAATCCGGACGTAAATGAGAAGTCGTTCAGCAAACCGCTGGTGAGCACTGGTTTCGCCACTTCGATTACCGCCGAAGAGAAAACGGAAATGTTTGATAAGGCCCAGCAAAGCATGCTGAAGCAGGCGAAAACCGATTCGGCGTTGCTTGCCCAAGCCGAAGCTCGCGCGCGGACTATTCTAGAGCAGTATGTGCGCAATGTGCTTGGCGACGACGCGAAGAACTGGACTATCGAATTCAAGGATGTGCAATAGTCGCCAAGCGAGAACTGGCTTACCTCACCCGCAATTGCCATCGTGGATGGCGGTGGCCAGCTGATCGCTGGATGCATCCATCGCGTATTCGGCGACACCCTGCTGCTGATTCGTGATGCGGTCGCGGTCGGCCCCGAAAAACAGCACCGAATAGGAATTCGTCACCGCCTCCGTACGGTCGGCTGCGATTGTCGGTTGCGTGGTGCCGCAGGAGATCATGATCGAACGGTGCGAAAGTTCGTGCTTGACCATGTCCACCAGCCAGGGGCTTCGCGCGGTCTGCGTCCAATCCGGGTGTGTGGTGAGGATATGCACGACATTCCTCTGCGAGCGGTCGGGCATCTGGCAGTAATACGCAGCCACGAATCCACTCGGATTCTCACCTGACTGGCCGCCGCAGTTGAATTCCATGGTCTGTTCGATCTGCACGCCCATCGTCGATGCCACGTTCGTGGCGAGCGTGTACCATCCGGCCGGATCGAGATCACCGTTGCGTTCGGGCACGGCGATCGCAGCCGCTGCGGCTTCCGCGTTATGCAGATTGCTGACCGCAGTCGAGACCTGCTGTTTCACGTCCGAGCGTAGTTTGTGCAGCGACCGTAGGTCGGCGAGCATCTCCCTCATCGATGCATACGCGCGCTGTTTGCCGTATCGGTCGATGAGCTCGTTCGCCTGCGTCGGATCATCCACCTGCAGCAGCCATTGCGCCGCATGCTGGCTGAAATCATCCGCCATGGCCGCGTCGACCGCGCTGAGCAGCTCCTTGGTCTGTCCGTCGAGATTATGTGCCGCCACGCGCATGCTGTCGATGATGGTGCGCTGCTGGTTGCGGTACAACAGTCCGATGATGCGTTCCTGCAGATTGTCCGACAGCAGATACTTGATCTGCTTGGCGTCGGCAAGCCGGTCGTAATCGTCCATGCACTGCTGCACGGTTTCGATGTGCGCGGCGAATCGGTCCGGATCATCCAGGCCCTGCGCGAACGTGATGCTGTCCTGCGCGGTCTGCCGGATGCCTTGCATGGTTTCGATCTGCGGCTTGACGTTGCCGGCCGCTTCGCTGGTGGTGGCGTGCAGGAAATTGGCGACGCCGGCGATGACGGCAAGCACGACGAGCACGCCCACGATACGTAGGACATTCCGCCGGCTGCGTGAATTCGGGTTGTGGTACGGCATATTCTCAGACTACCTTGCTCGTGTGATGCACCGATGCTCCCATCTACCGCCGTTTGGCTCCATCCGGCCATGCGATGCCGGTGTCAGGGGAGTGCAGGACGTTCTTGTAGATGTCGTTGCGTACGTAGATTTCCACGGAACCGCGCGATCGCTGGTCTTTCCATGGCGTGACGGTTTCGGCGATGCGTATTTTCGTGTAGTCGTTCCGGTCATAGCCGAGGGCGCTGAAGAAGAACGGCTGATAGATGGTGTCGTAGAATTCGGGTTCGCCCCATGATCTCCAGGTTTCGATGTCTTGTTTGCCGGCATAGGGGTCTATGCACCATTCCCAAGAGATGTAGCTGCGCCCTTTGTAGGCATTGGACATGAGCGTACGCTTGAAGTACGGGTCGGCGGTGACCAGTGTTCCGCTCACCCATGATGTGTAGTCGATGCAATCCTTGCCATTGGCGCAGTAGCCGCCTTGCTTGATTCGTGCTTTGACATCCGGGGACGCATTCGTGGAATTGATGCGAGTCCAGCCAGCCATCCAACGGTATTGCTCCAGATGATTGGTCTTGATGAACGAGGCCACCGTCCGGGATGAGGAATACTCGTATCGTATGTCGCATATGCTGGCGTTGATCGTCCAATACACGCTGATTAGCATGGCACCTAAAGCGAGGGCCTTCAGCATGATGAGATAGTTGCGCGCTTTCTTCACCCCAAGCTTGCCGGCGAATTGGTCGGCCATGGTGGCGCACCAGGCCGGCCAATCATCCACGCCGATACGTCGTTCGTCGCAGTCAATCGCGAGCACCGCGATGAAGAATCCCAGCAGGATGCCCAGATGGTGCATAGAGAAATGCTGCGCGAACACCAAGCACATCACTGTGTACGAGCTCAGCAGCAGCATTGCGTTGTGCCGTCGTCGGCTGATGTGGATGAGCGGGGCCCACATGAGGCATGACACGGTTCCCGTGTACAGCAGTGTCGGTGATAGGCCGATGAATACCAGATTCGTGTCCGACACCGTCGAGGTGAATAATGCTTCGGCCGGCAGCAGCAGCCAGGAATTGCAGATTTGTATCCATAGTGGTGCCGGCTGTGTCATGCCGGAGATGTCGAAATTGCCGGAATACACGTCTTTTGCGGGCATCACGTCGATCAGTATGGCCATCGCCGCCGCGAGCAGCGCCAGCAGCGCGATGAACCGTCGCCGGTTACGTATCAACGAGTGTTCCTGCCAGACGAACCGCACTACCCAATTCGCCGCGAACATGCCGGCGATTACCAGTCCATATGAACTGGTCAGGCACAGCAGCATCATGCTGAGCGCTTCGCGCCATGGTTTCTCGTCGCGGGTTTTCCAGTTGATAGCCACCAGCAGCATGGCGGCGACCATCAGCGCATAGGGGCGCGACGTGACGCCGTACTGATAGCACAGGAAATAGGAGAACGGCAGGATGACTTTGAATGGTTCCGGCAGTTTGGTTTTGAATTCCAACAGCCAGATCATGAGTGTGGCGCATGCCAGATTGATGCTTTTCAGACCGATCTCGTAGGGTACGCCGAGTTTTGCGGGTGCGGCGAGCATCATCCACCACAGAGGCGGATGCCCCTCATAGTGTGGACGTTCCAGAATCATCTCCCGCCAGGAGCAGTCGCGCGCGATGAGCCAGGCTTGTGCCTCGTCGAACCATGGTTCGTGGAAGCACATCACTGTGGCCACCACGATGACGTACGCCGCGAGCACGATGCAGTGCAGACGATGCGGCGAGAGCCAATGCCGGATTGCGTCGCATCGTGTTCTGTTGTCTGTGGCTGCTACTGTTGCAGAACTCATGTTTCCTGTTTCCCGTTGCGTTCGAAATACGAGCGATTGCTGCGTGACTTTGCGATTATTGCGTGGCCGCGCATGGACCATGGCGGTTCCGTCATATTCCATGTTGCGGAACCGCCATTGGATGCATGGGCACACCATCGCGCCAGCTGTGCCGGCCATCCTTAGAACGACTTGCGCGCGCCGCAGAGCTTCTCGAACTCCTCGCGTACCTGCACCTTCACCAGCGCGTCCTCGAATGTGATCACGCCCTTGTTCACCAGTCGCGCCAGATCCTGATCGAGCGTGTGCATGCCTTCCTTCTCGCCGGACTGTAGCACGGTGCGAATCTGATGCGCCTTGCCACTGCGGATCAGTGAGGAAACGGCCGGAGTGTTGATCATCACTTCAGTGGCTGGTGCACGGCCATGGCCGGTAGCGCGCGGAATCAGTGTCTGTACGATCACGGCACGCAAGGTGGAAGCTACCTGCACGCGAATCTGCTGCTGCTGGTTTTCCGGATACACGTCGATGAGACGGTCCACGGTGGAGCCGGCGTCCTGAGTATGAAGGGTTGCGAACACCAAGTGGCCGGTTTCCACTGCGGTCAGTGCGGTGGAAATGGTTTCCAAGTCTCGAAGCTCACCGACTTCGATAATGTCCGGATCCTCACGCAGCGCACGTTTCAGCGCTTCCGCGAAGCTTTTCGTATCAGTGCCCACTTCTCGCTGGCTCATCACGCAACGCTTATGCTGATGCACGAATTCGATCGGGTCTTCGATGGTGATGATATGGTCGGCACGTTCCGCATTCGCCTTGTCCACGATTGCGGCCAGTGTGGTCGACTTACCGGAACCGGTCGGGCCGCATACAAGCACCAGACCACGCGGCAACAGCGCAAGGTCGGCGATACGCGGGTCAATTCCCAGTTCCTGCGCGGTTTTGATTTCCGTGGGAATGGTACGCAACGCGGCGCATACGCCCATACGGTCGCGGTATACGTTCACACGGAAGCGCAACAGGTCGCCAATGGCGAAGGAGATATCAAGTTCCAGATCATCTTTGAAACGTTCCATCTCTAATTCGTTGGTCATGACTTTCACTGCTTCGTACGTGTGATCCTTCGTCCACACGCTCAATCCCTTGGCGGGGCGCAGCTTGCCATCCACGCGCAGCATTGGCGGGTCGTTGATTACCAAGTGCAAATCGGACGCATTGAGCTCAACCAGCTGGCGGATGGCCGACACGAATTCGTCGTCCGCGTCCGGATGTTCGGTGCGCAGCGTCTGTTCGACCTGCTCGGCCTTGATCTTACGTTCTTCCGGAACGGCATCCTCGTCGGCGTCGTTGGTTTCAGGCACTACGAAATCCGCGAATGGCCTGGTCTGCGGCTGGGGCTGACTCATCTGCTGTTGCTGTGGCTGCGGCCTTTGGAAAGCTGCGTCCTGCGGAATGTGAGTGATGGTCGGAGGCATCTGCTGCGCTGCGGTTTCGGTGATGTCGGCCTGTCGCTTAGCGAATGGTGTGGCACCCGGTACGAAGGACGGTGGATTGCTGTCGATCTGCTGGATCGGCCCATGCTCCTCATATGCGGGATTTTGCTGGGTCGCGTCAGTGTCCTCATCAAACTGCAGGCTGCCGGTACCGACTGGTTGACGGTCGATTGTTGTTGGAAAAACATGCGCTTCCTGCGATTGTTGTATGGCTTGCGTAGTCTGTTGTTGAGCAACAGACTGTTCGGATGGTTGAGACTGTGAAACTGGCTGCGGGTCGGGAATTTGCACATCCTGCTGGCTTACAGTCGGCATTGAATTAAGCGAAGCGAAAATGCCCTTAAGGCTTTCATCATCTGCCTGAATCGCATTGTCGGAAGACCAATGACGTCCCTTGCGGGGATCCTCATTGAACGATGGAGTGTTGTTGGGAATGGTCACGCCTTTGAGACCGGAAAGATATCCGCCATTGTTCCACGTTTGCTCGATGGTCATCATTGTCCTTTTAATAGGTGGGTTGCTGTCTGAAAATGTCGGTCGTGCCGGCGCTTCGACGCGCCGACGCAACCGAACGTTTTATAGGTGTTTTATAAGTGCGGAGAGGTGCATAGGTGCATGTAACGTCAGGTGGAACCTACACCGTCACGCGAAGCACTTCCTCCACGGAGGTAATGCCTTGAAGCGCCTTCTGCCAACCGTCCTTACGAAGTGTGGTCATGCCTTGCTCCTTCGCCGCCTTGTCAATATCAATCGACGTGGCGCCACGGGCTATAAGATCCTCCATTGTTGAATCCACGCCCATGACCTGCTGGATGGCCACACGGCCGCTATAGCCGGTGTTGGCGCATTCTCGGCATCCTACCGGACGCCATATCGTCGGAAGAGGGGTATCTGGCATGTGTGGAACACCCAACGTCCGAAGCTCCGCCTCGGTGGCAGTATCCTGACGCTTGCACTTCTTGCACAGGCGGCGAGCCAGTCGCTGAGCCATCACCGCAGCAAGCGACGAGCTCAATAGGAACGGCTCCACACCCATTTCCGTCAAACGTGTCACTGCGCTTGGCGCATCATTGGTGTGCAGGGTGGAAAGCACCAAATGGCCGGTCAACGAAGCCTCAATAGCAATGTTGGCGGTCTCCTGATCTCGAATCTCGCCGATGAGCACCACATCAGGGTCTGCACGAAGGATCGAACGCAGAGCCGCGGCGAACGTCATACCGGCCTTGTTGTTCACCTGAACCTGATTGATGCCTCTCATACGGAATTCCACCGGGTCCTCAACCGTAATGATGTTGATTTCCGGACGGGCCACATCACCCAACGTGGCATACAACGTGGTCGACTTACCCGAACCGGTAGGACCGGTGACCAACACCAGACCATACGGACGGTTGTACGCCTTGGAGAACACGTCGAAATTACGTTGGCTGAAATTCAAATCCTCCACCTTGAGATTGCCCGAAGGCGTGCTCAGGATTCGCATAACAATCTTCTCGCCCCATACCGTCGGCAGTGCGGCCACACGAAGATCCACCTTCTGACCATTGTGCTTGACGGTGATACGACCATCCTGCGGCTTACGGCGCTCGCCGATATCCATATCGGACATGACCTTGATGCGGCTGATCACACCTTGGGTCATGGCTTTCGGCGCCTTTTGGAACACGTGCAGCACACCGTCGATACGGTAGCGCACGAGCAGACCGTCTTCCTGCGGTTCGATGTGGATATCGGAGCAGTGGTCGTCGATGGCCTGGTTGATGAGCAGGCTGACGAAGCGTGCCACAGGGGAGGCGTCCTCGCCGCTGTCGGATTCGAGGTCCACTTCCTTCTTGGCGGTCGCCGCGATTTCGTGCGACAGCTCGGTCAGCTCCGCGTTGGCGCGCAGGTACCGGTTGATGGCGTCCTTCACCTGAGAAGGCATCGCCACCATGGGAATGACCGGCATGCCGGTGCTGGCGGACACGTCGTCGATGGCGGCGAAGTTTTTCGGGTTGGCCATGGCCACGGTGATGCGTCCGTTGACAATGGACAATGGCAGCAGCTGGTTGCGACGGCACAGGTCGTCCGGCACCATGCTGATGACTTCTTTGTCTACTTGGTATTCGTTGAGGTCTACGAACGGTAGGCTCATGCCTTGAGCTAGCGCCATGGCATATTCGCGTTCGGTGTTTTCGTCCATGCCTTCGGTGGATGTGGGCATGGCGGGAAAGTCGCTAGTGGCGTCGCTGGGTGCAGCGGCATGGCGTGGCTGGCTCGGCGTGAAAATCTGGTTGATTTCTCCTGTGACCGGGGAATTCAAATCCATGCGCTGTGAGAAATCGCTCGGCGTGTCGTCGTTTCGATTGCGCTTGAGGAAAGGGAAACGGCTTCCCGAACCGGCGTCGCTCATAATGACCTCCTGGACCATGCGCCGGAACGCACGGTATGACTTATGGCCCTTTGCGAACACAGGTGTTTGCGGGCCTGAGAATGTTCAGTTGTTCATGGTCATGTGAGCTAACGATTGCAGTGTTGTGCACTACTACTCGCATAGTTTAGCGGCTTTGTGACTGAAACGCCAATTGTCATGTGGTGTTTGGAAGGGTGTGAAAACGTTGGCAGGGAATCGTGATACAGTACAGATATTCATGCACCGCCTTTTCTGCGGTGATTTTTCCTGTTGCCTCCGATGATGGGGTGATACTGCATGAAGGAGCTGCTCATGGAGCACACCTGGCGTAGGGCGGTAAATGATGCCGCGACAGGGCTTGCAATACATAACGTCAAACGATTGCCGAAACGTGGCGAGTCGGGTTTCACATTGGTTGAGGTATTGGTGGCGATTGTGGTGCTGAGCATCACAGGTCTTGCCGCCGCACAGTTCGCGATTACTGCGATTCGTACTTCTTATGCCCAGCAGCAGCGTTCAGCAGCCATTGCTTTGGGTAGTGATGGTATCGAACGTATGCGCGCACAGATAGCGGATCATACTTCTGCGCCATCCTCCTATTACACGGATTTGCTGCCTGGCATGGGTGTGGATGATGTGAAGAAAGCGCATGCGAATCTCACGGCAGTGGGGGCCATCACCTCGCAATTCTCGGATTTGGAGGCTACGGCCACTCCGGATGCTGATACGGGCAAGTACATTCAGCCGGTGCGCACTACCACGGGCAAAGACGCCAAACATACTACATATACGGTGAACACCGTGATTGAGAAGTGCTATCGGGAAAGCGGCACCATGGATTGTAGAACCGCTTCGGAACTGGGTATTGACGGGCATGCGTCCATTAGCGGTCTTGACGGTACTCCTGACGCCTCGCTGCGATCCAGCATCCTGAGTCAGGACAACATTCCTACTAAGGGATTCACCTTTATGGCGAAAACGTATATGCCGATGGTACGCGTGGTGGTAGGCGTCACCTGGTCGGACAATATTGACGCAGACAAAACGGCCGTGTATACCACCAATGAACTGTTGAATGTGATCGGGGCCTGAAGGAGCGGGACGGCTTATGGAAGAGAAGAACTCTGGATTCAGTCTGAATCGCCGATTATTACGTGCGCTCCGTAGGCGTGCTCGTGGGGAAGGCGGCGTTACCTTGGTGGAGATGATGGTTTCATTGTTTATTTTTGCCATTGTTTCCACCATGTTCACGGTGTCGATCGTGCAATATTTGCATTCCGCCACAGCCGATGCTATCCGCACCAGATCGGCTACGGAAATAGCTACATCGGTGCAGGCTCTGGACCGATATGTTCGCAATGCCGAAGGTGTGGAAGAGGCTGCCAGCGGTGACAGGTTGACTTTGGTGACCACTGATGCCGATGGGATTCGGCAATGCGCTGTGATTGAGTACACAGAGGCCACGTGGTCCGGCGGGCGAGTTGATGATTATGGTTCCGTCGTGGTGAAAACCAGACCATACGCAACCGGTGCGGGGGGAGCGTGGAGCGAGCATGCGGTGTTGACGGCGGTGATGAACAACAGTACCGCTTCAACGTCCGATGATTCGCTGTTCAAAAACAAACTGTTCAGCATGGATGGCGGTACGCGCGTGGTGCGGTATTCGCCGGTGACGGGTTCGTATGTGGGTGGCAAGCCGGTCACCTCGAACACATTGACATCGTTTACAGCTCGCAATGTGGGTTCGAGTGCTTCGGTCGACTTCAGTCAATGTCGTTGAATGACGGTGTCTGTAAGGGCTCTCCCTTGTGGGGGAGCCCTTTTTCTATACTTTCAAATACCCCCGACATGCCCGGGGGAAAATGGTTTTTTGATGAATTTTCGTCAAAAAATGCTGAAAATATTTTCTGAAACACTATTGAAAATATAACTATTCCAGGGCAAACGTTTCAGACGAAGAGGTACACCGGTAGACTGACGGACTCAACGCATGTTACGGAATCGGATGGTGGTGATTGTGTGAAGAGGGGTTATGCAATCGTATTGAAAAAGTTTGATTCGGGGTTGTGATGAAAACGGTGGATGAAACATCATTGGTGCGATTGGTGCACTGCATCTGGTACTGCAAACGATGTCAATACGACTACGCTGAGAGTTGTTGGTTATGTGAGCCAGCCACCCCCACAAGGGGAAATAACGCAAAGAAGAATCGCTGTGGACCATCCGAAGTTGGACGGTCCCACGGTATGTCCTTCCAATTGGAAAGAAGGGTTCATTATGAAGAGCGTACGTAACGCACTCAACCGCCGTGCCAAGGGCGAAAAGGGCTTCACCCTCGTCGAACTGCTCGTGGTCGTCATCATCATCGGCATCCTATCTGCCGTGGCAGTCCCGATTTACCTGAATCAGCGCAAGTCCGCTTGGAATTCCAGCGTTCAGTCCGATGTCAAGAACGCTAGTCTTGCTATTGAAACTGCAATGACTGCCAATAATGGTGATCTTACAGCGGTTATTGGCACGAAGGATATTACATGTGATAATGCAGCGGGCGGTGTGGACTGCAAAACTACTAATGGTGACAAGATTACCGTCACTAAAGGAGACAAGCTTGTGATTCATCAGGCTGGTGATAACTACACCATTACCGGCACTAATGAACAGCACAAGACTGATACAAAGACTTATGTGTATGATTCTCAATCTGGAACTATTGAGGAACAGGCTGTTAATAAGAAATGATTGGTAGCAATCGCCTGAACTGAATGTCGGGGACACCGTCCGTCCCCGACATTCGCATATCAATCGCACGTCACCATTCATCATCGACATTCACCCGGGGGAACCATGGCCGGCAATGACGCACAAGTGCAATTCCAACAGAACGGCGGCACACGCAAATGGCGCTACAAAGGCGTCTCGTTCGACGGCCAGCGTAAAGAGAAAGGCGTGGTCGAAGCGCAGACGCGCGACCAAGCCATCGAACGCATTAAAAAACTCGGACTGTATCCGACCGATCTGACCGACACAGCTGCCGGCACCGGTCTCAACACTGAAATCAACATCAAAGCGTTCGAGAAATATCCAAGCAAAAAAGACTTCGCAGTAACGGCACGGCAGCTCGCCACCATGGTGGCGGCGGGCGTCTCGCTGATCCGAGCCTTGAACATCGTCACCGAACAAATCGAGAACGTGAAACTCCGTAAGGCGGTGCAGGCCTGCGTGGCGCAAGTGGAAGGCGGCTCGTCCTTCTCCGAAGCCATGGAGGCGGATCCCGATTCCCTGTTCCCGCCGATCATGGTCAATATGGTTCGTGCCGGCGAGACCGGCGGTTTTCTAGACAAATCGCTGCTCACTGTGGCGGACAGCTTCGAATCGGATGTGAGACTCCAAGGGCAGATCAAAAGCGCCATGGCCTATCCGGTCGTGGTGTTGGGCATCGCCCTGATCTTGGTGATGGTGATGCTGCTCACCATCGTGCCAATGTTCGCCAGCATGTACGATTCCATGAATGCCCAGTTGCCGTTCGTGACCCAGATCCTGGTGGACCTCGGCAAAGTGATGCCCTACGTGCTTCCGGTGCTGATTGTGGCCGTCGTGGCGCTGGCCATGTTCTGGAAGCGCAACCGTAACAAAGACATCATCCGCACCTGGTGGGATCCGTTCACACTCAAGGCACCGGTGTTCGGCAAGCTGGACACCAACGTGGCCCTGGCCCGCTTTTGCAATAATTTCTCTTCCATGCTCGCTTCCGGTGTGCCGATTCTCCAGGCACTTGATATCGTCGGATCGACTTCGGGCAACTATGTGATTGATTCGTCTTCGAAGCGTGTGGGCCGTTTGGTGGAACGTGGCTACCGTCTGGCCGACAGCATGAGCACCGAAAAGATCTTCCCGAACATGCTGGTGCAGATGGTGGCCATTGGCGAGGACTCCGGCGCCATCGACAAAATGCTGTCCAGTGCGGGCCGAGCGTATGACGAAGAGGCCCAATCCATGGCCAAACAGCTCACCTCGTTGCTGGAACCACTGATGATTCTGTTCCTCGGCGTGGTGGTCGGCTTCATGGTGGTGGCATTGTATATGCCGATGTTCTCCATGTTCGACGCCATCAATGGTCAGGCCTGACCTGATATCCGAGTACCCGAGCGAAACATACCTTTATATATAGGAGCAAGCATGAAACAGACCGGATTGTGGTCCAGACTCAACCGCAGGTACCGTGCGGCATTACGCGAACGCATGGGGGAGCACGGCGCCGCCATGATGCTGGCCATTCTGTTCGTGATGGTGGTGCTCACCACATCCGCTCTGGTCATGACTACCCTGCTTGCCCAGGCGATTCCTTACAAGAACAATAAGGAAAACTCCCAAGCCAACTATGCGGCCGAATCCGGCCTTGAAGTCGGCTTGAGCTATATCAATGAGACTCTGGCGAAGTTGCAAGGTTCTACGAGTCTTGATGATTTGCAGAAGGTGTTGCCTGCTGTTGATGCTGATATGAACGACAGTTCCAAGGATGGTGAATTTGTCAAATATGATGGCGCATCCGTATTGTTGAATCATGTTGCTTTGAATAAGACGGTAAAAACATCGGATACGGCTTCATATACGCCGGATGACCTGTCCTATCGTGTGCGCATCAATTTCTATGACAACAATCCGGATGACGCATCGGCGGAGATGATCAACTCCCCCTCCGATCTGAAAAGCCTCCAGTACGCCGAAGTCGTGGCCACGGGCTTCATCAACCGCTATAAGGATGGCCGTACGGCGGGCAACGCCCAAAAACCGCAGGCCATGAAACGCGCTATATGCAAGATCGAAGCCAAAACGGACTCCACCACCACGAACCATTCCAGCACCCTGGGCGTCGGTGGCCGCATGGGCATGGGTTTTTATGCCGCGGCGCCCTACAACAGGCTCGATTCGCAGTTCGTATGGGTACCCGTGGATTATGATGGCGTGTCCATCGGATCCGATCCAACCGGCGAAGTTAAATTCTCCGGCACGGTGGATTCCGGACACACCAATACCAGCCAGCTGTCCGATGGCACTGCGACGTTGAATCCAGTGAACCGCACCTGCATGCTGGCCACCACCATTCCGGTTACCAACGAGAAGAAAAGCATTGCCGAGAACCTCGATTTAAGCAAATCGCCTCAAGCCGGTTCTGGGCTGGTGGTACTGCCCGCCGCATACAACGCGGGAGGTGACACCTACCAATATACTGAGGAATGCCGTGCTGACGGTGCGTACTCCTCATTGAACACGTGGGTGTACTACAAGGACAATTCCATCCGTCTGGCCTCGAATATGGGATTGTGCGTCACCGGCGTGAGCATCGATGACACCGACGGCAAGACTCCGGCCACCCTGCAGCCATGCGGCACATCATACGGAGTCCACTTCCAGGGCGATTATTATACGGATCCGAATAAGGTTGCGCAGCAGACGGAGAAGAACGACCCGAACAGTCTGCTCAACAAATACCAGAAATGGAACTTCTACAACGGGTTCATCAACGCCGGATACTGGAACGAGCTGACGGGCGATGTCAGTGCGCAAGCAGCGTCATATGATTCCGCTCTGCCTGAAAGCAAGGGATATGCCGTAGCCGGCGTGCAGAGCGGCAAAAAGACCAAGTTCCAACGTCTGGAAGTCACCCATTACGGCGGTAGCCCACAAGACAGTGGCGATCCGCATTTTGCGGGCGGCAATATCAAAGCCACCCCCTACAGTCAGGCGTATATGGTGTCGCAATGGACCTATAACTTCAGCGATTCCTACTTTTCGAACGGTGCCGACATGCAGGATGCCACCGCATCCTTCAGCCAAGCAGGCGAAGCGGGATACGGCACCAATCAGATGGTGAACTCCGCATCCGGATTCTGCATGGTGATGGACGGCAACGACGTATACGCCGACACCTGCGACGTGCATAGTGCGGACTTCGACGCGAAATGCTACCAGAAGACGATCATGGGGCAAGGCAGCGATTTCATCTCGACCTCTCACTGTTCGACCGCCGACAAGGAGAACTTCAACTTCACATCCGACCGCGTCTCCTATACCGAAGATGCCAGCGCCGATGGCACTGGCATCGACACCACCATAGCCCTGCACGACACCAACGGCAACGCGAAGTACCTGCATGTTTCCGGCAGTAAGGTGTCGTTGACCGATAATCCAAGTGACGCCACAAAGTTCCGCCGATACAACGAGCACAACACCTCGAAAGCGGTGAGTTACGGCGGCAAGACGCAGTATCCATGGGCTGGCACTTTCCAAACCAGCGAAGGCATGTGCCTGACGGAAATCTATCCGGGAGACTATGTGGAAAGCAATGGGAAGAAAGACCGTCAATACAATCGCTCAGACGGTCATTCCATGCTGAAAATGGTTTCATGCGGAACCGATCGTGACGTGCGTGGGCGACTGGTGAAATCGCAGGCATGGAACGCTTCAGTGAATTATGGTGATGCCGGATCGGCCGGTAGCATTACTTGGACAACGACAACGACCACCGTATCTATCCCTACCAGTACCTATTTCTCAGCGGTTGTGGACTCCACCGTCACATCCAGAAAGTGGTGAACGGCATGGATATAGTGAATGATGTTCCTACCGTGGTGATACTGCTGGTGGCCTCGCTGATCATCGGCTGTATTTTCGGATCTTTCCTGAATGTAGTGATATGGCGTGTGCCGAACCACATAAGCATCACCAATCCGAAACGTAGCTTTTGTCCGAAATGCGAAGCGCCAATCGCTTGGTATGACAATATTCCCATCTTTTCCTGGTTGGCGCTCGGCGCGAAATGCCGACACTGCAAAGAACCGATTGCCGCACGATATCCGCTGGTCGAATCGCTTGGCGGACTGTCCTTCCTTGCCGTAACCGCAGGTGGACTGTTCGACGCATACCCGTTATGGGCACTACCCGTGCTGTACGTGTTCGCATGCGTGTCCATCGTCATAGCGTTCATCGACTTGGACCACCATCTCATCCTCAACGTAGTGCTACTGCCGACGCTTATCGCAACGGTGTTGCTGCTGGTTGTGGCATCGTTTGGCATAGGGGAGTGGAATCGTCTTGGTCGCGGAGCGCTCTGCGCGCTGATTCTCTTCGTGTTCTATTTCGTACTCTCACTCATCTGGAAAGGTGGTATGGGAGACGGCGACATCAAACTCGCGTTCATTCTCGGATTGCTGCTTGGCTGGCTTGGCTGGCCGCAATTCATCATTGGATCGTTCGCCGCGTTCTTCATCGGCGGTGCCATCAGCTTGGTATTGCTGGCCAGCAAAAAGGTCGACCTTCATGGAGGCATCCCCTTTGGGCCATCCATGCTGCTCGGCGCATGGCTTGGCATTTTCGCCGGCGTACCAATCGCCACACTATACCTGCAACTCACCGGACTTGCGTAACGCATCCGCATACAAGACCCATATATATAAGGAGAGACCATGAGAGCAATAACGGCGCTGTCGATTGCGAGCGACGCCATACGAGCGGCGGTCATAGCCGACCCCTATACGGATTCGCCGACCATCAAACACTTCCAGGCGCTTCCGCTGCCCGTTGGAGCTGTGGTGGATGGCGAAGTGGTGGACGCCGAAGTGGTCACCGGTCTACTGAAAACGTTGGTGCAACGCTTCAAGTTCCCGCGTGAGAACACCATACTCGTTTATTCGAGCCGTCGTATGGTGTTCCGTGAGGCGGACTTCCCCTACATGTCCCTAGCTGATTTACGCTCAACCCTGCCATTCCAGGCCAAAGGCATGATTCCATTGCCCATTGAGGAATCCGAACTTGACTTCGTGCCGTTGTCTGTAGTGGATGACGAGCAGAACGGCAAGCAGCTTCATGGCATTCTCGTAGCCACTCTGCGCGGTGGTCTGGAAAAAACTGCGTATACCGCAGAAGAAGCGGGTTTCGTGATCACCTCCATCGACGCCGGTCCGTTCGCGTTGGCCCGCCTGTTCAGCGACACCAACCAGGCGCAGACCGAAGCGGTGGTCAACATCAACGGCAACTGCACCGACGTGATCGTGCTCAATAACGGAAAACCCGCCTATATGCGCGTCGTGCCGTCCGGTGCCGACGACGTGTCCGACGCCATCGCCAATGCGCTGAGCATCTCCTTCGAAGACGCGGAACGCATCAAAAACCAGATTGGTCTGCAAAATGTGACCGGTGACGAACGTCTCGAAAAAGCCGAGGAAGTCATTCGTGAAACCACGGCGCAGCTCATCGTCGGTATTCGCAATACGTTGAACATGTACGACGTCGACCATGCGGACAGCACCATCAGCGGCATCATCCTCACCGGTACGGGTGCGCGACTTATCGGTCTGCCCCCAGTGTTGGCAAGCTCCATCAACAAGATGGTGCGCATTGGCGATCCGTTCATCCGCTTCAAGCTGTCCAAGGAAGTCGAACGTCAGAACATTGTGGCGCACGCGGTCGATTTAGGCGGGGTGCTGGGACTGGTCATCGGAAAGAAGCCGAGGTGAGTGTGATTATGAAACTTGATATGAAATCCAAGAAAAACAAGGCCAACTCCCACCGTGGACGTGGCAAGGAAGTCGCCTATCCGGACACTTCGGACGGTCAGAAGGGCACCCTGCTATCCATGAACGTCTCCGATATCAGCAATGCGTTGAAAGCGGGCGGTATCGGCAAGCGTAGCACCGCGCCGGAAAACCCAGCCGACTGGACCATGCGCGCTAACCTGATTCCGCGTTCCATCGTCGGATTGAATCGCGATCGAGCCATCAAATACCTGTTAACGTATGTGCTGATCGGCGTGCTCATTGTATCTTTGGTGGTCAGCGTGTTCATGTTCGCCCAATCCACATGGGCGGACCATCGTGTGGAAGTGGCTCAACAGAAGACCATTTCCCTGCAAAAGGAGAAAGCGCAGTTCAAGGATGTCGAAGACACGTTGAATTCGCTGGACGATGCGCAGAAGGCGAAGATTGCCATGCTGTATGACGAAATGGACTGGATGAAGGTCGCCGATTCGCTGAACAGCTCGCTTCCGGAAGGCGGCCAGTATACGAATCTGGAACTCAAAAGCTTCCAGATCGCTTCATCGAACAATTCGTCCTCATCCTCCGACAATACGTCCACTGTGTGGTCTGGTAACGGCGTGATTTCCGCGGACTTCACCATCGAATCGCCGAATTTCTACTCGGCCAAGGACTTTATCAACAATTTCGCCTCGATCCCCACGTACAAGACGGGTTATGTGAGCTCTATTACCAAGAATGACAGTGAAGGTGGCACCACCTACACGTATACCGGAACGATTTCACTGGTGATGGACGGCAACACCACTTCGCGAAGCGACAACTCAGCAGGCGCGACCCAGGCCAACCGTGATTTGCTCGCCAAGCTGCGCGCAAGCCTCGACAAGGCTGCGTCCGGACAGTCTGATGCTTCTGCCAACCAGTCGACTGACACCTCATCCGATGCCAGCGGATCGTCCAACTGATAAGCAGGAGGAAACATGAACAAGCATAAAATCGCATGGATCGCACTGGCCGTCGGCATCGTAGTGGTGCTGATGTTGACATGGCTCGTGGGTGTATCTCCGCGTCTCACGCATATCAAGGAAGCCGACGCGCAGACTGCGCAGATCGAAGAAAGCAACAAGAAAACGCGTGACCAGATTGAAACGCTGCGTATGGCGAGCGAGACGATCGGCCTGCAGAAGGATCGTTTGCGTCAGCTGCAGCGCCAGATTCCTGACGGCTATAACCAAAACGAATTCATCGATTCGTTGAATGCCGCTGCTGATGGTGCGGGCGTCTCCATCCAGTCTGTGACCTTCGATGAGGCCACCACCGCTGAAGTGCCGTCCGAAATGCAGGGAACCATCAAAGCCGGCCGGCTTGTGCAGGTTCCGGTGAGCATTACTGCGAATGGCAGCTATGATGCAATGCGTGGCTTCGTTCAGGCCGTGCAGGGCATCAACCGTATTGCCGTTCCTGAAGATGTGACGTACACCCTTGATAAGGGCGGCGACGCCACCAAGAACAACGTGACCATCAATTGTAAAATCTGGTCGCTGCTGCTTAACAATGACACCGTCGAAGACGAGAACGTTACCAAGCAGTGACAAACAATACATAAAGAACGATTCTCTCCTTATCCATTACATGGGGCCTTCCGCATTCGCGGGAAGCCCCTTATGTATCTTCACATATTCTTATGTGTTTTCATTCGGTTCTTGCATCAATTTGCCGTTCATCCCCATCGGAAATCACGTAACTTGCCATGCCGTGAAACTGTCAGGCAAAACTGTCAGCATGTGACGGTAGGCTTTGCGCTTGTAAAGACCCCAAACCATTCAATCCAGAAGGTGCATTGTGGCTGTATCCAAACTCGATGAAGTCGTATCCCTTGCCAAGCGTCGTGGCTTTGTTTTTCCCGCCGGTGAAATCTACGGCGGAACCCGTTCCGCATGGGATTACGGTCCGCTCGGCGTGGCGCTGAAGGACAATATCAAGCGCGAATGGTGGCGCTCCATGGTCGTCACCCGTGGCGACGTGGTGGGCGTGGACACCTCCATCATCCTGCCGACCCCCGTGTGGGTGGCTTCCGGCCACGTGGCCGTCTTCAACGATCCGCTGGTCGAGTGCCTCAACTGCCATAAGCGCCAGCGTTCCGACAAGCTTGAGGAATCCTACGCCGAGAAGCATGGAGACAAGCTGCCGGAGAACGGCATGGCCGACATCGTGTGCCCCGACTGCGGCACCCGCGGCAAGTGGACCGAACCGCGCGACTTCAACATGATGCTGCGCACCCACCTCGGCCCGGTCGAGGACGAGAACTCCCTGCACTACCTGCGTCCGGAAACCGCGCAGGGCATCTTCGTGGACTTCAAGAACGTGATGACTTCTTCGCGTTCCAAGCCGCCGTTCGGCATCGCCAACATGGGCAAGTCCTTCCGTAACGAGATCACCCCGGGCAACTTCATCTTCCGTACCCGTGAGTTCGAGCAGATGGAAATGGAATTCTTCGTCAAGCCCGGCGAGGACGAAGCCTGGCACCAGTACTGGATCGACGCCCGTACCCAGTGGTACCTCGACCTCGGCGTCAAGCCGGAGAACCTGCGCCACTACGAGCATCCGAAGGAGAAGCTGGCCCACTATTCGAAGCGCACCGTCGACATCGAATACAAGTTCGGCTTCCAGGGCTCCGATTGGGGCGAGCTCGAAGGCATCGCCAACCGTACCGACTTCGACCTGTCCGCGCACGCGGAGCACTCCGGCGAGGACCTGAGCTACTTCAACCAGGCCACCGGCGAAAAGTACGTGCCGTACGTCATTGAGCCGGCCGCCGGCCTGACCCGTTCCCTCATGTGCTTCCTCGTCGACGCCTACGACGTTGACGAGGCTCCGAACACCAAGGGCGGTGTGGACAAGCGCACCGTCCTGCACCTCGACCCGCGTCTGGCTCCGGTCAAGGCCGCCGTGCTGCCGTTGAGCAAGAAGCCCGATCTGCAGAACGTGGCGCAGAAGCTCGCCGCCGACCTGCGCCAGAACGAGTGGATGATCGACTACGACGAGGCCGGCGCGATCGGCCGTCGTTACCGTCGTGAAGACGAGATCGGCACTCCGCTGTGCGTCACCGTCGACTTCGACACCCTCGACGACCAGGCCGTCACCATCCGTGAACGCGATACCATGCAGCAGGAGCGCGTCAGCCTCGACAAGGTGGCCGACTACATCGCCGAGCGTATCGGCGAGAAGCGCGTCAGCGTGCCGCAGATGCCGGTCGAAATGGGCGGCGAGGCTTGGCCTGAGTCCGTCAAGATCGCCGAAGCCGGTGGCCTGTACTGATCGCCCCGAATCGGTCATATCGAACGGAACAAGTCTGACCTATGCCAGATAGCATTGTGAATGCCTACGAGGAATCCGACGTGCTCGACCCGCGTACCGACGCGGAACGGCCGTCGGTTCCTCCCGTTATAAAGCCCGTTGATTTGGGTCCGGTGCACGTCGAAACGCCGGTGGTGCTTTCGCCTATGGCGGGCGTCACCAACTGGCCGTTCCGCGTGATCTGCGAAAGCTACGGTCCCGACGGTCTGTACGTGGCGGAAATGATCACCGCGCGCGCATTGGTGGCCCGCAATCCGAAAGCCCTGCGCCTATGCCGTTTCGCACCCAGCGAGAAGATTCGCTCGCTGCAGCTGTACGGCGTCAATCCCTCGATTGTGGAGCAGGCCGCGAAAATCGTCATCGACGAGAACATGGCCGACCATGTCGACCTCAACTTCGGCTGCCCGGTGCCCAAGGTGACGCGTCGTGGCGGCGGATCCGCGCTGCCATGGAAGACGGACCTGTTCCGTGAGATCATCCAACGCGTGGTCAAGGTGTGCGACGCGGCCAACGTGCCGGTCACGGCCAAAATCCGCGTCGGCATCGACCATGAACACGAGACGTTCCTCGAAGCCGGGCACATCGCGCAGGAGGAAGGCTGCAAGGCCGTCACCCTGCACGCGCGCACCACCGCCGAATATTACGGTGGGCATTCCGATTGGTCCCGCATCGGCGAGCTGGTTTCCGAGCTTGATATTCCCGTCTTCGGCAACGGGGATATTTGGGGTGCCAACGACGCGTTGGCGATGGTCGCCGAAACCGGTTGCGCGGGTGTTGCGATCGGCCGCGGCTGCCAAGGCCGTCCATGGTTGTTCGCCGACATCAAGAACGCGTTCGCCGGCAGTGACGAGCGCGTCGACCCCACGCTGGGCGACGTGTGCCGCGTGATCGAACGGCATGCCGAACTGCTGACCGAATTCTATGATGGCGACGAGCGGATGGCCGTGCATGACCTGCGCAAGCACGTCGCGTGGTATCTGAAGGGCTTCCCCGTGGGCGGTTCCACACGCCGTGCGTTCATGGAATGTGAAAATCTTGAGGATGTCCGGCGCGAGATAGGCAGACTCGACCCGAACATTCGGTTCCCAGAACGCATCGCCGACAAGCCAAGGGGGCGCGTGCGCTTCGCCAAAAAGGTGCATCTGCCTTACGGATGGTTGGAATCCCGGGAAACCACGCACGAGGAGCGTGAGGCGCTGTTCGGGGATGACCCGATGGATGCCAGCTACTAAAGCCCGTCACGCATGTTCGAAGAGCCGTGTACAAATGACTGAAGGGGTCAACGCAGGCAGAATGAACATGCTGACAGCAAAAAAGTGAAAAAACGGTGGTACACGCCTGGAAAAGTGCGCGTATCATCGGCGCGATTGCGATAGAGTTGTTCATATACGTGAGTGAACAGGAGACAATGGTGAGCGAGATTGCCCAGACTGACAATTTCAACGACAAGACCAACATCAAGGTCGTCGGTGTCGGTGGAGCCGGAGGCAACGCTGTCAATCGCATGATTGCGGAGGGTCTTCAAAGCGTCGAATTTATTGCGATCAACACTGATGCAAAGGATCTGCTGCGATCCGACGCCGATGTCAAGATCTCGCTGAACGATGCCTCCAGCCGTGGTCTGGGCGCTGGCGCCGACCCGGAAAAGGGTGCCAAGGCGGCGCAGGATCACCAGTCCGACATCGAAGAGGCGCTTAAGGGCTCCGACATGGTGTTCGTCACCTGCGGTGAGGGCGGTGGCACCGGAACCGGCGCCAGCCCGATCGTGGCACGTGCGGCCCACCAGCAGGGCGCGCTGACCATCGCCGTGGTGACCCGTCCGTTCAGCTTCGAAGGTCCGCAGCGTTCCGCTTCCGCCGCGCTCGGCATCGAGAACCTGCGCAAGGAAGTCGACGCGCTGATCGTCATTCCGAACGACCGACTGCTGGAACTGTCCGACCGCACCATTGGCATCGTCGACGCGTTCAAGACCGCCGACACCGCACTGCTGGCCGGCGTGCAGGGCATCACCGACCTGATTACCTCGAATTCGTACATCCACGTTGATTTCAACGATGTCAACGCGATTCTGCGTGGTGCCGGCACCGCGCTGTTCGGCATCGGTTCCGCTCGGGGAGAGGACCGCGCCACGCAGGCCGCGGAAATCGCCATCAGCTCGCCGCTGCTGGAGGAAAGCATCGAGGGTGCGCATGGCGCACTGATCAACATCGCCGGTCCGACCGACCTGAAGCTGCAGGAAGCCGCAGCCGCGGTCGCGCTGGTGCAGAAGGCCATCCATCCGGAAGCGCAGATCATCTGGGGCCTGTCCCTGGACGACGCCTACGGCGACGAGGTGCGTGTCACCGTCATCGCGGCAGGTTTCGATGCCAATTCTAAGAAGCCCGACCAGCCGGCCGAAGAAAAGCCGGCCGCGGCCAAGGAAAACACGGTACCGCTGTCCGCGTTGTCCGCCGGCGTGCAGGCTCCCGCCCAGCAGCCGCAGCCGGTGCAGACTCCGGCGGTGCCGCAGGTGCAGCCGCTGTCCAGCTACATTCCGTCCACTCCGGACCAGAACGTCGCCTCGTTCGACCAGACCACCGAGCATGAAGTGGTTTCGGCTAACGATCCGGGCGACCTCGATATTCCGGATTTCCTGCGCTAAAGTCAACGCGTAGACGCGAAAGGAACATACATGGCAGGTTTCATGAAGAACGCGATGTCGTACTTGGGAATGTCCGACGTCGCCGAGGGTGAGGATGATTTCGAGGATGACGTCGACACCGGCGAGACCTCGTTCGATTCGGATCATTCCGTCACCCCGATGCCTTCCTCTTCGGCTTCCGCTTCCACGCCGTCCGCTCCGCGTGAGCAGTCCAACCCGTTCCAGGGGGGTAGAGTGAGCCGCATCACCACCATCCATCCGAAGACCTATGACGATGCGCAGATGGTCGGTCGCGCCATTCGTGACGGCATTCCGGTGGTGCTGAACCTGACAGGTGTGGCCGAAGCCGTGGCATACCGCATCGTCGACTTCTCCGCCGGTGTGGTGTTCGGCGTGCGCGGCTCCATCGAACGCGTCACTCCGCGCGTGTTCCTGCTGAGCCCGGCCCAAGTGAACATCAAGGTCGAGGAGCCTGAAGACAAGGGTCCGGCCCACGACCTGTTCGCCGACTGAGCCGTGTAGCACAGAGCAAGCACAAATCAGACGATTATGCCCCCACTGAAAGCGGGGGCATTTTGTTATGCGCGCTTGATACAGTGGCAACGTGATTCTCTCGATAATTGGTAGCGTCGTCCATTTTCTGGTCAACGCCTATATCCTGGTGCTGTTCGTCCGCATGATTCTCGACTGGGTGTTGGCATTGTCGCCGACGTGGCGGCCAAGCGGAATCGTGGCCTCGTTGTTCGACGCCATCTACCAGCTGACGGAGCCGCCGTTAAGGTGGTTGCGGCAGTATATTCGTCCCGTTCCGCTCGGACCGATCTATTTTGACGTCGCGTATCTTGTGCTTTATTTCGTTCTTGTGGTCATTGATTTCCTTATTTAGCACCTCTAAAAAACCGTTTTTCCGCAAAATATCTATGGTTTCGTGCTAGAGTCGAACACTGAAAGCAACAACAGTAAGGCATCAAGCCCAAAGCGAGGTGTAAGGATTTATGGCTCTGTTGACGCCGAAAGATATTAGGGAGCATACTTTCCAGACCGTAAGGTTCAAGGAAGGCTATGACGTCGATGAAGTCGATGACTTCCTCGATCAGGTAACCGAGACGGTGGAAGCCCTTGGCAAGCAGGCAGTTGCCGGCGGACAGGCCACGCAGTCTCTTGGCCCGGATGTCGCAGGACTCAATTCCAAGATTTCCGAGTTGAATGCTCAGATCCAGTCCCTGCAGCAGGAGAACGCGACGCTGAAGTCCGCCTCCGAGCAGGCAGCTGGTGCGGGAGACCAGGCCGCTCAGGCCGCTCAGGCCGCGGCCGCCAAGCTTTCCGAGGCAGAGGAAAGCAATCGTGCGCTGTCTTCCCAGAACGAGCAGCTCAAGGGGCAGATCGATCGTCTGTCCGCGCAGGTCGATCAGCTCACCGCCCAGGCAGCCGAAGCGGCCGGTCAGGCCGACCTTGGCGAGCAGCTTACCGCCGTGCAGCACGAGCGTGACACGTTCCGCGCACAGACCGAGGACCTGTCCCGTCAGCTGGCATCGGCCCAGGAGCAGGTGGTCGTGGCTCAGCGTCAGAAGGAGCAGATCGATCAGCTCACCGCAAAGCTTCAGGAAGCGCAGGACCAGGTCGCTCAGGCCCAGCAGCTCACTCAGGAGCATGCTGCCCAGTCCCAGCAGCAGGATGCCCAGGTGAAGCAGCAGGCCATGCAGATCCAGCAGCTTGTCCAGCAGCTGAAGGATTCCCAGATTCGCGAGGCACAGCTGCGCGAACAGGTCGCCAAGTCCGAGCCGAGCACCGAAACCGGCAGCCTGCAGAAGATCGCAGGTGCCGCGGCAAGCGCCAATACCGAGCCGGAGCGCGCCACCGCCATGCTGACGCTGGCCATGCAGCTGCACGACCAGTACGTCGACAAGGGCAAGGCCAAGGCCAAGGAGATCACCGAGGAAAGCCAGCGCAAGTACGAAGAGATCATCGGCAGCGCCAACGACTACTCCAACCGCACTCGTTCCGAGGCTGACCAGTACTCCACCGACACCCGCGCCAACGCCGACAACTACCTGTCCGGCAAGACCCAGGATGGCGATGCCTATCTGGCACAGAAGCAGCAGGATGGCGATGCGTACCTGAACCAGAAGACCGAGGAGGGCGACGCCTACCTTGCGCAGAAGACCGAGGAAGGCAATGCCTATCTGGCCGGCAAGCAGCAGGATGGCGACGCTTATCTGGAGCAGAAGCAGCAGGAGGGCGACGCCTACTTCGCGCAGAAGCAGGAAGAGGGCGACGGCTACCTGGCTCAGAAGACCCAGGACGCCGACACGTACTTCTCCGACAAGCACACCGAGGCCGACAACTACGAGGCCGAAGTGCAGAAGCGCGCCTTCGACTACGATTCGAAGACCCGTACCGCTGCCGACGACTACGCCCAGCAGGTCCGCGACAACCTCGAGACCCAGACCAAGGTCATCGAAGGCAACATCAAGGGCCTCAAGCAGTTCGAAACCGAATACCGTGCACGACTCACCGACTTCCTCGGCCAGCTCGTCAACCAGGTGTCCGATACGAACAACTACGACCAGGACCCTCAGGACAACAACGACTGAGATTAGCCTGTGTCTGACATCATGAAGAATGATCAAAGACGGCTGCGCGACCGCGTGGCCGTCTTTGCGTGTATTGCGATCGCGGCGATCGCGATTGACCAGCTCACCAAGATGTGGGCTTTGTCCGCATTGGCCGATGGCCGTACCATACGCGTGATTCCCGGCCTGCTTTCGTTGACATTGGTGCGTAATCCAGGCGCCTCGCTCGGCATGGGCTCCGGCATGACGTGGCTGATTTCCCTGCTGGCGATGGCGGCCTGCGTGGCGTTGGTCGTACTTGCCGTCCGCACCATTTCCATGAAATGGACGGTGCTGTTCGCCTTCGCCTTCGCAGGAGCGTTCGGCAACCTCATCGACCGCGTCATCTACGCGGAAGGGTTCCTCAACGGCAAGGTCGTGGATTTCCTGAACTACGGATGGTCCATCGGCAACGTGGCGGACATCTTCCTCATGCTCGCGGGCGTTGCGGCGGTGCTGCTGCTGTTCCTCGGGGAACCGTTCAGCCAAAAGGACCTTGACGAGGCCAACGGCAAGACGCTTGGTGATGATGCGAACGCAACCGACGACGGGGCGAAAGCAGCATGAGCCGTCTCGTACCCGCTCCCGACGCGCTCGTCGGCAAACGATTCGACGTCGCGGTCGCCAAAATGCTTGGCATTTCCCGGGCCAAGGCGGCCGACCTCATCGAAAGCGGACAGGCGCGCGTGCTCGGCAGGGACATTTCCAAATCGTCGACCCTGCAGGCAGGCGAAACCGTAGAATTCGACATCGTCGAGGAACGGTCCGAACCGGAACCGATCGCCCATGACATGGCCGTCGTCTATGAGGACGACGATGTGGTCGTGGTGGACAAGCCGGTCGGCGTCGCCGCGCACGCATCCGTCGGATGGACCGGTCCGACGGTGCTTGGCAGCCTGATCGACAGGGGAGTGCACATCACGTCATATGGCGCGGCAGGTCGTCAAGGCATCGTGTCACGACTCGACGTGGGCACATCGGGACTGATGCTCGTATGCAAGTCCGATCTTGCGTACGTGGAGATGCGCCGGCAGTTCGCCGAACATGAGGTCGTCAAAACATATCACGCACTCGTGCAGGGCAATCTCAAAGAAGACAAAGCCACCATCGAAGCGCCGATCGGACGCGCCAAAGTCTCCGACTTCCGCTTCTGCGTGACACCGGCCGGCAAAGAGGCCATCACGCATTGGGACGTGATGGAACGTTTCGGCGAAGCCACGCTCGTATCCGTGAACCTGGAAACCGGCCGCACCCATCAGATCCGCGTGCATTTCTCATCCATCGGGCATCCGTTGGCGGGGGACGCCATGTACGGCGCGAATCCGCAGCTGAGCGAGGCGCTTGGCCTTGAACGGCAATGGCTGCACGCCATGCAATTGGAATTCCGCCATCCGCGTACGCACGTGTGGACCACGGTGAAATCGCACTATCCCGCCGACCTGCAGCATGCGCTTGACGTGATGCGCGCACGGCACGCCGACCAGTCCCTATAAAAGTGTGGCCGGACGGCCAGAAACGACTCCACGCCGTCATGAAGCCCAGCTAAATTGGAACGCATGGCTACTTCCGCAAATTTCGTGCAACTGCATAATCACACGCATTATTCGCTGCTCGACGGCGCATCGAAAATACCGGATCTGGTCAAGCGCGCCAAGGAACTGGGCATGCCGGCCGTCGGCATCACCGACCACGGCAACATGCATGGCGCGTATGAGATGTGGAGCGCCGCGGTCAACGCCGGCATCAAGCCGATCATCGGCATCGAAGCCTATGTGACGCCGGAAACCGCACGTCAGGACCCCACCCGTGTGAGCTGGGACACCAACTGGAATCCGGATCTGGATCCGCTGCATCGCCGCCGTAACCCGGATGATGTGTCCGGCGGCGGTGTCATCACCCACCTGACCATGTGGGCAGAAAACGACGAAGGCCTCGTCAACCTCATGAAAGCCTCCACCGACGCGAACCTTGAAGGCCGAGTCATGCGCTATCCGCGTATGGATAAGGAAATCCTCGCCAAATATTCGAAAGGCATCATCGCCTCGTCCGGCTGCCCGTCGGGCATCATCCAGACTCGTCTGCGCCTGGGCCAGTTCGATGACGCGTTGCGTGCCGCCGGCGAATTCCAAGACATTTTCGGCCGCGATAATTTCTACATCGAATTCATGGACCACGGCCTGAAAATCGAAAAGCAAGTGACCGACGGGCTGCTCGACATCGCAAAAAAGCTCAACGCGCCGCTGCTGGCCACCAACGATTCCCATTACACGCGTGCCGAAGACGCCGGCGCGCAGGACGCCATGCTGTGCATCAACTCCGGCTCCACGCTGGACGAGCCGGGCCGATTCAAATTCGACGGCACCGGCTACTACATCAAATCCGCCGAGGAAATGCGCGAACTGTTCAAAGACCTTCCCGAAGCGTGCGACAACACGTTGGAGATCGCCGAACGCTGCAACGTCATGTTCGACGATCATGAAGACGGCGCGTTCATGCCGCAATTCGACTGTCCGGAAGGCTGGGACGAGACGTCGCTGTTCCTGAAGAAGGTCGAGGAAGGCCTGGAACGCCGGTACAACGGCAAGCCGTCGCTCGAAGTGCTGCGGCAGGCCGACTACGAATGCGGCGTGATCTGCCAGATGCAGTTCTGCGGCTACTTCCTCGTCGTGGCCGACTACATCAACTGGGCGAAGGCCCACGGCGTGATGGTGGGGCCGGGCCGTGGCTCCGCCGCAGGCGCCATGGTCGCGTATGCGATGGGCATCACCGAACTTGATCCGCTTGAACACGGTCTGATCTTCGAACGATTCCTCAATCCGGAACGTGTCTCACTGCCTGATATCGACGTCGACTTCGACCCGGACGGTCGTGGACGCGTGCTCGACTACGTGGGTGAGAAATACGGACGTGACAAAGTGGCGCAGTGCGTGATCTACGGCACCATCAAAACCAAGCAGGCGCTGAAGGACTCCGCCCGCATCATGGGATACGACTTCTCCGTCGGAGACAAGATCACCAAAGCCCTGCCTCCCGCACAGACCGGCGGCAAGGACATTCCGCTGCACGACATCTTCGACCCAAGCGCGAAACGATACGCGGAAGCACGCGAATTCCGCGAACTGTACGATTCCGACCCGGACGCGAAACGCATCACGGACGAGGCGATGGGCATCGAAGGTCTGATTCGTCAGACCGGTGTGCACGCCTGCGCCACCATCATGGGCAGCGAGCCGATCACCAACACGTCGCCGCTGCTGGAACGTACCGACGGCACCGTCACCACCACGCTCGAATACCATACGTGCGAAACGCTCGGTCTGGTCAAGATGGACTTCCTCGGACTTTCCAACTTGACGGTGATCCGAGACACCCTGAACAATATCGAGGCGAACGGCAAGGAACGCATCGACCATACGAAGATTCCGCTGGACGACCGCCCCACCTACGACCTGCTGTCCCGTGGCGACACGCTCGGCGTGTTCCAGCTCGATTCCGACGGCATGCGCTCGCTGCTGAAAACGTTGAAGCCGAACAACTTCAACGATATTTCCGCACTGATCGCGCTGTACCGTCCAGGTCCGATGGATATGGATTCGCACACCAACTATGCGAAGCGCAAGAACGGTCTGCAGAAGATCACGCCAATCCACCCCGAAGTGGCCGAACCGCTTAAGGAAGTGCTCGACGAGACCTACGGTCTGATCGTCTACCAGGAGCAGGTGCAGTCCGCGGCGCGAATCCTCGCCGGCTATTCGCTGGGCAAGGCAGACGTGCTGCGTCGAGCGATGGGCAAGAAGAAGCCGGAAGTGCTGGCCAAGGAGAAGATTCCGTTCTTCGCCGGCATGAAGGAGCATGGATATTCCGAAGAGGCCGCGCAGGCCGTGTGGGACATCCTCGTACCGTTCTCCGGCTACGCGTTCAACAAGGCGCATTCGGCCGCATACGGTTTGATCTCCTACTGGACCGCGTATCTGAAAACGCATTATCCGGTGGAGTTCATGGCCGCCCTGCTGCAAGGCGCCAGCACGAACAAAGACAAGACCGCGCTGTACTTGGGCGAGGCGCGACGCATGGGCATCCAGGTGCTTTCTCCGGACGTGAACGAGTCGGTGTACGAGTATTCGGCAGTCGGCGACGTCGTGCGATTCGGCCTCGGCGCCATCCGCAACGTCGGCAAGAACGCGGTCGATGCGATCATCGCGGAACGTGAGAACGGCCACGGCAAGTACGTGAACTTCACCGATTTCATCAAACGCGTGCCGTTGGAGGCGCTGAACAGGCGATTGGTGGAATCGCTGATCAAGGCCGGCGCGTTCGACTCGATCGACCCGAACCGTCGTGCGCTGTTCACCATCCACGAAACGGCCATCAATTCGGTCGTCGGCCTGAAACGCAAGCAGGCGGAAGGCCAGTTCGACCTGTTCGCCGACCTGGACGATTCCAAAGAGAACGATTCCGCCATGGGAGACGCCATGGTGCAGGTGCCCGACGTGGAGGAGTGGGACAAGAAAACCAAGCTCAACTTCGAACGTGAGATGCTTGGCCTGTACGTGTCCGACCATCCGTTGAGCGGCATGCAGTCGATTCTGGTGTCGTTGCGCGAAATGTCGATAGCGCACCTGATCGACCGCGCGGGAAGCATGCCGGACGGCCAGCAGGTGACGATCGCGGGCCTGATCACGAACGTGGACCGCCGCGTGTCGAAAAAGGGCAATCCGTGGGCCATCGTAACCGTCGAGGATCTGGAAAGTTCCATCCAATGCATGTTCTTCGGCAAGGTGTACGAGGCCGCCGCGCCCGAGCTCGCCGTCGACACCGTGGTACAGATCCGCGGCCAGGTGGAGAAGCGCGATGAGACAGTGAGCATGCGCGCCACCGAATTCACCGTGCCGACGTTGGAGGCGCAGGATGAACGTCCGCTGACGATTGTGCTGCCGCCGATCGCGCTCGACCAGTCGCATGTGCGGCGGCTCGGGCAGATTCTGACCAGCCATCCCGGCCCGTGCGAGGTGAAACTGGCGTTGATGGACGACAAAGGCAACGCCAAGGTGCTGACGTTCGGAGACCGGTTCCGCGTCAAACGCGACACGTCGCTGTTCGCCGAAATCAAGATTCTCTTCGGACCGAGCTCGCTTCCGTTGGCCTGAGCGGTTTGACTTGAACGGTTTGACCTGAACAGGTTTTTGATTGCCGGCCGATGCTGAATGGCGTCGACCGGCATATATTTTTCGCGGAAATCGGCATGGCATGGAAAACGGCGGATCTGCGTGTCTCACAATGCGGCTGAATGTGAGACGACGGGACGTTCTCGTGACTTGGCGTTGTTACCATGGGGCGTTATGAGCGAAGAAAACTATATGCGAATCATTGACCTGCGCGGCAAGAAGCTGACTCGAGCTGAAATGCTGGAAGCCATGCCCCGCGCCGAGATGGGCACCAACGAGGCCACTGAGCTCGTACAGCCGATTCTCGATGATGTGAAGGCCCGCGGCGCTGCGGCCCTGCGCGACTTCGCGGAGAAGTTCGACCATATCCGTCCCGAGCATCTGCGTGTGCCGGTCGAGGCCATGAAGGCCGCCGTCGACGAGCTCGATCCGGAAGTGCGCGCCGCCATCGAGGAATCCGTGCGCCGCTGCCGCGCCGTATCCGCATCCCAGGTGCCGGCCCCGTTCCACACCGGCCTGGCCGAAGGCGCGCGCGTCGCCGAACGTTGGATTCCGGTGCAGCGCGTCGGCCTGTACGTGCCGGGAGGCAAGGCCGTCTACCCGAGCTCCGTCATCATGAACGTGGTGCCGGCGCAGGCCGCAGGCGTCGAATCGCTGGCCATCGCCACCCCGCCGAGCCGCAGCAACTCCGACGGCCTGCCGGACAAGACCATCCTCGCCACCTGCGCCATCCTCGGCGTGGACGAGGTGTACGCGGTCGGCGGCGCTCAGGCCATCGCCATGTTCGCTTACGGCGCCAAGGGCTCCGAACCGCAGGACGGCGAGATTCTGTGCGATCCGGTGGACAAGATCACCGGCCCGGGCAACATCTTCGTCGCCACCGCCAAGCGCATGGTCTCCGGCATCGTCGGCATCGACGCCGTCGCCGGTCCGACCGAAATCGCCATCATCGCCGACAAGGGTGCCAACCCAAGCTGGCTCGCCGCCGATCTGATCGGCCAGGCTGAACATGACGAGCTCGCCGGTTCCGTGCTTATCACCGACAGCGAAGACATCGCCGACAAGGTGCAGGAGAGCCTCAAGTACCGCGTGCCTCGCACCGAGCACGCCGAGCGCGTCAACACGTCGCTGCGCGGCCGCCAGTCCGGCATCATCCTCACAGACGGCATCGAACAGTCCATCGACGCGGCCAACGCGTACGCGGCCGAACACCTTGAAGTGCAGACCGCTGATCCGGATGCCGTGATCGCCAAGATCCGCAACGCCGGCGCCATCTTCCGTGGCCCGTACTCCCCGGTTCCGCTGGGCGACTACATGTCCGGTTCCAACCACGTGCTGCCGACCTCCGGCACCGCGCGCTTCGCCGCCGGCCTCGGCGTGCACACCTTCATGAAGCCGGTCGAAGTCATCGAATACGACGAGCAGGGACTGAAGACCCTCGCCGCCCGTGTGAACGCCTTCGCCGTCTCCGAAGATCTGCCGGCACACGGCGAATGCGTGCTGAGCCGCTTCATCGACGACCCGTACAACAAGGCGACCATCAAGGAACAGGAAGAGCAGGCCGGCCTCCGATGAGCGAGACTTCCAGCAACGCGATTCCGGCATATCTGCCGCTGCGCAACGACCTGATCGGCGAAGAACCGTACGGCGCGCCGCAGCTCGACGTGCCGGTGTGCCTCAACGTCAACGAGAATCCGTACGCGCCCGAACCGGCCGTGGTGGAAACCATCGCCCAGCGTGTCAAGGAGATCGCCCCGACGCTCAACCGTTATCCGGACCGCGAGCACATCGAACTGCGCAAGGCGTTCTCCACATATCTGGAACGCGAATCGGGCGTGAAGCTCAGCGTCGACCAGTTGTGGGGCGCCAACGGCTCCAACGAGATCATGCTGCAGCTGTTCCAGGCGTTCGGCGGCCCCGGCCGCATCGCGCTCGGCTGCGATCCGACGTACTCCATGTATCCGGAATACGCGCGCGACACGTTCACCACGTGGAAGCTTGCGCATCGTAACGCCGACTTCACGCTTGACGTGGACGCCACCATCAAGGCGATCGAAGAGGTCAAGCCGGCCATGATCGTGCTCACCAGCCCGAACAATCCGACCGGCACCCCGCTCAAGCCGGAAGATCTGAAGCGCGTGCTCGAAGCCGCCCGTACCGCCGAAGTGGCAGGCGCCGCCGAAGGCGTGCATCCGGTGGTCGTGGTGGACGAGGCGTACATCGAATTCCGAGATCCGGGCACGCCCACCGCGCTGGAACTCATCGGCGAATACGAAAACCTCGCCGTCAGCCGCACCATGAGCAAGGCGTTCGCCTTCGCCGGCGCACGCGTCGGCTACCTGGCCGCCAACAAGGGCATCATCGACTGCGTGCGCATCGTGCGCATGCCGTACCACCTGTCCGCCGTCACCCAGGCCGCCGCCCTCGCCGCGTTCGAACACACCGACGAACAGCTGAGCCGCGTGGCGCACCTGCGCGAAACCCGCAACGCCACCTCCGCATGGCTCAAGGAGCAGACCTACAAGGGCCAGCCGCTCGAAGTGGCCGAAACCCAGTCGAACTTCATTCTCTTCGGCGGCCATTTCGACGACCGCGACCGCATCTTCGACGAACTGTTGAAGCGCGGCGTGCTCATCCGCGTCGTCGGTCCGGAAGGCTGGATGCGAGTGTGCATGGGCACCGACGAGGAAATGGCACGGTTCCGTGAGGCGTTGGTCGAAGTGCTGCGCATCGTGGAACAGGGCTGAACAAGCCGGAACGCAAGCTGGGATACTGTCCGGAACGGAAGTTCGTGACAGTATTCGGCAATAAGCTTGAAACAGAACAGAATCGCGGTGGCTGCGGAAGACGCAACCACCGCAATCGCAATATCGTAGCTGTAATATCGCAACTGCAACATCGCAAAAGGAGTCGCAACATGGCACGTACTGCAACCATCGTTCGTGAAACCAGCGAATCCAAGGTGGAGCTGAGTCTCAACCTCGACGGAACCGGCAAAACCGACATCGACACATCCGTGCCGTTCTACAATCACATGATGACGGCGCTCGGCAAGCATTCGCTGATCGACCTGAAAATCAAAGCCACCGGGGACACCGACATCGACGCGCACCACACCGTCGAAGACATCGCCATCGTATTCGGCGAGGCTCTGAAGCAGGCCCTCGGAGACAAGCGTGGCATCCGCCGTTTCGCCGACGCCACCGTGCCGCTCGACGAGGCACTCGCCAAAGCCGTCGTCGACATTTCCGGCCGCCCGTACTGCGTGTGCACCGGAGAGCCGGAAGGCTTCGAATACTGCATGATTGGCGGGCATTTTACCGGTTCGCTCGTTCGCCACGTCATGGAATCCATCGCCATGCATGCCGGCATCTGCCTGCACCTGCACGTGATTTCCGGCCGCGACCCGCACCACATCGCCGAAGCCGAATTCAAGGCTTTGGCCCGCGCATTGCGTTTCGCCATCGAACCCGATCCGCGCGTCGACGGCATTCCCAGCACGAAGGGCGCGCTGTGATGTCCGACGACAAGGACGATTTGAACGGTTTCGACGGCTTGGGGAAGACCAACGACGACGGCATGCATTTCAGCGAAGAGGAGCTGGAAGCGGCCATGGCCGGCTTCGAAAAGGAATTCCAGGACGAGGAAGCTGCCCAACAGAACGATGCTCCCGCGCAGGTGCCATTCGATCAGCCGGATGAGACGGTTAATTCCGATGCGTCTTCCGACGAATCGCAGGACGGCCTGCAATCGAAGGAAGCCGACGCGGTACTGTCCGAAGCCGAGAACTCGCTGTCATTCGACGACGAGTTGCAGGGACTGCTGGGCAACCGTGCGAAAGTCGCGGTGATCATCACCCGACTTGCCTCCGCACGCCTGTTCGCCGCGTTCTGCCAACTGTCCGACATCTCCGCGCAATGCCTCGCCTCACCGCAAGGCGCGGTCGCTGTATTACGCAATCTCGACGGCGATGGCCCGGAAGCGGCCATCAAAGATCTGACCACCGTGGTCTCCGGCATGCCTGCCGTCCTCGCGATCAACCGTGCGGACAAGCTCGAGGCGACGATGTACCTGCAAGGCAAGGTCGGCCAGACGTTCGCGCCACCGGTGCTGTTCACCTCCACCGCGCCGTTCGTCGAAGACCTGCTGCTGGGCATCACCGACGTTCAGGGGGTGCGTGATTCCGGCGTGGAAACCGTCGATTCCGCAAGCCTGACCCGTGATGACGCCATGAAGATCCTCGCCGAGCACACGCGATTCGGTCGTGGTTCGTCAAGCATCGAATAAGTTTTTCCCCGAAGGATGGATTCTTCGGCAAGCAAAAGAAGGAGAGCGCCCATGACTTCCGTGGTGGTGTTCGATTACGGTTTCGGCAACGTGCGTTCCATGGTGCGCGCGTTGGCCAATCTCGACCTCGACGTGACCCTCACGTCCGACCATCGTCAGGCTCTGGAAGCCGACGGACTGGTGGTGCCGGGTGTGGGCGCGTTCGGCGCATGCATGGAAGGACTGAAAAGCGTCGGCGGAGACAGGGTCATCAAAGACCGTCTGCGCGCCGGCCGCCCGGTGCTCGGCGTCTGCGTGGGCGAGCAGATCATGTTCGAACGTGGCATGGAACATGGCGACGGCACGCCCGGTCTCGGTCTGATCAAGGGCGATGTCGAGCTGCTCGACGCCGACGTGGTGCCGCACATGGGTTGGGACACCGTCGAAGCGCCGGAAGGTTCCGTGCTGCTCAAGGGCGTGGAGAACGAACGATTCTATTTCGTGCACTCCTTTGCCGCGATGAGCGCTTTGCCTGCCGACACCTCCGCCGACCAGCTGGACTTCGGCGACGCGGAAGAGCATGTGACGTGGTGCACCTACGGGCGCAGCCGATTCGTGGCCGCCTACGAACGTGGACCGTTGTTCGCCACGCAGTTCCATCCGGAGAAATCCGCCGAAGCCGGCGCGCAGCTGCTGCGTAACTGGGTTGCGACGTTCTGAACGCGGATTCGCGCAAGGCAATCGCAACAATCGCAAAATCGTAAATTCAAATCGGTAATCGCAAGATCCGTTGAACGGCCGAAAACCGTTCAACGCAACGAAAGGTATGACATGTCTTTGACGCTGCTTCCCGCCGTCGACGTCCGTGATGGCAAGGCCGTGCGCCTGCGCCAAGGCGAATCCGGCTCCGAAACCGACTACGGCTCCCCGCTGGAAGCCGCCCGCACGTGGGTGGAATCGGGTGCGGAATGGATCCACCTCGTCGATCTCGACGCCGCATTCGGCACCGGCAACAACCGTGACCAGCTGCGCGCCATCGTCAAGGAACTGGGCGACAAGGTCAACATCGAAATGTCCGGCGGCGTGCGCGACGACGCCTCGCTCGACGCGGCGCTCGAAGCCGGCGCGGTCCGCGTGAACATCGGCACCGCGGCTCTGGAGAACCCCGACTGGACCGCTTCCGTCATCAAGAAGTACGGCGACCGCGTGGCCGTCGGCCTTGACGTGCGCGGCCACACCCTCGCGGCCCGCGGCTGGGTGAAGGAAGGTGGCGACCTGTTCGAGACCATGAAGTTCCTCGACTCCGTCGGCTGCTCCCGTTACGTGGTCACCGACGTGGCACGCGACGGCATGATGAGCGGCCCGAACATCGAGCTGCTGCGCGAAGTGGCGTCCCGCACCGACGCGAAGGTCACCGCATCCGGTGGCATCTCCAAGCTCGACGACCTGCGCAACATCAAGGAGCTCGCCGAACTGGGCGTGGACGCCGCGATTCTCGGCAAATCGCTGTACGCGCGCGCCTTCACGTTGGAGGAAGCCCTCGAAGTCGCACGCTGACATGTCGCGACACGGCATGTGTTAACGACGTTCGTAACATGCGCATGGAACGATTGGACACTATGGATAAACAGCAAGAGTTTGCTTTGCGCACGGTCGAGGAACGCGACGTGCGCTTCATTCGTCTATGGTTCACGGATGTGTTGGGAACACTGAAGTCCGTGGCCATCGCGCCGGCGGAACTGGAAGCCGCATTCGAGGAAGGGCTCGGATTCGACGGTTCCGCCGTGGAAGGCCTTACCCGCGTGTCCGAAGACGACATGATCGTCAAACCCGATCCGTCGACGTTCCAGATTCTTCCCTGGAGAGGTGGTCCTCAGGGCACCGCGCGCATGTTCTGCGACGTGCTCACCCCCGATGGCGAGCCATCGTTGGGTGACCCGCGCCACGTGCTCAAGCAAGCGCTGGCCAAGGCCAAGGAGAAGGGTTTCACCTTCTACGTGCATCCGGAGATTGAATTCTATCTGTTTGAAAAGCAGGATGACTGGGCGCAGACTCCGAAGCCGATCGATGAGGGCGGCTACTTCGACCATGTGCCGCGCAGCCCCGGCATGGACTTCCGCCGCGCCACCGTCAACATGCTCGAGCAGATGGGCATCTCGGTGGAGTACTCGCACCACGAGGCGGGGCCAGGCCAGAACGAGATCGATCTGCGATATGCGGACGCGCTCACCACGGCCGACAACATCATGACCTTCCGCACTGTCGTCAAGGAGATTTCGCTGGAGCGAGGCATCCATGCCAGCTTCATGCCGAAGCCTCTCGCCGACGCTCCGGGCTCTGGCATGCACACGCATTTGAGCCTGTTCGAAGGTGACGCCAACGCGTTCTACGAGGCCGGGCAGGAATTCAACATGTCCGTCACCGCACGTCAGTTTGCCGCCGGCATCCTGTACCACGCGGCCGAGATCTGCGCGGTCACCGACCAGTACGTCAACTCCTACAAGAGGCTGTGGGGCGGTGCCGAGGCGCCGAGCTACATCTGCTGGGGCCATAACAACCGTTCCGCGTTGCTGCGCATCCCGCAGTACAAGCCAGGTAAGGGCAACTCCGCCCGTATGGAATTCCGCGCGTTGGACCCGGTCGCCAATCCGTACCTCGCATACTCCGTGCTGCTGGCCGCCGGACTCGATGGCATCGATAAGCAGATGCAGCTGGGGGAGCCGACCAGTGACGACGTGTGGGAGCTCACCGACGCCGAACGCCAGGCCATGGGCATCCAGCCGCTGCCGGAATCGCTTGACGAGGCTCTGAAGATCATGGAGAAATCCGACTTCGTGGCGGATGTGCTCGGCGAGCATGCGTTCGAATACTTCCTGCGCAACAAGCATCAGGAATGGGATGAGTACCGCAAGCAGGTCACCCCGTTCGAGCTGAAGAAGTATCTGCCGAAGCTGTGATCGCGGACCATCGATAGAAAAAACGTCATACACGAGGCCGCCGTCCGGAACATAAACCGGGCGGCGGCCTTGCTCGTGCGTTTCGCACACGTCTATGGCGGAAAGGCCACGGGGAATCGGTGTCGGACTGGTCGAGGATATGCTCGAACGGCATATCCTCATTGGGATGCATCAGCCTCGCGGGCTGCCGAACATCGAATGGTAGATAATCGCGAAATTGCGGTTGCCGTATGACGAGCAGGAATCGCCTTCACCGGCCCCCGCTTCGAGCGCCGCGGCATTCGGCTGATACGGGGTGTATATGTACAGCAGCGCGGTCGCTCGGTTCTCGATGTACACGTTGCTGCCGCCGCAGCTGGCATTTGGATTGTACTGGATGTAATTGAGCCGTCCGGCATGGTAGCCGTAGCGTCCCTCGTGCCGAAGATAGTACTGGTACCGTTTGGCCGCGCCGTACACCTGTTTGAAGAAGCCGGCATAGGTGGGGTCGCAGTTCGCATCATCCGGGCAGCTCAGGCCCATCGCCGCTTTGAATTGGAAATCGTTTGGATTGGTGGCCGTGAGCAGATGCTGCTCCTTTTGCAACACGGTGAGCAGCACCTTCTGGCTGATGCCGCATGCCTTGCCCGCCTTGTAGACAATCGCCGCCGCGCTTTCGTTCGGGCCACCATCATAAGCCTGGCAATATTCGTCCGCGGACTGCGATTCGGTGCTGAACGTCATGGACTTCAGGCATCGTTCGCCACTGCAGGCCACGCCCTGCTGTTCGATGATGGTGCTGACCTGCTGCTCGCTCAACGCATTGCCGTTGAAGAACGTGCCGTCGGAAATGATGTTGCCGGGATTGAAGTCGTATTGCGACTGCGACTGGCTTTGCGCGGTGAGCGCCTCGTTCACCTGCACGCGCCAGCCGATGAAGCGCACCGCCCCCACGATGATGGCGATCGCCGCGATCGCTGCCACGGTCGCGGTGGCGACCATGCCGATGCGTGCGATGGGATTCGCCTTCCGCCACATGGTGCGGAGATTCTTGAGATTGAGGGGCTTGCGATTGCGGGTTTTCCGTGCTTTGCGCGTGCTGTTCGTCTTGCGTGTCATCGTGCGTCATATTGTATCGCGCATGGCATAATGTTGCCTCGGATTGGTTACGTCAATCGATTGATGTCCCGGTGTGGAAGGGAGATGCGGCATGGCAAAGGAACGGTTCTTCAATCTTCCGGTGCTTATCCTGATCGCCTCGAGTTTCATGCTTGGCATGAGTGAATTCATCGTGGTGGGCATCCTGCCCGACATCGCAGCCGATCTGAAGATATCGGAGGTGACGGTCGGCAATCTGGTGTCCCTGTTCGCCTTCGTGTATGCGCCCGTCACCCCGCTCGGATCCGCGCTGTCGGCACGGTTCCCGCGATTCGCTACGCATCTGACGCTGATCGGCATATTCCTCGCAGGCAACATCCTATGCGCGTTCGCGCCCAACTACGCGGTTCTGGTGGTGGCGCGCATCATGATCGCCTTGGTATCCGGAACGTTGGTGGCTGTGGCTATGACGTACGCGCCCGATGTGACAACGGACAGATTCCGTACGAAATTCATCGCATGGGTGTTCTCCGGCTTCTCCATCGCATCCGTGGTGGGCGTGCCGGTCGGCACATGGGTGGCCAACACGTTCGGTTGGCGTTGGGCGTTCCATATGATCAATGTGCTCACCATCGTTCTCATCATCGGCATGGTCATGGTGCTGCCGCGCAACAGCCACATCGTGAAGATCGGATTCCTGCCGCAGTTCCGCCTGTTCTTCGACCGCCGCATCCAGTTGGGCGTGCTCGACGTGGTGTGCGGCGCGGCCGCCAGCTACGTGTTCTACACATACCTGACTCCGATCATGCGCGATGAAGTGCATGTGCCTGAACAGTACTTGAGTGTCGGACTGGTGATCTTCGGCGCGGCCTGCCTGTGGAGCAACCTGTATGGCGGCAAGCTCGCGGACCGGGGCAGGGGAGTGGAGCCGCTGACGCACATCCGTCCCATCTACTGCGCCCATGCGGTGCTCATGGCGTCGCTTGTCGTGGCGCATTGGGTACCGGTATACGGCGCGCTGCTGCTGGTGGTGCTCGGCATGTTCATGTACCTGCAAAATTCCGCGTCCCAAGTGCTGTATATGGACGTCGCCTCGCAGTCGCATCCCGGATCGTTGAACCTGGCCGCGTCGCTCAACTCCATGTCGTTCAACATCGGCATCGCGATCGGTTCCGCGGTCGGAGGTCTAATCAACGGCCATTTCGGACTGATGTGGCTCGGCCCCGTCGGCGCGCTGTTCCTGGTATGCGCCATCGCCATCACCACGTTCCTGCGCCCGTTCGTCGCGCAGGAACGAGACTTCTATGCTGATATATGACGGGGAACACGGTGGTCAGCCGAGCGGCTTCCACTGATCGGTGTCATTGACGTCCCCGAACGACGCGCCGTTCGCCACCCAGCAGCTCTGCATTTCGGCATTCGAGAAATCCACAGTGGTGGGCTGGTTTTTGGCGTGCGCGTCCAAATCCTTCTTGTACGCTTCCTTGTCGTAGTTTTTCGGCACGATACCGGCCTTATGCAGGCAATCGACCATGGCCTGGTCGCCATCGGAAAGCATGCCGGGATTGCCGATCTGCATCTGGTACACGCCGGTCACCGCAATGACTTCAGTGTTATAGCATTTGTTCTCATCCTCGTTGAACTTCCTGCGCTGCTGGTCGCTCATGCCTGTCGTGTCGCGCATGGCGATCATGTACAGGCCATTGGAGAACTGCTTGAGCACAGGTGTCGTATACCCATAGCCGGTCACGCACTGCTTGTAATTCGACCAGGCGAGTTCGTAATCCGGTTTCGACACGCTTCCCGACTTCCTGGAACGTTTCAGAATCGTTTTCTGTGCGTCACTCATGGGATATTTGGTATCGGGTTTGGCGTCCAAATCAAGAAGGAAATCGATGTAATCCGGTATCGAATTCGCGATTTTGGCTTTGGATGTGTCGCTGCCGACACTTCCGGTCGGCTGTTTCGTATCCTGCTGGTCGACAGCCACCCCACAGCCCGCGCAGCCGATAAGAGTTATGCCTACCAAGCATGTGGTGATGTTTCTCAACACATGGACTATTCCATTCCGCATGGTGATCGAGCTTCCTAATACTGATAATATTCAACATAATCATTTTGAGTCAATGAAGAGCCTCCGCTGACTGAGGCGGAGCAATGTTGCTTAGCGAGCGCTCTGCTTGTCTGCGAATGTTGCGTCCTATCTTGCTGTGCGTAGCAATATTGGTTATGGTAATCGGTTTGAGTCCTTACATATGAACTTGTCGGTTGCACACTCCATTCAACATGATAAGGGCCTTCGCTATATGAGCCACTGGTGACAGGGTACCGACATGCAGCACTCGCCACGGCAGTGGCGCCGAAGCATATTCCGACAGCTGCTATTGATGCGGCAATTGTTTTCGCTAATTTATTGTGTTTCATCCAGGACATCATCGTCCACCTTTCATCATCATATCGAACTGCCTTGGCCCGGTGATTCATATGATATGAGTTGTTTTACGGGGTTATTGCGAACGATCTACTCAATATGAGTAAGGGGTGGTGATGAAATGATGTATTGTATTGCGGCAGGGGGATGTTTCCCGGGGGAAGGAGCGTTGTACCATGACGGGGAAAACGGTTGGTGGTCCGAAGATATTGCTTGTTGACGATGACAAAATCGTCATCGAAGCGCTGGCCGACCTATTCAAGCGGATTCTTCCGGCGGTGGGTATCGTCGATTCGGCTACCAGCGGAGTTGAGGCTTTGGAATTGTTTGCATCAAATGCCGACCAATATGCTCTTGTGCTGCTTGATATGTCGTTGGAAGGTATGCAAGGCCCGGAAGTCTGCCGTCGCATGCGGCTGACAGACTGTTCCACGCCGATTCTCGGCATGACCAGCTTCAGTCTGAACCGGTATCGCGTGCCGCTGGCGGCGGCTGGCGCGCAAGGGCTTGTCGGTAAAGGTGACGAGACACAGCTCGAACAAGCCGTCTCCCGTGTCCTTTCAGGATGTTTCCTGCCCGGTTTTGAAACTCCGATGGCGGCTTACGCGAGGCTGAAATGCGATGCTCGAGCGGAGTCCACGCTCACCAACACGCAAGAAACCATCATGAACCTGTGCGCGAACGAATATCTGACGGATGGAGAGATAGCCGAACGACTCGGCATATCCATCGCCACTGTGCGCAAGCACATGCAGAACATCGTCAAACGACTGAACTGCCGTACGCAACGGCAAGCCATCATCACATGGTTGAAACATGGGAACGAGCGCTGACATGACCGGAAAGAACAAAGAGCTCCGGTGGCCGGATATGCCGCGAATCAAACATCCGTTCCGTCTTGCGGCCATCATGACGTGCGAACTTCTGATGGTCTATGAGGCGGTGTGTTACCCCGGTTCGCCAATGGCATTGATGTTTACCGTCATGCAGATTATGCTGACCGGTCTCGCCTATTTCTGGTCCCGTGCGCGCGTCCGTATGCCTATCATAAGGATGTGATCGGCCGGTTGATTGGCGAGGTGTACGCGAACGTTTCGCGTCATGCGCCTTCCGGAGGCAAGTACGAGGTGTCGGTTCTGGTAAAGGCGCATTCCTTGGAAATCACCGAAGTGAATGATATGGGTGCCCGGCATTCCGGCAGCCTGCCCGGTGGCCATGGTCTCAGACAGTTCGCGGCTGAAATCGAGCATATCGGAGGAAGTCTTTCCACCGATTGCGAGAACGGCATATGGATGTTCCACGCGCGCATTCCGTTTGACTGATGGCTTTCCGGCGCGGAGAACGGGGTAAATGCAACGAGCCGGTGGATGATGCTGGGGAACACCTGGTTCCACATACCCATATTGGGTATGCCGCGCGTGACGGCAGGTCTTGGGGGTATAGAATAGGGGTAAAGCGGGCCATGGCGGCCTGACGGCTGCGTCGTTTGTGAGGGGGCTGATGACGATGTCGAGGAAAACGGGCATGCGTGGCAAAGCTATTGCCGTCATATGCTGTCTCGCTTTGCTTGTCGGCTGCACGGGCTGCGGGGCACTGAAAGAAAGCTCGCGACGGGAGCGTCAATCCCAGCAGGGTCAATCATCGCAACAGGGTGAACGAATCGCGTCGTCGCTGAAGGATTATGCGCGATCGTTGTTGGATTCCGACGGCGGCAAAATATCCGATCAGCAGAAGTCTGCACTGGAGAAGGCCGCTTCGGGCGGAAAGGTGAGTCAGGCCGACTACGAACGCGCATGGGCGGATTACAAGCAGTGCATCATAGACAAAGGCTATGCCGAGCCGACGTTCGACAAGTACGACAACGGCATTTACGCTCTGCCCTCGTACAACACCGATGGTGCCAGCAAAGAGGCGATCCGCAAACTCAATGACGATCTGACATCCTGCAGTATGCTGCATGTCACGGATATCAACACCGTGTACAGGCTCCAGTTGGGCAATCCGAAGCTGCTGCTCAATGACAAGGAGGTGGCGGCCGACTGTCTGCGCAAGGAAGGCATAAAGCCCAAAGACTACACCGCCGATAAGCTGGAGAAGGATTTGGAATCCGGAGAAAGCGCAGGACTGCGCGATAACAGGAAGGCGCTGACCTGCTTGGTGACGGCCGGAGTGAACGTGACCGCCTCGGATGAGACGGTCTGGTATCCGCTGAAGTAGTCTGATGCGCGAAGGGGCTCATATGCGAGTGGTTGTGGAAGGGCTGGCCCACCGGTTCCCGGGGACAGACCTGCTGTTCGAGCATCTTGATTTCGTGGCGGAACCTGGCTCCACCATCGCGGTATGCGGACCATCCGGTTGTGGTAAATCGACATTGCTGTCGATTCTCGCCGGTTGGGAGAAACCATATGCCGGAACCGTAACCCGTGAAGGCGTGAACCGTGTGGGATGGGTGTTTCAAAACCCGTACGGTGTGGCGGAACGCACCGCGCTCGACCACGTGGTGTTCCCGCTGCTCGCCAAAGGCATGCGGCGCAAGGAAGCGGAGCTCAAAGCCTTGGAAGCCATGGGGCTGTTCGACCTCGAATACGCGGCCGACCGCCGGTTCTCCGACCTCTCCGGCGGCGAGGCGCAACGTCTCATGCTGGCACGCGCCGTCTGCTCCAAACCCGACATGCTGCTCGTGGACGAGCCGACCGCTCAATTGGATACGCGCACCGCGCATTCCGTCAGCCATGTGCTGAACAACCTTTCCGGCCAAGGCATGATCGTGCTCGTGGCCACACACGATCCCGACACCCGCGACGCCTGCGACCGTGTGCTCGACCTCGCCGACTACGCGCCAGGCGGCAGCAAATCGCAGGAACCGGAATTGGAAGAATAGACGAATAGAAAGGCATCGACTCATGGGAAAGAAACATAACGCCACAGCCGTGACGAACGGTGCCGGACGCGGACGACTCGCATGGGCTTGGAGCCTGCTCGCCGTGGCAACCGCCATCTGCGTGTCCGTGGGAGCATGCGCGCTGCTCCTGCCGGATCGCGCGCCGGCATTGCTCGGCTCGGCAGGGGAGACGACCACCGCGCCAGCCAGCGTGCAGGAATACTCCGGCAGCCAGCAAGTGACGGTTGTGCCCACTATCTCCACCGAACGTAATCTTCTCGGCAACGCCAACGGCACCGTCACCGCCGACTGGTCCGCAGACGGACTCGCCTCCGGCAAAGGCGCATACAAAGTCAACGACCGCGTGGTCGTGGCCTTGAACACTGCCACACCCCTATACCGTGACCTCAAAACCGGAGACAAGGGCGACGACGTGCTCGCACTGAACAACGAGCTGAGCCGACTCGGATACAACAGCGTGGCCGGTTCCGACACCTACTGGTGGGCAACATCCGACGGCTGGCGGCAACTCATGAACGACAACGGCAACCCCTCCGACGGCACGCTTGCGCTTGCCGACACCATGTGGATTCCTGAAAACGCAGTCGCGGTCGACGAGTGGACGGCCACCACCGGTTCCATGGTGACGGGCGGTACGGCAATCGGAAAAATACCGGGAGCGTTGACGAAACTCACCGTGAAAAACGGCGCGGCGGTAGGACAGGATCGCACCATAAGCATGTATGGCGTCAATGGAATATTGCCGGCCGATAGCACGGAAATCACCGACGCCGAATTCCTGCGTAATGTGTCGGCAAGCGAGACGTTCCAGTCCATGGACATGCAGACCAAAAAGGCCGGTCTCGATGCCACCGTGGCATTGAAGGAACCATTACAGGTGCTGCGTGTGCCGGCGGGAGCGGTGTTTGGCATCGACGGCAGCAGCGGCTGCATCGTACCAAAATCCCACAATGCGTCTAATACGCCGGCGAAGGTGACGATTGTGGGCAGCGAGCTGGGCGTGAGTCTGGTGCAGACGCAGGATGCCGACGTGTCCGCGATCGCCAACGTCGAAATCGGCAGCGGGCTCAACGGGCTGGTTTGCAAATAGTCGGCGGATGAATCGCAAGAAACCGTTGAGCTTCGCCAAACAGTGTGAAAACCGCATGAAACCGCCAATAAGGGAGCGTATATGAGACTTGGATCGGTGCTTTCCGAAGCGCTGCGCAACATCGGTTCGGGCGTGAGCCGCGCGTTCGCTATGTTCCTCGCAGTGCTGCTCTCCGGAACGCTGCTGGGCGGATATGAGGCGATGACCGTGATTGACTTGGAATCGCAGGCCGTGCAGCGCATCAACGCGTACGTTGACGTCAACGCCATCGTCGGTGGAACGGTGGATGGCACCGCATGCGACCGGTTGTCCGACGCCGGCGATGGAATGACGGGAACCTTGGCTGGTGCGATGCGTGCCGGCGAACAGGTCGTGCCACTCGCGACACCCGGCAAGGACATCTCATCGTATGACGTGACGCCTGGTATGATCCGGCTGATCGCCGGCAATGCCAAGGCCGACGTGTCCGGCGTATGGGTGCCGCGCGACGTGGCCAAGGACTTCGGGCTCGCCGTGGGCAGCGCATTGCGGACACGCGAAGGCACCACACGTGTGGCTGGTGTGTTCGACTGGCCGAACGATGGGCGTGACACGCGTTTCGCCTACGCGTTCATCGTGCCGGTGTCGGCGAGCGCCTCGACGTTCAACGAATGTTGGGTCAAGCGGTGGCCGGCCGATGGACAGATGGAAAATCTGCTGTATGCCACGTTGGTGGCGGGTTCCGGCTCGTCGAATGCGGGTGTGACGCAGGTGAATAAGGGGTTTGATGCGCATTATGACGCGCGTGCGTCGTATCTGAATCGTTCGACGCGGTGGATGCCGTGGGTGGGGTTGGCGATTGGCGTGTTGGTTGGTGTGTTTGGTGTGCGCCGGCGTAGGTTGGAGTATGCGGGTGCGTTGCATTCGGGGCAGTCGAAGGGTGCGCAGTTGCTGGGTATTGGTGTGGAGACCGGTGTTTGGGCCGGGCTGGCTACGTTTGCTTCGTGTGCGTTGTTGTTGGCGTATGCGGTGCGGATGAGCCGGTCCGATTGGGTGGCGGTGTTGGCGGCTGCGGTGCGCACGCCGTTGGCTGTGTTCGCCGGTGTCATGGTGGCGAGTCTATTGGTGGGGTTGTTGATTCGTGAATCGCAGTTGTTCCGTTTCTTCAAGAAGCGTTGACGGGTTTGAAGAAACGGAACAATCCGTTGGGGTTTTGGCTGGTGGCTAGGCGATCGCCTTTTTGATGCGTTGCAGGCTGATCGGTTTCGGCGTGCCGAGTTCCTGTGCCCACAGGGACACGTAGAATTCCTCCAGCATCCAACGTACGGTTTCCGCCTGCTTCATCAGTGTTTCGTGGCGTGGGCCGGCTGGTTCACGTTGTGCTTTCGCCACGGCCTTGTCGGCAAGTTGTTTGGCTTCGTTGGCTTCCCAAGCCCATCGCACGTCGCGGTTCTTGTCGTTTTTCGCCTTGGTGAGGCGCAGCAGGTCGGCGTGCAGGTATCGTTCGATGGACGGCAATGCCTCTGGCGGCGTCTTGCCGATGAAACCGGGGTATACGAGTGTGGCGATGTGTTCGCGGATCGACTGCAGCACGCTCAGCAGTGGCAGGTCCGCTTTGCCGGACACGGCTTTGTCGACTTCCGCATACCGTTTCAGTATGGCGATCACGTCATGCGCCACCGCGTACACGGTGTCCTCGTACACTTCGCGCACATCGAGCACTGCGTCGGCGAGCGCTTCGTCGTCGGGCAGCTGGTCGATGTTGGGCAGGAGCCGTTTGACGGCTGCCAGCTGCAGGTCTTCGGTGAGCTCCTTCGTGGACTTGTAGGGGGCAGAGGCGAGCATGAGCGCTTCCGTGCCGAGCCAGCGTGAGGAGATGCGTTCACCGGGCAGGCGCAGCGTGTCGAGCGCGCCTTGCCAGAGCATGGTGGCGCGTGCTTCGGTGGTCGCTCCCGCTTTGTTGAGCAGGTTGGCTTGTTCGACGAACTTGCCTTGGTCTCCTGCGTTTCGGGCTTGTTTTTCGACCATGTGGCGTGCGGAGGCTTTGGCTTGTTCGGCGAATCTGCGTTGCAGTTCGACGAGTGATTTGCCGGTGCCGAGTGTTTTGACGGGGCCTCGCGCGTGCCGTCTGCCGTGCTGGTTCTTGCGGTTGGGCGGCAGCTGCTGTTCCACGGCGAAGGTCATGCGCAGGTATGGTGCGAGCTTGTTCCATAGTTCTCCGGTGAGGACTTCCGGGTGGATTTGCGCGCCGACGATGCTGATGGCCGCTTGGGTGAACGCGTGTGGCAGGTCGGGCCATGTGGCGACGCCATCCTCGTTTTCGGGGGCCAGGTTTGGTTTTTGCTGGCTTCCGGAGCCGGGAAGGTCGGGGTAGCGTTCGTCGATCCAGGCGCGGATCCTGCGTGCCGTGTCCGGGGCGGGTACGAACTGTACGCGCAGGGTTTTCGGCAATGATTTGATCATGCCGATGATGAGCTCGTCCAGCAGTCCCGGCACGTTCCATGTGAACTGTTCCGGGGTCAGCCGCGACAGCGCCTTCAACGGCACGTGCACGGTGACGCCGTCGTTCGGGTCGTGCGGATCGTAGATGTAGCTCAACCTTAGGTCGATGGGGGAGCCGTCGGTGCCGAGCGTATGCCAATGGTCGGGATAGTCGTCCAAGGACACCGAATCGGAGTCGGCGAGGCGTTCCACCTTGTCCGGGTCGAAATCCAGCAGGTCGGGTTGTTCGTCGTGCCTTGTCTTCCACCATTTCGCCAGGTCGGCCACGCTGGTGACGGTGTTGGGGATGATGGCGTTGTAGAAGTCGAACAGGTCCTCGTCGCCGACGGTCTGCGCCACCTGGCGGGTGCGGCTCGCGTCGTCGGCCGCGTCTTCGAGGATGTCGCGGTTCCGCATGACGAAATCGTCGTAGGGGAACCGTTGCTGGATGTCGCCTTCCACCAGGCCTTGGCGGATGAGGAAGTCGCGTGCCTCGAGCGGGTTGATGCGCCCCCATTGCACGGTGCGGTCCTGCACGATCGGCAGGCCGTACAACAGCACCTTCGCGCTCGCCACGGCCGAGCCACGCGAACCGGACCAGTGCGGATCCGCGTACGTGGTACGGGTGAGTGCTCCGGCGAGCGGCTCCGCCCATGCGGGATCAATCTGCGCGGAATACCGCGCCCACAGTCGGCTTGTCTCCACCAGTTCGGTGCTCATCACCCATTGCGGTGTCGATTTGGCTACGGCGGAGGCGGGGAACAGGGCGAAATGCGTGCCGCGCGCGCCCTGATAGTCGTTCTTCGCCATCTTCTGCGCGCGTTTCATCGCACGAGCGCGTGCCGCACCCTTCAAACCAGCGAAATCGGATGCCTTCGGCTCGCGCGTGACCTGCATGCCCATCATGGACAGCAGGCCGGAAAGCATGGACGTGTGGATGCCCTGCGCGTCCCATGAGCAGCACAGCGAATGCGCTGCCTGCTGGTTAAGCGGCAGCTGGCGGATCTCCAACGGTGGACGGGACACGGGAATCGGCTCGCCAAGCTTGAATTTGAACTCCTGGCACATTTCGCGCAGCTGGGCGACCAAATCCTTCCATTGGCGCATGCGCAGCCAACTCAAGTACTCGGTCTTGCAGATGCGGCGCAGCGCGGAATTGCTCGGCTCGCCATCCGCTTGGAACACGCGGTCCCACAGGTTCAACGCGGTCAGGAAATCACTGGTCGGGTCCGCATACCGGTTGTGGATCCGATCCGCCTCCTCACGGTTCTCGTCGGGACGTTCGCGCGGATCCTGCAGGCTCAGGAACGCGACTACTACCAGCACCGCCGCCAGAGTGTTCGGCGTGGTCGACTTCGCGGCTTCGATGACCATACGGCCCAAACGCACGTCGATCGGAATACGTGCCAGCAGACGGCCGGTATGCGTCAACACCACCTCGCCATGTTTGCGCGCCACGGCCTTCAGCTCGGTCAGCTCGTTGAAACCATCCGACACGGCCTTCATATCCGGCGGATCGATGAAACCGAAATCCGTCACATCCTTCGCCGTACGCGCCACACCCACCGACAGCATGTGCAGCACGACCGCGCCCAGGGACGTGCGCAGAATCTCCGGCTCCGTGAATTCGGGACGCGTCTCGAAATCCTCACGCGAATACAAGCGGATCGCAATGCCGTCGGCGATACGGCCGCAACGGCCCGAACGCTGGTTCGCGCTCGCCTGGCTGATCGGCTCGATAGGCAGACGCTGCACCTTCGCCGTCTTCGAATAGCGGGAGATACGCGCCGTGCCCGGATCGACCACATATCGGATGCCCGGCACCGTCAGCGACGTTTCGGCGACATTCGTGGCGATCACAATACGCTGATGCGTATGCGGTTCGAACACCTTATGCTGTTCCTTCGAAGACAACCGTGCGAACAACGGCACGATCTCGATCGCATCCGGCCTGCGCATATCCGCCGCGCGCGGACCGTAATGGCGGCGCAGCGCGTTCTCGAAATCGTGGATGTCGCGCTCGCCGGAAGCGAACACGAGAATGTCGCGCGGACCACGGTCGTGCGTGGAATGGATCACCAATTCGGCGCAGGCGCGCGCCACCGCGGTGGGCATGTCCACGTTCGTGTCGCGCGAATCGCGGCCGTCCCTGCCATCCGGCGCGGCCGACAGCGCCTCGTAATCCGCGTCGCCGGGCATCGCGCCCGTTTCGAAACCCGGCACGGAACGCATCAGCGCCGGCGCGGTGCCCAACGGCTCATACACGATCTGCACCGGATACGTGCGTCCCGACACTTCGATGACCGGCACCTTCGTGTGCAGCGCGTGTTCGAAATGCTCCTGGAACTTCACCGAATCGATTGTCGCGGACGTGATGACGAGCTTCAGGTCGCGCCGCTTGGGCAGCAGCGCCGTCAGATAGCCGAGCAGGAAATCGATGTTCAGACTGCGCTCATGCGCCTCGTCGATGATGATCGTGTCGTACTGCATGAGCTTCGGATCGCGTTGGATCTGTGCCAGCAGAATACCGTCCGTCACCACGCGCAGGCGCGTCTTCGGCGAGCTTTCGTCCGTGAACCGCACCTGATAGCCGACTTCCTCACCCAACGTCACGCCCATTTCGCTGGCGATTCGTTCGGCGACGGTACGTGCGGCAAGCCTGCGCGGCTGCGTGTGCACGATCTGCCTGCCGTGCGATCCACGGCCCAGTTCCAGCAGAATCTTCGGCAGCTGCGTGGTTTTGCCGGAGCCCGTCTGGCCGGAGACGATCACCACCTGGCTTGACCTGACGGCTTCGGCGATGTCGCTGCGAGCCGCGGAAACCGGCAGTTCGGAAGGATATTCGAATTTCATGCCTTCACAACCTCGATGACGCGGAAGCCCTTCGAACTCGCGTACTTGCCCACTTCAAACCCGTCGCCCAACTGCGTGGCGAGCCACGGAATCAGCGAATCGGAACCCAGATTCCTCTGCACCACCAGATAGGCGGCACCGCCCGCGTTAAGCCGCGGCAGCCACGTCATCAGCAGCTCGTGCAGAGCCTCCTTGCCGACGCGGATCGGCGGATTCGACCAGATCAGATCGAACATGAGAACGGCCGGAACCTGCTCGGCGGTGACGGCATGGATATTGCCCATGCCGTTCAACTCGGCGTTGCGGCGCGTGAGCTCAAGCGCGCGTTCGTTCACATCCAACGCCCAGATATCGGCCTTGGGCGATTCGAAACCCAACGTCAGCGCGATCGGACCCCAACCGCAGCCCAGATCAAGGAACGTGCCCTCCTCCGGCGGTTCCGGCGCCTGGCGAAGCAGCACCGACGTGCCCAAATCCACACGATTGCCGGAAAACACGCCGTTCGACACTTCCACATCCGCCTCATTGCCACGCAACGTGACATGCAGCTTCCTGCGCACGTCCTTCGACTGCGGTTCCGCCGCGAAATACTGCTCGGCCTGTGCCATGCTCTCTCCTTGCAAACGTTCGTCCTCCGGCATCCGCGCGGTAATCGCGTCCACGTGGCGAAAACGGTGATGCCCATGTCTCTAGACAATGATGATAATAAAGACACCATAGTTCAACCGTGAGAGGTGCCATTGAGCCAAGAGAACGATATCGAGCAGAGCATGACCGCAGGCGACGTCGGGGGAGTGCTCGCCGACCAATCCGACGTGCTGCTTGATACCGACGGCGGGGAACACCTTCGCGAAACCCACGACGAACAGTGGCAGGAACGCGAATCCCGCAACGCATTGAAGCATGTGGCGGGTCTGGGCGAGATCCAGGACGTCACCGAAGTCGAATACCGTAAAGTCAGGCTCGAACGCGTCGTGCTCGTAGGCGTATGGTCCAGCCGCGAGACCACGCAGGCCGCGGCCGAGGAATCGCTCCGAGAACTCGCCGCGCTCGCCGAAACCGCGGGCGCCGTGGTGTGCGACGGCCTGCTGCAGCACCGCATCAAGCCGGACGCGGCCACATACGTGGGTTCCGGCAAGGCGCGTGAACTGGCCGGCATCGTGGCGCAGGACGAGGCGGACACCATCGTCGTCGACGATGATCTGCCGCCGAGCCAACGACGCGCATTGGAAGACGCCACCAAAGTGAAGGTGGTCGACCGCACCGCCGTCATCCTCGACATCTTCGCACAGCATGCGACTTCGCGCGAAGGCAAGGCGCAGGTGGAGCTGGCACAGCTCGAATACATGCTGCCGCGACTGCGCGGCTGGGGCGGGTCGCTGTCGCGTCAGGCGGGCGGCCGCGCGGCAGGCGACGCGGGCATCGGCTCGCGTGGTCCGGGTGAGACGAAAATCGAAATGGACCGTCGCGTGATCCGCAGCAGAATCGCCAAACTACGCCGGCAGATCGCACAGATGGCGCCCGCGCGTGACGTCAAACGTGGCGCGCGCCGTCGCTTCGGCCTGCCGACCGTCGCCGTGGTCGGCTATACGAACGCCGGCAAATCGTCGTTGACCAACCGGCTGACCGGTTCCGCGGAACTGGTGGAGAATGCGCTGTTCGCCACTTTGGATACCGCCGTACGCCGTGCGAAAGCCAAGGACGGGCGACTGTACGCGTATGTGGACACCGTCGGTTTCGTGCGCCGCCTGCCAACGCAGCTCATCGAAGCGTTCAAATCCACGTTGGAGGAAGTCGCCGACGCCGACCTGATCGTGCACGTGGTCGACGGCTCGCATCCCGACCCGTTCTCCCAGATCGACGCCGTCAACGACGTGCTGTCCGACATCGACGGCGTCGAGACGATCCCCACGATCGTGGCGTTCAACAAAGCCGACCGTATGGACGAGGCCGCACGCGAACGTATCGAGGCGCTGATGCCGGAAGCGCACATCGTCTCCGCGTTTTCAGGGGAGGGCGTCGACGCACTGCGCGAGCACGTGGAATCGATGCTGCCCACGCCGAACGTGCACGTCGAGGCGCTGCTGCCGTACACAGCCGGCTCGCTCATGTCCCGCGTGCGCGAATACGGCAAGGTGATCAACGTCGAATACCGCGACGACGGCATGATGCTCGAAGCGGAGGTCGACGACCAGCTGGCCGCGCAGATCGTGGAGCAGGCCATCGACTGAGCTTCCGCGCAAGCCGTTCCCGATGACGTTTACCGGAGCGGCCGTGCAAACGCTGCAACGGATTGCAACAGCTGCATTTCAACGGGCGCAGTGTATGTGAGCGCTCACAAAAGCTGTGACGAAAATCACTTTTCAGTGGTTGCAAATCATGCGGATTCACGGCGAAACGTCATGCTGTATGGATAAAGTAGGGTTGAAATCGAAAGAAAATACCCTGCCACAACGCGGGACGTTCTTCTTGCTCAAAGAGAGGTAAAGCACATGGTGGATTCACCAATCAAGCCCACAAAGCTCGCTATCATCGGTGCCGGCGCAGTCGGCTCCACTCTCGCTTTCGCTGCTGCTCAGCGTGGCGTCGCACGTGAGATCGTGCTCGAAGACATCGCCAAGGAACGCGTCGAGGCCGAAGTGCTCGACATGCAGCACGGCTCCAGCTTCTATCCGACCGTGACCATCGATGGCTCCGACGATCCGGAGATCTGCCGTGACGCCGACATGATCGTCATCACCGCAGGCCCGCGCCAGAAGCCGGGCCAGTCCCGCCTCGAGCTGGTCGGTGCCACCATCAACATCCTCAAGGCCATCATTCCGGGCCTCGTGAAGGTCGCTCCGAACGCCATCTACATGCTCATCACCAACCCGGTCGACATCGCCACCCACGTGGCCCAGAAGATCTCCGGCCTGCCGGCCAACCAGGTCTTCGGCTCCGGCACCAACCTCGACTCCGCCCGTCTGCGCTTCCTGATCGCGCAGCAGACCGGCGTCAACGTCAAGAACGTGCACGCCTACATCGCCGGCGAACACGGTGATTCCGAAGTCCCGCTGTGGGCCTCCGCCACCATCGGCGGCGTCCCGATGTGCGACTGGACCCCGCTGCCGGGCCACGATCCGCTGGACGCCGAAGTGCGTGAGCAGATCCACCAGGAAGTCAAGAACGCCGCCTACAAGATCATCAACGGCAAGGGCGCTACCAACTACGCCATCGGCATGTCCGGCGTGGACATCATCGAAGCCGTCATGCGCGACTCCAACCGCATCCTGCCAGTCAGCTCCATGCTGCACGACTTCCACGGCATCTCCGACGTGTGCATGTCCGTGCCGACCCTGCTCAACCGTTCCGGCGTCAATACCGCCATCAACACCCCGGTGTCCGACCGTGAGCTCGCGGCCCTGAAGCGCTCCGCGGAGACGCTGAAGGAAACCGCCGCCCAGTTCGGTTTTTAATTGACGGTTTGACTTTATTGACAGGGGAGCGGTGAGCCGCTAGACTGTCAGCAGAACTTGGAAACCCCAGCCTTCGGACTGGGGTTTCCTGCGTTTTGAGACGAATGAAAATGGTATTGAGAAGCGGTTTCAATAGCCGCGGATCGAACCAAAGACGACGAAAGGAAACCCATCATGGCACACAGCCATGCGGGTGTGGACGCCACGACCGCCGCAAGCGGGGCCGAACACCAGAAAAGACTCATGATGTCATTGGGGCTGACTTCCACGGTGTTCATCGCCGAAGTGGTCAGCGCCATCGTCACCGGATCGCTGGCGCTGCTGGTCGACGCCGGCCACATGCTCACCGACATGTCGGTGCTGATCGCCTCCACCGTCACCGCGGTGCTCATGCAACGCAAACCTAGCAACAAACGCACCTGGGGATGGGCGCGACTCGAAGTGCTCACCGCCGCGGTCGGCGCGCTCGTGCTCCTGATCGTCGGCATCTACGCGCTCGTCGAAGCCGGCATGAGGCTGTTCGGCGGAGCCGCCGACGAAGTGCACGACGTGCGGTTGCTGCTGTTCATGGGCATACTCGGCCTTGCCGCCAACGTCGGTTCGATCTTCATCCTCGCGGGGCAAAGCGAGGACAACATGAACATGAAAGCCGCGTTCCTCGAAGTCATGAACGACGCATTGGGGTCCGTGGCCGTGATCGTTTCAGCCATCGTGCTGATCTCAACGGGCTGGGTCGGCTTCGATGCCGTCGCGGGCGGCATCATCGCATTGATGATGATCCCCCGGGCGTTCGTGCTGCTGCGCAACGCCGTGCGCGTGCTGCTGGAGGAAACCCCACAGGAACTCGATCTGGACGAGGTGCGCGAACATCTTGAGCAGGTGCCGCACGTGGTGGCCGTGCACGACCTGCACGCCAGCACCGTCTCTACCGGCATGCCCGTCGTCATGGCCCATGTGGTAGTGGAGCGCGGGCTGACCATGGATGATGCCGCCGACATCCTCTCCCAATTGCAGAACTGCCTGCGTGAGCACTTCCCCGTATCCGTGCCGCACACCACCTTCCAGCTTGAACCTGAAGGATACGATTCGGACAGCCGCAAGGAACTGCATTCCTGAACCGTGCTCCCGAACTTCAAGAATGCGACGACATTTTGAAATGCCCTCGCGTTCATTCTTGATGGATTCGCAAGGTGAATGCACAACCGCGCGGTATGGCAAAGGGTATGGCAAAGGGCGTCGGACATGCCTCAAAATGGTATGTTCGACGCCCTTTGCCGTTTAACGTGTGAAAGCAATCAGATCTTGCGCAGCACGGTGACGACCTTGCCCATGATCTCGGCATGCGTGCCGTCGATGGGGGAGTAGGCCGGATTGTGCGGAATCAGCCAGACATGGCCGTGATCCTTGCGGAACGTCTTGACCGTGGCCTCGTCATCCAGCAATGCGGCGACGATATCGCCATTCTCCGCGCTGTTCTGCTCGCGGACCACCACGAAATCACCATCGCAAATGGCGGCGTCGATCATGGAATCACCGTGCACTTCAAGCATGAACAGATTGCCGGTGCCGGTAAGCCGTTCGGGAAGCCTCATCACATCATCGACATGCTGCTCGGCCGTGATCGGCACGCCGGCGGCGATGCGCCCGACCAGTGGAACGTCATGCGAGGCCATGATGGAGCCGCATGCGTCGTCCTGACTGGGGAACGGGATGACCTGGGCGACTTTTCCATTCGGCTCCTCGTCATTGAGGTTCACCACTTCGATGGCCCTCCCCTTGTTCGCGTTCATGCGGATGAAGCCTTTTTCGTCAAGAACCTGAAGCTGGTGTTTGACGGATGACGGGCTTTTAAGCCCTGCGGCCTCACCAATCTCACGGAACGAAGGAGCGAATCCCTGCTTGGCCAAATGCGTTTTGATGGCGTCAAGCACCTTGCGCTGGCGGTCGGTCAACGTGCTTTCATCCGGACGCTCGTCGCTCTTCTTGGGCGTGAAGGGGATGGTGCTCACGATGGGCTCCTTTCGTAGTTCCTTAGAAGCATAACGCGAAACGCCGATAAAATCAAACATCTGTTCGAGGTGTGTTTGCGTTTATCGAACATATGTGCCATACTTGGAACAAGCGTTCGATAGAACAGCTGTTCGAAAAGGAGTGGCGTGGTGAACGGTGCGGCGAATATCGGAAATGTGGCAAATCGAATCGCCATGGCGATCATGGCGGCCGGTCTTGCCTGGTGTCTTTTTGGATTCATCGCGCCCGGAAGTGCGCAGTCCGCGCCGGATTCCACCGCTGTCGCCGTGTATACGGTGCAACCCGGCGACACCTTGTGGAGGTATGCGGCGAGCATCACTCCGGAGGGTGGCAATGTCGGAGATACGGTGGATGAACTGATGCGGCTGAACAACCTTGATACGGTGTCTTTGCATGCGGGGCAGCGCCTCATTGTTCCCCATGAGGCGTAGGGGCCGCCAAGCGTGGCTTATTTCAAGGGCTCAGTCTATTCTGGACAACATGCATTGCCCGTTTTGCCAGAATCCAGACACCAAGGTGGTCGATACCCGTATTAGCGACGATGGTCACTCCATCCGTCGCAGGCGCGAATGCCCGAAATGCTCCAAGCGATTCACCACATTGGAGACGACCATGCTATTGGTCGTGAAGCGTTCCGGAAACGTCGAGCAATTCGACCGCAATAAGGTGATTTCCGGCGTGCGCAAGGCATGCCAGGGCCGTCCCATCAACGAGGACGATCTGAAGATGCTGGGGCAGAAGGTCGAGGAAGATCTTCGTTCACGAGGATTGGCCCAAGTCAAATCTGATGAGGTCGGCAAGGCGATTCTCAAGCCGCTGCGTGACTTGGACATGGTGGCGTACATGCGCTTCGCCAGCGTCTACCAGAATTTCGAGAATCTGGAGGACTTCCAAAGGGCCATCGACGAGCTGAAGGGCGCAAGTTCCGAATGATGGTGTGAGACGGGTGCCGCATCCGTAAGCAAATACAGCATATATAATGCGGGCGGGGTTCCAATCCTGATGGTTGGAACCCCGCCCGCATTATCGTAACGTTTCGTATTGCGTGCTCAGCTGATCACGCGCATGCGGATCGTACCCTCGATGGAGGCGAGCTGGTCGAGAGCCCTCTGGTCCGGGCGCTGTGCCACATCGGTGACCACATAGCCGATCTCGCCTTCCGTGCCCAAGGCCTGGGCGGCGATGTTGATGCCGTCCTCGCCCAGCACACGGTTGACGCGTGCCAGCACACCCGGAAGATTCGCATGCAGGTGGGCGATGCGGAAATTCGACTTGATGTCGGACAGGGTGATCTGCGGCAGATTCACCGACAACATGGTGGAACCCTTGAACCAATAATCCTCAAGACGCTGGGAGACGAACTGTCCGATGGACTTCTGCGCCTCAAGCGTGGAGCCGCCGATATGCGGGGTGAGGATCATGTTGTCCTCGTCCGCAAGGTCGGTCAGGAACTCGTCGCCGGTCTTCTTCGGTTCGATTGGGAACACGTCCACCGCCGCGCCGGACAGATGGCCGGAATCCAGATGCTTCTTCAACGCATCCAAATCCGCCACGAAACCACGGGACAGGTTGATGAAGATGGCATCCTGCTTCATATGCTCGAACTGGTCTTCGCCGAAGAATCCCGTGTTCGACTTGCGTCCATCCACATGAAGCGTGACCACATCGGACTGTTCCAGCAATTCGTTGAGCGTGTCGCAACGGTGGGCGTTGCCCATGGCGAGCTTCTCTTCAATGTCGTAGAACAGCACGCGCATGCCAAGCGCCTCGGCGACGACGGAAAGCTGGGAGCCGATGTTGCCGTAGCCGATGATGCCGAGCGTCTTGCCTCGGACCTCATGGGAGCCGGAGGCGGACTTATCCCACATGCCGTGCTTCATATGATGGGTGTGCGCGGGAATGCGGCGCATCAGGCAGATGATGTCGCCGATCACCAGCTCCACCACGGAACGGGTATTCGAATACGGCGCGTTGAAGACGGCGATGCCGTTCTTGCCCGCGTATTCGAGATCCACCTGGTTGGTGCCAATGCAGAAGCAGCCGACCGCGGTGAGCGTCGGACGCGCGTCGATGACCTTGCGGGTCACACTGGTCTTGGAACGGATGCCGAGCAGGTCGACACCTTCCAACGCATCAATCAGCTCGTCCTCGCTCAGGGCTCCCTTGAGGCACTCGACCTCGAAGCCATGGTCGCGCAGCGACTGCGCCGCGTCGGGATGGATGTTTTCAAGTAACAATGCTTTAGGCATGGTTCCTACCTTATAGCTTGAGCAGCTTTTCGTCGTCTTTTGTCCGCAGTATAAGCAGACGCTGCGTGGGCCTCGTCATGGCGACATACAAATCGGAGGCCGCTACGATACGCGACGGCGCGTTCTCCTCGATTCGTCCGGGCTGGACCACCATCACGGCATCATACTCCAGACCCTTCACGGTCTGTGTGGAACATACGGTGACCTGCTCGTCCCAGGAACTCTGGGCATCGAGCCTGTCGAATTCCTTCGGGTCGAGCTCATCCTGAAGTTGTGCGTATACGCGTGCGCGCAACGGCTTGAGCATATCGTCCGGCGCGATGATCGCCACACGACCGGTACCGTCGGAGGAAACGTAGGCGCGCACCAACTCGACGGTCTGCTGCGCGACGGCGTCGCCGATCAGGCTATCGTCACGCAAGGTGAGACGCTTGACTGAATCCGGGACGCCACGCACGGCGTTCACCGTGGAGATGTACAGGCCTTCGGACGAGGCGAAATCGCTGGCGAGCTGTGACACCTCCTTCGGATTGCGGTAGTTGATCGTCAACTCGTTGAGCTGCCAGTTGCGTTCGCCGAACAGCGGATCCATCATGCGACGCCAGGACCGGGTGCCGCCCAACGCGGAGGTCTGCGCCACGTCGCCCACAATCGTGAACGAGCGCGACGGACAACGACGGATCAGCATGCGCCAATCCATCGCGGTCAGCTCCTGCGCCTCATCCACCACGATATGGCCATACGTCCACTCGCGGTCGGCCGCGGCGCGCTGCGCGGTCAATTCGGCGTCCATGCCATTGATATTGTCCACCAGCATCTGCGAAGTGACGATGCCGGAACCGATACCGGCCTGCGCCAGCGTGTCCTTGGCGAACTGCTCTTCCTCGGCGCGCTTGGCATCCAACGCCTTCTGCCTGGCCACGGCCTTCGGATCCGGTCCAAGCAATTCCATGGCCTCATCCAGCAGAGGTACGTCGCTGACGGTGAAGGGCGAGCCCTTCGGACGCGTCAGCGTCTCGATGTCACGCTCTTCGAGCCAGGGGGCGAAACGGCGCAATTGCTGCGGTTTCGCGAACAGCTGGTCGACCAGCCATTCGCCGGTCATCGGCAGCCATGCGAGGTTCAGCGTCTTGCACAAATCGTCGTTCATACGCAACTGCTGCATCACATCGTTAAGCTCGGCCTGCTCCGGCTCGTAGTCAAGCCGTTCGACGTACCGGTTGCGCATGGCCGACAGCATGTCGCGCACGAAGGTCTCGCGCGCCTTGTTATGCGGCTGCCGCGTGCGCTTGGCATCGGCGATGGCCTGCTCGATATCCGCACGCACCATCGGCACGTTGAAACCGTTGATGCGGATGACCGGCAGATGCGAAGGCACGCGTTCACGAGCCGCCACGGCATTGGCGATCGCCTTGGCCATACGGCGTTCACCCTTGAGCTTGGCCGCATACGGGTCGTCATGCGCGGTGGCGATGATGCCGGGAATCAGATCCGCGATGGTACGGCTGACCACACCCGTCTCACCCAGCGAGGGGAGCACCTGGTCGATGTAATGCAGGAACGTCGAGCTGGGGCCGACCACCAGCACTCCGGAACGCTGCAACGCGCGACGATGCGTATACAACAGGTAGGCCGCGCGATGCAACGCGACCGCGGTTTTGCCGGTTCCCGGACCGCCCTGCACCACCACCGCCTGGTTGAGGTCCGCACGGATGATACGGTCCTGCTCGCCCTGGATGGTGGCCACGATATCGGTCATCTTGCCGGTGCGTTTGGCGTTAAGCGACGCAAGCAGAGCACCCTCGCCGGTCAATGTGCCATTGGAGGACGCCTCGCCGACCTGATCGGAATGCACGTCGAGCACCTCATCCTCGACGCCGACCACTTCCCGGAAACTCAACGTGATATGCCGGCGCATGACGATGTCGCCATGATTCGAAGGCGTCGCCTCATAGAACGGGCGTGCCGCGTCGGCACGCCAGTCGGTGAGAATCGGCTCATGATCCTCATCGGACAGGCCGATACGCCCAATGTAGCGATGCGCGCCATGCACGTCGTCGAGCCTGCCGAAAACCAGACGATCCTCCACCGCACGAAGCTGGGTGAGACGGTCCTCGTACATGGTGGCGAAGGAATCGCGTTCGGTGCGTTGCGTGGGCGAACCGTGCGATCCTGCGGCCCGGACCGTGTCGAGACGCGACCGAGCCTGCGCCCTCAACGCGTCCAGACGATCATATGCGCGGCTGACGGCCTGTTGCTCCTCACGCAACTGGGCGGAATAACTCGACATTGCTGTCCCTTCATCAAAAACTTAAGGCACTCTAATGTACCCCAAGGCTTCTACGAGCGGCGAGTGATCGCGGCGAATCGCGACGGTCTGACAGCGACGGAACTGTACGGTGCGGACGCGCAATCTCAAATATGGGGAGAAATCGACAATATTTTGAGGCATTTTTGCTTTTTCGTGGGGAAAAATGGTGAGCAGTGGGGTAGAGTGGGGAAAGTGTCTCGGATTGGTGGGCCGAGTGTGGGCAAAAAGGAGGTGCGGTAATGGTCCATGACATTGGAACAGAATCCGTCTCCGACGATGACCCGGCTCAATCCGGCGGCATGATGGCGGACTTGCCGCCATTGCTGCTGGGCACCTACACTCCGAAAATCGACGCCAAAGGACGTATGGCATTGCCTGCGAAGTTCCGCAGCCAACTGGGCTCCGGCATGGTGATGGCAAGAGGCCAGGAACGATGCGTCTACCTGCTGCCGCAATCGGAATTCAGACGGATCGCGGTGCAGATCCAACGCACGTCCATGGGAAACAAGGCGGCACGCGACTACCTGCGTGTGTTCCTTTCCGGCGCGGTCGACCAGGAGCCAGACAAGCAAGGACGTGTGCTTGTGCCGCAGATGCTCCGCGATTACGCGAATCTGGGCAGCGACATTGTGGTGATCGGCGTGGGAACCCGGGCCGAGATTTGGAACAGACAGGCATGGGAGGATTACTTGGCCGACAAGGAACAAGGATATTCCGACATTGCCGATGACGTATTGCCGGCGATGGAGTTCTAATGACAGACGTGACGACGATTCATCAGCCGGTGCTGCTCCGCGATTGCGTGGACCTGGTGGCACCGGCATTGGCGAAGCCCGGCTCGATCGCGGTGGATTGCACACTCGGCCTCGCCGGGCATTCCACAGCGTTCCTCAAAGCAAGCCCCAACGCCCGCCTGATCGGCATCGACCGGGACACCGAGGCGCTCGCGCTCGCCACGAAACGCATGGAAATGGAAGGCCTTGCCGACCGTTTCACGCCCGTGCACGCGGCATTCGACGACTTCTCCCAAGTGCTTTCCGACCAAGGCGTCGACAAGGTCAACGCGGTGTTCATGGACCTCGGATTGTCCAGCCTGCAGATCGATGAGACGGAACGTGGCTTCTCCTATTCCCATGACGCGCCGCTCGACATGCGTATGGACGTGACGCAGCCCCTGACCGCAGAGCAGGTGCTCGCCGAATATTCGTTCGCCGATTTGGTGCGTATCTTCCGCACATACGGCGAGGAGCGGTTCTCCAAGCAGATCGCACGGGAAATCGTACGCCGGCGTGAAACCGAGCCGCTGACCACGTCGGGCCAGCTCAATCGTTTGGTGGACGAGGTCGTGCCGCAGGCCCACCGTCCCGCCGGCAACCCCGCGAAACGCGTCTTCCAGGCGCTGCGCATCGAAGTCAACGGCGAACTGGACAAGCTTGCCGGCACGCTGCCGCAAATCGCCAACCACCTTGCAGTGGGAGGACGTCTGGTGGTGGAGTCGTACCACTCGTTGGAAGACAAAACCGTCAAAGCCTTCATGAACCAAGGGCTTAAGGTCGACGCTCCGGCGGATATGCCCGTGGTGCCGCCCGACATGATGCCGTTCTTCAAGGAACTGACCCGCGGCGCCATCAAGGCGGACGCGGAGGAAATCGCCAACAATCCACGATCGGCGTCCGTCAGATTGCGCGCGGTGGAATTGACCAGACCGATTCCCGCACGATGGCGCAAACGGTTCGACCAAGGCGCGGATTACGCAAGCATGACCAGACAAGGAAGAAGGGACTGAAGTGGCGGCACCAAGAACGATCGCTTCGAATGCGGCTCCGGCCGGCCGCAAAAGCCAGACCGAGACCATCGGCACCACGCGTCCCGAACTGCACGTCATCAAAGGGACCAGAGTCGAAGGCAACGGCATCCGTCACGGCTTCGAACAACTCATCACATGGACGCGGACCCGCAGCACGCCGCTGCTGCACCTGGTCATCGCCGCGGTGTTCCTTGGTGTATGCCTGCTGGGCTCACTGATGCTGCGTACCCAAATGGTGCAGAATTCCTTCGAGGCGAGCCAAATCGAAACGCATATCACCCAGCTGACCCAGGACGTCGAGGACGATCAGGCCAAGCTCGACGAACTTGACGCCTCATTGCCGAGCAAGGCCGAAGAGATGGGCATGGTCCCGCAGAAAGGCGCATTGACCATCGATCTGAACGGCTATCAGGCAAACGCAAGTGGAGACAAGACCCGGTGAACCCTATCCGCAGGATCTACACGTTCTTCCACAAGAACCTGTTGACGAAAACCATGGCCATCGGCGTCGTTCTGGCGCTGATGGGCACCACCTGCCTTATCCAACTTGCCAATATTCAACTGGTCAACGGCAAAGGGATGGCGCAGGCCGCGGCGCAAAGCCGCACCACCACCGTGACGTTGAAGGCTCGACGCGGCAAGATCATGGATACCAATGGCGCGATTCTCGCGCAAAGTGTCGAACGCTACACCATCATCGGCAACCCCGAACAGGCGCAGGCGTTCATACCGACCACCTGCACCAAACAGACCGGCAGCAACTGCCACCAGATCAACGGCAAGCCGGTCGGCGTGACGGGAGCCGCAGCCGTGGCTCGTCTGCTGGCCCCCGTATTGGGCATGGACGCCACGGAACTGGGCGCCAAACTGTCGATCAGCGGGCAATACGTGGTATTGAAGAAGGACGTGACGCCTGCGGTCAAGCGTAAAATCTCCAAGCTGAACCTCGGCGGCATCGTCTACGCGGAACTAAGCAACGAACGTCTGTACTCCAACGGCACTTTGATGGGTTCGCTATTGGGTGGTGTCGACGCCGACGGCAAGGGCGTGGCCGGCATCGAGCAGATGGAAAACAAGACATTGACGGGCCGTGACGGCTACCAGGTGTACCAACAGGGCAACAGCGGCGTCGAAATCCCCGGAACCATGACCGAATCCAAAGACGCGGTCAACGGATCCGACGTCACCCTCACCATCGATCGGGATGTGCAGTGGTACACCGAGAAAGTGCTGAGCGACAGCGAAAACAAATACCATTCCGCTTGGGGCATCGCCATGGTCCAGGACGTGCAGTCGGGCGACATCCTCGCTTTGGCGGACAGCGATACGACCGAGGCCGGAAGCGACCAGGCGAAGATGGGCGCCTCCCGGGCGGTGAGCGAGACCTTCGAACCTGGCTCCATCGGCAAGGTGCTGGCCATGTCGGGCATGCTGCAACTGGGATTGCACAAGGTCGATGACAAATTCACGGTACCGAACACGGTGACCGTGGAAGGACAGACCTATAAGGACGCGGTGGACCATGGCAACGAACATTGGACGCTCGCCGGCATCCTCGAACAGTCGTCGAACGTTGGCATGGTCATTGCCGGAGACAAGATGACCAACGAGCAGCGGTACAACTTCATCAGCAAATTCGGTATCGGACAGGCCACAGGACTGAACCTGCCAGGCGAATCCGAAGGCGTGCTGCACCCCTCGGATAGCTGGGACAGGCGAACCCGCAACACCGTGCTGTTCGGTCAAGGGTACACGGTGAACGTCATGCAGCTGACCAACGCGGTTTCGGTGATAGCCAACAAGGGCGTCAAAAAGCCGCAACGCATCATCAAGTCCATCACCGACACCGCGGGGCATGTCGAAGAGCAGCAGTCCAAGGGCGAGGCGACACGCGTCATCGACGAATCCGTGGCGAGCCAGATGCTCAACGCCATGGAATCGTCCGCTGAACACTACAACACTTTCGTGAAGGTCGACGGCTATCGTATGGCGGCGAAATCAGGCACAGCAGAAGTCGCCGGAGCGAACGGCCAACTGACCTCGATCATCAGCGATTACTCGACGATCATTCCCGCGGATAATCCACGCTTCGTCATCACCGTGGTGCTCAAAGACCCCCAAGGCAGCTTCGGCGGTTTGACGGCGGGTCCTGTCACCGCGGAGATTGGTGAATTCCTTATGCAGAAGTATGAAGTGCCGGCGTCTTCACCTCGCACGGATGCTATTCCGGTGAATTGGTGAGCGAATACGTATTCAGACACGGAGGGGCGGAAAGGTGAGCGCGGTCAGCGAATCCATGAACAGACGAATGACTTTAGGGCTGCTTGCCAGCCGATACGGTTTCGATCTTGATCCGACGTCGGCGGCTGAAGTGACGATCACTTCCATCGCGGATGATGTCGAATCGGTGCGTCCCGGCGCACTGTTCGTCCCGTCCGCCGATGTGGACGTGCACCAGTTGTCGCAGGCTCAGGAGCAGGGAGCATATGGCGCGATTGTGCCCCATGCGCTGCGCGGTCAAACCGACGACATCCAGATTCCGCTCATCTACGCCGAACCCACCATGGGACAGCTCGGCAAACTGGTGAGCGACATGGCCGGCAATCCGTCCGACGCATTGGCCGTATTCGCCATCACGGGGAAGAACAGGGAGATCGTGGAATCCGAAGTGAGGAACCTCGCGGATTTCCTGCACATGCTGGGCAACCCCGTCGGCGTGATCAGCTCGTCCGATTCACAGTCATTGGAACGCTTCCTCAATCTGGAATATCCTCTGTCGGCCATCGATGTGCAACGTACCATGGCGGTGTGCGCCGAAGACGGCGCAGCCGCTGTGATCCTCGCGTTGGATGAAGAGACCCTGCGTGAGGACGCGTTGCAATCGGTCAGCGTCGATGTGCTTGCCTGCGATGACAATGGTTTGAGCGATGCCGAGGTTGCGAAACTCGTCGCAAAATTCGGATGCGCGGTCGGCAAACAGACCCGCATCGCGGGACGAACCCAGGAATCCGACCTGCTTGCGGCGCAGGCCGCGACGGCATACGGCCAGACGGACAGCCGTTCGCTGTCCCTGTCCATCGCCATGGTGCTGGCCGCCGGCGTGAGGAAAGCCAACATCAAAAGCGCGTTACGCGTCTCGCGTGACCTGAACTAAACGTGGAACGAAACATTCTCCACATCAAACACAAACCCAACCATTAGAGGAGTAACGACAGTGAGCAGCCCGACCATGATGCCGATGAGCCTGACGGAGATCGCGCAGGCGGTTGATGGACGGTTGATGCCGATGACCGTGCCGACCGACGAACCGGTGGCCATCAGCGCCTTCACGGATTCGCGCCAGATCGTGCCGGGATCCGTTTTCGTGGCGATTGCCGGCGAACGCGTCGACGGTCATGATTTCGTGCCGAAGGTCGGCGCGCAGGGGGCTGTGGCCGCACTGGTCGACCACGAAATCGCGGGCGCGCAGGTGCCGCAGATCGTCGTAGAAAACACCGTCAAGGCGTTGGGAGCGCTCGCCAAGCATAATATCGAGCGTCGGCGCGCGCTGGAATCGCCGTTCACCGTCATCGGCATCACCGGTTCCGTCGGCAAAACCACCACCAAGGATCTGCTCAAATCGCTGCTGTCCAAAATGGGCGACACCGTCGCTCCGGTCGGATCGTTCAACAATGAGATCGGCCTGCCGCTGACGTCGCTCAAGGTGAACGCCGGCACGCGTTTCCTGGTGGCGGAAATGGGCGCCAATCACGTGGGCGAAATCGCCAACCTCACCTCCCTGGTTCCGCCGGACATCGCCGTGGTGCTCAAGGTGGGCGTGGCGCATCTGGGAGAATTCGGCTCTGCGGAACGCATCGCCCAAGCCAAATCGGAAATCGTACGCGGACTGGTGCCGGGCGGCCTGACCATCCTCAACGCCAACGACGAACATGTGGCCGCGATGAGCGCCATCGCTCCGGCCGATGTGCTGTGGTTCGGCCTGCCGCAGAAAGAAGACGCGCAACTGGACACGACCGCGCTCGACGTGCGCTGCGACGATCTCGACCATCCGTCATTCGTACTGGAAGACAAGACAGGCCGGCACGCCAACGTCACGCTCGGCATCTGCGGACAGCACAACGTCATGAACGCGCTTGCCGCAGCCACGGTGGCGATGACGTTGGGCATGCCGATTGACGACGTGGCCTCCGGCCTATCCGACGTGACGAGCATCAGCCCGCATCGCATGGCGGTGTCCACCGTCACCAAGCCCGAAACGTCGTTCACACTGATCGACGATTCGTTCAACGCCAACCCCGATTCCATGAAGGCCGGACTCGATGGCCTGTCGCGCTGGCATGCCGGCGCCGAGCAGCAGCCGTTCAGAATAGCGGTTCTCGGAGCCATGCTGGAGCTCGGACCGGATGAGCATCGCCTGCATGAGGACGTCGGCAGATACGCCGTCGAGGGCGGTGCGGACGCGCTTGTGACGGTCGGCAGCACTTCCGACGAGGCGTTGGACGCGCTTGCCGAGGCCATGGCGCAGGGCGGCAAGGCGGTTGCCGCCGACCCGACGATGGTGCAATGGGCGCATGATGCCGAACAGGCCGACCGAATGGTCACCCGGCTTGCGACCGACCATGAGGGTACAGTGGTGTTGCTGAAAGGATCCCACGCGTCCGGATTGAGCGCTCTGGCGGAGCGTTGGACGCAAAACTGACGGAATCGGCGTCGTGCCGATCATAGCTGACTGAAACGGAGAAGATCAGGTGATTTCACTCATCATCGGCATTATGGTGTCGCTCGTCGTGACGATTGTGGGCACTCCGCTGCTGATTAAGTTGGTGCACAAGCTCAATTACGGACAGTACATCCGTCAGGATGGCCCGAAGTCGCATCTCGTCAAGCGCGGCACGCCGACGCTTGGCGGCGTGGTCATCAACCTCGCGGTGGTGCTCGGCTGGTGCTCCTCGGCACTGTATCGGTTCCTCACCAGGGGAGAGGTGCCGTCGTGGTCCGCGGTGTTGGTGCTGTTCGCCATGCTGTCGATGGGATTCTTGGGATTCATCGACGATTTCGCGAAGGTCCGCAAGAAGCAGAGCGAGGGACTGACCGTCAAGGGCAAGTTCATCGGACAGTTCATCCTCGCCACCATATACGCGGTGCTGGCGCTGATTCTGCCGACCAAATCCGGCTTCCCCAGCGCCCAGGCCGGCATGAGCTTCATCGAAAAGCCGTTCTTCAGCTTTGAATTCGCCGGTCGTGTCGTGGCCATCGTGCTGTTCGTGATCTGGGTGAATTTCCTGATGACCGCATGGACCAACGCCATCAATCTGACCGACGGTCTTGACGGCTTGGCCGCCGGCTCCTCGATGATCGCCTTCATCGGCTATGCGATCATCGCGTTCTGGGAGTTCTACCACCTCAAGGGTTCGGACCATCCAGGCTTCACCTATGCGGTGTCCGATCCTCTTGACCTGACCATCATCGCGGCGTGCGCGGCCGTAGCCTGCTTCGGCTTCCTGTGGTACAACTCCAATCCGGCCTCCATCTTCATGGGAGACACCGGCTCCTTGGCGCTTGGCGGTCTGTTCGCAGCCATGTCCATCGCCACGCACACCGAATTCCTGGCGATCATCCTTGGCGGTCTGTTCGTCATCGAGACCATGAGCGACATCATCCAGGTCGGCTACTTCAAGATGACCCACAAGCGCGTTTTCAAGATGGCTCCGATCCATCATCATTTCGAATTGAAGGGCTGGCCGGAAGTGAAGGTCGTGGTCCGGTTCTGGATGATCGAGATGCTGTTCGTGCTGATCGCCTTGGTGCTGTTCTACGGCGATTGGGTGGCCCGTTCCGGCCTATGACACGATTGCGGGCGCGGCTTTACGCCCGCAATATGAGTGTGCTATCACGGCAAATGACGTTTCCGATTGAAGGGTGATGGATATGAATATGGATGGCAAGACCGTAATCGTGGCTGGTCTCGGTGTCTCCGGGCAAAGCATGATGGAAGTGCTGGGCTCCCGTGCCGGCAGAGTGCTGGGCGTGGATGAGAAGAAGCCGGACGCCGACCTGCATTCCTTCGACCAAATCGATTGGGACAATACCGACATGGTGATGACCTCGCCGGTCTTCAACCCGCGCACGCCATTCATCCTTGAGGCGCAGAAACGCAACATACCGGTCATGAGCGAAGTCGAACTGGCCTGGCAGCTGCGCGTGAACAGCAACACCACCGGCAAGCCGGCGCAGTGGATCGGCATCACCGGCACCAACGGCAAGACCTCGACCACGGAAATGACCTCCGAAATGCTGACCGCATGCGGCCTGGCCGCTCCCGCCGTCGGCAACATCGGCAAAGCCGTGTCGCATGCCGCCGTCGACCCCGCGAACGACGTGCTCTGCGTCGAACTGAGCTCGTTCCAGCTGCATTTCACCTATTCTCTGGAACTCGACTGCGCGGCGATCACCAACATCGCCGACGACCATCTCGATTGGCATGGCGGCATCGAGAACTATGCCGCCGACAAGGCGAAGGTGTTCCACAACGTCAAGAAGGCGCTGGTCTACAACGCCGACGACGAACGCGTCACCAAACTGGCGTTCGCGGCCCAGACCGCGCCGGAATGCCGCCGGATCGGCTTCACGTTGGCCGAGCCGAAGGACGGGCAGATCGGTGTGAAAGATGGCTGGATCGTCGACATGTCCGGCATTGGCGGCGGAGAAGCGGGAAAGCCGTTCCAAGTGGCGAAGGTCACCGATTTCACGCATCTGACCGAGCCGGATGGCACGGTCTACCCGCATCTGCTCGCCGACGCCCTGACCGCGTTGGCGCTGGTGTTGGGTCTCGGAGCAGACAAAGACAAGGCGTTGGCCGCGCTCAAGCAGTTCACGCCGGGCGGCCACCGCATCCAGACCGTCGCCGTCGCCAAAACGTCCGACGGTGGCACCATCCGTTTCGTGGATGACTCCAAAGCCACCAACGCGCATGCGGCCAAGGCGTCGCTTAACAGCTTCGCGGACAAGTCCGTGGTGTGGATCGCCGGCGGACTTGCCAAAGGAAGCCGTTTCGAACAGCTCGTCGCCGACCAGGCGCACACCATCAAGGCGGCCATCATCATCGGCAAGGACCAGCAGCCAATGCTGGACGCGTTCAAGGCAAGCGCTCCCGACATTCCCATGTCCATCATCGATCCCACGGACAACGACACCGTCATGGCCCGCGCCATCGACGCTGCCGGCACCTACGCGCAATCCGGCGATGTGGTGCTCATGGCTCCGGCCTGCGCGTCCATGGACCAGTTCAAGTCGTACGCCGATCGCGGAAACCAGTTCGCGCAGCAGGCTCAGCGTTGGGTGAATGAGCATGGGGAAGCCTGAGGCCAGCCGTAGCATCACGTCTTCCGCAAGCCGCCCGAACATGACGGACGGCGCCGCGGCACAGACACGAGAACCGTTGAAGAACGGCGGAACGCGTAATCTCGCCAACCCGTTATGGTGCTTCCACGGATTCCGCCTATGCGTGATCATCCTCACGATCTTCGGCGTGATCATGGTGTTCTCCAGCTCTTCGGTGAACATGATCGCCAACGGGCAGTCGCCATGGGCGCAGGCGCTGAAACAGGGCATGTACTGCGTGTTCGGCCTGGTCATAGCATTCATCACGATGATGCTGCCGGCCAGCTTCTACCGAAAGATCAGCTTCTGGTTCCTGCTTGGCGCCATGGTCATGCAGGCCGCCACACTGACGCCATTGGGCGTCGAAGTCAACGGCAACAAAGGATGGATCGGCATTCCGGGCGTGTTCACCATGCAGCCCGCGGAAATCGTCAAGCTGGCGTTATGCATCTGGATGCCGAACGAGCTGATCAACGCGCGCAAGCAGGTGAAGAAGGTCGGCGCGCCCCGCGCGTACTCCAAGCTTATTCTCGGCTATCTGTGCGCGTTCTGCCTGGTCATGTCCGGCAAGGATCTTGGTACGGGCTTGATTATTCTCGCAATTGGCGGCATTGCATTGCTGCTTGGCGGATTCCCCGGCAAATGGCTTGCCGGAGCCGCGCTGCTTGGCATATGCGGTATCGTCGGATTCATTCTGACTAGCCCCAACCGACTCGGCCGCATCATGGCGGCCTACCGGACCTGCTCTCCGTCCGACCTGCAGGGCGTGTGCTATCAGGCGGTCCACGGCAAATACGCGATCGCATCCGGCGGCTTGTTGGGCGTCGGCATCGGCAATTCCGGCGAGAAATGGGGCTATCTTCCCGAAGCGCACAACGATTTCATCTTCGCCATCATCGGCGAGGAAACCGGATTCGTCGGAGCAGCCATGGTGATTCTGCTGTTCATCGTCATGACGTGGTGCATGCTGATGGTGGCCGTGCAGGTCCGCGACCGGTACATCACCATGGCGTTGGTGTGCATCGCGGTATGGATCGTCGGCCAGGCGTTTGTCAACATCGGCGTCGTCGTCAGCCTGCTGCCGGTCATGGGCGTGCCGATGCCGTTCGTATCAGCAGGCGGATCGTCTCTTATCATGTGTCTGGGGGCCGCCGGCGTGGCCATCAGCCTGATGAAGGAGCAGCCGCAGGTCAAAGCCGAGAACCGCATACTGTAATCGGTTCCCGTCATGCGAGTTGCGAAGCAAGCAAAAGAAAAGTAGACGAAATGTAAGTATCTGCATCGGCGGCGGTATGCCGCGTGGCCTGCCGCCGCATGGTGGGCTAAGCTCGTGGATTATGAGCAATCAGAAGCATATCGTTCTTGCCGGTGGCGGCACGGCAGGCCACGTCAATCCTCTGCTCGCCGTGGCGCATGTGATTCGCGAGCTTGAACCGGAAGCGGATATCGCGGTGGTGGGCACCGCCGTCGGTCTGGAGCGTGATTTGGTTCCGCAGGCCGGTTTCGAACTGGAAACCATCGAAAAAGTGCCGTTCCCGCGCAGGCCCAACAAGGCTGCGTTGCAGTTTCCAGCCAAATGGAAGGCCGAGAAGGCCAAAGTACGTGACATCCTCACCCGGCATCAGGCCCAAGTGGTCGTCGGTTTCGGCGGATACACGTCCGCACCCGTATACGCGGCCGCGCACAGCATGGGAATTCCGATTGCGATTCACGAACAGAACGCACGTGCGGGCATGGCCAACAAGCTGGGCGCGCGTTGGGCGTCCATGATCGGTGCCGCATACGCCCAGCCAGGACTGAAACCACGCAGGGGCGTCGAAGTCGAACGCGTGGGCCTGCCGCTTCGTCCGGCAATCGCACGATTGGCGTCCGATCTGGAACATGACCGTACCGCCACTCGTAAAGCCGCCGCGGCGCAGCTTGGTGTCGATCCGGACCGTCCGCTCGTGGTCATCACCGGCGGATCCTTGGGCGCGGTGAACGTGAACAGGGCTGTGGCCGCTTCCGCCAAGGATCTGCTTGCGCACGCCCAGGTGATTCATCTGACCGGTAAGGGCAAAGACGACGAAGTGCGTTCCTTGGTGTCGGTAAGCGCCGGAGAGGACGTGCTCGGCGAGCTTGGCCCCGACCACGTTTCGGATGGCGACTACCGTGTGGCTCCCTATCTGGAACGCATCGATCTGGCGTTCGCCTGCGCCGATCTGATCATCTGCCGTTCCGGAGCCGGCACGGTCAGCGAGCTGACGGCTTTGGGACTGCCGGCGATTTACGTGCCTCTGCCGATCGGCAATGGCGAGCAGCGTTTCAACGCGCAGCCCGTGGTCGACGCGGAAGGGGGCTTGATGGTGGCGGATGGCGATTTCACCCCGGATTGGGTCCGTGGCCATGTGCCGGAACTGCTTGCCGATCCGGACAAGCTGTCCCGATACGGTGCCAACGCGTGGAAATACGGCATCCGCGACGCCGCCGAAGTCATGGCGAAGCGCGTGCTCGCGCTAATCGATCAGCCAGCTGATTAACCGGCCGAACAATCATGGCCGCACCCCGTGGGAGACCATGGGTGCGGCCATAATGAAATGAGCTTGAAAACAATTTACGAGGAGCAATCGTGTCTGACAACCAGCGTGAAGCCGGTACCATAATTCTTGACCCAACCCATGCGTCGTTCGCACCTGAAGAGACGGTGCATGACCTAGGTGCCACGCATTTCATCGGCATTGGTGGCGCAGGCATGAGCGTGCTCGCTGAAATGCTGCATGAGCAGGGTGTCGAGGTCGATGGTTCGGACCGCGAGCCAAGCGCCAAAACCGACCGTCTGCAAAGCCTCGGCATCACCGTCGAATTCGGCCAGCAGGCGAAGAACGTCGAAGGCAAGAACACCGTCGTGTTCTCCAGCGCCATCAAGCCGGACAATCCGGAAATCGTCGCCGCGCATGAGGCAGGGGAGCGCATCGTGCACCGCAGCGACATCCTCGCCCTGCTGATGAACGCGAAACGTGCGGTGACCGTGGCCGGCGCCCACGGCAAGACCACGACCAGCTCCATGCTGGCGCACATTCTCGTGAACGCCGGAGAAGGCGAACTCGCCGATCCGAGCTACGCCATCGGCGGTTCCATCCAAGGCAAAGACGGTGCCATTTTGGACGGCGGCCATGCCGGCAAGGGCAACGTGCTGGTGGCCGAGGCCGACGAATCGGACGGCAGCTTCGCCAAATACCATCCGCAAATCGCCATCATCACCAATTCCGAAGCCGACCACCTTGACCACTACGGCACGCAGGACAATTATCGGGCCGTATTCGTGGACCATGCCGGACACGCCACCAAAGCCGTAATCATGTGCGGCGACGACGAAGGCAACCTTGCCGTGCTACGTGCGCTTGACGCCACCGTGGCCGGACGCACGATCGTCTATTCAACACGGAACGCCGCCGAATTGGGCGACCTGAACGGTGCCACGCTGGTACGCATCGAATCGGAAAGCGAAACCGCCGAAAGCGGCGCCGAACATTTCACGCTGCATATTCCGGGCGGACTGATCGGCGAAGAGGAGCGCCGCATCGCCGTGACGCTTACCGTTCCCGGCATCCACAACGCACGCAACGCCTCCGCGGCGATTATCGCGGCCGCGCTGTTGGGCATGGACGTCGAACGTGCCTCCGCGGCGGTCACCTCGTTCCTCGGTGCCGCACGCCGCTTCCAGGTCCGTGGCACCGTCAGCCAAGTGACGGTCGTCGATGATTACGCGCATCATCCGACCGAAATCGCTGCGCTGCTGGATGCGGCCCGTCGCCGCTACCCGCAGTCCAAGATCCGTGTGATCTTCCAGCCGCACCTGTTCTCCCGCACGCGTTTCTTCAGCTCTGAATTCGCGCAGGCGCTTGCCAAGACCGATGACGTCATCGTTACCGGCATCTTCCCCGCGCGCGAGAAGCAGGAGGATTTCCCCGACGTGACTCCGGCCACCATCGTGGACGAGGCGCTCAAGCTTGAGCATGAACCGGCCAAGGACTGGATCCGTGGCGTCGAAGACATGCACACCGCGGCCCAGATGATGGTGATGCGCGCGCATCATGGCGACGTCATCTTCACCGTAGGCGCCGGCGACATCACGCAGATGGACGAGGTCATCCTGCATGCTCTTGAAGCGCATCGTTGGGATTGCGAGGGCTGATGGCTCGACGGGTCATCAGTTCCGGCAAGGATGTGCAGGAGACGGACCAGTCGGGCGGACGACGTTCCGGACGGTCCATCTCATCGGAGCATGCCGAAGGACGGTCGATTGAAGGGTACGCGGACCGTTCAAAAGCCGAAGGCTTCGTAGACGCGCGACGTTTGCAAAGCGAGGACCTGGTTTCCAAAACCCTGCAGGAGACCACCGGCACGATCGGCATCATGACACGTCCGAAAGTGGTTGATTTCGGCGAACGGCTCAAGGAACGCCGTCAGGCCGGCGCGCGAGCCATAGTCCTGCGCGTGCTCATCGGTCTTGTCGTAGCCGTGGTTTTGGGAGCTGTCGTCTGGCTGTTCCTCTTCTCGTCGGTGTTCCGTTTGGAGCCAGGCAACATCAGCGTGGTCGGCGCCAACGAATGGGTGAGCGAATCGCAGGTGCTTGACATCGCGAGGCAGCAGTCCGGAAAATCGTTGTTCCTGGTTTCGGATGGAGCCGTGGAGAAGCAGATCAAGGCGATTCCGGGAGTCACGTCAGCCAAGTCGAAGAAACAGCTGCCGAACTCGCTTGAAGTGACGATCAAGGCGCAGAAACCCGCGGCCATGCTCAAAACCAGCGAGGACCATATGACGGCGGTCGACAGCAAGGGCCGCGTGCTCAATTCCGTCAGCGGCGTTTCCGTGGAAGGCATTCCCGTCATCGAAGTGCAGAACGTCGATGCGAGCCTGTCTAGGCGTCCTATCAAGGAAGCGTTGAAGATTCTCAGCTCACTGCCGGAATCGATGCGCAATTCCATCACCAAGGTCACCGCGGCGACCCAGGATTCCATCACCACGGAACTCAATGGGGGAGACCGCGTGATCGTATGGGGTGATTCCTCGGACCTGAAGCTCAAGAAAGCGGTGGTGGACAAGATCGTCAATGATCCGAACGTGATTGGAGACAAGCATAACGTGGACGTGTCCGCGCCGTTGAGACCGATCATCAAATAGCGTTATTGCGCAACGTCACTGCATGACGGAGCGGAAATACTTTGATCTAGCTCTTTTTGTCTTGACAGAAAAACGAAACGCGCTCTGGACCTTCTTTCCAAGGGAGGGCCAGAGCGCGTTTCCGCGTTTGGATGGATGGTATTAGCCGTATGCGTTGAACGGGCGTCAGTCCTTGACGATGGTCTTGCCTGCGGTCGCCCCTGGCGTCAAGTCCTGAATCTCCGTGATCTCCAGAACGGGAATGGTCATGGGCTTCTTCGTGCCGTTATGTTCGGCCACAGCGACCTGCTCATCGTAGATCGCATCATCGGAATGCAGAGTGACGTTGCCACGGAAACGATAACCTCGCTTCTGCTCAAGATTGGCCACTGCGATGACCAGTTCGCTGCCGTCGAGCAGATTACGGTACATTTGGCCGGCGGTACGCTCGTGATAGCCGATATGAGTGTCATCGATGACGAACGTGCTCATTTTCGGCCCCAAATCGACGTGTCCATCCTTGCCGATGGTGGCCACCCAAGCGAGATTGCTGCTGATGAAATCCTTCATTTCCTCTGTAAGCTTCGCCATGATATCGTCCCTTTCGATGGTTGGCTGGCCGGCGGCTTGCAATATTGAAAGGCGCCGGACGGTTATTTCGATGATACGGAGGCGTTGCTGCCGACATGCGTTGTTTCACCAAACGAGAAATGTGATTGCAAATACAAAAAGCCGTCATTGCTGACGCATGATTCGTGCCCACATTTTGCCCATGTTTTTGAGAAATATCGCGATAAAGGGTGAATTGCAGCGAATTGCAAAAGTGGTGGAAACCGTTGGAAATAAAGGAAAAGCCGCCATTTCTGGCGGCTTTCAATCCGTGGAGATGCGGGGAATCGAACCCCGGTCCGATGACCGAACCCTCAGTCTTCTACGTGCGTAGTCTGCTGGCCGTGCGGCGGTTTTTCTGCCCCCATCGATGTCGCAGACAACTGATGGCGAGCATATCTACAGTAAAAGTCCCTTGCCGGCCCTGTGGCTCAGCCGGTAAGGCAAGTCTTCTAAACGACGCTCAACATCCCCCCAAAGACGAGGGGGAGTGAACGGAGCGGCTGCTCACTGGTTAATCCTGGCGCGAAGCTCAGGCAGCGAGAGCGAACTCAGTGCGGTTAGATTTAGCACTTATTCTTTTGTAGGGGGCATCCACGAGCGGACCCTACGTTCTCGGCACGCTTCCCTGCGACGAACAGGTCACCGTCGAAACCGATCATCCCCAAATATTGAATTATCAAACCTTCCGGCTTTATAGCCAGAAATTTCAAGATACCACGGTTTATCCGACAAACCAAATTATGCTATCGGCGATTCATCATACCGACGAAACTTCGCAAAACCGGTAAAAAAATTCCGCATGCCGTTATTTGACGGCATGCGGAATCGGTGATGATGAAAGGAAAAGATACGCTTACTTGGCTGCTGCGGCGAGGTAATCCGGAACGCCTTCGGTCGGGTAGGCCGGCCAGCCGCCTTCCTTGGTGCACACGTAGGCGGCGGTGTTCACGGCCGCGCGATGCGCTTCCTTGAGGGAGGCACCGGACAGGATCTTACCGGTGAAGGAGCCGGAGAAGGAATCGCCGGCTCCGACGGTGTCGGCCACCTCGACATGCGGGGTCAGCAGAGTGGAGGTCTCGCCGTCCTTGGCGATGATGGTGCTGAAGGTCGCGCCGCCGGTCAGGATGGTGTACTCCAGATCGAAGCGATCCATGAACCACTTGCAGGCCTCTTCGTCGTTGCCCTCCGGAATGGAGAACATCTCACGCATCATGATGAGCTCGTCGTCGTTGATCTTGAAGATGTTGGCGTATCCCAGCAGCTCCTCGATCAGCTCCTTGGAGTAGAAGTTGGCGCGCAGGTTGATGTCGAAGAACTTCAGCGCGCCTTCCTTGGTATGCTGGAGCAGTTTGATGATGGTGTCATGCGATTCCTGGGAACGCAGACCCAGCGTGCCGAAGCAGATGGCGTCGGCCTTGGACACGGCCTCGGCGAGTTCGTCGGTGTAGCCGATGTGGTCCCAAGCTACGTTCTGCACGATGGTGTATTCCGGAATGCCGTTGGTCAGTGCCACGGCGACGGTGCCGGTCGGGTATTCGTTGGTCTGCACCAGCGTGTTGATGCCGGCCTTGTGCGCATCGTTGAGCAGCTCGGCGCCCAGCTCGTCGTTACCGACGGCGCTGATGGCGTAGCTTTCTGCGCCGTTCTGGGACGCGTGGTAGGCGAAGTTGACGGGAGCGCCGCCGGCGCGCTTGCCGGTGGGGAGCATATCCCACAGGATTTCACCGAGGGCGATGACGATTGGCTTGGACATGGGTGGTTCCTTTCTTTGGTGGGCGGCGTGCTATGCGACGTCGAAGAACATCGATGGATGTTCCAAAAAATTGGTGATGGCCACGGCGGCGGCACCGGTGACGGTGGCGTCGGTGGGCAGGGCGGACAGGGTGATTCGGGTGTTGCGCCCGATTTCGGGGATCGTGCGTTCGCGCACGACTTGTGTGACTTCGTCGAGCAACGGCTGGCCGGCTTGCGCGATGATGTCTCCAAGAACGATGTGTGTCGGATTGAAAGCGTTGATGATGGTGACCGCGCCGTACCCAACGTATCGGGCAACATCGAGCATCAGAAGCGTCGCGGTCTCGTCTCCCGCGTTCGCCTTGGCGAACAGTGCTGCGCAAGCCTGCGCATGCGTCATCGTCTCGCATCCGGGAACGATGCTCGGGTTGGCGTTGAGTTGTTCGTGGATGGCGTTGGCGGAGCAGTAGCGTTCCAGGCATCCGACATTGCCGCAGTCGCATGGCTTGCCGTTCACGTCGATGGAGACGTGTCCGATTTCCGTGGCGGTGCCGTGCTCGCCGTAGTAGATGGTGCCGTTGTCGATGACTCCGAGGCCGATGCCTTCGCCAAGCAGATAGTAGGCGAGGGAACCTTCCGACAGTTCCGGATTGAACAGGAACTGCGCCAGCGCGCCGGCGCGGGCGTCCTGTTCGACGAACACGGGGACGCTGAATGCGTTGCTGAATTCGTCGATGAAGTTGATTTGCCTCCAGCCCTGCATGGAGGAGACCAAAGCGGTGCGTCCTTCGTCCTTTAAATAGGGCCCCGGAACCGCCATGCCGACGGCCACGATGCTGGGGTCGTCCTTGATGAGCTGGCGTACGGTATCTCGAATGCGCTCCACCGTTTCGGGGATGTGCTCTTCGCTGACGGTAGGCAAGTCGGACAGGAAGATACGGTTGCACTTGAGGTCGAAGACCGCGATTTGCACCAGACTGCGGGCGAACTTCACGCCGATGATGTGGTATTTGGCGCAATTGAGATTCAGACCGATGGAACGGCGGTTCTTGTCTCCGTCCATGTCGCCGGTTTCTTCGATGATGCCCTGCGCCAGCAGTTTCGCGGTGATTTTGGTGATTGCCGCCGGAGTGAGCTTGATGGCTTTGGCGATCTGCGCGCGTGAGCAGATGCCATTGTGGTACAGGTATTGCAGGATGCGGGAACGGTTGTTTTCCGAGATCGATGACTGTTGGGCGCTGTACCTACTCATGCTCACCTCCTTGCGACAGTGCATGGACCCTCGTTGAACTTCTTAATATATTAACGCCGTTAATTGATTAATGCAATTCGTGTTGTGCCGCGTGTCGCGCGCTTATCTGGGTCTCTCTGTGCGAAAGCAATGAGTGAAAAAGAAGGACGTAGACCTTGAATGCGACTTTGGCTGGGTCCGTCTCATAAAATGGCTGGTTTTTCTTATTTTCTTTCACTAGTCGTTAAAACGTTGGAATTTCGCCGTTTTAATGCATAGCAGAAAACGGCGAATATAAGGTAGGTGGGTAAAACGGCCTCCAATGAAACGTACGGTTAACATTGCGCGCCGATTCTTGTCACTATATCGCCTTGCACAGGGGCGATTCGGATAGAAAAGAGAGGATTCCATAGTGAATCGCAAGAAAGTTATCGCCGCTCTGGCTTCTGTCGCGGCTCTGGCTTCCCTGGCCGCCTGCGGCGGCGTGAAGGACGGTGGCGCCGCAACTGGCAACACCATCACCGTCGGCACGACCGATAAGATCACCAGCCTTGATCCGGCTGGCTCCTACGACAACGGTTCCTACGCCGTGCAGATTCAGGTGTTCCCGTTCCTGTACGCGCAGAACTACAACACTTCCGAGCTGTCTCCGGACATCGCCGCCGATGACGGCACCTGGAGCGCCGACGGCACCGAGTTCACCGTCAAGCTCAAGAAGGGCCTGAAGTTCGCGAACGGCCACGATCTGACCGCCTCCGACGTCAAGTTCTCCTTCGACCGTATCAAGAAGATCAACGACGAGAACGGTCCGTCCTCCCTGCTGGCCAACATCGAGTCCGTCGAGGCCAAGGATGACACCACCGTCGTGTTCCACTCCGCGGTCAAGGACGACGTGACCCTGAAGCAGGTGCTCTCCAGCCCGGCCGGCCCGATCGTCGACGAAGAGTCCTTCTCCGCCGACAAGCTGACCGATGCCAACACCATCGTCAAGGACAACGCCTTCGCAGGCCCGTACAAGCTCACCTCCTACAAGGTGAACGAGGCCCTGGCATATGCCAAGAACGTTTCCTACAAGGGTTTGACCCCAGCTAAGAACGACGTTGTGCAGGTCAAGTACTTCGCCGATTCCTCCAACCTGAAGATGGCCGTGCAGCAGGGCCAGGTCGACGTGGCCTACCGCTCCATGACCCCGACCGACGTCGAGGACCTGTCCAAGGACAACAAGGTCAAGGTCGTCAAGGGACCGGGCGGCGAAGAGCGCTTCCTTGCCTTCAACTTCAAGATCATGCCGTACGGCGAGAAGTCCAGCGAGCCGAACGCCGACAAGGCCAAGGCCGTGCGTCAGGCCGTTGCAAGCCTGATCGACCGCAACGAGCTGGCCACCAAGGTCTACAAGAGCACCTACACCCCGCTGTACTCCTTCATTCCGGATGGCCTGTCCGGCCACGACGACACCCTGAAGGAAGCCTATGGCGACGGTTCCGGCAAGCCGGATGCGGCCAAGGCCAAGAAGACCCTCGAAGCCGCCGGTGTGAAGACCCCGGTAGACCTGAAGCTCCAGTACAACCCGGACCACTACGGCCAGTCCTCCGCCGACGAGTATGCGGCCATCAAGGCCCAGCTCGAGGAAGGCGGCCTGTTCAAGGTCGACCTGCAGTCCACCGAATGGACCCAGTTCAACAAGGACCGTGTGGTCACCGAGGATTCCGATGGTTCCTACCCGGTCTACCAGCTCGGTTGGTTCCCTGACTACTCCGATCCGGACAACTACCTGTCCCCATTCTTCCGTGACGGCAACTTCGTGAACAACGGATACTCCAACAAGGAAGTCAACGATCTGATCGTCAAGCAGGCCGGAGAGACTGACGCCAAGGCCCGTGAGGACCTGTTGAAGGAAATCCAGAAGCTCGAAACCGATGACCTGTCCACCATCCCGCTGCTGCAGGGTGCCCAGGTTGCGGTCACCGGTTCTAATGTGAAGGGTGTCGTCCTTGACGCTTCCTTCCGCTTCCGCTACTCGTCCGTGACCAAGGCCTGACGGAAGGCTTTGACCGCCCCTGCCTGACCCGCCTAAGTCAGGCAGGGGCTCAATTTGTATCTAAAACACCAATAAGGAAAAGGAGCCCGACGTGACGCAAAGCGCAACCGAGGCTCAGCCGAAAGCCAAGAAAAACAAGCTTTCAAGCGGATTCTTCCGTTTCGTGCTCACACGCTTTCTGCTGATCATTCCTACAGTATTTATTCTTGTAACCATCGTCTTCTTCGTGATGCGCGCTACCGGCGATCCGATTTCCGCCGCTCTTGGTGGCCGTCTCACTCCCGAGGAACTGCAGAAGCGTATCCACGCGGCCGGTTATGACCGTCCGCTCATCGTGCAGTACATCGATTATCTTGGCGGCCTGCTGCATGGCGATCTCGGCACCACATTGACCGATAACCAAAAAGTGAGTACCATCCTTACTCACTATGGTGCCGCTACATTCGAGCTGGCGTTCCTCGCGCTCATCGTCGCGCTCATCGTCGGCATCGGCTTGGGACGCATCGCCGCACGCAAGCGTGACCACGCGGCCGATGCGGGCATCCGCACCTTCGCCATCCTGTGCTATGCCACCCCGGTGTTCTTCCTCGGCCTGATTCTGAAGCTCATCTTCGCCATCTGGCTGAACGTGCTGCCGGCATCCGGGCGCTCATCGCTTGGCAGCGAGATGCAGTTCTCCCGACTGGTCTCGCCGACCGGCTTCTACATCATCGACGCGATCCAGTTGGGTGATATGTCCGTGTTGCTTGATGTGCTCCGTCACGCTGTGTTGCCGGCCCTTGCGTTGGGCCTGCTGACCGCCGGCGTGTTCATCCGTTTGGTGCGCACCAACGTGATCGCCACCTACAATTCCGGCTACGTCGAAGCGGCACGTTCCCGCGGCGTCTCCGAGAAGCGTCTGCTCAACAAGCACGCATGGAAGCCGGCGTTGATTCCAATCATCACCGTCATGGGCATGCAGATCGCCCTGATGCTCGCAGGCGCGGTGCTCACCGAAACCACCTTCGAATGGAAGGGACTCGGCTTCATGCTGTCGCAGTACCTGAAGGCACGCGACTTCGTGGCCGTGCAGGGCATCGTTATCCTAATCGCCATCATCGTGGCCGTCGTCAACTTCATCGTCGACGTCATCGCCGCGTTGGTCGACCCGAGAGTGAGGTACTGACATGACCGCAGCATCTGCCAACAAGGTCACCGTTCCAGGCGACAATCGTCTGGACGAGCTCAAGCTCGGCAACAAGACGCCATTCTGGCATAAGATTCCGATCATCAAGGAACTACGCGTCGCAGTCGGCTGGCAGAAAGGCATGCTGATCACGGGCCTCGTGCTCACGGCGTTCTTCCTGCTGGTCGCCATTTTCGCGCCGCTCATCGCGCCATACAGCTACGCGCAGCTCAAGGGCGCCGACGGCGTTTCCTTCCCGGCCCAGGCGGCACCGTCCTCCGAACACATCTGGGGCACCACTGCAGGTGGCTACGATGTGTTCAGCCGTGTGGTCTGGGGTGCCCGCACCGCCGTCATCGCCATCGTCGTCGCGGTATTGCTGTCGATTTTCGCAGGCGTGCTGCTCGGCCTGGTCTCCGGCTATTTCGGCGGATGGGTCGATCGTGTGCTCGTCATGATCGCCGACGCTGTGTACTCCTTCCCGTCGCTGCTGCTGGCGATTCTGATGGCGATCATGATCTCCCACGGCCAGTCCGGCCTGTGGAGCGGCATCTTCGCCTCCGGCATCTCCATCACCGTGGTCTATATTCCGCAATACTTCCGTACCATCCGTGCCGAAGTGATCCGCATCAAGGAATCCGCGTACGTGGAATCCGCCCGCGTGGTCGGCGCCTCCACGTGGCGCATCATGACCAAGCACCTGTTCAAGAACTCCACACGAACCCTGCCGGTCATCCTGACGCTGAACTCCTCCGAAGCCATCCTGACCCTTGCGGGCCTGGGCTTCCTGGGCTTCGGCATCGAACCGACCGCGGCCGCCGAATGGGGATACGACCTCAACCGCGCCGTCTCCGATGTGACCGCCGGCATCTGGTGGACCGCCGTGTTCCCGGGTCTGGCCATCGTGCTCATCGTGCTGGGCATCACCCTGGTGGGCGAATCGCTGAACGATCTGGCCGATCCGCGTCTGCGCGCCCGCAAGTCCGCAGGCGAAGTGGTGGGTTCCATCGAAGACACGTCCGTGGACCCCAGCCAGGAGCCAGGCAAGCGCAACGAGGTCGTCGCCGAACTTGAGGCGGCGAAGAATCCGATGGGAGCCAGCGACAAACCGGTGACCGTCACCGACCGTGATCCGTCATTCGTGGCTTCCGAATGGGCTTCCGAGGAAGGGGAGTGAACCGATGAGTGAAATCAAGGAAGGCAATCTCGCCGAGATCAAGGACCTCAGCGTCTCGTTCATGACCGACGCCGGTTCCATCAAAGCCATCGACAAGATCAGCTTCGAAATTCCCCGTAAGAAGGTCATCGGCGTGGTGGGCGAGTCCGGTTCCGGCAAGTCCGTGACCGCACGCTCCCTCATCAAGCTGCTGCCGGAGACCGCTACGACCTCCGGCGCGGTGTACCTGTCGAACCGCGCGGGCACCGAGGAGCTGGAAGTGCTGTCGCTGTCCGGCGAACAGCTGCGCGAAATGCGCGGCGCCGAAGCGGCCATGGTGTTCCAGGAGCCCAATTCGGTGCTCAACCCGGTGTATACCATCGGATGGCAGATCGAGGAAGGCCTTCGCGCCCATGGCATGAAGGACAAGAAGGAACTCCGTGCCAAGTCCATCGACATTCTCAAGAAGGTCGGCATTCCGGACGCGGAAACCCGCATCGACTACTACCCACACCAGTTCTCCGGCGGCCAGAAGCAGCGCATCGTCATCGCCATGGCCCTGGTGCTCAACCCCGGCCTGATTCTGGCCGACGAGCCGACCACCGCCCTCGACGTGACCGTGCAGGCCGAAATCCTCGACCTGCTGCGTCTGGCGCGCGACGAGTTCGACGCATCCGTGCTCATCATCACCCACAACATGGGCGTGATCGCCGACATCGCCGATGAGGTCGTGGTCATGTACCGCGGCCACGTCGTCGAACAGGGCAGCGTCGAGCAGATCTTCTACTCGCCGAAGGACGACTACACCAAGCGTCTGCTTGCCGCCGTGCCGCGTATTGGCCAGAAACTGGTCGTCAAGGATGCCGATGGCAAGGTCATCGAACGTGAGAAGGATTGGCGCGATCAGCCCATCGCGGTCGAGGCCAAGGGACTGACCATCACGTATCCGGGTCATCTCATGCAGCCTGATTTCAAGGCCGTGGACGGCATCGACTTCACCATCCACCGTTCCGAAGTGCTCGGTCTGGTAGGCGAGTCCGGTTCCGGCAAATCCACCACTGGCCGTGCCATCGCAGGCCTGCAGAAGGTTTCCGGCGGTTCCCTGAACGTTCTAGGCATAGAAATGAACGGTGTGAAGGAACGTGATTTCAAGCCCAAGCGCGCCGACATCGGCTTCGTGTTCCAGGATCCGGGCAGCTCGTTCAATCCGCTGATGACCATCGCGGAAAACGTGGCCGAACCGTTGATCGTGCACAAGAAGTTCTCGTCGGTATCAGATGCCCGCAAGTATGTGGGCGATCTGCTTGAGATGGTGCAGCTTCCGCGCGCCTACATGAACCGTTTCCCGCACGAGCTGTCCGGCGGCCAGCGCCAGCGCGCCTCCTTGGCACGCGCGTTGGCGTTGAAGCCGAGCCTGCTCATCGCCGACGAACCGACCTCCGCGTTGGATGTGTCGGTGCAGGCGAAGGTGCTGGAACTGTTCAAGAAGCTGCAGGCCGAAATCGGCTTCGCATGCCTGTTCATTACCCACGATCTCGCCGTGGTCGACATGCTCGCCGACCGCATCATGGTGATGCACAAGGGCCAGATCGTGGAACATGGCGATGCGGACCAGATCATGCAGAATCCGCAGAACCCATACACGCAGAAGCTGCTGGCCTCCCTGCCGGTGCCCGATCCGCGCGAACAGCGCAAGCATCGCGAGCATCTGCATGAGCTGCTTGCCGCCCAGCAGTGAGCTGATCCACGGAATCTAATAAAAAGGAATCCCCGCAACGCTTGAAACGTTGCGGGGATTCCATTTTATGATGTATGGAAGGCGATTTCAGCGGATGGTGCCGTTGAAGGCAAACTGGGCATGGGAATCGCCATTCGCCTTGGCCTTCAGATATTCGCGTACGTAAGCCATGCGTTCCACCGTGGTGGCTGCCAACGGTTCGGGCAGAGCATCAGGGGAGAACCAGCCCACGTTGAGGCTTTCCTCATCGCCGACGAACGGCTCCGTGTTGCCATTCGGATCGGGCCTGCAGATGAACAGGTGATCCATGTACATGGTGTTGTCCCCATTCGCATAGGTGAGGACCTTTCTGGACGATTTGACCGACACCAGATCGGTGACGACCACATCCACGCCGGTCTCCTCCTTGACCTCGCGGGCAACGGTATCGGCCGGTTCCTCTCCGGGCTCGTTGATGCCATACACCATGGCCCATTCGCCGGTGTCGGAACGACGCCCCAACAGCACACGGCCCTGCTCGTCCTCGACATAGCCGGAGACGCCCATGAGCCATAACAGATCGTGGCCTATTTTTTCACGTAGCGAGAGCACGAATTCAGGCGTGGGCATGATGCATCCTCAGGCCTTCACGCCTTCGGCGGCCATATCGGCCATCCACGCCTCGACATCGTCGATCTGCTTCGGAATGCCCGCGGAAATCCATTCCGGACCATCCTCCGTCATGAGCACATCATCCTCGATACGAATGCCGATGCCACGGTATTCCGGCGGAATCAGCAGATCATCCTCACGGAAGTACAGGCCCGGTTCGATGGTGAAGATCATGCCCGGACGAATCTTGGCGTTCTGATACGACTCATAACGCGCCTGCGCGCAATCATGCACGTCGAGACCCAGATGGTGGGCCACGCCGCAGGCGAGCCAACGGCGATGCTGCTGGCCTTCAGGGGAGAGCGACTCCTCGACATCGACCGGCAGAATACCCCAGTCATGCAGACGTTCGGCGATCACGCGCATGCACGCATGATGGATGTCCGAATACGTGGCGCCCGGCTTGGCCGCCTCGAAACCGGCCTGCTGGGAATCCAACACGGCCTGGTACAGCTTCTTCTGGAAATCGGTGAACTTGCCGTTGGTCGGGAACGTGCGGGTGATGTCGGCGGTATACAGGCTGTTGACCTCCACACCGGCGTCGATGAGCAGCAGCTCGCCCGACTCCACGGTACCGGTATTGCGCATCCAATGCAGAATCGGAGCGTGGGCGCCGGAAGCGATGATGGTGTCGTAGCCGACCTCGTTGCCTTCTTCACGGGAGATGGCGTTGAACGCGCCCTCCAGCATGCGCTCCGAACGCGGCTTGCCAAGGGAAGACGGAATCTTGCGCAGAATGTTGTCGAAACCATGCTTGGTTGCCGCGACCGCCTTGCGCATCTCACGAACCTCATACTCATCCTTGCACATGCGTGCCTCGGCGGCGAATTCGTGCAGCTTGTCATCGGCAGCGGTGTTGTTGTCCGGATCGGCGAAACCGTTGGCTTCACGGATCTCCTCGACCATGCTGGTAATCGCCGGATCGGCTTCGCGGATCACGCGCACGCGCACCGCGCCGGCCTCAGTGCCGACATCCTTGCTCAACGCGTCGGGCAGCTGCGCGATGTCGTTGGTTTCGATGCCGGTCATCGCGGTCATTTCCTTCACACCGGCACGCGGACCCACCCAATACTCGCCATAATGGGCGTTCATGAAAAAGTCCTGCGTGTAATGGTTGGCACGCGGAGCCACGAACAGTTCCGGAACATGCGTCTTGCCGGCCTTCGCCTCCGGAGAATCCGGATCGACGGGATTCAGCACCAGCACCGCGCCGGCCTCGAAATCCTCACCCAAACCGGTGTAGTAGGAAAACGTCGTATCCGGACGGAACGCGTAATCGCAATCGTTGTTGCGCACCTTCGGCTGTCCGGCCGGAATCACGATACGCTCGCCCGGGAACGCCTTGCCCAACGCCTCCAGACGCGCCGGCGTGTACTTGGAGGACTCCAACGGCTCGATCTGCGGCTCGTTGTCATCCCAACCGGTGGTCATGAACTCCTTGAACGCCTCGGAACGCGGACGCAGCGAACGATTGTTCACACGATCGCTCATGGCCTGATCCGGTCCCGGAGCGGCCTCCCGCTCCATCTTCTCGTATTCCTTGTCCTTGTCAGTAATGACTTCGCCCATCACATCTCCTGAACATGCATTCGTAACGTACGGAAATTACCGCAACCCATCCTATAACTTTTCCCGGCGCGCAACGTTCATGCGGACATCTAGAATGGGAAAAGTTTAGTGTGCTGTCCGCAAGGTACGGGAGGAAAACGGGAAATATGTCATTCGAACATCCCAATCGCAACAACGAAAGCATGATCGACGTCGAACGCGACATCATGAGCCGTCCATCGGAACGCAACACCACCAATCTCGACCTGCAACGCATGAAGATGATCCTCGACATCATGGGCCATCCGGAGCAGTCGTTCCGCGTCATCCACATCACCGGCACCAACGGCAAGGGCTCCACGGCACGTATGGCCGAAGCCATCTGCCGCGCCTACGGCATGCGTACGGGCCTATACACCTCGCCCCATCTGGAACACGTCAACGAACGCATCGCCATCGACGGCCAGCAGCTGTCAGACGACGATTTCGTCGACACATGGGACCAGGTCAAGGACCTCGTCGCCATCGTGGACATGAAAATGGACGAGCTGGGCAAGCCGAAGATGAGCTTCTTCGAAGTGCTCACCGCCATGGCCATCTGGAAATTCGCCGACGCGCCGGTCGACGTCGCCATCGTGGAAGTCGGCATGGGCGGCCGATGGGACGCCACCAACGTGCTCGACGCGGACGCGGCCATCATCGGACCGGTCGACATGGACCACATGGCATGGCTCGGCGACACCGTGGAGGAAATCACCACGGAAAAGGTCGGCATCATCAAGCCGAACTGCACCGCCATCATCGGCCGCCAGCCACACGAGGACGAGGTCATGCCGATTATCGAGGCCGCGGCCAAGGAGAACCACGCCAGCTTGGTGCGCGACGGCGTCGAATCGGAAGTCGTTACCCGAGTGCCGGCCGTCGGCGGCCAGGTGGCCACCCTGCGCACCCCGAACGGCACCTACACGGAAGTGCCGATCGCCAAATTCGGCGAGCATCAGGCACACAACGCGCTCGCCGCACTGTGCGCGGCGGAAGTGGTGATTCCCGTCAACGGCGCGTTGGACGGCGATTTGGTGGCCGAAGCGTTGAGCAGCGTACGCATTCCGGGACGTATCGAACAAATTCGTACCTCGCCTACCATCATCCTTGATGGCGGACACAACGTGAACGCGGCCGAATCGCTGCGTGCCGCCATTGAAGAGAACTATGATTTCCAGCAGCTCGTCGGCGTGGTCGCCATGATGGGGGACAAGCAGGTCGAGGAGTATCTGGGCGTGCTCGAACCGTTGCTGAGCCATGTGATCGTCACCGAGAACTCGTGGCGTGACCGAGTGATGCCGGCTGAGGATCTGAAGAAGATCGCGGACCGTGTTTTCGGGCCGGAACGCGTCACCTGCATTCCCGAATTGCCGGACGCCATCCAGGAAGCCGTCAACATGGTTGATGCCGATGACGAACTGGGCGTCGGCTACGGTCATGGCGTGCTCGTCTGTGGCAGCTTCACAACCGCCGGTGATGCGCGACTCATGCTGGAGGAGAAGATCAACCCCGACCTGAAGAAGCCAAAGGCCGAACGTGTGTTCCAGGAAGCCGTCGATCCGGAACCGCGCAAAAAGCAGGACGAGGCTGACGTGGATTTCGAATCCGACGCCAACCCCGATTTCAACATCAACGATTTCGGCAGCGTCGGTCCGGACGATTCCGTTTTAGCAGACGCCGATGCGGATGAAATGGATGAGGCGGCGGATGCCAACGAACCGGCGGATGCGGAAACGTCTTCGGAAAACGAAACGAAGTGACGAAGCGAAACAACATCGGACGATGACGCCATACGTGCGGCGTACACCGTCCATATAAAACAGATTGTGGGTGGCTCCCCAGGCAATGGGAAGCCACCCACAATCTTGTTTTATCGTCCGACGCCTAAGCAGTCGAAGATAGGCGTGACAAATAATAGCTACGCGCGCAACGCTTCGGCCCGCGCCACGGTATCTTCCACCAGCACGGCCTGCGCGTCGATGACCGGCAGCTGGGGCAGCGGAAACGCCTCGTTGAGCACGCTCAGCTCGGTGCAGCCCAATATCAGCGTGTCGCACGCGCAGGGGCCTGCCGGATCGAGCATATCGCGCAACACCGATTCGTAGCGTTCCAGATTGAGCTCGCCACTACCTTTCACATCGTCATAAATCAGCGAAGTGATACGGGCCTGCAACTCGTCGGTCGGTTCGACGAACGTGTACCCGGCCTCTTCGACGGCACGCTTGTACACGCCGGATTTGCGCGAACCCACGGTGCCGAGGAAACCGACCCGCGGAAAACGATCCTTCGGATAACGCTGAGCCATGCGTGCCACCGCGCCGCGTGGCATATGCAGAATCGGCACCGTCGTCAACGCCTGGAAATCGTCATAGAAATAGTGCGCGGTATTGCAGGTGAGCACAATGAAACTCGCGCCCATCGCCGTTGCCTTCTCGATATCGTCGGCGAGTACGGGGAAGGGATTCTCGTCGGATTCGCCGAGAATGTACGCGGTGCGGTCCGGCACGGAGGAATCGTTGAAGACGATGTAGTCCAGATAATCCTGATCGCAATGGGCATGCGTGGCGCGGTTGACCAAGCGGATGTAGCTTTCGGTGGCCAGCGTGCCCATGCCGCCCAGTACGGCGAAAAACGGTCGTTTCACTTAAGCTCGCCCTTCTTGGTGAAGTACTTGGCATAGCTCTTCTTGTAAATCGAGAACATGTGCCGAATCATCAGCCAACGCAGCGGATTCATATCCTTGGAATACTCCAAGGTGGTACCCCAATCGCCCGACTTGAGCATGCGCTTGCCGGTTTCCTTGTCAGCGCCTTCTGCGACGTAATCAAGGAAAATCGACTTCGGAATCTCAAGCCACAGCTTCGAACCGCGGCCGAACAGGGTGTTGCCGTCGAACGGCGTGTCCTCGACGAGGTCGTCGACGAAATACTTCGCCAGATTGAATCCGTTCAGCGTGACGAAATAGCTGGAACGTCCTTGGCGAAGGTTGATTTCGAACAGCTTGTACTCGCCGTCGCGTTCGTCGTACTTCATGTCGAAATTGGCCACGCCCTCGTATTTGATGTCCTCGAGGAAAGCCTTGATACGACGGAACACACCCTCGTTGTAGTCGGGCAGAATGGCCGCATAGTTGCCTGCGGCGACAGGGGAGGGATCCTCCAGCAGCGGGTGGCCGAGGAACATCATACGCACGCGATGATGCTGGTCCACATAGGCGTTCAGCACACGCATGCGGGAATCGTCGCCGGGGATGAAGTCCTGAATCACCATTTCGGACGTGTATCCGGCATCGTACGCACGCTTGATGATGGTCTCCAATTCGGCCGGATCGTTGAAGATGTAGGCCTTGCGACGGCCCTCGAAATCGATGTTGAGCCATTCCACCGAATTCGCGGGCTTCATGGCCACCGGATAGCTGAACGGCAAATCACGGTAGGTTCCTGCCTTCACCTCATCGGCGGTGACGGTGCGCGTCTTCGGATGGGGCAGATCATACTGCTCGCAGATCTGGTAGAACGTGGACTTGTAGGCGAGCCGGCGCGAAAGGTTCACGTCAAGCGTGTTGTATACGAAATATTCGCGAAGATCGTCGCCGCACTGGCTCAGCAGATTGGCGTACACGTCGCCGCAGGGGATGAGCAGCAGCACGCGTTCCGGATCCTCGGCCTTCATACGCTTGCCGAGCTTGAGCATGAAATTACGGAACGTGACGAAGTTGTTGAAATCGTCGACGATGTGCACGTTGACGATACGGCTGAATTTCGTGGGGCTCAGCTGGAAATACGCATACGCCTCGGAAACGAGGCCGTACTCCTCATGGAACGCCCTGGCCATGCCGTAGACGTTGATGTCGCTGCCCAGCAGAATCGGTTGGAATCGTGTCATAATGCCTTCACCTTAGTTGTTATTTGAGACGGAACACACGTTCCACGATGCGGTCGTCGCCCTCGTAAGGGATGTGCTTGCCGTGGTCTTTGAACCAACGTTCGTTGCCCTTGCCGATGATGAGGATGATGTGCAGATGCTCGGGATCCTTGCGATCGCGGCTTACCGTGGTCTCCACGGCTTCGGCACGGTCGAGAATGGTCTTCACGTCAAGCTGCGGGTTGGTGACGCTGTCGTTCATGTCCGCGCAGACCTGTTCCACAGGCTCGTCGTCGGTGTCTTCGAAAGTGAGCACGAGATGGTCGATGCGGTCCTGCGCGGCGTGGACGATTTCGGCGCGGCGATCGTATGCCTTGTTTCCAGCGGAGCCGGTGATGAGCGTGATTTCCGGCTTTTCGCTGCCGTAACGCTGATCGACGTAGTCAAGCAACGCGGTGACGGACGCGTAGTTATGCGCGTAATCAACAATGGCGATGGTGTTCGACCGCGTGTCCTTGAAATGCTCCATACGTCCGGCGATGCGTACCGGCTCCATCTCACGCAACGCGTCCTTGGCCTGTGCGGAACCGAAATCGAAACCGGCCGCACGGGCGATCGCGACGGCCGCCGCCGCGTTCGCATAGTTGAAATCGCCGTCCAATGTCAGGCTCAACTCGCCGATCGAGGTGCCGTCGATGACGATGGAGAAGCGGCTGTGATCGTCATTCGCCGGCGCGGCCATGACGTCTGCCGTGGAATCGCCGCCAAGCGCGAACGTGGTGACGGGAACGCTGGCATGACGTGCGTCCTGCCGGATGAGGTCGGCGCGCGCGCAATCGGCACCCAATACGAGGGCACGGCAGTTCTTGACGATCTGACGCTTGCAGTGGAGATAATCCTCGAACGTCGGATGCTCGATCGGGCTGATATGGTCCGGGCTGATGTTGAGGAACGCGGCCACGTCGAATGTGAGACCGAACACGCGGTCCACCTTGTAGGCCTGCGAGGAGACCTCCATGACGAGATATTCCATGCCGTTATCAACGGCCTCGCGCATCATGCGGAACGCATCCATGGATTCCGGCGTGGTCAGATCGGATTCCACGTAGGTGTGGCCGTCAAGACAATTGTCCACGGAGGAAAACAGCGCGCACTTGCCGCCGGAACAGCCATTGAGCATCGCCTGCGTGAGATAGGCGGTGGTGGTCTTGCCTTTGGTGCCGGTGATGCCGACCACCTTCAACTGGTCCTGCGGACGACCATAGAATTCAGCCGATAGCAAAGCCATGGCCTTGCGCACGTCATCCACAATAAGGCCCGGAGCTTGCGTGGCGTCGGAGAAGTCGTTCTCCGACACATAGGCGGCAAGGCCGCGTTCGTCGATGCCCTGCAGATATTCGGCCTTGAAACGGCCCTTGCAGCACAGGAACGTGCCCGGCTCCACCTTGCGGGTGTCGTAGGTGATTGCGGAGAACGGCTCGTCGAATCCCTTGATGTCGTGCGGATCAAGCGTCCAGACATCGCCGCGGATGATTTCGCGCAGCAGTCCGTGCCTATCGAGCAGTCGGGCCGCCGATTCCAGAGTCAAAGCCATGTTTTCGTGTTCTCCCTGTGTATGAGACGCCGAGCGGATACCGAAGAGCCATTTTAGCGGCAACCATGTGCACGACGTGTGACGTCGGGGAAGTTACAATGAGGGTGTGACTGAACAAGAAACGGAATCCATGGCAGGCCGGCGCGCGCGGTTTGAGAAGCTTGCCATGCCCGTCGTGGACTCGCTGTACCGGCAGGCGATGAAACTGACCAACAATCCCGACGACGCGCAGGATCTGGTGCAGGACACCTTCGAACGTGGATTCAAGGCGTTCGACTCCTTCAAAGAAGGAACGAATTTCGCGGCTTGGATGACCACCATCGAACGCAACGCCTATTTCAACCAGTACGCCAAAGCCAAGCGACGGCCGCAACGCGCCAACGATTCCACCGGCGAATACGACGACTGGGACCTGTATTCCGCGTCCGAGCATTCCTCCGAACAGCTCAAATCCGCCGAACAGGAATACTTGGACGCCTACGCGCCGGAGGAGATCATGGCCGCTTTGAACCGGCTTTCCCCGGAACGCAGGCAGGTTTTCATCGACGCCGCGATCGACGGCAAATCATACAGCCAGGTAGCTGAGGAACAAGGCGTGAAAATCGGCACCGTGATGAGCCGGCTCAACCGCGCCCGCACACAGCTGAAACGTGAGCTTGCCAATTACGCCAAGGAACGTGGCTATGCCACTGCCGGGAAGGATCGACCATGAGCGAACCAATGGAACGGCACATCTCCATTACTTCGACCACCACCAACACGAACGGTGTGGTGACGCAGGTGACGCATGCCAGCGTGCATGTCGTGGCTTCCGGGGACTGCTTCGACCCGGAGACCTGTTGCGATGAACGCGAACGTGCGCTGATCGCAGCGATGCGCGCGTACCTGCGGCCGAAACACGCGCCGCAAAGCCTGATCGACAGGCTTGAGGCGACACTTGACCACTGTTGTGACGAGTAATTGGAAGGACGTGCGGCGTTTCATGCGCCAAGTGCCACGCTGATGTGACGCGAGGCGCGCCCGCCGCATCAGCGTCTGAATATGGGAAAACCCCGCGAACCGTAATGATTCCGCGGGGTTTTCCATGCTCTGTGACGCTATTCGCGCCGGCAGGGATCAGGCGTTCGGGCGCTTGCCGTGATTGGCGGCCTTCTTACGACGATCCTTGCGCTTACGTCCGCGCATGCCCATGATTGGACTCCTTTACTTGCGATTAATAAGCCTTCGGGATTATCGCACACGAGCGAGACGTTTGCCAAATTCGGCGTCCGCTGTGTGGCCGGGACTTATTCCGATGGTGATTATATCAGTCGAGCATCCCGATGAACAGCGCCGTGCTTGACGTCTCGCCCGGCTTGATGACGATGAGGTCCTTGCCGGTGTTGAACGCGTTCGCGTATGCCGTCTGCGGTTCCACCGCCACTCCGGCCGGATGCTTGATGGCCGGGAAACCGGTGCCGGTGCACACCTGGAACGAGGTGACGGTCTCGTCGCCGCCCACACGCACCTTCTTGCCGTCCGGACGGGTGAACACCGCGGTGACGGTGCCGTCTTCGGCATGCTCCAGATCCGTCCAAGCGTCGTCGAACGGCTGCTCGGTGAGCAGCGTGTCCTTACGCAGGTCATACTTGGTGCCGTCCACCGGCTCGGTGCCGGTCGGAATGAGGTTCTCGTTGACGGTGACATGCGTGCGCCCCGGCACGGTCAGGCTGCACTTGGCGTTGTGGGCGTCGATCTCATCGCCGTATCCGTTGAAGCCGTTGGCGAGCCACGGGTGGATGGCCAAGGCCCACGGTGCGTCCGCATCGCCGTTGTTGTAGGCGTTGATGTTCAGATGCAGGCCATCGTCGGCGAGGCTGTACGTCGCGGTCACCACGATGTCGAACGGATATCCCTCCATGTTGGGGGCACGCCAGCTGAGGGTCACGGCATCCTCTTTAAGGGAGACAAGCTTCCAGAACGCGCGCTTGCCGTAGCCGTGGATGGCGTTGTGGCGCTCATGCTCGTCGATCGGCAGCGTGTAGGTCTTGCCTTCGAAGGTGTATTCGCCATTCTCGATGCGGTTCGGGAACGGGATGAGCAGCTGGCCGTGGCAGCAGGTCACCATGTCATCCGGACCGGGGGAGACGATGATGTCCTCGCCTTGGTAGGTCAGTTTGCGCAGCGTCGCGCCCAACTCGGTGACGACGGCATGGTAATCGCCATGCGAAATGGAAAATTGCTGTCCGGTGCGTGGCGGCAGATTGGTGCAGGTCATAAATCACTCCATAGTGTTGTCGACTGTGTTTCCGCTACTATGTTACCGCTCACGATGTGGTGGTGGATGCGCTTGTCGTGTGGAAATTCTGCGGATGAAGACGGCCGATGTCGATTGACGGCGCCCGTGCCTTAATATTGGTGATTGCTGTTGTGATGGATGGATACGATTGGAAGGCGGCTTGACATGGGCAAACGCATCGTGCTGGCGGATCCGCGCGGATTCTGCGCCGGCGTGGATAGGGCGATTCTGACGGTGCGGACGATTCTCAAATCCGCCGATACGCCACGTGCCGACGGATTGCCGCCGGTGTATGTGCGCCGCCAGATCGTGCACAACAAGCATGTCGTCGAGGATTTGGCCGCGCAGGGCGCGGTGTTCGTGCAGGAATTGGCTGAGATCCCCGATGCCGCCGCCGAAGCCGGCATCCCAATCGTATTTTCCGCCCACGGCGTGTCTCCGGCGGTCAAAGCCGAGGCCGCGGCGCGCGGCATGCATGTGGTCGATGCCACCTGCCCGCTGGTAAGCAAAGTGCATCGCGAGGTGCTGCGTTTTGTCAAGGAAGGTTACGAGATCATCTACATTGGGCATAAAGGCCACGATGAGGCCGTTGGCGTGGTGGAGGAATCGCCGGAACATGTGCATTTGATCGAGCATGCGTCCGACGTCGACTCGTTGGATTTCCAACCTGACACGAAACTGGTGCTGCTTACGCAGACCACGTTGAGCGTCGATGAGACCGCTGGCACGATCACCGCGCTCAAAGCTCGTTTCCCATGGCTTGAAATGCCGCCGAACTCCGATATCTGCTATGCCACGTCGAATCGTCAGGCGGCGGTCAAGCTCGTTGCCGAGCAAGCCGATTGCGTGGTGATTGTCGGCTCCGCGAATTCCTCGAATTCCGTGCGGTTGATGGAAGTCGCTCAGGAGGGACTTAACGCGCGGTACGCCTCAAAAACGGCTGTTGGCGCCGCTGGTCGCGCCCATCGTGTTGATGATGCTTCGGAACTTGACCCCGCATGGTTTGAAGGTGTCGAATCCGTGGGTATTTCCTCGGGTGCCTCCGTGCCGGACGAGCTGGTTTCCGGCGTGGTCGCAGCGTTGCAAGAACTTGGCTACCAGGATGTGAGCACCATCGAAACCATCAAGGAGAACATGCATTTCGTGCTTCCTGCGGAACTGCGCAAATAGCGCGAACCTTTCGCTTACGCAAGTGGGTGGTCGGAACATCGTGTTGTTCCGACCACCCACTTATGTATTGGTGTGATGTATCGGCGTGTTTTTTACCAAGTGCCGATTGGCGCCGCTACCGCGTCGAGCACCTTGAGCAGATCGTTGGGATTGACGCCGACTGAGAAACCGCGTTTGCCGCCCGACAGCAGGATTTCGTCGTATTGCAGCGCGCTTTCGTCAAGCACCGTCTTGTGGTGTGTGCGCTGGCCAAGCGGGGAGATGCCGCCGACCACGTAGCCGGATTCGCGCATGGCGACCTTCGGATCGGCCATCGCCGCCTTCTTCGCGCCGACTGCCGCGGCCAGCGCCTTCAGATCCATATGTCCGCTGACCGGCACCACGCCGACCACGCGTTCGGAGCCGGTGTCCGCCATCAGCGTCTTGAACACCTGATGCTCGTCGAAACCGAGCTTGGTGGCGGCCTCAACCCCATAACCGTCATCCATGTGATCGTTCGAATGCGCGTATTCGTAGGTTTTGAACGGAACTCCGGCTTTTTCCAACTGCACGGTGGCCGGTGTGGAACCGGCGCCCTTCTCATGCTTTTTCTTTGCCATGCCGCCCATAATAAGCCTTCCACGTGTCCGTTGTGGCGTTTCGGATACGAAAAGGGGCTTCCGCCGAAGCGAAAGCCCCTTTGTCTGAGGTTCAGAGACGAACCGTGCGGATTACTCCGCGCCGATTCACTCGGAGATCTCGGCGAAGTACAGCAGGGTACGCACCATGTTGCAGGTGAAGCCGTACTCGTTGTCGTACCAGGAGACGGTGCGAGCCATGGTCAGGCCGTCAACGGTGTTGACATCGGTCTGGGTCGGATCGAACACGCCACCGTGGGTGTCGCCGATGATGTCGGAGGACACGATGCCATCCTCGTTGTAGCCGTAGAAGTCGGTGTCGGAGAAGGCGGCCTTGAAGGCGGCGTTGATCTCATCGGCGGTGACTTCCTTGTTCAGGACGGTGGTCAGCTCGGTGACGGAGCCATCCGGAACCTGGATGCGCTGGGCGTGGCCCTGCAGCTTGCCGTTCACGGACGGAACGACCTTGCCGATGGCCTTGGCGGCGCCAGTGGAATGAGGAATGGTGTTGATGGCGGCGGCGCGGTTGTTGCGAGCCTTCGGGAAGCGCGGGCCGTCGAGGATCATCTGGGTGCCGGTGTAGGCGTGGATGGTGGTCATGAAGCCAGCCTTGATGCCCCAGTTCTCGTCCAGCAGCTTGACCATGGCGGCCATGGAGTTGGTGGTGCAGGAGCCGGCGGACACGATCACGTCGGAAGCCTTCAGGGTCTCGTGGTTCACGCCGAAGACGACGGTCGGGGTGGTCTCGTCCTTGGCCGGAGCGGAGATCAGGACCTTCTTGGCGCCAGCGTTGATGTGGGCCTGGGACTTCTCAGCGGAGGTGTAGAAGCCGGTGCACTCGAGCACGAACTCAACGCCGTCGTTCTTGACCCACGGGATGTTGTTGGCATCCTTCTCGGCATAGACCTTGTATTCCTTGCCGTCGACCACGATGGAATCGTCGGTGGAGGTGACCTCGACCGGGGTGCCATCGTCATGACGGAAGGTGCCGTGGGTGCTGTCGTACTTCAGCAGGTAGGCCAGCATGGACGGGGTGGTCAGATCGTTGATTGCAGCGACCTCAATGTCACCGGCCTGGCCGCCACGAGCCTGCAGCTCGAAGATACGGCGGAAAGCCAGACGACCGATACGACCAAAGCCGTTAATACCAATCTTAACTGTCATGTAATTCTCCCTTTAGGGTAGGCCACGCGTGTGCCAGGCACACTGAAGCCATTGTTTACCAACACCG
>NZ_CAUEQY010000003.1 GCF_959020145.1 uncultured Bifidobacterium sp. | reverse complement strand
TTAGGGTAGGCCACGCGTGTGCCAGGCACACTGAAGCCATTGTTTACCAACACCGTCCACTGTAGTGCGTCACCTGTACTTAGGGCAACGTTCCGAGGCGCGTGTTCCAAAATGCAGTGCGATTTTCAGTGAACGCTCACATGCATGTCCCGCATGCGTTCAACGGCCGCTTGGCTCGACCAGCGCAGAGGACACGTCCGTGTCCAATGCACCGAGATCTCCGGAGAAGCCATGCCATCGCGCCACGTGCGGCAGGGGAGCCTCGATGGGGAACGTGACGATGAGCGTGCCATGCTCCACCGTGATGCGGGACGGCCTGCCGGCAAGGAACTCGTTGCTCAGTCCGTTGACGCGCGTGCTGCTCATGTCGGCGTGGTGCAGCTCGTATTTCAATCCCGTTTCGCTTACGCCGGTCGAGATATCGCTGTGGGAGAACACGGAGACCATGCGTCCCGCAACGGCGTCGTCCGCCGGGAAATCGAGCGCGCCGTCGCAGATCGCGGTGACGATCGATCCGTCGCCGTGCAGGTAGCCGGTCGCGCCACGGTCGGCCAGTAGCGCCATAAGCTGAATATTGGAAATCGTATGGTCGATTCGTCCGCCGAGCGCGCCGTATATGTGGAACGTGCGCGCGCCGCGCAGCCAGCCGATCTTCAAAGCCGACAGCAGGTCGGGATCGTCCTTTTCCGAAGGCAATGCGATGGTGTGGTCGTTTTGCGTGGGGCGTCCGCCGGTAATCGAATCGAAGTCGCCGACCACGAAATCGGCGTCGATGCCGAAGGCACGGGCGTGGTCGAGGCCGCCGTCCGCGGCGACGACGAAGGCGTCATCCGGAATCGCAGGGGTCTCATCGTAATAATCGCCTGCGCCGAAGATCACGCAGGTGCGGGCATCGTGGAAATCCATACCCGGTAGTGTAGCCGTGACGGACGAAAGGAAAGAATCGTCATTTTCATGGCTATGCGGCATACCTAAAATGTCTGAAACCTGTGGAGATTGTCACGCATGAATCGGTTCGGAGGCGCGGCGGCGGTTTTTCGACATGCGGATGCTGGTACACTGACACCGAGTTTGTTTTGAAGGGATTGCAGATAATGTGCGGAATTGCTGGTTTCGTCAACGATATGCCCATTGACGTGAAATGCCCGGTCCTCCAACGTATGACCGACATGATCGCGCATCGCGGGCCGGACAGCGAAGGCCATTACATCGACGAGCATGCGGCGCTCGGCCATCGAAGGCTCAGCATCATCGACCTCGGCGGCGGCCAGCAGCCCATCTACAACGAGGATGGTTCGAAGGTCATCACCTTCAACGGCGAGATCTACAACTATCAGACGCTGCGTGAGGAATTGATCGCGGCCGGACACACCTTCACCACCAAAAGCGATACCGAGGTGCTGCTGCACGGCTATGAGCAGTGGGGTGTGGATTTGCTGCAGCGCGTACGTGGCATGTTCACTTTCGTGATCTGGGACAAGAACAAGCAGGAGCTGTTCGGCGCGCGCGACCATTTCGGCATCAAGCCCTTCTACTATGCGAAGATGAACGGCACGTTCATGTACGCGTCGGAGATCAAGAGCCTGTTGCGCCACCCCGATTTCGTCAAGGAGCTCAACGCCGAGGCGTTGAAGCCGTATATGACCTTCCAGTATCCGGCGATCGGTGAGACCTTCTTCAAAGGCGTCTACAAGCTGCCGGAAGGGCACTATTTCACGTACCGGGATGGCAAGATGGACATCCACCGGTATTACGACGAGGATTTCCGCGAAGGCAAGCAGAAGCTGGGCGAGCTGGTGAACTCGATCGACCAGACGGTGTGCGATTCCGTCAAGGCGCACCAGATCGCCGATGTGGAGGTCGGCTCCTTCCTGTCGAGCGGTGTCGACTCCAGCTACGTCGCCGCCGTGGCGCGTCCGCAGCACACGTATTCGATCGGTTTCGGCAAAGGCACGTACAACGAATCGCAGCAGGCCGGCGAACTGGCGGAACTGCTCAAACTGAACAACACCGCCGAGTCGTTGACCGACGAGGAGGCGTTCGCCGCGTTCCCGCGCATCCAATGGCATCTCGACGAGCCGGACTCCAATCCGAGCTGCGTGCCGCTGTACTTCCTGTCCGCATTGGCCGCCAAAGACGTGAAGGTGGTGCTGAGCGGCGAAGGCGCCGACGAGTTGTTCGCCGGATACATCGACTACGGCGTGCACACCAAATTCAAGCCCATCAAGGTGGTGACTCGCTGGCTCACGCATCTGCCAGCCGGCGCGCGCAAGGCGATCGCCCGGTTCTGCAAGGGCAAGACCTTCCCGGGCGCATGGCATCTGTACGCCAATCTTGCGCCGGCCGAGGAAAGCTTCATCGGACAGGCACGTGTGTTTGAGGAATCGCAGTCCGAACAGCTGCTCAAGCCTGAATACCGCAAGGCGCCGAGCGTGCAAAGCATCGTCGACAAGACGTATGCGCGTGTGGAAGGCAAGGGTCTGAGCGAACTGAAGAAGAAGCAGTACCTTGACATGCATCAGTGGATGCCGGGTGACATTCTGCTCAAGGCCGACAAGATGACCATGGCGCATTCGCTGGAATTGCGTGTGCCGCTGCTCGACAAGGAGCTCATGGGCGTGGCCGAGCAGGTGCCGACCAAGTACCTCATCACCGACGAGAACACGAAATACGCGTTCCGCCAGGCGGCGGGACGTCATCTGCCCAAGGAATGGTACGACCGTGAGAAGCTTGGCTTCCCGGTGCCGATCAAGAAGTGGCTGCGTGAGGAGAAGTTCTACAAGTACGTCCGTTCCGTGTTCGAACGCGATTACGTCAGCCAGTTCTTCGACCAGGACGCGCTGCTGAAGATGATCGACGACAACTATGCCGGCAAAACCGACGATCGCCGCAAGATCTGGACCGTGTACTCATTCCTGACGTGGTACGACGTCTACTTCGTGCACGACGGCGAGAAGCCGGACGTCATCGCCATCGCCTGACAGCGGATGCCGTCCGAATGGTGACGAACACCCCGGGACCGGTGCGACACGCGCTGGTCCCGGGGTGTGGTATTATTTACAAGGCTTGAGAAATCAAGAAAGCGGGATATCCCCACCTGGAAGCCTTTCAGGGCCTCGGGTTCAGGCAGATGCCTTCCACCGGTCGTCTCGGTGAGATATGTAAGCCGCTCTTACGGGTTTACGGCGCGTTGTGATGCGTTTTGGCATGCCTTGAACAATCGAGACTTTGGAAAACTGCCAATCAAAGGATGTTCCGTTGCATGGAATATGAGGATTGGAGTCATCATCAGCGACGAACCACGCATTAACGACGAGATTCGCGTCTCCCAGGTGCGTCTGATCGGCCCGAACGGCGAGCAGGTGGGAGTCATCGCGACTTCCGTCGCACTGAACCTGGCAAAGGAAGCGAACCTCGATCTCGTCGAGGTGGCGCCCAACGCGAAGCCTCCGGTCGCCAAGCTCATCGATTACGGCAAGTACAAGTACAACGAGAAGATCAAAGCTCGTGAGGCGCGCCGCAACCAGAGCACCGCGGAAATCAAGGAAATTCGCTTCCGTCTGAAGATCGACGACCATGACTTCGAGGTCAAGAAGGGCCATGTTGTGCGCTTCCTGAACGGCGGAGACAAGGTCAAGGTCACCATCATGCTGCGTGGCCGCGAGCAGTCGCGACCGATTGGCGGCGTCGAGTTGCTGCAGCGACTTGCCAGCGAAGTGGAGGAATACGGCACCGTCGAATTCGCTCCGAAGCAGGAAGGCCGCAACATCATCATGACGCTCGCGCCGAAGGGCAAGAAGGTTCACACCCAGTCCGAGCAGCGTCGTCGTGGCGATCAGTCCCGTGCCGAGCGTCAGGCCCGCCAGGCCGCCCGTTTGGCGGCCAAGCAGGAGGCCCAGGCTCAGGCGGCGGCAGCAGCCAAAGCCGCCGTGGCATCCGACAAACCGAAGACTTCCGAAACGAAGTAACAAACAAGGAGGGCAGCAATGCCGAAGATGAAAACTAATTCCGCCGCTTCCAAGCGCGTCCGCGTGACCGGTTCCGGCAAGCTGATGCACGCCGGCTCCGCAATGCGCCACAACCTCGAGCACAAGTCCGCTCGTAAGCGCCGTGAGCTGAAGGCCGACGGTGTTCTGGCCACTTCCCAGAGCAAGAACATGAAGAAGCTGCTCGGTCGCTGAGCATAGCGAGAGCTTAGAAACAAAGACTTAATAGAAAGCTGAGGAATCAAATATGGCACGTGTCAAGCGCGCAGTAAACGCCCACAAGAAGCGTCGCGTCGTTCTCGAGAGGGCTTCCGGCTACCGCGGCCAGCGCTCCCGCCTGTACCGTAAGGCCAAGGAGCAGCTGCTGCACTCCTTTACCTACAACTTCCGCGACCGCAAGGCTCGCAAGGGCGACTTCCGCAAGCTGTGGATCCAGCGCATCAACGCTGCCGTCCGCGCCGAAGGCATCACCTACAACCGCTTCATCCAGGGCCTGCACCTTGCCGGCATCGAGCTGGATCGTCGCGCTCTCGCCGAGCTGGCCGTCTCCGATCCGGAGGCTTTCAAGGCCATCGTCGAGCAGGCCAAGGCCGCTCTTCCGGCTGACGTGAACGCTCCGAAGGAAGCCTGAGTTTCCCCGACGGTTCACCTGTGAACTTCAGAACCCCCGATCCGGCAAACGGACGGGGGTTCTTGCGTATCGCGTTCCCCATACCGGATACTTTGAATAGACTTTCCGGAATGTTGATTTCCATCCAATGACGGCTTCCACTTGGAACGAACGTCCTTGGAATCCTCCATGCGGGCAACGCGTTCCGTACGGGAACGTGACGGAACGGACACGACAAATGATGACGATGCAAACGGAGGACCACGATGACGGATATCGAACGCTTGATTGATCAGTTCCTCGCGTACATCGACGTGGAACGAGGACTTGCGAAAGCCACGGTGCGCGCATATGACTCGGACCTGCGCAAATACAACGGCTGGCTTGCGACGCAAGGCATTCAAGACCTTAATGCAGTGACCACGCAGGACGTGGAACGATACATCGCCTTTCTTGACGATTCCGGAGAATCCGCGCGCAGCAAGGCACGAAGACTGGCCAGCATCCATGCATTCCATCGCTTCGCACTGAACGAACATGTGGTATCCAATGACGTTGCGGCACAGGTCAAGGCTCCCAAAGGCGCGACGACGCTGCCTGACGTGCTCACTGTGGACGAGGTGGCCAGTTTGCTGGACGCGATCCCCGTCTCGCAGAATCGGCCTCAATCCGAAGGCATGGCGGACATGCCCGACGATCCCGCGATGCTGCGCGACAAGGCGTTGCTGGAATTCATGTACGCCACCGGAGCCCGCGTGTCGGAAGCGTGCGGCGCGAATCTTGACGATGTCGACTTGGAATCGAACGTTGCGAGATTGATGGGCAAAGGCTCCAAACAACGTCTGGTGCCGGTCGGCAGTTACGCATGTGAGGCGATCGCAAGATACCTCAAAAACGGACGGCCGCAGCTCGAGTCGAAGGCGAAAGGGCCCACCGAACGACGCGCGTTGTTCCTCAACAAGCGCGGCAAACGACTGTCAAGGCAATCGGTGTGGGAGATCATCCGTGCGGCCGGGGAACGCGCGCATATCGACAAGCCCCTGCATCCGCACACATTGCGCCATTCCTTCGCCACGCATCTGATCCAAGGCGGGGCCGACGTGCGCACCGTGCAGGAACTGCTGGGTCACGCGAGCGTCACCACCACGCAGATCTACACGCATGTAAGCCCGGAGAACCTCATCGAGACATATCTGACCTCGCATCCAAGGGCAAGATAGCATGAGATGCATGTGTTGCTGCCGTTTCTGACGGCGATGATGGGCTAGCATGGAAACAGTGGAGTTTTTGACACGAGGATGTTGGTAAGGTAAACGGTATGCCTACGGATTTGCTTGGACGTGATTATGAGACGTTTCCCGCACCGGAGCCGCTGCAGACGCACGGTCCGGCAAGGGTCATCGCCATGTGCAACCAGAAGGGTGGCGTCGGCAAGACCACCAGTTCCATCAATATCGGCGGCGCGCTAAGCCAATACGGCAGGCGCGTGCTGATCGTCGACTTCGATCCGCAAGGCGCCGCCACGGTGGGTCTCGGCATCAACGCCAACGCGGTGGAGGACACCGTGTACACGGCGTTGTTCAATCCGCGCATGGACGTGCACAGCGTGATTCACCACACCGATTTCGAGAATCTCGACATTATGCCGGCCAACATCGATCTGTCCGCCGCCGAAGTGCAACTGGTCACCGAAGTGGGACGTGAGCAGGTGCTTGCCGGTGTGCTGCGCCAGGTCAAGGACGAGTACGACGTGATCATCATCGACTGCCAGCCATCGTTGGGCCTGCTGACGGTGAACGCGTTGACCGCGGCCGACGGTGTGATCATTCCGGTCGCTGCCGAATTCTTCGCGCTGCGTGGCGTGGCGCTGCTCATGCAATCCATCGAGAAGGTGCAGTCGCGCATCAATCCGAGCCTTGAAGTGTATGGCGTGCTGGTCACCATGTACACCCGTACCCTGCATTGCGAGGAGGTGTTGCAGCGTATCTACGAGGCGTTCCAAGGCAAGGTGTTCCATTCCGTGATTTCGCGTTCCATCAAGCTGCCGGATTCCACGGTGGCGGCCGCGCCGATCACCATCTACGCGCCGAACCACAAGACGGCGAAGGAATACCGTGAAGTGGCCCGCGAGCTGATCGCCAACGACATCGTGGCCTGAACTTTGCAAGAGCCCCGTTGGGGGCTCTTGGTGTTTATGAGCGACTCGACACACTTATAGTCATGTTGACTATAAGTGTTAGACTCCTTTCCTGTAAGCAATTCGAAGTATTGGAAGAGGCCATCAATTGATCATGGGCAATGTCTCGGAACGGCGCAAGCAGCCTCCGCAGGTCGGCGTATCCGTGGTGATTCTGGCTTTGGGACCGGTTCCGCAGTCAGATGTGGGCGCTGGTGCCGCTTCGTCCGGCATGGGCTCCACCCTGTGGATGCCGCTGGTCAAACGCGTCCGTCAGCCTTTTTTGGGGCAATGGGCGTTGCCGGGAGGCGGTCTGAGGGCCGACCATTCATTGGAACAGTCGGCGTATGCCGCACTGGAATCGACGACGTCGCTGCATCCGAAATATCTTGAGCAGCTTTACACGTTCGGCGATCCGGCACGTTCGCATGGCGGTCTGCCGATGGTGTCCATCGTGTACTGGGCCCTGGTGGGCGAGGCCGATGGACGAATCGACTTCGCCGGAGGGGACAACGTCAAGTGGTTCCCCGTCAACCATCTTCCGGAACTTGCGTTCGACCATCGCACCATCGTCGAATACGCCATGAACCGGCTTCGCGGCAAAATCGAATCGCCTGACATCGCCACTCGATTGGTGGGCGAGCGATTCACGTTGAGCCAACTGCATGACGTGTACGAGGCGATTGCCGGACAGCGTATCGATTTGGCGAATTTCCGCCGTAAAATGCTCGCTTCCGGACTGTTGGAAGACACCGGTGAGAAACTGCGGATCGGCCGTAACAGGCCGGCGGCGGTCTACCGGTACAGCCGGAAGCCGGGAACGGATTTGTGGACCGAAGCCGGAACGGCATCCGAATCGGACGACACTCGAATTGCTTTCCAGGATGACGACGCGTTATCCGCATTGATGACGGCGTGATCGCCTGCCATCGTCGGGCTTGAACGAGCTCACGACACAATAGGAAAACAATGATAAAGGGGTGTTGATGTCCGCATCGCAACAAACCGTCGGGGGAGAGGTCTCGCTGACTCGCAACGAGCGTCTTGACCGACTGCCGTTCAACAAGGCGCACAGGAAGCTGTTGGTGGCTTCGGGTATTGGATGGGCGTTCGACGCGATGGACGTTGGTCTGGTGTCGTTCGTCGTGGCCGCCATCGCGGCCGATCCGCATTTCAATCTGACGCCGACCGAGAAAAGCTGGGTGCTGTCCATCGGTTTCGTCGGAATGGCGATCGGCGCCGCGCTTGGCGGCTTCGTGGCCGACCGCGTTGGCCGCAAGACGGTCTTCTCCGCGACGCTGGTGATTTTCGGTCTGGCCAATGGCGGTATGGCGTTGTCATGGTCGCTGGCGGCTCTGCTGATCGCTCGACTGGTCATCGGCCTCGGCCTGGGCGCCGAGCTGCCGGTCGCCTCCACATTGGTCTCGGAATTCTCTCCGACCAAACAACGCGGCCGTATGACGGTGCTGCTGGAATCCTTCTGGGCAATCGGCTGGATCATCGCCGCCTGCATCGGCTATTTCGTCATTCCTAACACCGGCGATTGGGGATGGCGCTGGGCGCTGCTCATCGGAGCATTGCCGCTGCTGTACGCCATCGTGACGCGCATTCATATCCCTGAGTCCGTGCGATTCCTCGAATCCAAGGGACGTGAGGATGAGGCCGAGCAGGCCGTGCGCTACTTCGAACAGGCCGGAGGCGTCGAACCGGTCGCATCCCCGAAGGGCGAGCCGCTGCCGAAGATCAAAACCCGCGAGCTGTTCGGCAAGAAGTATCTTGCGCGCACCGCAGCCATCTGGGCCACATGGTTCTTCGTGAACTTCTCCTACTACAGCGCGTTCACGTGGATGCCGTCTCTGCTGGCCGACCAGTTCGGCTCGCTGACCAAGTCGTTCGGCTACACGCTCGCCATCGCCATCGCACAGCTGCCCGGCTACTTCCTCGCGGCATGGCTGGTGGAGATCTGGGGCCGCAGGAAGACCCTGAGCGTGTTCCTCGCCGTGTCCGCCGTGGCCGCGTTCGCCTTCTCCCAAGCCGGTTCCGTGGCCGCTGTGCTGGGCTTCGGCATGTTGCTGTCCGCGTCCAACCTTGGCGCTTGGGGCGTGTTGTACGCGGTGACTCCGGAAATCTATCCGACGCGTCTGCGCGGCGCCGCCTCCGGTGCAGCCGCGGCTTGCGGTCGTGTGGCCGCGATCATCGCGCCGCTGCTGATGCCATGGTTCCTGACCTTGTCCGGTGGCAACAAGGCCGTGGCGTTCATCGTTTTCGCCGTGGCGTTCATTCTCGCCTGCGTGGCGGCCCTGTGCCTGCCTGAACGCACTGGCAAGGAGCTTGAGGATTAAGGTCCGCGCGTCTCTTCGCGCGATTGACGGCGGGCCTGTCGGCATGATCTGACAGGTCCGCCGTTTTCCATGTGTCGTAATGCTTCGCTAGAATTGGCTCGGTTTGTGTGTAAGTACGGATTTTTAAGTACCGATAGCATGTACGTACCGAACGTTTACGTAAGAGAACAGCAACACTAAGAGAGGTTTCGATGGCGGTTCGCGGCGATATCCGAAATGTAGCGATTGTGGCACACGTCGATCACGGTAAGACCACCCTGGTCAACGCGATGCTGGCCCAGTCCCACGTGTTCAACGAGCGTGAGGAAGTCCCGGACCGTGTGATGGATTCCAACGATCTGGAACGCGAGAAGGGCATCACCATCCTCGCCAAGAACACCGCGGTGCAGTACACCGGCCCGCTGGCCGCCAAGTACGGCCATCCGGAAGGCATCACCCTCAACATCATCGATACCCCTGGCCACGCCGATTTCGGTGGCGAGGTGGAGCGTGGCATCTCCATGGTCGATGGCGTCGTGCTGCTCGTCGACGCTTCCGAGGGCCCGCTGCCGCAGACCCGTTTCGTGCTGCGCAAGGCCCTCGAAGCCAAGCTTCCGGTCATCCTGTGCGTGAACAAGACCGATCGTCCGGACGCCCGAATCTCCGAAGTCGTCGGTGAGTCCTCCGACCTGCTGCTCGGCCTGGCCCAGGACGTCATCGAGGAAGGCATCGACCTCGATGAGGATTCCCTCTTCGACCTTCCGGTCATCTACTGCGCCGCCAAGGCCGGTTACGCTTCCGAAAACCAGCCGGAAAACGGCGGCCTGCCGGACAACGACAACCTCGAGCCGCTGTTCGAGGCCATCATCAAGAACATTCCGGCTCCGGAATACGAGGAAGGCGCGCCGCTGCAGGCCCACGTCGCCAACATCGATTCCTCCGACTTCCTCGGCCGACTCGGTCTGGTCCGCATCTACAACGGCACCCTTGAGAAGGGCAAGACCTACGGTCTGTCCCGTGTGGACGGCTCCATCGAGAACTTCCGCGTGTCCGAGCTGCTGCGTACGCAGGGCCTGGAGCGCACCCCGGTCGAATCCGCAGGCCCTGGCGACATCGTCGCCGTCGCCGGCGTGAACGACATCATGATCGGCGAGACCATCGTCGACCCGGACGATCCGCGTCCGCTGCCGCTTATCCACGTTGACGACCCGGCCATCTCCATGACCTTCGGCATCAACGATTCCCCGCTTGCCGGCACCGAAGGCAAGGACCACAAGCTTACCGCCCGCATGATCAAGGACCGCCTCGATCGCGAGCTCATCGGCAACGTGTCCATCAAGGTGCTGCCGACCGACCGTCCGGACGCCTGGGAAGTGCAGGGCCGTGGCGAACTCGCACTGGCCGTGCTTGCCGAGCAGATGCGCCGTGAAGGCTTCGAGCTGACCGTCGGCCGTCCGCAGGTGGTCACCAAGACCATCGACGGCGTGGTCAACGAGCCGATGGAAAACACCACCATCGACGTGCCGGAAGAGTACATGGGCGCCGTCACCCAGCTGCTCGCCGACCGCAAGGGCCGCATGGACAACATGACCAACCACGGCACCGGCTGGGTCCGTCTGCAGTTCACCGTGCCCTCCCGTGGTCTGATCGGCTTCCGCACCGCGTTGCTGTCCGCCACCCGCGGCACCGGCATCGCCTCCTCCATCTCCGCTGGCTACGCTCCGTGGGCCGGCCAGATCGTGACCCGTCAGAACGGCTCCATGGTCTGCGACCGTCAGGGCGTCGCCACTCCGTACGCCATGCAGCGTCTGCAGGCACGTGGCAACTTCTTCGTCGAGCCGCAGTCCCCGGTGTACGAGGGCCAGGTCGTCGGCATCAACAACAAGCCGGACGAGCTGGATGTGAACATCACGCTGGCCAAGCACATGACCAACATGCGTTCCGCCACCGCAGACGTGCTGGAAACCCTGACCCCGCCGATCAAGATGAGCCTCGAAGAGTCCCTGGACTTTGCCAACGAGGACGAGTGCGTGGAAGTCACCCCGGAATCCATCCGCGTGCGCAAGATCATTCTGAGCCGTGAGGATTGGTACAAGTGGCGCGCCAAGCAGCGTCGCCAGAACAACGCTCAGAATAACAAGTGATTCTTCGCATTGTTTTGGCGCTTCGCGGGCACGGTAGTGTGTTCCGCTAGTGCGCTAAACGCTTAAGAAAGGCAAGAGATGTCGGCGGTTTTCCGCGTATCTCTTGCCTTTCTTGCTGTTTTGTAAGGAACGTAGGGCATAGTGGAAGACATGACGCAACGCACGCAGGAAACACAGCCGGAACCGCAATCGCAATCACAGGACGGCATCGACCGCAGGCTGCTGCCGTGGTCGCATCGTCTACCGGTATGGGCGCGGTTTTTGGTTGACCTGCTCGCCGGTGCCGTCGTCGGCGTGATCGGCACGATGGCGCACCGCATGGGCGCGTCGGCGAATATTCCCTACGGTCTTGTGATCGCATATGCTCTGGTCATCATCTCGACATGGTCGGCGCGTTCACGTGATGGCGTATCGGGCCTCGCATTGCATCTGATCAGTTCGTCACTGGTGGTCTGGACCGTCATGGCCGGTTACGGTCCGGGCGGGGACGCCATGATTCCCGTCGGATTCGGCGAGACGGCGACGTTGCCGTATTTCAGCAACAACGCCGGCTATTTCTGGCTATACGGCGTGGTGCTGATTCCATTGATCATGCTGGCGCTGCCCAAAAGCTGGTTCACGATGCCGCCGCGCACTGAGGATGACTCCACGGAATATGACCAGAACGAATCGTCTGAACCGGACCATGACACCGCCCAACCGGTGGACTAGACCCCTCCACAGCCCCGCGAATGCGCTAAGGTGCTTAGGATGACCCGCAACAAGGAGGCACAGGCGGCAATGAGCGCACGCAAGCTGTTCTATCTGGGGCCACAAGGCACCTTCACCCATCAGGCGGCCGTCAATGCCGCCCAAGAGTTGGCACGGCTCGAACCGCAAGGCTTCGACCTGATGCCTATGGACGATGTGCCGCAGATTCTTGACGCCGCACAGCACGGCGACGGCTGGGGAATCGTGGCCTGGGAGAACAACGTCGAAGGGTACGTGGTCCCCAACCTCGACGCTCTGATCGACGCGAAGGACCTTGTCGGATTCGCACGCGTCGGTGTGAACGTCGAATTCGACGCATACGTGGCGCAAGGAGCCGATCCAGCCGAAGCGCGCATCGCCACCGCCCATCCGCACGGTCTCGCGCAATGCAAACGATTCATCGCCGAACATCGGCTCTCCACACAGCCGGCCACATCCAACGCGGCGGCCTGCCGGGACCTTATCCCAGGTGAAATCGCCTTCGGTCCCGCCATCTGCGGCGAACTGTACGACATCACCCGCATCGGCACCGCCATCCAGGACTACCAAGGAGCCGCCACCGACTTCCTCGTGCTCGCGTCACGCGCCGAAGTCGCACGGCTGCTCGCCAAACCACGCGCCGAAGCTAACGTCGAATACGAATCGGTATTGACGCTCATCCCGCTCGTCACCGGCCCAGGCGTGCTCGCCAACCTGCTCGACGTGTTCCGTGACGCGGGACTGAACATGACCAGCTTCATCTCACGGCCCATCAAAGGACGCACCGGCACATACAGCTTCATCGTCACCCTCGACGCCGCCCCTTGGGAGGAACGTTTCCGCGACGCGCTTGTGGAAATCGCAGAACATGGCGACTGGGCCAAAACACTCGCCGTCTACCCGCGCAGGGAACGCCCCAACCCGCCCGTCACCTCATGGATGCTGCCGCAAGGCGGCGTACGACTCGACGACAGCCACCTGCCGGACGATTGGCAGAACGACGAAACCGTCAGAAGGGAGCTGATGTGGTGAAGCCACGCATCGCAATCGTAGGACTCGGCCTCATCGGAGGATCACTGGCACGCCGACTCGTCAACGCCGGCTGCGAAGTGACCGCATGGAACCACAACGACCGCCCCTACGCCACCGCCGAAGCCGACGGCATCATCTGCAAACCCACCTTGGCGGCACTCGCCGAAACCAAACCGAACGTGCTCGTACTGTGCAACCCGCTCAAGGCCATGCCCGAAATCCTCGGCGCATTGAAACCATTGATCGACACGGAAACAACCACGCTCACCGACGTGGGCAGCGTCAAAGGCATGGTCCGCGACCAAGTCAAAGCCATTGGTCTTGACGGCTGCTACGTCGGAGCACACCCGATGGCCGGCAACGAACTGTCCGGCTGGGAGGCATCCGACCCTACACTCTATGACGACGTGCTCTGGGCCATCACCGTCGACGAACACACCGAATACCGCCGGTTCCGCGCCGTGGCCGACATGATCGTGAATCGTTGCGGCAACCGGCTCATCGTACTTGACGACGCCACCCATGACCGTTGCGCCGCGCTCATCTCACATATGCCTCACGTCATCGCCACCGCCATGATCAACGAGCTGGTGGCCAACCCGAACCGCAACATCGCGGCCGCGCTCGCAGCCGGGTCCTGGCGTGACATGACGCGCGTGGCGCTGACCGATCCGAACCGCACACGTGCCATGGTGGAGGAGGACGCGGCCAACGTGGAGACTTTGCTACGCAACATGGCCAACCGATTGACGTTGGTGGCCAACGTGCTGCATGACATGGCCGATACCGGCGTGCGCCCCACGGAAGGCGACGTGAAGCAAATGGACCGTTTCTTCGCCCAAGGCCAACCGTTCCGCGACTACAAGGCCGCCAGCAGGCAGCCGGAGTACGCCGAACATTGCGCGACGGTCGAACTGTCGATTCCCGAAAACGATTGGCAGCGCACGCTGCTGGAATCCGCCCGCAGAGGCGAGCATATCGTGCGATTCGACGGCGAGCGTACCGCGATCGCGCAGGCGCGTTCCGTGGTCTGACGACTGACGCCATCGCTATGCAAAAGCGCCGCAATCGCAGAAAATCAGTGCGATTGCGGCGCTCTTGTCTTTGCGCGCGGTAGGGGGAGGTATGCGACTACGGACGTGGCCGAGTCATGGAACGTTCCGGCACCGGCTTGATCGTCACGATTTCGTCGGCGGGAATCGTGACACGCTGCTCGGGACGTGAGCCGTTCGCCGCCGCATCGCGCGTCATCTCCAGTTTCTGACCGTCCCACGAACGCACGTGGCCTACGTAATCGCGGAACTTCATACGATGATCGGTAGGATCGACGCCTTCCAAGGTGCGCACCACGATGCGCGCTCCTACTGGAATCTCATTGGGAATAGGCATTGCTGCCTCCTTTCGATGTTCCGCTCCAACTGTCTCACTCGCTCGCCACGGCGTCAAGGACCGGCTGCTTCAACGCGCGGGAGGCGGGGGAGATGCTGGACACCAGACCGACCACAATCGACAGCAGCAGGAACACGAGCAGCTGCAACCACGGAATCGCCAGCGTCTCCAAACCTTCGGACGCGTAGACCGCACGAATCACCACTCCCGCGGCGACGCCGACGACCAAACCCAACACCGTGCCGAACACGGAGATGATCGCCGCTTCGATGCCAAGCATGCCACGCACCTGGCCACGTGACGTGCCGATGGCACGGAGCAGACCAATCTCCTTGGTGCGTTCCGACACGCTCAACGCCAGCGTGTTCACGATGCCGAAAATGGCGATGATGATGGACAAAGCCAGCAACGCGTACAGGACCATGAGCATCTGATCGATCATCGAGCTCATCGTGGACTTGTACTCGTCACGGTCGAACACGACGATTGTGTAGTATTTCTTGATTGTTTTCTTCAGGGCCTTCTTGACTTGGGCCGTGTCGGCGCCCCGCTTGTCCGTGACGAACGCCTGCATGACGAACATGGTCTGCTTGTTGCCGATCTGCTCGGCCAAATCGTCGTTGACGATCGCGAAATCGCGGTATACGGAATTCGACACGATCGCGCCGATGGTCAGCGTCTTTCCGGTGGTGACCTTCTTCGTCTTGACCAGCGTTTTCGGATCGACGTTCTTGGCGTCGTTCGTGTACTGTTCGATTTCCGAAGCCTTGGCCTGCGCTCCTGCCAAGTCGCCGGATGCGGCCAATTGCTGGGCCTGCGACTGCAATTCCTGCACATGCGCCTGCACCTTGGCCTGGTAATCGGCCTGCGCCTTGGCTGTGGCCTCCTTGTCTACCACGATGTTCTCGGCCGTGGCCTTGACCTTCTGACCCACATGCCATCCACGATCGTCGGCAATGGTCTTGCCGACGAGCAGCTTGCCATCCTTCAACGCGGCAGCGGCATCACCTTCGGTGGTTTCGGCGGCGAAGATCTTGGTGAACAGCTCCGGCTGTGTGGCGAACGTGAACCCGTTGATGGCTTTGCCGTCATATTTCACACCAAGCACCACACGGTTCGACACCACATGATTCACGCCATCGACCTTTTTGATGTCTTTGATGGCCTGGTCGGGAATCTGCCCGGCCGAAGCCGAAGATACGGCGAAATCGGCTTTGAGCCCGGTATCCACCAGCGAATTGACCGAAGCCTTCGCCGACGTGGCCACCACGCCCAGACAGCTGACAATCGCCACTCCCACGAACAGGGCGGCTGCGGTGTTGGACGTGCGACGTTTCGAACGAGAAATGTTACGTTGCGCGAGACGCCCAGTCACGGTGAAGGCCTTCGATGGCAGCCAGCCGAGCACCGCGCCCGCGGTGGACACGTATGCCGGTCCCGCCACAATCACGCCGATCACGGCCAGCGCCGCGCCAATACCGAGCGGCCAGCCGACAGCGATACTGTTGAGCGCCTTCCACGGCGTCGGACCGCCGTCACCATCCGCGGCGGCCAAAGCGTAGGTGAAACCCCAGCTCAGGAAGCCCAACAGCACCATGACGGTGCCGAGGATGCCACGTGCGAGGACGGGCTTTTCCGGATTGACGGTTTCGTTCATCGCCTGAATCGGCGGGGCAAGCGCCGCATTTCGCGCCGGCAGGGCCGCACCGATCAACGTCACCACAATGCCGACCACAAGGCCGACGAGCATGTCGGAAACGGTCGGATTGGTGGCGCCGGTCAATGGCATACCCATATTCGCCAAACCGGATGCGATGAGTTTGACCATGCCCCAGCCGAGCCCGATGCCTGCGAGCGAACCTACCAGGCCCAGCAACAGAGCTTGCACGATCACCGTGGAGAACACTTGCAGGGGAGAAGCGCCGATGGAACGCAGCAGCGCATAGCCGCGCATCGACTCGCGCACGATCATGGAGAACGTGTTGGCGATGATGAACGAGCCGACAAACAATGCGATCACCGCGAAAATCAGAATAAGCGGTTGGATGAAGCCGAGCGCGTCCTGCGTGGATTTGGTTGATTCGTCACGGTATTCGTCACCGGTGATGGCATGCGCCTTCGCCGATCTCGGCAGCGCCTTGTTGATACGGTCCGCCAGCTGCTGCTGCGCGTTGTCGTCAAGCGGCGTGGTCTTATTGCCGTAGACGCTGATCAACGACGTCTTGTCGGGATCGTCCGACTGCTTGCTGGCTTTTTCCTTGGCCGTTACGGGATCGATGGCGATGATGATGGCGCCTGCCTGGCTGGCATCGGTGGTGAAGATGCCGCTGACGGTCACCTTATGAGCGCCGTCCGGATAGACGATTTTCGTCTTATCGCCGACCTTCAGACCCGACTGTTCGGCGGCGAAGGAATGAAGGGCGATCTCATCGCCGTTCTTCGGCCACGTGCCGGTCGTGAACTTGGCGGACCGCCACGGCGACGACTTGCCCATGCCTATGGCGAGCGTCGGAGACCCCATGGTGGTCACCGCATCGCCATGCTTGTCGAGCAGCACCACGCCGGACAGCATGTGCACGACGCGTGCCGAGGAAACACCGTCGACCTTGGCTATCGTGCCCGCCAGATCGACGTCGACATCGTTGTAGCTTTTCGTCGATCCCATCGACATCGCCGACGAATCTTTTTTCTTCTCCTGCGAACCGCGCACGTACACGTCATGGTCCGCATTGGTGGACATCATCTGTGAAACCTGGTTGTTGAGCATTTCGCGGAAACAGAACGAGCCGACCACGAAACTCACGCCGAGCGCGATGGCCACGATCGACATGATGAAACGGCCGAAATGGCTGCGCGCGTCGCGCAATCCTATGCGAATCATGCCTGCGAGTCCTCCGTCACGGTCGGAACGGCGGTGGAGGCGGCGTACTTGGAAACATCGTCGATGTCGTCGTCGCCGGCGAACACCTCAAGAATCTCGTTGTACGTCGGATGCTGCATGTCGCGGGTGATGTTGCCGTCGGTGAGTACCAGCACACGGTCCGCGAAGGAGGCCGCACGCGGATCGTGGGTGACCATGACGATCGACTGGCCGTAGTCGCGTACCGAATCACGCAGGAAGCCAAGCACTTCACGGCTGGAGCGCGAGTCGAGGTTGCCGGTCGGCTCGTCGGCGAAGATCACGGACGGTCGTGCCATGATGGCGCGGGCGCAGGCCACGCGCTGCTGCTGGCCGCCGGACAGCTGGCTTGGACGGTGCGTGAGCCGCTTCTCCAGACCGACCACCTTGACCACTTGGTTGAACCAGTCGCGGTCGATCGTACGTTTCGCTATCTGCAACGGCAGCAGGATGTTCTCCTCGGCGGACAGCGTCGGCACCAGATTGAACGACTGGAAAATGAACCCGATCTGTTCGCGGCGCAGGTCCGTCAACTGCTTCTGGTTCATGGAGGAGACCTCGAGTCCCTCCACGATCACCTTGCCGGACGAAGGGGTGTCGAGCCCGGCCATGCAATGCATGAGCGTGGACTTGCCGGAACCGGAAGGGCCCATGATGGCGGTCATTTCACCGCGCTTGAATTCCACATTCACATGATCCAACGCCATCACTTCGTTGTCTTTTGAGCCGTAGACCTTGGTCAGGTCGATGGCGCGGGCCACAATCCCATCATCGGGGTTTTCGGCTGTCGGATGCTGTACGTCATGAATGGAATGACGAGTCATAATACCGCCTGTTCGTAAGATGCCTAATCGTCATCAGTCTATCGGTATGGGGACATAATGGAATCGTGCCATCGCGTGAGATGACATTCGATCGCGCTGCGGAATGGCATTTATACGGTGTCTGCGTGGTGTCTGTTCATTTCAGACGAAGCGGAAGGTGGTTTGCATGTGTTTCGATGATGCGTTGGACGGATTCGACGCCTATCTGAAAGCCAACCGAGGGTTGAGCGCAAACACCCGCAGGGCGTACCGCAGCGATGTCGAGGAATGCTTGGTGGCGTTGCGGAAACAGGGTTGCGTGGATCTGAATGAGGTGACCATCGAGGATTTGCGCCTGTGGATGGCCAAATCGTCCAAAAATCACGCACGCAGCAGCATGGCGCGCAAAACCGTCGCCGTGCGTGGATTCTTCGCATGGGCGTACGACCATGACATGGCGTCCGCCAACCCGGCGGCTTCGTTGCAGACGCCGAAAATCCCCGATACGCTGCCGGCGGTATTGAACGAAACGCAGGCGCAGCAGCTGATGGACCGCGTTGATGAGGACGGCATGGAGGCGCGATCGCAGGAACCGAATATGAAAAAACAGGCGATCGCGCTGCGTGACGCGGCCATGCTGGAACTGCTCTATGCCACCGGCATGCGTGTGGCGGAACTGGTCGGACTCGACGTGGCCGACGTGACATTCGGCAACCGCACGGTGAAAGTGACCGGCAAAGGCGACAAGCAGCGTGTCATGCCATTCGGCGCACCAGCCGACAAGGCCTTGCGCGATTGGCTGGAACATGGCCGTCCCGTACTATGCGGTGACATGTCGGACGACGCGTTCTTTTTGGGATCGCAGGGCGGGCGGATCGGTCAACGTATGGTGCGCAAGGTGGTGCACGACCGGGCACGGGAGGCCGGCGTGCCTGACATCAGTCCGCATGCGTTGCGCCACAGTGCGGCGACCCATATGCTCGACGGGGGAGCGGACCTGCGTGAGGTGCAGGAGATGCTGGGGCATTCCTCGCTGAAGACCACGCAGCGTTACACACACGTGTCCATCGAACAGTTGAAGGCACGATACGGGCAGGCGTTTCCACGGGCGTGACGCGGATTGGCAAAGTACGCTGACAGCGAACGGATATGTCCGCGTCCGTCCATACGCACGATGCGGATAAGTTGTTCCGGCGATAAGCGGGAAAAACGGATTGTTTTATCAGATGATGAGTTTTTGATTTGACTATTTTGCGTGGGCCTCCCTCGGATATGGAGCGGTTGTCCCTCAATCGAGTGATAATGAACCCACCATCAGAACGAAGACGGACGTTGATGCCACGGTATTGACGCCCGCCTTCTTTTTGAACAGGGTCTTACGGCTCTGGAAATAATGGATAAGGAGAATATGAATTCCATGAAGAAGAAAGCTCTGGCTTTCGCTGCGGCCGCATGCGCATTCGGCATGCTGCTCAGCGGTTGCGGCTCTTCCAACGGTGACTCCACCGCTGACAAGGGTTCCAACGTCATCACCGCATACAATTCCGAACCGCAGAACCCGCTCATCCCAGGCGACTGCAACGAGACCGGCGGCGGCAAGCCGCTCGACCTGCTGTTCGCACGTCTGATTTCCTTCGACGCCAAGGGCAACGCCTCCAACGAAGTGGCGGAGTCCATCAAGTCCAACGATGACGCCACCCAGTACACCATCAAGCTCAAGGATGGTTGGAAGTTCACCGACGGCACCCCGGTGACCGCCGAATCCTTCACCAAGGCATGGAGCTACACGGCCAACGCCAAGAACGCACAGCTCGGCTCCTCCTTCTTCTCCACCATCAAGGGCTACGACAAGCTCCAGGATGGAGACAAGCTCAAGGGCGACGAACAGCTCGAGGGCCTGAAGGTCGTCAACGACCATGAATTCACCGTCGACCTGAACCGTTCCGACTCCGTGTTCGCCATCAAGGTCGGCTACACCGCATTCGCTCCGTTGCCGGAATCCTTCTTCAAGGATCCGAAGGCCTTCGGCGAGAAGCCGGTCGGCAACGGCCCGTACAAGTTCCAGTCCTGGGACCACGACAACCAGATCGTGCTGGTGAAGAACCCCGACTACAAGGGCAACCGCGTCGCCAAGAACGACGGCGTGACCTTCAAGGTCTACACCAAGGATGAGGCCGCCTACGCCGACATCCAGTCCGGTTCCCTCGACGTGATGGAGTCCGTCCCGGCCTCCGCCACCAAGACCTTCCAGAAGGACTCCACCGTACAGGCCTACAACAAGGCCGGCTCCGTCATCCAGCAGTTCACCATCCCGGCCAAGCTGAAGCACTTCGAAGCCGACACCGAGGAAGGCACCCTGCGTCGCCAGGCCGTCTCCATGGCCATCAACCGCGAGAACATCTGCAAGAAGGTGCTCAACGGCACCGGCACCCCGGCCGCCGACTTCACCTCCCCGCTGACCCCGGGCTACTCCGATTCCCTCAAGGGCTCCGGCAACCTGAAGTACAACGAGAAGAAGGCCAAGGAACTGTGGGCGAAGGCCAACGCCATCAGCCCGTGGACCTCCGATGACAAGTTCACCTTCGCCTACAACGCCGATGGTGGCCACGAAGTCATCTACACCGCCGTGGTCAACTCCATCAACAACGTGCTGGGCGCCGGCGTGGCCGCCACCAACCCGTACCCGACCTTCAACGATTTCCGCACCGCCGTGTCCGACCGCAAGGTGAACGGCGCGTTCCGTAGCGGCTGGCAGCCGGATTACCCGTCCGCCGAAAACTACCTGGTGCAGAACTTCGCCTCCGCCGCTGCCGATGGCAACGGCTCCAACGATGGCGACTACAAGAACCCGGAGTTCGATGCGCTGTGCGACAAGGCCGCTGCCTCCAAGTCCGTCGCAGACGCCAACAAGCTGTACCAGCAGGCACAGGAAGTGCTGCTCAACGACCTGCCGGCCGTTCCGCTGTACTACGCCAATGCCTATGGTGTGGCCTCGACCGGTGTCTCCGGCTTCGAGATGAACTGGCAGAACCTGCCGGTCTACGAGAACATGACCAAGTCCGGCAAGTGAGCCGTTCTCTGATTTTGATTTCGTAGGATCGACATGAAGGAAGGAACGGATTCGAATATCCGTTCCTTCCTTTCCGCGTAATAAACGGGGCTTCCATCGGAGGTCCATGACGGCTGGACATGCGACATCAACAGAAGATGTCCGCGCGTGGGGTATATTTTCAGCTGTCTTTCATGAAACTGCAATATAAAGCACTGTGGTGCAGTATCACTGATACGTAACGGGGCAAGCGCCGGCCGCCCCGGGCCTCATGTCCTATACGCGTGAGCGTAGGGGACGAAGCCGCAAACGGCTGGCGAACGAGTGAGTAATCAAAAGGAGAAACCAATGGGCAAGTATCTTCTGCGACGCATTCTGCAGATGATCCCTGTGGTTCTCGGCACGACGCTTCTGGTGTATGCCCTGGTGTTCGCGTTGCCGGGCGAGCCGGTCAAGGCGATGTTCGGCGACAAGCCGGTCAACGAAGCGGTCGCGGCCCAGATCCGTGCCGAATACAATCTGGACAAGCCGTTCATCGTCCAGTATCTGCTGTTCCTGAAGAACGCGCTGACCCTCGACTTCGGCAAGACCTTCTCCGGACAGCTTGTCATCGACGTGATCGGCCGCGCCTTCCCCGTGACCATCAAGCTCGCCCTGATGGCCTTCGTGTTCGAAGCGGTTTTCGGCGTGATCTTCGGTGTGATCTCCGGCCTGAAGAAGGGCAAGTGGTGCGATACCGTCATCCTGATCTTCTCCCTGCTGCTCATCTCCGTGCCGACCTTCGTCACCGGCTTCCTCTGCCAGTACTTCCTCGGTGTGAAGTGGCATCTGCTGCCGGTCACCGCCGGAGCGAATCCAGGATTCCTTGATCTGCTGATGCCGGCCATGGTGCTTGGCTCGGTATCGATGGCGTACATCATCCGTCTGAGCCGTACGGAGATTTCGTCCAACATCGCCCTCGACTATGTGCGCACCGCGCGCGCCAAGGGCATGGACAACAAATCCGTCATGCTGCGCCACGTGCTGCGCAACTCCATGATCCCCGTCGTCACCTATCTGGGCCAGGATCTTGGCGCACTGATGGGCGGCGCGATGATCTCCGAAACCATCTTCAACGTGCATGGCATCGGCTACCTGACCTATCAGAGCATCCTCAAGGGAGAAGGCAACCTGGTGGTGTCCATCGTGACGCTGCTCATGCTGATCTTCGTGGTTTGCAATCTGCTGGTCGACATGCTGTACGCCGCGCTTGATCCGCGAATCCGTTACGCGTGAGTCGAGGGAGGGAACAAGAAATGACCGAAATGAATGAGACCAATCCTTCCACCGTGCTTCCGGGACAGGAACGCTATGTGGCACCGCTCGATGAGACGCCCCTGAAGGCCGTCGACTCGATGGACGAATCCGCACCGGCTTCGAACATGTGGGCCGACGCATGGCGAACCCTGCGTAAGAACCCGCTGTTCATCATCTCCGGACTGCTGATCATCTTCATCGTGTTCGTGGCGCTGTTCCCGAGCGTGTTGACCAAGCAGAACCCGAACTACTGCACGCTCGACAATTCCCTTGAGCCGGCTTCCTCAGGCCATCCGTTCGGCTTCGACCTGCAAGGTTGCGACGTATACTCCCGTGTGGTCTACGGCACCCGCACCTCGCTGAGCGTCGGCGTGTTCGCCACACTGCTGGTGGTGCTGCTCGGAACGCTGATCGGCGCAATCGCCGGCTTCTTCGGAGGATGGGTCGACGCCGTGCTGAGCCGACTGACCGATATCTTCCTCGCGCTGCCGATTCTGCTTGGCGCCATCGTGGTGCTCCAGATGTTCAAAACGAGCAGCTCCATCTGGAAGATCATTCTGGTGATGACGCTGTTCGGCTGGACCTCCGTGGCACGAATCGCGCGAGGTGCTGTGATGGAAGCCAAGAACCTTGAATTCAACACGGCGTCCACCGCTCTGGGATCCACCCCGATCCGCAACCTGTTCCGCCACATCCTGCCGAATTCGCTGGCTCCGATCATCGTGGTCGGCACCACCTCGCTGGCCACCTACATCGTGCTCGAGGCCACGCTGAGCTTCCTGGGCGTCGGCCTGCCCACCACCACGGTCAGCTGGGGCGGAGACATCTCCAACGCGCAGTCCATCCTGCGTACTGACCCGATGGTGCTGTTCTACCCGTCCGCCGCGCTGGCCATCACCGTGCTGGCATTCATCATGATGGGCGACGCCGTCAAGGACGCGCTCGATCCGAAGAGCCGTACGGCCTGAGTGTAAGTGAAGGGATATTCGATGACTGAAATGAATACCGAGAACAACCTCGAGGCCATGCAGCGCGCCCACGGGCCGCTGTTGGAGGTCAAGAACCTCCAGGTCGACTTCACCACCGATGAAGGCAAGGCCGTGCATGCCGTGCGCAACTCGTCCTTCAGCGTGTATCCCGGCCAGTGGGTGGCCATCGTCGGCGAATCCGGTTCCGGCAAATCCACTTCCGCCATGGCCGTGCTTGGCCTGCTTCCGGGAACCGGCCATGTGGTCGGCGGCTCCATCAAGCTTGATGGCCAGGAGATCTCCGGCTTCAAGCAGAAGGATTTCGACAAGCTCCGTGGTAGCAAGATGGGTCTTGTCCCGCAGGATCCGATGAGCAACCTGAACCCGGTGTGGCGCATCGGCACCCAGGTCAAGGAAGCGTTGGTGGCCAACAACATGGACATCGACCACGAAAAGCGTTCCGAATTCGCCAAGGCCCTGGCCGGTGACGAAGTGGAGCTCAAGGGCAATGACGATGAGACCTTCCTTGGTTCCAAGGAACTGCCTGATCTGATCGCCGCGGCCAAGGAGGCTCTTGTCAAGATCGGCAAGAGCGGTGACGAGCTTGACAAGATCATGGCCCGGTTCGCCGAGGAATGGGTTCCGGGATCCGAAACCCGCTGGCGTGTGGCCGATGGCCTGATTGAAGCCGGGGTGAAGGACGATGACGCATGGTACATCGCCAAGAAGTATGTGGTCGGCTCCACCATGGACGACCGCATCGCCGGTCTGCTGTCCGAGGCCGGTCTGCCTGACGCCGCCACCCGTGCCCGCCAGTTCCCGCACGAATTCTCCGGCGGCATGCGTCAGCGTGCGCTGATCGCCATCGGTCTGGCCTGCCGTCCGGAACTGCTCATCGCCGACGAGCCGACCTCCGCGCTTGACGTGACCGTGCAGAAGAAGATCCTCGACCATCTGCACATGCTGACCGATTCCCTGGGAACCGCGGTGCTGTTCATCACCCACGATCTCGGTCTGGCCGCGGAACGCGCCCAGCATATCGTGGTCATGTACAAGGGCCAGGTCGTGGAATCCGGTCCTTCACTGGAAGTGCTGCAGCATCCGCAGCATCCGTACACCAAGCGTTTGGTCGCCGCTGCGCCGTCCTTGGCATCGCAGCGCATCATCTCCGTCAAGGAACATGGCGGCGACGCCACCGCGGTCATGGAGCACGCGGTGAACGAGGATTCCCTGAAGAAGGGCGAAGCCATCATCACGGTGGATCACCTGACCAAGGAATTCAAACTGCCGCGCAAGAAGGAGATGTTCAAGGCGGTCGACGATGTGAGCTTCTCCATCAAGAAGGGCACCACATTGGCCATCGTCGGCGAATCCGGTTCCGGCAAATCCACCGTGGCCAACATGGTGCTGAAACTGCTTGAGCCGACCGCCGGCACCGTCACCTACGATGGCAAAGACATCTCCGGATTCAAGGGCAAGGAGTTGCTTGACTTCCGACGTCATGTGCAGCCGGTGTTCCAGAACCCGTACGGATCGCTCGACCCCATGTACTCCATCTACCGGTCCATCGAGGAGCCGCTGCGCATCCACGGCATCGGAGACAAGAAGAGCCGTGCCAAGCGTGTGCGCGAGCTCATCGACATGGTGGAATTGCCGGAATCGGTGATGAGCCGTTATCCGAACGAGCTTTCCGGCGGCCAAAGGCAGCGCATCGCCATCGCGCGCGCCATGGCCCTCGATCCGGATGTGATCGTCTGCGACGAGGCCGTCTCCGCATTGGACGTGCTGGTGCAGGACCAGGTGCTTCGCCTGCTCAACGACCTGCAGGCGGAAAAGGGACTGAGCTACCTGTTCATCACCCATGATCTGGCGGTGGTGCGTCAGATCGCCGATGAGGTCGTGGTGATGCAGCACGGCAAGCTGGTGGAGCATGCCACCACCGACGAGGTCTTCGACCATCCGAAGAAGCAGTACACCCGCGACCTGCTGGACGCCATCCCGGGCGGCAAGCTGCAGCTCGGACTCGACTGATCGCGTCAGCCATCTGGAAAACCTCCCTTCCCACAAGGGAGGTTTTCTTGTATTCCGGCTAGGCTAAGGCGCTATGACGATCACAATCACGACATCGAATGTGAATGGAATCCGCGCGGCGAAACGCAAAGGCATTGAGCAATGGGCCGCGAAGAACACGCCGGACGTGTGGTGCATGCAGGAAGTACGCGCCCCGCAAAACGAAATCGACCCCATCTTCGACGAATTCGGCTTCGAATACGCGACCGCCGGACGCATCGCCGACCAAAGCGGGCTTGATCGCATGAACGAGATCTGCCGTATCAAGGGACGCGCCGGCGTCGGTCTGCTCTCCGCGCTGCCCGTCATCGACAAACGCTACGGACTGCCGGGACTTGCCGAGGACGTCGATTCCGGTCGTTGGATCGAAGCGGATGTGAAGACCCCGCAAGGCTACACCGTCACTGTCGTATGCGTGTACGTGCACGCCGGCAACACCGACGATCCGGAGAAAATGAAGCAGAAATACCGTTTCCTCGACACCATGCTGGTACGTATGGGACAACTGCGCGATGAAGCGGCGCACGGCGGCAAGCAGGCGGTATTGTGCGGCGATTTCAACATCGCGCACACGCCGCTCGACATCAAGAACGCGAAAGCCAACGAGAAGCACGCCGGCTTCCTGCCCGAGGAACGCGCCTACGTGGACAAATGGCTGGGGGAGTTGGAATTCGTGGATGTGATGCGTTCCCTGTGCGGAGACATCCAAGGACCGTACACCTGGTGGAGCCAGCGGGGCCGCGCCTTCGACAACAACGTCGGCTGGAGGATCGACTACCAGTTCGCCACACCCGAACTCGCCGAAACGGCCCGCGGATTCGTCATCGACAAAGCTCCGACCTACGACCTGCGATGGTCGGATCATGCGCCGCTGAGCATCACCTACGACGTGTGAGTTTTTGCGGCCGTCATCCGGCCAATGCCGGGCAACGGGAGACACACTCCGATTCCCAGCCCGTATTAAGCATGGGTGCTAGGCTAGTCACGGTTGCAACCGTAATGAAATGAGGAACATCATGGGACTGTTTGGATTCGGCAAGAAGAAGCGTCAGAGCGAGGAAGCCGCTGAAGCCGCCGCCGAAGAGAACGACAAGGCCGATGAGGCCATCTCCGAAACCGCTGAGGCGCCCGCCGGTGGAATTCAGGAAACCATCCTTCCGGAACCATCCGATGAGTACGACGGCCGTGGCGATGAGCACGGTCCGTGGGACGTCGACGACGAGAACGTGCCCGACTATGACGAATACCTCGACATGGGCGCCTACTATCTGCCGTTCCTCCAAGGCATCGAACTGCGCGTGAAGGCCAACCGCGCCACCCAGCAGGTGCTCGGCACCACCATCACCTACGGATCCTCCAGCGTGGAGATCGAAGCCTTCGCCGCGCCGAAGACCATGGGACTGTGGGATGACGTGCGCGCCGACCTGGTTGAGGCCAACAAAGACGCCAAGGAGACCGACGGCGTGTTCGGCACCGAACTGACACTGCCGGTCGTGGTCAAGGGCGGACGCAAGGTCGTCACCCGCATCGTCGGTGTGGACGGACCGCGGTGGATGCTGCGCGGCATCTTCTCCGGCAAAGCCGCCACCGATCCGGACCACGCCGAAACCAAGGCGCTGAACCAGCTTTTCTCCAACATCGTCGTGGAACGCGGCGAGGACCCGCTGGCCCCGCGTGACCTCATCCCGATGCATCCGCCGGTCGCCCCGGCCGAACGCAAGGCCGCCAAGGAAGCCGCCGAAGCCGAACAGGCAGGCAGGACGATGGACATTCCAGGCCAGCCGAAGGGACCGTTTGACTCCGACCAGCAGGTCGAGGTCAAGACCACGTTGTCGCGTGGACCGATGTTCTCCGAAGTGCGCTGAGCGAACGACGACCACGAAAACACAAACGCATGGCTGAAACCGAAACCAAGAAAAGAACCGGCCTCGGCGCGCTCGCCGACGCCGGCGATGCCGACGATTTCTCCGTCATCGACGCAATCGGCGGTCCGCGCGGCGTCGTCGAATCGATGCTGCCGGGCGTGGTGTTCGTGGTGATGTTCGTCATCACCTCCGACCTGCATCTGACCATCGGCGTATCCGCAGCCCTCGCCGTACTGCAGGTGATCGTCCGCCTATGCCAACGCCAATCCGTCATGGGCGCCGTCTCCGGCCTTCTGGCAGTCGGCATCTGCCTGATCTGGGCATGGAACAGCCACGAGGCGCGCAACTACTACATGTTCGGATTCCTGACCAACGCCTTCTACATCGTGCTGCTCGCCATTTCGTTGATGGTACGTGTACCGGGACTTGGCTTGGTGATCGAATTCATCCGGACACTGCCAACCGAGCATCTGCGCGCATGGCTTGCCGATTGGCGTGACGACAAGGCATTGAACCGCGCGTACACCATCATCACCGCGTTGTGGATCGGCGTGTTCTCCCTACGACTGGTGGTGCAGGTGCCGTTGTACCTGTCCAACCAGGTCGGCTGGCTCGGCACTGCACGTCTGCTCATGGGCATTCCGTTCTGGGCGTTGGCCATCTGGGTGTCGTACCTCATCGTGGCCACCCCCATGCATCGGCATAAGACGTTGGCCGAACCAAACGCCGACGCGATGGACGACAACAACGAAACGGAGGAACAGCACTGATGGAATCGACCATCCGCATCGAACGATACGCCGACCAAGGCCGTTGCGTCGGCCACATCGACGGACGCGTCGTGTTCGTGCGATTCGCGTTGCCGGGCGAGCTGGTACGCGTCGTGTTGGACGAGCCACATGATCGCGAGGACCGTTTTTGGACTGGCGAAGTGACGGAAGTGCTGGAAGCCAGCGAGGACCGCGTCGAACCCGTATGGCCGTTGGCCGGCCCGCTCGCCATGGGCGGCGGCGTCGGCGGTGCCGATTTGGTGCACGTCTCACTGCCCGGACAGCTTAAATGGAAATCCATGTCCATCGCCGAACAGATGAGACGTCTCGGCCATGTCGACGTTGACGTGCCGATCGAGCGCATGCCCGAGGATGAGGCGGAGCATGGGCTGCACTGGCGTACCCGCATCGAGATGATCGCGGACGAGAACGGCCGACCGTCCATGCGCAGACGCGGCACCCACGTGCGTGTGCCGATCGACACCATGCCGTTGGCCAGTCGCGCGTTGCTTAACGTGGCCGAGAAGGAACACGTGTGGGATGGGGGATTCACTCCCGGATCGCAGATTCGTCTGTCTGTTCCCGAGCCTCGCGGCAATGCCGAAATCGCCGACAACTACGCCGTGCTCGTCGATGGCGAAGTGACGGCGGGCAATCGCGAGCTTACCGAAAAGGTGACGGTGTGCGGACGTGAATTCGAATACGGTGTGGACGCCGGCGGATTCTGGCAGATGCACCGTCACGCGCCGATCGCGTTGACCGGCCATGTGATGTCCTTGGTGCATGGCGAGCTTGACGGCGCCGCTTCCGCATGCCTGTGGGATTTGTATTCCGGTTCCGGCCTGTTCACGCTGCCGTTGGCCACGTTAAGCGCCGGCCGCACGCGCATGCTGAGCGTGGAAGGTGGCAAGACCGCTGTCAAACACGCGCAGCGCAATCTGAGGGCCATCCATTTGGGCAATGTCGACGCCCGTGTGGGCGATGTGGCCAAGACGCTTGCCAACGTACGCAACGATTTGGCCAAACCCGATATCGTGGTGCTTGATCCGCCGCGTGCCGGCGCACGTGCGAAGGTATGCAGGCAGATCGCCGAATCCGGCGCGCGAAGCGTCGTATACATCGCCTGCGACCCGGCATCGCTGGCACGCGACACCGCCACATTGGCCTCGCTCGGATACGATCTTGCCGATATTCGCGCATTCGACATCTATCCGACCACCCACCATGTCGAAACGGTGGCGCTATTCAGGAAAGCCACACGATGACCGGTTTCGCGCGGCGTGCCGCAGCCGGTCTCCTTGCAGCCGTCTTCGGCATCTCCATGCTGGCCGGCTGCACGCCGAACAATGCCGCGGTGGGAGATACGCAGTCCGCAGGCGATGCGGTCGCCCACAGCATGAAGGACCGCAACAGTCTCGACGTGGCCATGATCGGCTCCCAAGACGAACAGACCGATCGCCTGGCGTTGGATGCCATGGAGGCGGGCGGGCTCAGGCCGGTGTATCTGCCGGTCGCCGGCACGGTCGACATGCAGGACACCGCCCGGCAAGCGGTCGAGGATATGACGCAACGCATGGTCAGCATCATCGTCATTTCGGGAATCGACGTGTCCGGCGTGAACCATGACGGCTGGTACGACACGCTGACAACCGCAAGACAGGCGGGCATTCCAGTGGCACTGCTCAACCCGATCGCCACGCCGACCGACAGCACGCTGTTCGCTGCGACGCTCACAATCAACGACCACATGACGGATGCGACGCCGCTCGCCGACGCGGTAGCCGGCATAGCCAACAACGACCCGCACGACAGAACAATCCTCGTCACCACCATCAGCCACGGCGGCAAACAGTGAACCGCTCCACGCATTCGGGTGAGTTCGAATCGGTTCGGATGCGTGGCGCTGAACACACCCTGAGAAAACCCTGAATTTTGCCGGAGCTTTACGGGAAAAGCCTGCGGGCGCGCATCGCCAAGCGGTATGCTGGCAGCATGAGCGAAAGTCAAACCATGCCTGAAACCAGTGAAAAGGGGCTCACCGCAGCGGAAGTCGCCGCCCTTACGGAAAGCGGGCAGGTCAACGCCGTCAAATCGTCCACGTCACGTTCGTTCGCCGACATCGTGCGAGCCAACGTGTTCACCCTGTTCAACGGCATCATCTTCGCCGCCATGGTCATGGTATTGGTCACGGGATCATGGAGAGACGCCGTGTTCGGCCTCGTCATCCTCATCAACACCGGCATCGGCATCATCACCGAACTGAAAGCCAAACGAACGCTCGACAAGCTTTCCATCCTCGTAGCCTCCGACTATCTCGTACGACGCGACGGCAAGGACGTCGAAGTGCCGCACAACGAAATCGTGCTCGGCGACCTCATGTGGATCCGCTCCGGCGAACAGGTTCCCGCCGACGCGCAGATCGTGCGCACCTGGGGCCTGGAACTCGACGAATCCATGCTCACTGGCGAATCGCGCACCGTGCGCAAGAACGAAGGCGACGACATCTATTCCGGATCCACCGCGGTCTCCGGCATGGCCTTGGTCAAGGTCAACGCGGTCGGCGCGCACAGCTATGCCGCCACCTTGACCGCGCAGGCGAAGGTCTACAAAAAGACCGTGTCCGACCTCAACAAGGGCATCAACACCATCCTCAAATTCATGACCTTCCTCGTCGTGCCGCTGTGCGTGCTGCTCATCTGGTCGCAGGTGCACGCGGTCGGCGGTTGGGACGTAGCCGTCTCCACCGGCCAATGGCGTTCCGCCGTGGTGTCCGCCGTGGCTGGCGTGGTCGGCATGATCCCCGAAGGCCTCGTACTGCTCACCTCGCTCAACTTCGCGCTCGCCGCCATCCGTTTGGCACGCAAGAACACGCTCGTGCAGGAGCTCGAATCCGTGGAGACCCTCGCACGCGTGGACTGCCTGAACCTCGACAAAACCGGCACCGTCACCGACGGCGGCATCATGCTCAACGAAATACGCATGCTGGATGGCATCGGAGCCAATACCGTTGACGAACATGCCGTGAAACAGGCGTTGTACGACCTGTCGAACGAAGGACAGCCGAACGGCACCGGATTGGCGATTCTCAACGGACTGGGCAAGCAGGGATTCTCCGCCGGTCCCGTCGCGGCGCGCGTTCCGTTCTCGTCGGCACGCAAATGGAGCTCGATTGCCGATGACGGCGCGGCATGGACGATGGGCGCGCCGGAAGTCGTGCTGTCCCACTTGGATGGCGATTACGCCGACGTTCTTCGACTGGTCAACGATTCCGCACACGACGGAAACCGCGTGCTGCTGATCGCACGGCATGACGGCAAGGCGCCCGCCGATTACGAAAGCGATCCCGCCATCGACCCCGCATCGCGGCCCGTCGCGCTGGTATTATGCTCCGAGCACATTCGCGACGACGCCGAAGCCACACTCGCCTGGTTCCGCGAGCAGGGCGTGCGCTGCCGCATCATCTCCGGCGACAATCCCGTCACCGTCGGTGCGATCGCAAGAAAAGTACGGCTCACCGGAGACGCGGAGCCACGCTTCATGGACGCGCGCGAACTGCCCACCGACATCACGGAACTGGCGAAAGTACTGGAGAACGTGGACGTGCTCGGCCGTGTCCTGCCCGACCAGAAGAAGGCGATCGTCCAGGCGCTGCACCTAGGCGATCATGTCGTGGCGATGACCGGCGACGGCGTGAACGACGCGCTCGCCATCAAGGAGGCCGACCTGGGCATCGCGATGGGCAACGCGGCACCCGCCACCAAAGCCGTCGCACAAGTGGTGCTCGTCGATTCGAAATTCTCGCATCTGCCCGATGTGGTGGCACGTGGACGCCAGGTCATGGCCAACATGGAACGCGTGGCCAGCCTGTTCCTCGTCAAAACCGTATATTCCGCGCTGATCTCGCTCGGCGTGGTGCTGACGCAGATCCCATTCCCATACCTGCCCCGCCATATCACCTACATCGGCGCACTCACCATCGGCATGCCGGCGTTCATCCTCGCGCTTGCGCCGAACACGCGCCGCTACATTCCGGGCTTCCTCAGGCGCGTGGTGCACTTCGCATTGCCGGGAGGCATCGCCACGGCTCTGTCGATTCTCGCCGATTCGTGGCTGTTGCCGAAGTTCATGGGCTGGGACGCACAGCATTCCGCCGCGCAGCTGGGCATGCTTCGTGGCGTCAACGCGATTATCCTGCTGATGATGGGCATCTTCGTACTGGCGCGCGTGGCCCGTCCACTCAACTCGTGGAGAGGCGGTCTGGTATTGGCGTTCGCCGTGGCGGGCGTGGCCGGCATGTTCATTCCGCCCGTCGCGCGTTTCTTCGCGCTCGTGATACCGTCCGGCGAAATGCTCGCGGCGACGGGCATCGCGCTTGTGGTGTCCGCCATCATTTTCGTGCTGTGCCTGTGGTGCGTGCCGAAAATAGTCGCCATTTTCTCACGTTTCAAGAAGACACGCCAGTGCTGAAGTAACGTGGCTGTATCGTTGGCAACGGATAATCGGCTGCTGGAAAGTTTCAACCAGCCACAAAAGCTCGGAGGTAGCATGTCTGTGCGCGACGACCAGCTCGACACCCTGAAGGTGGGCGGCAAGGATTACGACTTTTACCGCATCGCGGATTTGCCGGGCATCGATCATCTCCCGTATTCGTTGAAGGTTCTTGTTGAGAACCTGGTGCGCAACATCGATGGCGCCAACATCACGGATGATCATGTCAAGGCCCTGTTGGATTGGGATCCGGCCGCACAGCCGAGCCACGAGATCCAGTTCACCCCGTCCCGCGTGGTCATGCAGGACTTCACCGGCGTGCCGTGCATCGTCGACCTCGCCACCATGCGTGACGCCGTCAAGGAGCTTGGCGGAGATCCGGAGGTCATCAACCCGCAGGTCCAGTCCGACATGGTCATCGACCATTCCGTGCAGATCGACAAGTACGGCGTGGCCGACGCGGTCGAACAGAACATGGACATCGAATACCAGCGCAACGGCGAACGCTACCAGTTCCTGCGTTGGGGCCAGCAGGCCTTCCGCAACTTCCGCGTGGTGCCGCCGGGAACCGGCATCATCCACCAAGTCAACATCGAATACCTCGCCAAAGTCGTCATGACCAAGGCAGGGGAGCGCGGTCGCGACCTCGCCTACCTCGACTCCTGCGTGGGCACCGACTCGCACACCACCACCGTCAACGGTCTGGGCGTGCTCGGCTGGGGCGTCGGCGGCATCGAAGCCGAAGCCGCCATGCTCGGCCAGCCGATCTCCATGCTCGTGCCGCGCGTCGTCGGCTTCAAGCTCACCGGTTCCATTCCGGAAGGCGTCACCGCCACCGACGTGGTCCTCACCATCACCGACATGCTCCGCCAGCACGGTGTGGTCGGCAAATTCGTGGAATTCTACGGCGAAGGCATCGCTTCCGTGCCGCTGGCTAACCGCGCCACCATCGGCAACATGGGACCGGAATTCGGCTCCACCTGCGGCATCTTCCCGATCGACAACGTCACCCTCGACTATCTGCGTCTGACCGGTCGTTCCGAAGAACAGATCGCTCTCGTCGAAGCCTACGCGAAAGCCAACAAGCTCTGGGGCGACGCCACCGATCCGGACTACGTAGAACCGCAGTACTCCGAATACCTGGAACTCGACCTCGGCACCGTCGTGCCTTCCATCGCGGGACCGAAGCGTCCGCAGGACCGCATCAGGCTGTCCGAATCGAAAGAGAAGTTCGAAGCCACGCTGCCGGCGTACGAAACCGACAAGACCGTGCAGGATCCGATCGCGGTATCCACTGACTTCCGTGGCGACTTCGATATCAAGAACGGCGACGTGGCGATCGCGTCCATCACGTCGTGCACCAACACCTCCAACCCGTCCGTCATGATCGCCGCCGGCCTGATCGCCCGCAACGCGCATGCCAAGGGACTGAAGCCCAAGCCGTGGGTCAAGACGTCTCTCGCCCCGGGCTCCCAGGTCGTCGCCGACTATCTGAAGGCCGCCGGCCTGCAGGATGATCTCGACGCGCTCGGCTACCAGCTGGTCGGCTTCGGCTGCGCCACCTGCATCGGCAACTCCGGCCCGCTGCTGCCGGAAATCTCCGAGGCCATCAACGCCAACGATTTGACCGTCACCTCCGTGCTGTCCGGCAACCGTAACTTCGAAGGCCGCATCAGCCCGGACGTCAAGATGAACTACCTCGCGTCCCCGCCGCTCGTCATCGCCTACGCGCTCGCCGGCACCATGGATTTCGATTTCGAAACCCAGCCGCTCGGCAAGGACCAGGACGGCAACGACGTGTACCTGAAGGACATCTGGCCTACCAATGAGGAAGTCGCCGCAGTGGTGGATGGCACCGTCAGCCGCGAGATGTTCCTCAAGGATTACGCCTCCGTGTTCGAAGGCGACCGCCGTTGGAAGGGCCTTGACGTGCCGGAAGGCGAACTGTTCGCATGGGATGAGAACTCCACCTACGTGCGCAAGCAGACCTTCTTCGACGGCATGAAGGCCACCCCGGATCCGGTCAAGGACATCCACGGCGCCCGCGTGCTCGCGCTGCTCGGCGACTCCGTGACCACCGACCACATCTCCCCGGCAGGCGCGTTCAAGGCCTCCAGCCCGGCAGGCAAATACCTGACCGACCGTGGCGTCGAACCGAAGAACTTCAACTCCTACGGTTCCCGTCGAGGCAACCATGAGGTCATGGTCCGCGGCACGTTTGGCAACATCCGCCTGCGCAACCAGTTGCTCGCCTCCGTCGGCGAGGAAATCACCCCTGGTGGCTACACCTACGACTTCCTCGACAAGAAGCCGACCACGATCTTCGAAGCGTCTCGCGACTATATCGATCATGATGTGCCGCTCGTCGTGCTCGCAGGCAAGGAATACGGTACCGGCTCCTCCCGTGACTGGGCCGCCAAGGGCACCGTCATGCTGGGCGTCAAAGCCGTCATCACCGAAAGCTTCGAACGCATCCACCGTTCCAACCTCATCGGCATGGGCGTGCTGCCATTGCAGTTCCCCGAAGGCGAATCGTATGAGAGCCTCGGCCTGAACGGCACCGAAACCTACGACATCTCCGGTGTCGAGGAGCTCAACAAGGGCGTCACCCCGAAGACGGTCCACGTCACCGCCACCCACGCGGACGGTTCCACGACCGAATTCGATGCCGTCGTTCGCATCGATACGCCAGGCGAAGCGGACTACTACCGCAACGGAGGTATTCTCCAGTACGTCCTGCGCAACCTGATGCGCTAGGCGTCGGACGGGGCTGATACGCGGGCATGGCGAAAGTGACATTGCGGGACGTGGCCGAAGCGGCTGGTGTCTCCATCGCAACCGCCTCATGGGCGGTGAACGACAACCGGGACGTGCAGATCACGGAATCCACACGCCGCAAGGTGCGCAGGGCCGCTGACGAACTCGGCTACCATCACAACGCGCTCGCCCGCGGATTGGCCCGAGGCTGCTCCGACATCATCGGCTTCATCAGCGACGGAGTGGCCACATCGCCCTTCGCCGGCCAGGTGATCCAAGGCGCGCAGGACGAAGCCTGGCGCAATGGGAAAATTCTGCTGGTGGTGGATACCGACGGCAGAAAAGACGTGGAACGCAGAACCTTCTCGTTCATGTTCGAACACCAGGTCGAGGGCATCATCTACTCGAAATGGGTACACGGTTCAATCACTCCGCCGGACGAGCTTGGCAGAATGCCGTCCGTGCTGGTCAACTGCTATGACGAGCGCGGACGGTTCCCCGCGGTGGTGCCGGACGAAGTGCAGGGTGGCGCCACCGCCACACGGCTGTTGTTGGAAGCCGGACACCGGCGTATCGCATTCGTCAACGATGCCGCGCCGTCATCCGCTTCGGTTGGCCGTCTTGCGGGATACAAGGCCGCGCTTGCGCGGTTCGACGTCGATTTCGACCCTTCGCTGGTGCTGTCCGTGACCGCCGATCAGGAAGGCGGTTACGGAACGGCAGCACAGGTGTTGGCGACGGGTGCGACCGGAGTGTTCTGTCATAACGACCGCACCGCGCTCGGCCTGTACGACGCGTTGCGGGAATCGGGGAAACGCATGCCGGACGATATTTCCGTGGTCGGTTTCGACAACCAGGAAGTGATTTCGGCCCACATGCATCCCGCTTTGACCACTGTTGGCCTTCCTCAGTACGATCTCGGCGTGATGGGCGTGCGTACCCTGTTGCGTCGTTGCGGAGCCGACAATGACGAATCGGAGATAGTCTCCGAACGGTTCGAGCCGGTTCATGTCCAATGCCCGGCAGTGCCTCGGGATTCAGTGCGGACGTTGTAGACACGTCAATCGTTTGACATTCCGTTTTTCAATGCTATATCTCGTTTAAGCGTTTAAATCATTTAAGCGCTTAAACGAAGCAATACGAAGCGAAATAGCGTCATTGCGATGACGGTCATGGGTGACTGCCTTCCAAAGGCGCCACACAAGGAAAGGCAAGGCCAATGAAGCTTTACTACCAGTTCCCCGGCACGTGGTTCGGTGATTGCATGCCGTTCGGCAAGGGCGACGAGTTCTTCCTGTTCCACCAGAGGGGCAACCGCAACCCTGAACCGTTCGGCGAGCCGTTCGGCTGGGACCTCGCCACCACCAAGGGCTTCGTCGACTACCGTGACTGCGGCGTGGCGGTCCCGCGCGGCGGCGACGACGAGCAGGACCAGTTCACGTCATGAACATCGGCCTGGAACGGCCCATCGGCCTCGAGGCGGGGCATACGTACCACATCCGTCTCGTCGTCGACGACACCATCGGCACGTTGCACGTGGATGGGGTGGCGTTGAATGTGCGCATGTACGAGCGTCCGGGCGAGTCGTTGGGCGTCTTCGCCACCGACGGCACGGTCGAGGTGCGCAACGCCTCCATCGCCCGCGGACTGAAGAGGAAGTGAACGTGTCCTTTCCGGCTTGATGTGACGCAATCGGCTGCGTGTCCTTATGCGTGACGGCGTGGGGCATGCAGCCGATTGTTTTTATTCCTCGGATTTCCGCTTGGTATGCGTGGTTCGGTACGTGATGGGGGTGACGCCCATGAACCGGTGGAAGGTGCGGGAGAAGAAACTGGCGGATGAGAAACCGGTCTGTTTGGCGACCGTGGCGATAGGCAGCGAGCTCGTTACCAGCAGGTTGGCTGCGGCGCGCACGCGCACGTCGTTGACGAATTCGATTGGCGACTGGTTGAGCGATTCGCGGAATATCGATGCGCAAGTGGTGCGTCCCACCGATCCGGCCGATGCGATTTGCTTCAAGGTGATCGGACGCACGTAATATCTCTGCACGTAATCGATCATCTTGCGTAGCGTCACGATGCGGGGGTGCGGCGCTGTGGAAGTCGCGCAATGACTGCCGGCGATCGCCAGTATGTCGCGGACGACCGCATAGAAACAGCTGAGCACCGTCAACGCCTCGGTATCGTCGGTTAGCGTCATATCGTCGGCGGGCAACGGTTCGGCTGACCGCTCTGACCGCTCCAGCGGACCGAATTTCGCCGCATGAAGCTGTCGGATGGTGGCGAGCAGCCGCCGACCGGGGGCCGTGTCGTCGGTGATGACGGCATATGGCATCGTGTTCTCCGCCATCAACGGCGCGATGAAACGGTCGTACACTTCGAATGAGGCGCACATTTTAGCCGGATTGAGCAACGTGCAGGAGAATTCGCAATCGGAACCGTCCTTGGTGAAACCGTAATGCAGCTGACGTGAGTTGACGAAAATCGCCTGCCCCTCATCGAGCCGGACTGTTTCTCCGTTGACGAAATACCACATATGCCCATGGATGATGTAGGTGAGTTCAAGGTCGACATGCCAATGGCATTCCGCACGCATATGGGGGTACTGGTGGAGCAGCGAATGCTCGGTGAAGGAGAAGAACATCGGCGCGTCATACTGCACTATCTCCGAACCATCGGGTCGGCGACCCCAATTGGTGATGGGCATCACCTCACGGGAGGCCCATTCGTCCCGTTCCATCTGTGCGTCTTCATCGGCAGTGTTCATGACTACTCTAATAAACGGTAGATAATGCAAAGAACAAGGATGATTCTACAACATTGCGAGTGCTGCCGTCGATGTTGGTGGTGTTGAATGGTGTCAAAGGACGTCAAACGATTGACAAACAGATTCACAAGGAGCTTTCAATGGCGGAGAATGAAGGTGCGGCCGTTGCCGTGGATAATGCGGCGGTGCCTACGAACGAGTGGGAACGCATGCTTTCCGGCGAATTGTATATTTGCGGTGATATGCAGCGTGAAGCGAACATGCGTAAACGCCGCTTGGTGCACGCCATCAACACGTCCGCATACGACGCGTTCGAGGAACGTAACAGGCTGTTCCGCGAACTGTTCGGTTCACTCGGCAAAGGCGCGTTCCTTGAACCGCCATTCAACTGCGATTACGGCTGCAACACGTATATCGGCGACAACTTCTATGCCAATATGGACTGCATCTTCCTCGACGTGGCGAGAATCACCATCGGCGACCGTGTCTTCTTCGGCCCGCGCGTCGGCCTGTACACGCCATACCATCCAATCGATGCGGCCGTACGCGCTTCCGGTCCGGAAGGGGCCCGTCCGATCACCATCGGCAATGACGTGTGGTTCGGCGGCAGCGTGGTGGTCTGTCCGGGCGTTACCATCGGCGATGATGTGGTGATCGGTGCAGGCTCCGTGGTGACCAAGGATATCCCATCCCATTCGGTGGCCGTGGGCAACCCGTGCCATGTGATTCGCAAGATCACTGATGCGGACCGTGAATACTGGGAGGGCAAGGCCGCCGAATACCGCGCATGGAAGGATTCGCTGTAAAACCTCGCCCAATATTCGGCCCAACGTCGGGATAAGGCTGGTCGGCCTGCATATCCCGGCGTTTTCGTTTGTCCGTCGTCTGAAACGGGCTTGTATTCCAATGGAGACTATCGTGCGCACCATCATGCCGGACCGGGAATTCCTCGGCCATGTATTCAAATTGGCTTTGCCTATCGCTTTCCAACAGCTCATGCTGTCGTTGTCGTCCTGCGCCGACACGCTGATGTTGTCGGGGGTAGGGCAAAACGAGTTGGCCGCCGTCTCGCTCGCCACGCAGTTCCAGTTCCTGTTCAGCCTGTTCACTGCGGCCCTGACCCTGGGTATGAGCATTCTCGTGGCGCAGTATTGGGGTGCCGGCAACCGTGACGCGGTGGAACGCGTGCTGGGATTCGTCATGCTGTATGCCGGAATGCTGTCGACGGCGTTCTTCCTGGCGGCACTGCTCGTGCCGGAACAGTTGATGTCCATCATGACCAATGACGGCACGCTGATCATGCTTGGCGCGCGATATCTGCGGATTTCGTCATTGTCGTACTTGTTCATCGGCCTGTCCCAGATGTACCTGTGTCTGATGAAGAACACCGGTTCCGCGGTGATGGGCATGACGGTCAGCACGGTTGGCGTGATCGTGCACGTCGTGTTGAACGCGGCGCTGATTTACGGTATCGGCAGTCTCGGCATTCCCGCGCTTGGCATTTTCGGCGCGGCTATATCCACGGTGATTTCGCGTGCGATTGAGCTGGCATGGTCGGTCGTGGCGACCCGTCGTGGCCCCCACCTGCGACTTGGCCATGTGCTGCATCCCGATGGGCCGTTGCAGAAGGATTTCTGGAAATACAGCCTGCCGGTGCTTGGCAATGAATTGGTGTGGGGATGTGGTTTCACCATGTACACCGTGATCATGGGACATTTGGGTGCGGACGCCGTCGCCGCCAATTCCATCGCCAATATCGTCAAGGATCTGCTGGTGTGCCTGTCCCTTGGTCTGGGCAATGCCGGCGGCATTTTGGTCGGCAATCTGCTGGGACGTGGAGATTTCCGACAGGCGAAGGCGATGGGCGACAGGATGTGCGTGCTGGTGGCCGTGGTCGGTACCGCGACGGGACTGTTGATTGTCGCGGCGCGTCCGCTGGCTTTGCAATGGGCGAACCTTACGCCCGAAGCCACACGGTACCTGTCGGTCATGCTGTTCGTCTGCGCATATTACGCGGCATGCGGATGCATGACGAATCTGACGATCGCCGGCATTTTTCCAGCCGGCGGCGATGCGAAGTTCGGTCTCATGTGCGATGCCATCGTCATGTGGCTGATTGTGGTGCCGGTCGGGCTGTTGGCCGCGTTCGTGTTCAAACTGCCCGTGTTGGTGGTGTATGCGCTGCTCAACACCGACGAATGCATCAAAATGGTTCCCGCGTTGTTGCACTACCGCAAGTACCGTTGGCTGCGCAATGTCACCCGATGACTTTTTGCGATTCGGCGGCCGATTTCATGATTGGCTTGTGTGCGACCAGTCTGTGACAGCTTCGATGTTATTGCCGTCGGGGTCGAGCACGAAGGCCGCGTAATACCCGGAATGGTAGGCACGTGGTCCGGGTCTGCCGTTATCCATTCCGCCTGCCGTGATCGCGGCTTCATAAAAGTCGCGTACCGCTTGTTCGTTCGTTGCATGGAAGGCGATATGCGTGGGAATCGGCTGTTGCGTCGGATCGTCCATCGGGGAGATGTAGAAATCCGAACGGGGCGTGCCGTCATCCACGCCGAAACCGATGGTCGGTTCGTGATGGGCTTTTGGAATGTATCCGAGCGGAGACAGAGCTTTCGTATAGAATGCGATGCTGCGTTCCGCGTTCGAAACATGAAGTGTAATGTGGTCGATCATGCTTTCAGCCTAGTCCGATTTCGTCCGGTTCCATCCGATTTGATTGAGAGCCTACGGCAAAGGCGGATGTTCCGTTCCATCGGGACTCGGCCGATGGAACGGAACACTTGGTGATTTACTTGGCCAACTGCGTGGTGGTGGGGGAGGCCAAGGACGGGCGTGTGCGACGGATACGCCCCAATGCCAGACCAAGGCAGATGAACGCCACTGCAAACAATGCCACCAAGCCGACCGACGATGCCCAAGAACCATAATCCACACCGGTTGCGGCCGCCGTGCCAAGCCCGAACACGTTGTCGATGGACACGCACAGCCACCATCCCGGCAGCAGCTTGCCGATCATGATCATCGGTTCGGGCATCATATCGATGGGGAATGCCATACCCGACGTGAACATGCACAGCAGACCGAATACGTTGGCGAACGCATTGACCGCCATTTCCGAGAAACCAACCGACCCCAGAAGGAAACCGCAGGCGATTGCCATCAACGTGTACGCCAGCAGCGACACGAACGTCAAAGCCACATTCGTGGATGTAATCCCGTCGAACGGCACTCCTGCGGCCACCATCAAGACCAATGTCGCCGCCGTGTAACCCACGCACACCACCAAGCCGAAGGTGGCGCAGGTGAGCATCTCCTGCATCTGCAACGACACCAGACGCGTCGGCGACGAATACAGGCGGCGACGAATCTCACTGTCATTGAAGGTGCCAATCACCAGGAACGTGCAGATCGGCATGACCAGCAGCAACGGATAGAGTCCCGTTTTGATGGTGCCGGCGAATGCGGATGCCGCCGGCTTGGTATTATCAGTATCTGCGGATGGCGATTGCACCACCGCTATTTTCGACGTCTTGGCATCTGCTTTCGCGGTATCCAACGCCGTCCGCATGGCCGTTTCCATCGACTGTTGCTTCCCGGCTTGACCCAAGTACGCGGTGCGTGTCAATGACAGGAATTCGTTGACTTCCAGCTGCGAAAGGGAGCCTGCTCCGGAAGTGTAGCTGACAACGGTTTCGACAGTCGGTTGGTCATTTGACGAACCATCCAGATATTTCTGATAATCCGAAGCGAAGCCGTGCGGCACAATTGCGATCAAATCGACATAGTTCGAAGCGACGGCCTGCTGCAACGCCTCGGAATCGTCGGCAAGGTCCACCATCTCGCCATCCAACGCAAGATAGGAACGCAGCGCGGATGAAATACCATCGGCATCGCCATCACGGTCGATCACCGCCACACGTGCCGTATCGGGATGGAACACCTCATCGCCACCCGTCATCGAGCCACGCATGATCTGCCAGCTGATGGCGAACATCATGATGCCGATGAACCCCAAATAGATGACCAGGTACATCTTGCGCGATTTGAGAATTCTCAGCGCCGTCTTACAGGTATTCATAGCGTTGCCTCCTCAACAGAACGGTCGCCGCAGCAAGGCAGACCAGGCTCATCGCGGCAAGGATGCCGGCGGTGGTGAAGAACGGTTTGAAATTGTCGTAATAGAGGATGTCGTAGAACAGGTTCGTGATCTGCTGCGCCGGATTGAGCAGACTCAGCACCGGTGTGCGCTGGGCGATCAAGTCGCTCAACTGCATGGCGAACGAACCGTACAGTCCGGAGAACAATGACAACGTGCAGGCGATCGCCGTGCACAGCCCCTGCTTGGCGCCGGTTGGAATCTTCGGCAGCGCGCCAAGCAACGTGCCGAATGCGCTCGCCGCGAACGAAGCCATGAGACATGCTCCCACACCAGCCCATTCACGTCCGCCCAACGAAATATGACAGACGAACCGGATATACAGCATGGCCACGGTCAGACTCAGGAACGAACACAGCCAACTGGACAGGAATCCAGCCAGCAGTTGCTGCGATTTCGGAAGCGGCGAAACGGAACGGCGGACACCCAAAGCCGAAAGATTCGCCTGCGTCATCGTCACTACGTTGATGGCGAAGCTCATGGCCATCAACGCGGCCAATCCCAGCAGTGCATAGTAATATCGTGCCGTACCGCTCGGTTTAAAATTCGTCAGCTGGATTTCCTTTGTATAGCCATTCGCCGAACCGATGCTGCCGGTCACCTTGCCATTCATCAGAGCTTCGGGGTTGTGCTTCGCAATGTCCACCACCACATCGGTGTTGCGGTTGTACAGGTCCACGATGTTGCCCAGCACCGTCAGCGAAATATCCAAGCCGCTGCTCGACGCCATCACATCGGACGCGGACGATTGCGTCGACTGTGAGACGGAGAATCGCAATCTGCCGTCATCGATTCGCAGCATGCCTTGCGCGGTGCCGTCGGCCAGCAGCTGTTCCGCCTGCGCAATCGATTCCACCTTGGTCGTGTTGATGAGTCCCGTTCCATTCTTGCCATCGGCACTCACTTTCACGTGATTGTCCGATAATGCAGACGATTCGGATGAAATGCCTTCGATCAGCGTCTGCGCCCCATAGGACGTCTTCCACGCGTTATCCTCGACCACGGCCACGTCAAGCGTGTGCAGCTCGAAACTTTCCGCGATGTTGCCGAACATGCCGTTGAACATGGTGGCCAGGATGATGGGGAAGGCGAACAGCCAGAACAGTTGCGTTTTCTCCCGCAAATGCAGTTTGAGATTGATCAGTAACGTCTGCCACATGATGTCACATGCCTTTCGATTTGCCACAAGCCTTGCAAGCCAAGTCAGTCGCGTAACGCGGTGCCGGTCAGTTCCAGGAACACATCATTGAGCGTCGGCTGGCGACTGGAGAGATGCCCGATATTCGTGCCCTCGTGCTCCAACAGCTGCAGTACGTCGATGAGATTGTGATCGCCCTGGCGGCAGTTCACCGTCAGCTCATGGCCGTCATAGTCGGCGTTGGTCACGAACGGCAATGCGCGCAATCGCGCAAGCGTCGTATCGGCCGAATCTGAGCGCCCTCCCAGATCATCGGTTTCGATGCTGATGCGTTCGCCGGTGCTGATCATCGCCTTAAGTTCCTCCGCGGTGCCAAGAGCCAGATGCCGGCCATGATCCATGATGAGGATGCGGTCGCAGATCTGCTCGACCTCCTCCATGTAATGGCTGGTGTAGATCACCGTCGCGCCTTCGCGGTTAAGTCGTTGGATACCTTCGAGAATCGCATTGCGGCTTTGTGGATCGACGGCCACGGTCGGCTCGTCGAAAAAGATCAGATCCGGCTTGTGGGCGATGCCGCAGGCGATATTAAGACGACGCAGCAGACCGCCGGACAGTTTCGCCGGACGATAGGTACGGTAATCGCGCAATCCTACGAAATCCAACGCCTCGTCCACGAGCATGCGACGTTTTGCCTTGTCGGAAACATACAGCGAGCAGAAATAATCGATGTTCTCCTCAACGGTCAATTCGTTGAACACGGCCACGTTCTGCGGCACAATGCCGATACGCCGCTTCAACGCATAGCTGGTAGGGCTGATCGGCTCGCCGAACACGCGCACAGTGCCCTCATCGAACGTGAGCAACGCAAGTATGCAGTTGATCGCCGTGGTCTTGCCTGAGCCGTTAGGCCCCAGCAGGCCGAAGATTTCCCCCTGATGCACGTCGAGATCGAAATAGTCGAGCGCCAGCATGTCTCCGTAACGTTTCACCAGTTTCGAGACCTTGACCGCGCTGACCGCATCGGCAGCGTCATTCATGCGTCCACCCATGACGAGCTCCTTTCTCGTGCTCCATGCCTTTGATTCCATTGTCGTGCCGCCGGATGCCCCCGACATGGTGCGCGTAGTCACAATTGCCGGAATGATGTCACTTTCGAACATGACAAATGTCACCTTCGTTGATGCCGCCGGCTGTGCCATGCGCCATGTGCATTACTCTGGAAGCAAGCGAACCAATCAGACACGAATCGGCGGACGGGAGGCGGCATGAAACGGTTGTTGTTCCAAGCCGTGTTCCTGGCCATGGGCATGATCATGGGCGTATACGCATCCGGAGATGTCGGCCTTGACCTGATGTGCGGCGCGCTTGTGGCGGTGTGTTGTGCCGCGGTGGGGAATACGCGTCGGGTTCGTGGCTTGCGATGGCGTTGATTGTCATGCTTGACTGCGGCGCATGCCTGGTGCCGGCGTGGTATCTGATGCTTCCCATCGCAGCATTCAACGCGGCATCATCGTCCGCTGGTGTCGATGGCAGCCGCTTCTTGCAAGCGTTGGTGCCGCGATGGCTGTGGCTTCTTCCCATGACGATAGTGATTTTCCGTTCGATTGACTCGCACGTTCCCTCCGACTTGTCCATCGTCATATTGATGGTGCTCCAAACGGTTCTGGGATTCGCTGCCGGCCTGCTTTGCGCGCGCTGCGCGAACCTCGCCCGCGAAGTGCGGCGATTGCAGGATTCCCGCCGCGACCAGATTCGCCGCCTGCGCTCGCAGATCGCCGAAAACGACGAGGATCGTGCGTTGGCCGTACGCACGGCGACGCTTGCCGAACGCACACGCATCGCACGTGAGATCCATGACAATGTCGGCCACATGCTGACCCGAGCCATCATGCAGACCGAGGCGGCGCACGTGGTGGCCCAGGTTGCCGGACAGGAACAATCGGCCCAACGTTTCTGTGAAATTCATGACACGGTGAGCGAGGCTATGACTTTGGTGCGCAAAGCCGTGCATGATTTGAAAGACGAAGGTACGGATTTCGCTTCGCAGATTGAGACGGCCGCGCACGGCATGGACGGCGCCGGCCCCTTGCGGGTGAGGCTGGTCAACGGCATCGATTCAGCGCCGGCGGCCGTGTCCCGCTGCTTCGCCACTGCGATTCGCGAGGCGTTGAACAATACGGTCAAACACAGTCAGGCAAGGAACGTTTCAATCACCCTGCGCGATTTCCCCGCATTGTGGCAGCTGTGCGTGCAGGATGATGGAACCGTGAGAAGATCGTCTGCTGAAGCCGTCGCCATGCAGTTCATTCGACCGAACGATTCCACAGGCATCGGCATTTCGGACATTGAGGAACGGGCTCGTGCGTTGGGAGGCTCCGCGATTTGCGGGCCGTATCACGAGGGTTGGCGCGTGTTCGTATCCATCCCCAAGCCGGCGAGTGGCTCGGAAACGACGCAACCGGAGAAAGGAGCGCATTAATGCATGTCGCGATCGCAGACGATGATCCAATCGTCTGCTCGTCATTATCCACGATTCTCGAAGCCACCGGCACCGCCGATGTGGCATGGACCGCCAACACCGGCACGGATGCGGTGACCCAATATGAGATGGATGCCCCCGATGTGTTGCTGGTCGACGTGCAGATGCCGGGAATGGACGGATTGCAAGCGTCGGAGGCGATTCTTGACGCGCATCCGAACGCGCGAATCCTTATCCTCACCACATTCGCCGACGAGTCATACATCGCCAAAGCGTTGGAAATAGGCACGAAAGGCTACTTGATCAAACAGGACGTTTCGTCCGTCATACCCGCGGTGCAAGCCGTCATGGCCGGACAAGTGGTCATGGGCGCCGAAGTGTTGAGCAAGCTGCGGGTCAGTCCGCAATCCACGACATCAGACGAATCCTCATCAGTCGATCGCGTTGTGTCGCATGATGATGCGCAGGCAGTTCAAGGATCTCGGAACCCCGATTCCAGCGGACCATCCGAACGTTTCGCCGGCCTTACCGAACGCGAATTGGACGTGCTGGAACTTGTGGCCGAGGGATTGGACAATCGTGAGATCGCGTCACGGCTGTTTCTCAGCGAAGGCACGGTCCGCAACCGCATCAGCGACATACTTGCCAAAACCAACATCTCCAATCGCACCAAACTCGCCGTCGAATGGCTGGCCTGGCATTGACCGGCTGAATCCGGTTGATTGAATCCGGCTGGTTGAGACTGACCATCTGGTCGTTCGGCGTCCTCAGTGCTTGCGCAGACGATACGCCTTCCAAACGTCACTCAGTTTCTGGCCATTCGACGTGCGTTTCCACACGGTAAGACCCGCTGATGAGCCGCCAACGGCACGCGCCGCGGCAGTAGGCGTGGCATACTCCCTGCCGTCATCCATGCGCAGCTTGCCTTCGGAAGTGACGGTCGCTACCCAACGTTCGCCCTTGCGGGGACGCTCCCATACCAAGGTCTCTCCGGCGATAAGCAGCCCGGCTTCCAGCACTTGGGCAATGCTGACGCGTTTGGACGTGGGAGAGGAGGCCGTAGCTTTCACATTGAGCGTCTCCTCGTTCAACGTCGACAAATCCGTATCGTCGGCATCGTAACGAATATTCCAATGGTCGGCGATGAGCCGAACCATCTCATCCTGCCGGTATTGCAGCGTCTGCGGCGTGCATTCGGCGATATTGGCGAGTTCGGCTGTCAGCGGAAAACGTCTGGAGCTTGCCGACAACAGCATGCGGTCGCGCCGCTGCGCATACGTGGCGAGTGGCGCGACTTGGGTTTCGTTGGCCTGACTAAGCACCAAATTGCCGATGCGGTTTGCCCAATGGTCACGCACCGACTCCGGCCAGGCGGCGAAATCGGATTTCGCGCTGACCTGTTCGGGCATGATCGGCAACGCTTTGAGACTGCGCGGTCGGGTGATGCGGTAGCCGGCCTTCTGCTCGTTGGCGCGGATGAGCAGAAGTTTCTTCATGGCGGGACTGGTCTGCAACTCGCCACGTAGATGCGCGAGTGCGGAACGTCGGTCCTCGTCGGTGATGAGGAATCCGCGGATCTGTTGGAGGGTATGGCCTTTGTTGAGGTCTCGGATGGCGCTTGCGGCGCGTGTGCGTCGGGCGAGTGGGCTTTGCCGGTTGAGGCTGTCGACGCCGGTGACGCGTTCGAGTGCGGCGAGAACGTCGTGGAGTCTGTCGATGTCGTGTAATTGGAGGCGTTCGTCGTGCGCGTTCGTGGTTCCGTTCCCGATATTTCCGGGTGTGGAGAACACTTGTGCGTTGGCGCTGCCGAGGTTGCGGATGGAGTTGACGAGCGCCCACATGGCCACGGGTTTCCAGTCGGTGGTCTGGTAGTCGGCGAGTGAGACGAGCATGGCCACGATGTCGTCTGGCAGGTTGGCGTCGGTCGGACGGTTGAGGATGAGCCACGCGTTGGCATAAGGGGCGAGCAGATCGTCGATGAAGGAGATGACGTTCTGTTTCTTCACGTATGGTTTGAGCACGTCTTTGCGGAATTCCTCAAGCAGCTGTGTGCAGACGGCCTTGTGCGAGACGATCAGGTGCAGGTCGGAGAAGAACTCTTCGAGCGTGTGCGAGTCATCGCCGAGCGGGTCCATGATGTCGTCCCATCGTGTGGCGTAGGCGTTACGCGCGGCGGGGGATATTTCCGCGATGGTTTTCGCTTTGAACACGTCGGATGCGGTCAGTGGCACGCCGCGCATGTTCATCACGTCGAAGATGCGGTGCGCGCCGGCGAGGTCGTCGGTGGTGACGATGACGAGGGTGACGCCGTTGACCAGGTATGAGGCGAATCGGCGGCGGTCTTTGGCGTCCATGGCGGCGAGCAGGTCGAATGTGCGGCGGGTGTTGACGGCGATATTGCGTTGCGCGTGCGAGGCGATGTCGTTGTCCCTCAGATCGAACAGGCCTTCCAAATCGCCTTCCTGCACGTACATGCGGAAGAAGTCGGTGTCGCGTTCTCGCAGGGTGAGTCGTGGCTCGGCTTTGATGCCGCGGAGTTTGTCGCCTGGTTCCAAAATGAGGTCGTTGAGGCTGTCGATGAGGTCGGGGTCGTCTTCCAGTTCGCGCAGCACGGAGACGATGATTGACAGGGAGATGAGGCGCTGTTGGCCGTCGATGACCTGGTATTGGGTGGGGCCGTCCTTGACGAGGATGAGCGAGCCGAGGAAGTAAGGCGTGTCCGGGTCGGCGCAGGCGTCCTGAAGGTCGTTGACGAGCTGTTCGATGTTCTCCGCCTGCCACGTGTACGCGCGTTGGAACGAAGGGATGGTGAGTTGGTAATCGGAAGTGAACACTTTGCCCAGGGGTTTTTCCGTCGCGCTGATCGCCATATCGACCGCCATCCCTCATTGATAACGTTTGCACCGCAGGTGCGGCATACTGTTTTCTAGTTTATGGGAGGGGGTGCACCGGCGTTTCATGGACGTAACGGAGTCTCCACTGCCGTAGAATCCTTCGCCTCATAATTGGTCCGGCAGATCCGCACGTTCAACCAAACGCGCCATCTGTACCCGGCCCATGCATAATCTGTCTCCCGCGGATGAGATGTGCGCCTTGACGGTGCGTTCCGAAATGAACATACGTTTCGCGATTTCGGCATTGGTGTACCCGTCGGCGGCAAGAACCACCGCCTCGCGCTCCCGTTTGGGCAGAGCGTCAAGCATGGCGCGCGCCTCATCGCGGCGCGATTGCGGCTGCTGAGTATTGAGATCGTTGATGAGCTGTCGCTGGCTGGCCGGATTGAACTGGGGCAGGCCCACGCACACGTCGGTGATGCGGCGGATGATTTCCTCTGGCGCGTCGGTTTTGGAGACGAACCCTTCTGCGCCCGCCTCAATGGCCCGTTCCACGGTTCCGCTCGGACTCAACGACGTCAGTATCAGCACATGCGGTGGACGGGGGAGTGCGCGCAGCCTCCTGGTCGTCTCAATGCCGTCCATGCCGGGCATGGCGATATCCATCAACGCCACGTCCGGATGATGTCCGGTGGTTTCGTCAATCGCCTGGCTTCCGTCGGTGCAGGTGAAAACAACATTGAGCCTGCCTGCGGAATAGTCTTCGAGGATCAGCCGCATGGCCTGGCAGATCATCGGATCGTCATCGATCACGCCAACTGTTATCGGTCTGTCGTTGCTGTTCTCGTTGCTGCTCACTCAACCCATGGTAGCTGCACGTCCATGTGGAACGTGTGTTGCGGGTCAAAACCGAATCGGCATGTTCCGCCGGACTGGCGGACGCGTTCCGCCAGTCCGGGCAATCCGGCGCCAGTCCGAGACATGTCTTTTGCATTCGTGTCGAGATGCGTACCGTTGGCTGGAATGGTCGGATTGGACACATGCGCGTGCACGCCTGCGGTGGGATTGGCGGTGAGTTCCAACGATACCGGGGATCCCGGCGCATGGCGGCTCGCGTTGGTCAGTCCCTCCTGAAGGGACCGATAGGCGATTTTGCCGGTTTCCCTGTTGAGCTGGCCCAATTGCTGGATGTCGATCCACGTGTTGAGCCGCATGCCGGCGGCACGTGCGTCTCCGATAAGCGCATCCAGCGATTCACGGGTCAGGGACGTTTCGTCGGATGGCGCCAGTTGCTCACGCGCCTGCTCCGGATGGCGCAGCATGTCGATGACGCTGTGCGCCTCGTCCAAAGCGCCCGCCGCCTGTTTTCTGATTTCCTCGGTTTTCTCCGCGATCCGGCCGGTCTGTTCGGCCAGCTGATGGGCGTCCATGCTTTCCGCTTCGGCCACGAGCCGTTTTGACTCGGCTTGCAGCGCGCTCGCATTCAACGCCAGCAGGGATAGCGAATGGGCGAGCGTGTCATGCGCTTCGGCCGCGATTGCGTCGGCCAGCTGCTGACTGTCGATCGCGGTTTTGAGTTGAGCCACCTGCGCATCCGCCGCGTCCGCCTTGGCCGTTGCCAGCGATGCCAAGGCGCGGGATCGGATATGCAATCCCGCCAAAGTCGCGATGGCCAGTTCCAGTAATGCCGCCACTACGGCGGTGACGACGATGGTGCGTTCATCGGCGAGCATGACCAGGTCGGTGCCGTATTGGCTGCCGGTATCCGGTTTGGCGAACACCATATGCCAGATGGACGCCTCCGGCGGGCGCAACGTATCACGCACCTGCGCCACAAGTGTGACGAAGCCGCCCGCCGCGATCGCACGAACCGTCGTCCTCGTGTCATTGCGACGAGCCAACAGCGCGGTCAACGCCATCAACGCGATGGTGGAATCGTACGGGAAAACCAGCACGGCCACGCATGCGGCGACGAATGTGGCATGTGGATAACGGGAACGGGCGAGCGGCAGCAGACCGACCACGAACGACAGCAGCACGCAGAACACCATCCAAACGTATGCGGCGGAATCCTGGTCGAAACGTTGCGAGGCGAACGCGGTCTGCGCCATGCACATGAAATCCGCGCAAACCACCATCACCACACTTTGCCAGATCCTGGTGCGTACTGGCACTTCGATGGGGGCTGGGGAATTCGTCGTCTCGCTCATAGCTACCATTATTGGGCCCGTTCCCGAAAGACGCCATTGTTCTTCCGTGCGTTTCGCGCGCCTCAAAGGGCAGACAGGAATGGCCTTTCGTCCAATACCGTCCACGCGCTCGGCTCCGTACTCTCGAAAGTGTCTCAACCGATTCGAGAAGAAGGAACGATCATGAGTGGTTACATCGCCCCGCAGCAGCCCATCCAACCCCAACCCCCGCTGCAGCCGGTCTATCAGGAAGAGAAGGGACTGACTGTGTGCGGCATTGTCGGCGTGGTGTTCGGCGCGCTTGGCTTCGTGCTGAGCTTCATTCCGATTATCAACAACATTGCTGCGATTTTCGGTTTCATTGGCGTGATTCTTGCGATTGTGGCATTGGTCGGCACGTTCCGCGGTAAAAAGCGCGGCAAGGCATTGGCGATTGTCGCTGCGGTGCTGTCGGTGTTGGCCATCGTCATTACTCTGGCCATGCAGTCCGCAGCAAGCAAGGCCATAGACGAGGCCACCGGCGTGTCAAGCTCACAATCATCCGCAAAAGGCTCCGCAAAAAATCAGCCGAAGGGCGATCAGGATATGGAAGGCGATTTGAAGACCATGCATGTGAAAATCGTCTCCGCGGTACGTAGCAACAACGACTATAACAATCAGCCCACGGTGTTGGTCACATTCGAATGGACCAACAACACGGATAAAAACAATTCGTTTGCGGTCCTCGCCAGCCCGCAAGTGTTCCAAGATGGACAAGCTCTCGACACCGCCATTTACAGCGAGAACCCTGCCGGATACGATTCCAATTCTGATTTCGCCGAAGTCCAGCCCGGAGCCACCGGAACCGTGACGATTGGATATACCTTGAAAGACGATTCCGAAGTGACGGTCGACGTCACTGATTTGTTCGACCTGAACGATAGCGCGAAAGTGGTGCACAAGTTCACGGTCTGATTGCGCATTGGATATACGGTGCCGGTAGTTTCAGCTCGGCACCGTAAGACGTGGGCTCTCATGAAATAGTCAGAAAAGTACCGTACTGTGATGCGTAATCGAGTTAAGGAGCGATTATGACATTCGGTCAGCAGCCCCAAGGCAACAACGCCAATGGATTCAACGGCCAGCCGTATGGGCAGAACCAATACAATCCGAACCAGAATTCGTACGGGCAGTACAGCCAGAATCCGTACGGTCAGAACCAATACCAGTACGCGCCGCAGAACATGTATGCGCAGGGCGCTCCGGCGGCCACCATTCCGGCTCAGGCGACATACTCCTATGAGCGTGCCGAACATGCTTCCGTCACCCGTGCCTACGGTGAGATGACCATCGGCCTGCTCGTCACCGCGGCTGTGGCCATCCTCACCCAAGCCACCGGTGCCTACATCGCGCTCATCCAGTCGCTTGGCGTCATTGGCGCTTGGGCGCCGTTCGTCGTCGAAATCGTGATCGCCATCTATCTTGGCGCCCGCATTGAAAAGATCAAGCCGAGCACCGCACGCGTCATGTTCTACGTGTATGCCGCGATCATGGGCTTCTCGCTAAGCACCATTTTCATGGCGTATGATCTTGGCACCATCGGCATCTCCCTGGCGTTGTGCGCCGGCTTCTTCTTCGCGCTCACCATGCTGGGCATGACCACCAAGGTCAACATGCTCAAAGCCGGTCCGATTCTGCTGGTCGGCCTCATCGTGCTGATCGTCGCCGAAGTGCTGCTTATGATCTTCGCTCCCGGACAGACCATGCTGATGGTTATCTCCGCCATCGGCCTCGTGCTGTTCGCCGGCATGACCGTCTACGACGCCCAAGCTACTCGCGCGCTGTTCGCCCAGTACGCAGGCCATGGTGAGGACATGGTCAAGAAGGTCTCCATCATCTGCGCGCTGAACCTGTATCTGGACTTCATCAACATGTTCCTGTATATTCTCCAGCTCTTCGGCGATCGCGACTGAAAAATCCCGCGACGTCCTCTGCACTGAACCCTCAAACAAAAGCCTGACCAGAATATGGTCAGGCTTTTCTGTCGGCGAAAAACGTGCCATAGGGTAGTGGCTCATGCAGAGGAAAGAGATTGGCGGCATGGCCTGCCTTGTTCTGACGGCCATGATCTGGGGCTTCGCATTCGTATCCCAAGTGCAGGGCATGGCCTCCATGAGCCCCCTGTTCTTCGGGGCCACACGATTCACATTGGGCGCGCTGTCATTAATACCGTTGCTGTGGTTCCGCCGTCGAGGCATCGCCGAACAGGAACGCCGACGCCGTGAATCGAATGAGTGTCCAACCGTCACGCTTGGCAACGGTATAACCGTGGCCATGCCGAAATGCCTGGGCAATCCCGTGGTCGTCAGCGTCATCTGCGGCATCGTATTGTTCACCGCCAGCACCGTCCAACAATACGGCATCCTCTATTCCGGTTCCGCAGGCCGTTCCGGCTTCATCACGGCGCTCTACATCGTCATGACGCCGCTGCTCGCCTTCCTTATTCTGCGCCGCCGCGTGACCATGAACGTCATCGTCAGCGTTGCCATCGCCGTGGTCGGCTTCTATCTGCTGTGCATCACCGACGGATTCGGCTCGATCACCCTTGCCGACGTGGTGCTGTTGTCCACTGCGGTTCTATTCGCAGGCCATATTCTCGTCATCGACACGTTCGGACAGAAGATGGATCCGATTCTGCTGTCCTTCGGACAAATTTCCACCACCGCGCTGCTGAGCTGGATCGGCTCCCTATGCGAAGGCTCCATCGACTGGGCCGGCGCCATGCAAAGCTGGTTTCCCATCGTGTACGCCGGCATCGGCTCGGCCGGCGTGGCATACACGTTGCAGGTGGTCGGACAGCAGCTGGTGCCGCCGTCGCGCGCGGCCGTGATCATGTCGCTCGAATCGTTCTTCTCCGCGGTGGGCGGCGCGTTGCTGCTCGGCGAAGTCATGACCACACGAGCCTACATCGGCTGCGCGCTGATTTTCATCGGCACCGTGCTCGCACAGGTTCCGGTGAAAATACCACGATTGCTGCGTAAGCGCGAATAACGTTCGATATCGTCGAAAAATGGCGATTGACAGGCAATGATTTGTCCGTCAATCGCCATTTTCCGAAAACATCAGTCCGCCTGCGGCGCCTCACCCACACGCGGGGCGCTGTTGATGTCGCGATGGATGTTCTGCATCTGCGTCTCGATGTTCTGCAGGCTGCGCGCGCAATCCAACAGCGTCTGCGAATGCTCGGCAAGCTTCGCGTCCGGCAGATCCGTCTTATACCGCAGCGCATGCTCCAGGCTCGCCCAATAATCCATGGCGATGGTGCGTAGCTGAACCTCTACCGGCGTGTAGTGCGGTCCGGATGACAGGAACACCGGCACCGCGTAGATGACATGCAGCGAACGGTAACCGTTCTGCTTCGGGTTCTTGATGTAATCCTTGACACGCAGCACTTGGATGTCGCTTTGCGCGGACAGATAATTCGCCACGGAATACACGTCGTCGCGGTAGTTGCAGATCACGCGTACGCCCGCCACGTCGAACAGGTTGTCCTTGATGGCGTCGACGGTCAACGGCAGGTTGCGGCGCTGCAGCTTGCCGAGGATCGAGTTAAGCGATTTGAGACGGCGTTCCATATGGTGAATTGGATTATGGGAGAAGCGCACCTGGAATTCCGAGTCAAGAATCTCCAATTTGGTGCTGATCTCGTACATCGCACCCTCATACACCTGCATCTGGTCGATGAACTCGGTGATCTGTTCGGGGGAAAGGGATCCCTCGCCGACGTCGACGTTCTTCAGACGCATCTGCAATTCGGTGGTGTTAATTCGATTTTGCCTGTCAAGTATCACGGAAGAACAGTGTACCGCCTCGCTTTCCGCAAAACTGAACGTATGCTGTGTATCGAAGAGGGTCAATGCCCTGCGATTGCGCCGAGAACGGGGCGTTCCCGCGTTCCGAAACGCCTGTGCCGCCCTGCCGATAGCATGGTGCGTTATGAACGAAGACATGATGACCGAGGCGGAGCGCGCCTCGAAACTGGCCGAACCGGCGGCGAACGATACCCCCACGCGCGGCAAGGGCGTGTTCTACGTGCATACGCTCGGATGCCAGATGAATGTGCATGATTCCGAACGCATCGCCGGCGTGCTTGAGGCCGACGGCTACGTGCCCGCCACCGAGGAACAGTATCTCAACCATGACATCGACCTGATCGTCATGAACACCTGCGCGGTGCGCGAAAACGCCGCCGAACGCATGTACGGCACCATCGGACTGTGGGCCGAATTGAAGAGGGAACGCCCGAACCTGCAGATCGCGGTCGGCGGCTGCATGGCGCAGCTCGACCGTGAGAAGATCGCGAAAAAAGCCCCGTGGGTCGACGCCGTGTTCGGTACCAAGAACATCGGATCCCTGCCTCAGCTGCTCGACCAGGCCCGCATCGAAGGCCACGCGCAGGTGAAGGTGCAGGAGGAACTCAACTACTTCCCAAGCCAACTGCCAACCGACCGTGCGTCGAAGGTGTCGAGCTGGGTGGCCATCTCCGTAGGCTGCAACAACACCTGCACCTTCTGCATCGTGCCGACCACGCGCGGCAAGGAACATGACCGCCGTCCCGGAGACATCCTCGCCGAAATCCGCCAATGCGTGGACGAAGGCGCCAAGGAAGTCACGTTGCTGGGCCAGAATGTGAACTCCTTCGGCTACGGCATCGGCGACCGGTTTGCCTTCTCCAAGCTGCTGCGCGCGTGCGGCGAGATTGACGGTTTGGAACGCGTACGATTCACCTCGCCGCATCCCGCGGCCTTCACCGACGACGTGATCGCAGCAATGGCCGAGACGCCGAACGTCATGCACCAGCTGCATTTCCCGTTGCAGTCGGGTTCCGACAGGATTCTTCGTGCGATGCGCCGCTCCTACCGTTCCGCCAAGTTCCTCGACATTCTGCGCAAGATTCGCGAGGCCATGCCGGACGCGCAGATCTCCACCGACATCATCGTCGGCTTCCCCGGCGAAACGGAGGAGGACTTCCAGGAAACCCTGCGCGTGGTGGAGGAGGCGCGATTCGCTTCCGCGTTCACGTTCATCTACTCGCCGCGTCCCGGCACGCCGGCGGCTGAGATGGAGCAGGTTCCGCATGACGTGGTGCAGGACAGGTTCGAACGTCTTGTGGCGCTGCAGGAACGCATCACCGAAGAGAATCTCAAGACTTTCGAAGGCCGTGACGTCGAGGTGATGGTCACCGGCGCATCCGGCAAGAAGGATGCCGCCACCCATCGTGTTACCGGACGTGAGAAAACCGGCGTGCTCGTGCATGTCGGCGTGCCGGAAGGCGAGCCGATGCCGCAGATGGGTGATTTCGTGACCGCCACCGTCACCCATGCGGGACGCCACAATCTCATCGCCGATCCGAATCCGGAAGCGGGGCAAACCTATGCCGTCCGCCACTGAAAGCAAGCCCGAAACCCGTAAGGTCGTGTCCATCGTCGGTCCCACTGCGTCCGGCAAGACGGGGCTTGGCATCGCCATTGCCAAGGCGTTGGAGGCCAAGGGCGAGCAGGCGGAAATCGTCAACGCCGATGCCTACCAGATGTACAAGGGCATGGATATCGGCACCGCCAAGGCGAGTCCTGAGGAACAGGCCGAGGTCAGGCACCACCTGATTGACATCATCGAACCGGACGACGCCATGTCCGTGGCACGTTTCCAGGAGATCGCCCGCGCCAAAATCGCCGAACTGCAGGCCAGGGGAGTGCGCCCTATCCTCGTGGGCGGTTCCGGTCTGTACGCCCGTGCCGCCATCGACGACATTTCCTTTCCTGGCACTGACCCAGAGGTGCGCAAACGCCTCGAGGAACGTGAAAAGGTCGAAGGCGCCGGTGCGCTGTTCGACGAGCTCAAGACAAAGGATCCTGAAGCCGCGGCCCGCATGGATCCGCACAATCCTCGACGCACCATCCGCGCGCTTGAGGTCATCGAAGTGACGGGCCGGCCGTATTCGGCGAGCCTGCCGCATTACCGGTATGTGATTCCCACCGTGCAGATCGGCCTTGATTTGCCGCGCGAGGAACTTGACCGCCGCATCGACATCCGTACCAAGCAGATGCTGGAGAACGGTTTCGTCGAGGAAGTGGAGCGTATCCGTCCCCGGCTTGGCATCACCGCAGGCAAGGCTCTTGGATACCAGCAGGTTGTCGACTATTTGGATGGCCTGTGCGATTTAAATGACACGTTCATGAGCATCGCGCAGAAGACGAAGCGTCTGGCACGCAAACAGATGGGATGGTTTGGCCGCGATCCGCGTATCCACTGGCTGCAGGCTCTCAACCCCGCGCTGCTGGGCAATGCCATGGCCATCATCGAGCATGCCGACGCCGGCGATTACGACGCGATCGACGCGCAGGCGGATGCGTACACGCAGCATCATCTTGGCGATATCGTCTAGCCGAAGCGCCTGACGGCGTGAACGGCAAAAACTTTCGATAAGTATCGGATGTCGTCGTGCCATGGCGGTGCCCATGGGTAAAATCGAGTTCTGTTATGGCACGAACAGCATCTTCCAACCCGAAATCAGGCGGCAAGGGTTCCGCAGGCAAATCGCGTTCCGGCGATACCAAAGTCATGGACGAGGTCGATTCCTCTCCGATCGCCGGCATACTGCGTAAATATCGCCGCGACATCGCATGTTTCATCATGGCCATTCTCGCGGTGCTGTTCTGCGCATCCGAATGGTTCCGTGTCCAGGGCGCTTTCGGACAGGTCCTACATGCCATGGCCTCCGGACTGTTCGGATTGACCAGCGTGATTCTGCCGGTATTCCTGGCGCTTGTGGTGTTCAGTCTGATGCGCAAGACGCAAAACAAGGATGAGAACCTCCATATGGCCCTCGGATGGTTCATGATCCTCTGGTCCGTCTGCTCTATTCTTGACGCGGCGATTGCCTCCGACTCCCAGAAGTTCGATATGTCTTTGCTGCAGCGGGCAGGCGGCCTGCTTGGCTATGTGCTTGGCTGTCCGTTGGCGTGGGGGCTTTCCAAAGGCTTTTCCATTGCGATTTTCGTAGTCGTCATCCTGTTTTCGTTGCTGTTGATCACCCATACCCGGGTCACGCAGATACCGGACAAGGCGAAGGCTCTGGCGGCCAAGTTTGTTGGAACGCCTAAAAACCGTGATGACATTGACGATGAGGCCGAACAGTTTCCGAACGAAGTACGCGTTGGGGACACGACACTCGCCTTCGCCGAAGGCGTTCCCGCCCACGACGGCACCGATGCGGATAGAGAAAACGACGATAGGCCGGGCTTCCTTACGCGTATGAAGCAACGCTTCGCATCCCATAAGAGCAAGAACGTCGATGATGGCGACCTTGACCATTACGCCGGCGACGAAGCGTTTCTTAATGCCGCCGAACGGCACGGACAGACCGCGGAAACCATCGTCGACGAGCCGTACCAACAGGTCGATTCGCCACGCAGCATTTCTTCGGACGATTATCGTGCCGATGATTATGATTCAGATGATTATTCCGCCGCTGCACCGTCCGGCACCATGGCCATGCCGCAGAACGGTCGCGGACGCTCCTTCTCGTCCGCGCCGATCGGCACCGCGAGCGGCACCATGCCCAGCGTCGCCGAGCCGGTGCCGTCCAGCGAAATCAAGCCGGTTGGCGTCGCTCCAAGCGACCCATGGGCCGTCATCGACGAGGACGGCACCTCCAACGGCAAGGAAGTCATGGTGGATGCCGCGACCGGCGAGGTCCTTGACGATATGCCGGCTGCTGCCGTTGACGGGGAAGCGGCGGATGACATTCCCGAGGGACCGTATCATCTGCCTGACCTCAACATTCTGAAGAAGGGCGCGCCGCACGCCGCGCACACTCCGGAGAACGATCGTGTGATCCGCGCGCTGACCGGTACCTTCCAACAGTTCAACGTCGATGCGAAGGTCATCGGCTTCCTGCGCGGACCATCCGTCACCATGTATGAGGTGGAGCTTGGCCCTGGCGTCAAGGTCGAGAAGGTCACCAACCTGCAGAAGAACATCGCCTACGCGGTGGCCAGCTCCGACGTGCGCATCCTGTCGGTGATCGAAGGCAAATCCGCCATCGGCATCGAAATTCCGAACTCCGATCGCGAAACCGTGGTGCTGGGCGACGTGCTGCGCTCCGACAAGGCCCGGAACGATCCGAATCCGATGCTCACCGGCGTCGGCAAGGATGTGGAAGGCCATTTCGTGACCGCCGACCTGACCAAGATGCCCCACCTGTTGGTGGCTGGCGCCACCGGCTCCGGCAAGTCGAGCTTCATCAACTCCATGCTCACCTCCGTGATCATGCGCGCCACGCCTGACCAGGTCCGCATGATCATGGTCGATCCTAAACGAGTCGAACTGTCCGCCTATGCGGGCATTCCACATTTGCTCACCCCGATCATCACCGATCCGAAGAAGGCCGCGCAGGCTTTGGAATGGGTGGTCAAGGAGATGGACGCACGATACAGCGACCTCGAATTCTTCGGATTCCGCCACATCAAGGACTTCAACGCTGCCGTGCGCGCTGGCAAGGTGCATGCGCCCGCAGGCTCCAAACGCAAGGTCGCACCATACCCGTATATCCTCGTGGTCGTCGATGAAATGGCCGACCTTATGATGGTGGCCAAGAACGACGTGGAGAGCTCCATCCAGCGCATCACGCAGCTCGCGCGAGCCGCCGGCGTGCATCTGGTGCTCGCCACGCAGCGCCCGTCCGTTGACGTGGTCACGGGCTTGATCAAGGCCAACATCCCGTCCCGACTTGCTTTTGCCACCTCATCCGCCACCGATTCGCGAGTCATCCTCGACGCCACCGGTGCGGAAACGCTGATCGGCCAAGGTGACGCGTTGTTCCTGCCGATGGGTCAGGCCAAGCCGATCCGCGTGCAGGGCGCATGGGTCGACGAGTCCGAAATCCGTCGCGCGGTGGAGTTCGTGCGAACCCAGCGCAAGCCGCATTATCGCGAGGATATCGAGGAGATGGCCAAGGAGGCCGAAAAGAAGGCCATCGAGCCGGATGAGGACATCGGCAACGACATGGACGTGCTGTTGCAGGCGGCGGAACTGGTGGTCAGCACGCAGTTCGGCTCAACCTCCATGCTGCAGCGCAAACTGCGTGTCGGATTCGCCAAAGCCGGCCGACTCATGGATCTGCTTGAATCGCGTGGTGTGGTCGGTCCGTCCGAAGGCTCCAAAGCTCGCGAAGTGCTCGTCCAACCGCAGGATCTGCCGCAGGTGCTCGCCTTCATCAAGGGCGAAACCTCATCGCTTACCGCAGGTTCTACCCAGCCGGCCGACGCTGCGGACACGCGATGATGGAACGCGACAATCGCACGCATTGCGCCAAGTAGTGGTATCGGGGTAACGTGAACGGTATGGAAAAGCAAGAAGAACGCAAATCGTCCCTGCTTGACGGGTGGAACGCCCCGCCGAACATCGTCACTTTCTCTCGTATCGTCCTGGTCGTCATCTTCCTGGCGTTGTACGTCATGGCAGGCGCATGGGGTACCAAAAACACGACTATGCGCTGGGTGGCGGCGATTATCTTCATCATCGCCGCCTGCACCGATAAGCTCGACGGTTGGATGGCCCGCAAATATAACCAGGTCACCGAACTGGGCAAGCTCATGGACCCAATCGCAGATAAGCTGCTCACCTGCGGCACGCTGATCGTCGCCGCCATCTTCAACGAATTCGGCAACGCAGTGCTCGGCTGGGTCGTGACCGCGCTGTTCCTCATCCGTGAGATCGGCATCACCATCATGCGTTTCTTCGTCATCGACACCGGCGGCAAGGTCATCGCCGCATCCCAAGCCGGCAAGTACAAGACCCTGTGCCAGTGCATCGGCCTTGCCATGCTCATGCTGCCGATGTGGAGCCTCGCTGATGGCATGAACGCCACTCCGCTGTGGATGACCGTTTATTACACGATCACGTACGCCCTGATTTACCTGGCGTTGATTCTATGCCTGTATTCGGGCGGCGAATACCTCGTCAACACGTTCGGCGGACGTAAGAAGACCGCAAAATCCGAAAAGGAAACCAAGTAAATCCCGATGAGCGAATCCGAAAATTCGTCGACCGCGGCCAGCCAATCGCAATGCGATGAGCTGGCCGCAGCCGTTTTACGCTATTGCGAAGCCAACCATTTCAAAATCGCCGCCGCCGAATCACTGACGGGAGGTCTACTCGCCGACGCCTTCGTACGCATACCAGGCGCATCGAAAGTGTTCCTCGGCTCGGCGGTGACCTACGACATTCGCGCCAAAGCGAAGATTCTCGGCGTGAATGCCGACCTGCTGGCCCGAGAAGGGGCGGTCCACCCCGAAGTGGCGCGGCAGATGGCTGCGGGAACCGCGCAACTATACCGACAGACCGAGGATGGAGACTGTGTCATCGGCTTGGCCACTACCGGTGTTGCAGGGCCAGGACCGGATGGTGACAAACCTGCCGGCCTGGTGTACATCGGCTGCTCCCTGCCCTGTGGCTTCAATGGCATTCGTGCGCGTCAAACAGCTGCTTATGAGCTGCGTCTGAAGGGTGATCGGGAAGCTGTGCGGCACGAAACCGTGCAATGTATTCTGGAAAAACTGAGGACTCTTTCAGCACTTTCACAGGAATAATCCACGAATATGGGTGTTGACCATAGTGGACGTACGTATGAAAAGCGAAAGGGGCTGGCGGCATGGACACGATGACACTCACCAAGGAACAGATGGAACTCAAGGCGATGGTTCCCACGGTGCAAAGCGGCAACGCCCGCGTCAGGGAACTCACCCCAGCCCAGCGCCGCGCGGTGATGTTCGCCCAGCAGCAGGTGCTGCGTGCCCGCGCGGCCAAAAAGGCCAAAGACGAGCGCCAGGCCGCATTGACCCGCATATGGCGGGAGGAAGACGCGGAACGCGTTTCCGCACGATCCATGTCGGCAGCCACGGAAACCACCGACGGACCCAGAGAGGTATCGCTTCGCGAGGCCATCGGCCATGTACTGCGCGATCTGCGCACCCATGACCACAAAACGTTGCGTGAGGTGAGCGAAAAGGCCGGAGTGTCGTTGGGCTACCTCTCCGAAGTGGAGCGTGGCCAAAAAGAGGCCAGCTCCGAGCTGCTGAGCTCGATTGCGCAATCGTTGGGCGTCTCCACGGCGCAGATGCTGCGCATGGTCGCCGATTATCTCGATTCCGTCGCAATCTGATTCCTGTTGGACGTCTAACGCCCGGCGGCTTGTTCCGTCGGGCGTTTTCTTTTGGTTGCGCTTGCTGTGTACACTTGAGCGCGTGCAGGAACGTGAATTTTGGCAGTTGCTTGAAGAGGTACTCGGCCGTAGCTATGGCCGCGCGCTCGCACGCGACCAAGTGCTTGATCGATTGAACGGTCTGACAGCCGTCGAAGCGCTTGAAATGGGGGAGGAGCCCCGCGTGGTATGGAACGTTCTGTGCGACCAGATGAACATTCCTGACTCCAAACGTTGGGGAAAGGACCATAACGCGCCACCAATGCCGGTGCGTTAGGCGGAGTTCGGCTATCGCAAAACACCGATTTCGAACAGATGTTCGGATAATGGGGTATAGTTATCCACAGAAGCACGGATTGGGCAGGTCGTCAACGGCTCGCCGCGAAGTTTCAGAATGCTGGAATTTCAAGGGAAAGCGGTCTTCGGCGTGTCGAAATGCATGTTCTTCGACCACAATGGCCGATTGAACTTGCGCAGATGGATGATGCGGTTTTACGGTGAATCCATTCATTCGTCTCGGTCAACAACAAGGAGTAGTCATGGCACAGACGAGCGTGGCAAAGAACGCCGCACAGAACAAGTCCGCGAATGGAATCGATCCGCGCCGTCAGGCCGCGCTCGACACAGCGCTCGCGCAGGTCGAGAAAAGCTTCGGCAAGGGATCGGCCATGAGACTTGGCGACCGCCCGGAACAGGATGTCGAGGTCATTCCGACCGGATCCTTGGCTTTGGATATGGCATTAGGCATCGGCGGCCTGCCTAAAGGCCGTATTGTGGAGATTTACGGACCGGAATCCTCTGGTAAGACCACATTGGCGCTGCATGTGGTGGCCAATGCCCAGAAGGCCGGCGGTGTGGCCGCATTCATCGATGCCGAGCATGCGCTCGATCCGGTCTATGCCCGTAAGCTGGGCGTCGACACCGATTCGTTGATCGTCTCTCAGCCGGACAATGGCGAGCAGGCATTGGAAATCGCCGACATGCTGATTCGTTCCGGCGCGCTTGACGTGATTGTCATCGATTCCGTCGCGGCCTTGGTGCCGAAAGCGGAAATCGAAGGCGAGATGGGAGACAGCCATGTCGGCCTGCAGGCGCGCCTGATGAGTCAGGCGTTGCGTAAGATGACCGGTGCGCTGGCGCAAGCCGGTACCACCGCCATCTTCATCAACCAGTTGCGTGAGAAAATTGGCGTGTTCTTCGGTAATCCGGAGACCACCACCGGCGGCAAGGCATTGAAGTTCTACGCGTCCGTACGTATGGACATCCGCCGTATCCAGACCATTAAGAACGGTGATGAGGCTGTCGGCAACCGTACCAAGGTCAAGGTTGTTAAGAACAAGATGGCTCCGCCGTTCAAGACCGCCGAATTCGATGTGCTGTACGGCGAGGGCATCTCCAAGGAAGGTTCCGTGCTTGATATGGCGTTGCAGGCCAACGTCGTCAAAAAGTCTGGCTCGTGGTTCACCTATGAGGGCGACCAGCTGGGGCAAGGACGCGAAAACGTGCGTCAGTTCCTCAAGGACAATCCGGAACTCACAGAGGAAATCGAGAACAAGGTCAAGGCGGCATTCGGTCTGATCAAACCTACCGACCAGTTCGCCGAGGACGATGGGGCGGAGGACGCCGCGGGCGCGCCGGATGATGGTAAGACGTCCAAAACTTCAAAAGCCGCCAAAGCCTGACATATGATCAGCGCCGAACGTTTCCTTAAGGAACAGGGCCTTCAGCCGGCGTCGGCCGATACTGGGGGCCTTGCCCTTTCTTCAGAGGATCCAGAACGCACGAACGTTCAGAGGTGGAACCGTCGAACGAAACCTGACCGTTCCAGTTTGTTCGCTGGAAGCGCAAATGCGACGAAAACGCCACGACACGCGCGACACGCTGGGCGTGTCGGGAACGGCGATTCTACTGCCGCAAAGGATCCAAATGATCTTGACGCATGCAGGGAAGCCGCATTGCGATTGCTGGACGCTGCGCCTCGACCTTCCGGCGCACTGCGTGAGCGCCTGATTGGTAAGGGCTATACCTCTGAAGTGGTTGACGACGTCATCGAAAGACTGACAAGGGTTCAACTGATTGACGATGAAGCCTACGCGCAATCCGCGGTGCGCTACTGTGCGACCCGTCTTATGGGATGTAGGGGCGCGGTCGCTGAGCTTACACGGAAAGGCGTCGACCGTAGGCTGGCCCAACAGGTTTGTGATGAGGCGGAATCCTACGGCGTGTTTACTGAAGCCGCATGGGAATTAGGCCGTAGAACCGCGAGAAAAACCGCCGGTCTGGAACGCGATGCACGTAGGCGCCGCTTCTGGAGCGCGGGCGGCAGAAAAGGCCATAATCCTGAGATTCTGCGCCAAATCGCACAGGAACTGTTTGATTGACGGCGACCGTTGACCAAGGGCGTGACGTCAGTTTCATAAAGAGGCTGGTGTAAAGAAATCCTCAAAACATAAAGAGTGGAGAGTGAGACCTCTTATACCCCGGGTTCTGTCGTGCCAACGGCACGGATGGCCATCCATCTCGACCTGGCGTTGCCGTCAGGCTCTAGCAGCCTACCCGAAGGCTTCGGACGAGCAGTCCTCGAACGCCTTCTGCTTGGCCTTGCTCCCGATGAGGCTTGCCATGCGGCCAACTGTCACCAGCGGCCCGGTGGTCTCTTACACCGCCGTTTCACCCTTACCCACCGGCCGAAACCGGTAAGGCGGTCTATTCTCTGCTGCGCTATCTCTCAGGTCGCCCTGGGCGGACGTTATCCGCCATCGTGCTCTATGGAGCCCGGAAGTTCCTCAACCGACGGATCGGTCGCGGCCATCAAGAGGTCTCAAATGCACTATGATAGCAAGAAAACGGACGAAAGGAAAATCAAAAAAACTTTATTTTTCTTGCGTCAACTTTTCAGTGAAATCACAATGTTGCGGCTACAATGTTGACTACCGAACAGCGAAGCAGCTGTTTGGTCCGTATATAGCGGGTAACACCGCTTGAGTCTAGGGAGGTCCACATGGAAATCGTCGTTACCGGACGTCATACGCAGATCAAGCAAAGGTTCCGTGACGTTGTCGAAAGCAAGATGAATCGTGTGACCGCTATCGCCCCGGATGCGCAGCGTGTCCAGATTGTGCTGTCCCACGAGGGCAATCCGCGTCAGGCCGACACCGCCAAGCGCGTTGAGATCACCGTCATCGCAGGTCGTACCGTGGTGCGTGCCGAAGCCTCCAGCGCCGACGAGTTCAGCGCGCTCGATTTGGCTCTCGACAAGCTGACGCTTCGTCTGCGCCGTACCCGCGACCGCCGCAAGGACCATCGTCGTGGCTACACCGATCCGGTCCCGGTCGATCTGGGCCCGGTCGAGCCGGTCGTCGTCGAGGAGCCGGAGCCGGAAGCGCCGAACAATAGCCCGGCCGACGCCGTTTCCGCTGATCTCGGCCCTGGCGAATCCGTCGAGGTCCAGGTCGGCGACACCCCAATCGTCATCCGCCGCAAGCTGCACATCGCCGAGCCGATGACCATTGACGAGGCCCTGTACGAGATGGAGCTGATCGGTCACGACTTCTTCCTGTTCGTCAACAAGGAAACCGGTCGTCCGTCCGTCGTCTACCACCGTCACGGTTGGAGCTACGGCGTCTTCGAAATCGACACTCCGGAGAATGTGGCCAAGAAGTAATGGCTGATGGCTGAAAACTGAACGATAAGAGGCTCGCATGTCATACATGCGGGCCTCTTTTCTTATGCGAAAAACAAGATACGTCAAAACTTACGTAAAATGGACGGAGCTTTTCGGAAATCGCGAGAAAGCGACTATCCTCAATCGAGGAAAGTCACCATACACAAAGGGAGTGATTGTGGTAGATATCGTTGACAAAGCCCTACGCATGGGTGAAGGCCGACAGATCAAGAAGCTTGAGAACGTGGCCAAAGCGACGAACGCCTTGGAGGACGAGATCGCGGCGCTTGACGACGAGGAGCTCAAGGGCCAGACCGCCAAGTTCAAGCAGCGTATCGAAAACGGCGAGTCCCTTGACAAGCTCATGCCGGAAGCTTTTGCCACCGTGCGTGAGGCGTCCAAGCGAACCTTGGGCCTGCGCCACTTCGACGTGCAGCTCATGGGCGGCGCCGCATTGCACTGGGGCAACATCGCCGAAATGAAGACCGGTGAAGGCAAGACCCTCGTGGCCACGCTACCCGCATACTTGAACGCACTTGACGGCAAGGGCGTCCATGTCGTCACCGTCAACGACTATCTGGCCAGCTACCAGGCCGAGCTGATGGGCCGTGTCTACCGCTTCCTCGGCATGAGCACCGGCTGCATCATCACCAACCAGAAGCCGCCGGAGCGTCGCAAGCAGTACAATGCAGACATCACCTACGGCACCAACAACGAATTCGGTTTTGATTACCTGCGCGACAACATGGCGTGGGAGAAGTCCGATCTCGTACAGCGTGGCCACCACTACGCCATCGTCGATGAGGTCGACTCCATTCTTATCGATGAGGCTCGTACCCCGTTGATCATCTCCGGTCCGGCCGAGGGCGACGTGACCCGCTGGTACCGCCAGTTCGCGCGCCTGGTTCTGAAGCTCAACCGTGACGAGGACTATGAGGTCGACGAGAAGAAGAAGGTCGTCGGCATCCTTGATCCGGGCATCACCAAGGTCGAGGACTATCTCGGCATCGACAACCTGTACGAACCGAACAACACCGCATTGATCGGCTATCTGAACAACGCCATCAAGGCCAAGGAGCTGTTCCTGCGTGACCGCGACTACGTCGTGACCGGCGGCGAAGTGCTCATCGTCGACGAGCACACCGGACGTATCCTGCCGGGCCGCCGTTACAACGAGGGTCTGCACCAAGCCATCGAAGCCAAGGAAGGCGTGGAGGTCAAGGCCGAAAACCAGACCTTCGCCACCATCACCCTGCAGAACTACTTCCGCATGTACGACAAGCTGGCAGGCATGACCGGTACCGCAGAGACCGAAGCCGCCGAATTCATGGGCACCTACAAGCTGGGCGTGCTGCCGATTCCGACCAACAAGCCGATGATCCGCGAGGATAAGGACGATCTGATCTTCCGTACCAAGAAGGAAAAGCTCGCCGCCATCGTCCGTGATGTGGCCAAGCGCCACAAGAAGGGCCAGCCGGTCCTGCTGGGTACCGCATCCGTGGAATCCTCCGAAGTCGTGTCCTCTCTGCTTGACGTGGCCAAGATTCCTCACCAGGTGCTGAACGCGAAGCAGCATGACAAGGAAGCCGCCGTTGTGGCCGTCGCAGGCCGTAAGGGCGCCGTCACCGTGGCCACCAACATGGCAGGCCGTGGTACCGATATCATGCTCGGCGGCAACGTCGAGTTCCTCGCCGATGCGAAGCTCAAGTCCGAAGGCTATTCTCCGGATGACACTCCGGACGAGTACGAGAAGCGTTGGCCGGGCACTTTGGCCGAAATCAAGGACCAGGTCAAGGACGAGCATGAGGAAGTCGTCAAGCTCGGCGGTCTGTACGTGCTCGGCACCGAGCGCCACGAATCCCGCCGTATCGACAACCAGCTGCGCGGCCGTTCCGGCCGTCAGGGAGATCCGGGTGAATCCCGTTTCTACCTGTCCCTCGAGGACGATCTGATGCGTCTGTTCAACACCCAGCTGGTGGCGCGTGTCATGGCCAAGGGCATGCCGGAAGGCGAGCCGATCGAAGCCAAGAGCGTTTCCAAGGGCGTGCGCACCGCACAGAAGGCCGTCGAATCGCGTAACTTCGAAATCCGTAAGAACGTGCTGAAGTACGATGACGTGATGAACAAGCAGCGCACCGTCATCTATGCGGAGCGTCAGGCTGTGCTGAAGGGCGCGGATATCCACGAGGACATCCTCAAGTTCATCGACGACACCGTGCTGAGCTACATCAAGGGCGCCAACAACGGTTCCGACAAGCCGGCCGATTGGGATTGGGACGGTCTGTTCAAGGCCATCTCCTCCGTGTACCCGATCGCCGTGGAGCAGGAAGCGGCCAAGGACGCCGTCGACAAGCTCAAGGGCGACAAGGCCGTTGAGGCCCTGAAGGAGCTCATCGTCTCCGACGCCAAGGACCAGTACTCCGATTTCGAAGACAAGCTCGGCAGCGAAGGCCTGCGCCAGCTCGAGCGCCGCGTGGTGCTCGCCGTGCTCGACCGCAAGTGGCGTGAACACCTCTACGAGATGGACTACCTCAAGGACGGCATCGGCCTGCGCGGTATGGGCCAGCGCGACCCGCTGGTCGAATACCAGCGTGAAGGCTACCAGATGTACAACTCCATGATCGAAGCCATCAAGGAGGAAACCATCCAGCTGCTGTTCCACGTGGACATCGAACGCGTGGCCATGACCGAGGACGAGGAGACCGAATCCGATGAGGATGAGGCCGTGAACGCCGCCGAGGCCGTAATGGGTCTGGACGGCGAAGCCGCCGCGACCGGCGAATCCGCTCCTGCAGAGCCGGAGACCGATGACGAGGCCGAAAAGACCACCATCGATGAACTGGCTGACGAGCAGAAGAACGAGAAGGGCATCGTCGGCATGCAGCCGATCAGCCATGCCGAAGGCAAGGTCCCGGCCAACAAGCGTCCGAAGAGCGAGGAACTCCACTCTCCGTGGGCGGATGGCCGCACTTTCCCGGGAACCGGCAAGAACGCCCAGTGCCCATGCGGTTCTGGCCGTAAGTACAAGATGTGCCACGGCCAGAACGAGCAGTGATTCGCTGAGTCGCTGACTTGCTCATGACATAACCTCCCCCGACCGTAATCGGGGGAGGTTTTCTTTTTTGAAGAATCTTCGATGGGCCGTTTCGTGATATGGACGTGCGGACGTGGGGAAACGTCCAATCGTTACAATTGGCGGCATCAGAACAACAATAAAGGCGTGCGACAGCGCCAAGGAGGGCATCATGGCCGAAATCACATGGAAGTCGATCCTCACCAAGCTGGTCGGAGGGGACCACTTGAGCGCCGAGGAATCCGAGTGGTTCGTCGATGACCTCATGAACGGCAATGCCGATCCGGCGGCCGTTGGCGCGGTACTCGCCACCCAGCAGCAGTTGGGGCTGACCCCCGACGAAGTGCGTGGCGCGGCGAAGGCCATGGTGGCCCATGCCATTCCGCTGTACATCGACGGTGAAACCACCGACATCGTCGGCACCGGTGGCGACGGAGCCTCCACCGTGAACCTGTCATCCATGGGGGCCGTCGTAGCCGCGGCCGCAGGCATAAAAGTCGTCAAGCACGGCAATCGTGCGGCCTCATCCAAGTGCGGCACTGCTGACTGCTTCGAAGCGCTCGGCCTGCCCATGGATTTGACTCCGGAACAAGTGAGCGAAGTCGGCAACGAATGCGGCATCGCATTCGCTTTCGCACGCACCTTCCACCCCGCCATGCGTTTTGTCGGTCCGATTCGCGCCGCGCTCGGCGTGCCATGCGTGTTCAACGTGCTTGGTCCGCTGACCAACCCGGCAAGCCCGAAGCATATGGCCGTCGGCTGCGCTAATCGCAAGATGAGCCCGATCATGGCCGCCGTATATGCGGCGAACGGCCAGATCGGCATGGTCTACACTTCCCATGAGGGCCTTGACGAGATGGCACCGACCGGTCCGGTCTCCATTTGGGAATTCAAGGACGGCAAGGTTACCGAAAACAAATTCGATCCGACCGTCGAACTCGGCCTCGCCAAAGTCACCATCGCAGATCTGAAGGGTGGCGAACCGACGCTCAACGCGCAGCTGGCACGAGACTTCTTCGCAGGCAAGGATGTGTCGTTCCGTACCACCGCGCTGCTGAACGCCGCTTCCGCAATCGTCGCCGACGGTCATTTGGTGCCGGGCGACGCAAGCTTGGCTGACCGGTTCAAAGCCGCCTACGCCATCGCGGAGCAGACCGTCGACTCCGGCAAGGCCACGGCGCTGCTTGACAAGTGGATCGCCATCGCCCAAGCTGCGAAGAAAGCCTGAAAACGCTGACAACGTATGTGTATGTGAAGGCCCCGGCGTAAATATGAACCGCACCCCGATTGTTGGACTGAAGAAATTCAGATTCGATGATCGGAGGTGCGGTTCTTTCGTATGCGTGAGGATCGAAGGAGACGTTACGACGACGGGTTCCGGCGCGAGGCGCTGGAGCTCATCAAGTCCGGAGCCGGCAAGGACACGCTCGCCAGAAGGCTTGCCATACCGGTGTATACCGCGAGAAACTGGATCAGGCTGTACAGGTCCAACGGCGAGGAGGCGGTCATGGGAGGCGGCGGCAGCAGACGCTACGACTGGGAGACGAAGGTCGCCGCGGCGCGCGACCACGTCGAGAACGGTCTGACCAAGACGGAGGCCATGGCCAGGCACGGGATCGCGAGCATCGCGTACCTGAAGGCGAAGGTCGCGTACCTGGAAAAACTCCGGGCCCTGCGGGCGTCCAAGTCACGCGGCGCGAGCGAAGCGCCGTCGTCCGACTGCTCGCAGGGCGGGGACACCGGCTCGACCACCTCCTGAGGATAGCCGGGGTGCCGAAATCCACGTACTACCACCACCTGTCGCGCCCGGCGCACGTGTCCAGGCCGGACGTGGAGCCGATGGTACGGGAGATATGGGAGCGCACCCCGAACGGGTGCGGCCACCGGCAGGCGCGCATGTGCCTGGTCCACGAGTTCGGCACGCGCATATCCGCCAAGACCGTGCTCAGGGTCATGCGCCGTATGGGCTGAGATGCGCCATCCGCTCCAGGAACCCGTGGAGACGCTACAGCTCGTACAGGGGCGAGACGGGCGACCGCGTGCATAACCTGCCCGAACGCGACTTCGACGCGGCCCGTCCGTTCTCCAGGCTCGGCACCGACGTCACCGAGTTCAAGGTCGCCGGCTCCAAGGCGTACCTCGCTCCCGTGTACGACATGGCCAGCAAGGAGATCGTGGCTTGGGACGTGAGCCGCAGTCCGGACCTCGGGCAGCAGAGGCGCCTGCCCGCCATGCTCGCGGAGCGCCTGCCCGCCGGCACGGAGCCGATCCTGCACTCGGACATGGGATGGCAGTACCAGCACCAATGGTGGAGGAAGGAGCTCGAACGCCCCGGCATCCGCCGGTCCATGAGCCGCAAGGGCAACTGCCTGGACAACGCGGCGGCCGAGCAGGTCTTCGGCCACTTGAAGGACGAGTTCTACCGCGGCCGTGTGTTCGACTCGTACGAACAGTTCAAACGCGAGCTGGACGCCTACATCATCCATTGGAACACCAGACGACGCCAGATACGACTCGAGGGACGCACCCCGGAGGAGTTCCTGAGCATGTCCCTCGCGGTCTGACCCTGTATCCCAATTAACAACGTCCAACAAACGGGGCACAGTTCAATAACCGCCGGGGCCTTCACATAGATGGATGTATTCAGTTTGTCGCCAAAGAATCGTCAGACGCGTGCTCCATCATCGAATTCGTCGGTACGCGTTTCACGATGCCCTTTATGCTGCACGATGAGGCCAGCGGCGCCGACCAGCGCACACAAACCGAAAATCGAACCAAGAATCGAAGCCAACGCCGGAACGAACACGGAAGCGATAATGCCGATGACGCCGGCCACCAGCAATATCCAGAACACCAGTTTTGACAGTTTCACATGGCCGATTTCAGGATTCGGCGGCACGAAGTCGTCACCGTAACGGTCCATGACCCGATCCGTGTCAAGCCAGCTCGAACCAGTGAAATCGCGCGGCCCACGACCATTCGCCGGCGCATCATTGGTGAACGTGCCCTGATCCAAGTCATCGATGGACAGCAAAGCCTCTTTTTCCCGACGTTGCGCATGCTTCTCGAAACGTTTCGCACTACGCGAACGTTCCACGGCCTTCAAATCGTCAGCATGCGAATCCGCAAACTCGGCCCAAGCCGCATCCAAGTCGTCCATTGGAGAGCCGCCACCATGCGACGCGTCATTTGGGCGTTCTTCATCGTCATTGCTATTGTTGAGGTCAGTCATACTTATACTCTAATCGGGCGGAGGCCAATCCGCCGGGAGGATCGTGAAGAATGCTCTATTGGTTTTTCGTAAAAGGCTTGGGACCAATCGCCATCCACCGTTTGGGACCGACCGCGCAAGGACTTGAGAACATTCCGCACGAAGGTGGCGCCATCATCGCAGCCAACCATCTTGCCGTCATCGACGATGCGTTGCTGCCGTTGACCTGCCCGCGCATGATTCATTTCATGGGCAAGGCCGAATATTTCGAAGGCAAAGGCATCAAAGGCAAATTCAAGAAATGGTGGTTCACGTCAGTCGGCGTGTTCCCCGTGGACCGTTCCGGCGGTTCCAAATCACTTGGCGCACTGAACCACGCCCGTGAGATCATCGAGGACGGACATCTGTTCGGCATTCACATCGAAGGTACTCGCAGCCCTGATGGACGTCTTTACAAAGGACACACCGGCGCGGCGCGTCTGGCATTCGAAACCGGTTGCCCCATTATTCCGGCCGCCATCATCGGTTCGCGTGAACTGCAGAAGCCAGGACAGGTCATTCCGAACAAAGGCAAGTCCAAGGTGATTTACGGCAAGCCGATTGAAGTCGAGAAGAAATCCGCCGACCAGATTACCCACGATGATTTGCGTTCGCTTACCGACCGCGTGACCCGTGAGATCCAGAAGATGAGCGGACAGGAATACGTCGACGAATACGCGCAGAAGGTCAAGGCCGAGCTCAAAGCCCAGCAGGAGGCCGAAGCGCAGGCACAAGCCGAATCCGCTGCCAAGAAGGCATAAGTTTTCAGCGAGGTTCATTCCAAACCAATCAGGGGTGTCTGTTCCGAAGAATGTTTTCGGAACAGACACCCCTGATTTCTATTTTGTAATCAGGATAATCAGTCGAACAGCGACGAATACATTTTCAAGGTGACGGTATTCGGCGTGCCATCCTCCTGACGCAGTCGCACCTCGGTGCCTCCTACCGGATCCTGCGAAGCGACCTTCTTGTCTTGACTGGAGTCAAGTGTCAGTTGCGAGCTGATCTTCACACTGAATCCCAGCTTCTCCAATGCGGCTTTGGCAGCGGCGGCTTTCTGTCCGACATAATTCGGCAGCGTTACGGTTTCCGGTCCCTTCGACACCACCGCATTGACGCTATCGCCCCAGTGCAACTCGTCTCCGGTCTTCGCGGAAGCGGAAATCACCTGTCCTTGCGGAATCTTGTCATCGAATTGCTCGGTCCAGTTGACGGTGAGCTTGAGCGCATCAAGCGTCTGCTGCGCCTCATCCTTCGATTTGCCCACGACGCCCGGCATGGTAACCGGTTTCGGTCCTTGGGACAGCGTGACGGTAATCTTCGCGTTATGGGGCAGAGTCGCGCCGGGATCCACGCTTAAATCAAGCAACGCGCCCTGAGGTACGTCCATGGAATACGCGTCATCATTGGCCGGAGTCTGTTCGATGTTGTCGAAGCCGGCACGCTTCAACGCGTTGATCGGATCCTTGCCGTTCGCACTGGTGGCATCGAGAATGTCTGTGGGAACAGTGCCCTGCTTAATACCCTTGGACACTACCACCTTGACCTTCTGATGATGACGTTTGCTCACATGCGAACCGACATTCTCCGGGTCGGTGGAGATGACATTGCCAGCCTTGACGGAATCACTGAACGCCTCGGTTTCTTCGTACTCGATGTTGGAGAATTTCAGCAGTTCCTCATAGGCGTTCCATTTGATGTTGGAAATACGGCAGGGCTCCGAATCGGAACATGTGAGATCTGCCGGCTGAGGCATGGTCCAGTAGCTGCCCGGTCCTCGGAAATACCACCAGGCATAGCCTCCACCGCCTGCGCAGGCAAGCACGATGGCTGCTACGACGGCGATGATGACAGGTGCACGCTTGCCACTGCGTTTCGGCTGTCCACCACTGACCGGACCGTTCGAGGGGGAAGCTGGAACGTTGTTGGCGGGGACGTCGTTCTTTTCCAAAGCCAAGCGGGTGGTTGCCTCCGGATCTGCCTGCTGCGCCGGCATGACGGTGGTTTTGTTCGGGTTTTCCGGATTGAACTGTCGTGTACGATCGTCGTTCTGACGCACAGGCGGTGCTGGGGGAGCGGGCGGTAGCGGCATCTGCCGGGTGCCATCGCCGGGCATGGTGTCGGCGGCATCGTTTGCGGCCGGGGAAACGGCTGACAGACGGTATTGCCAGTCGTCGATGGTGAGGTTCGATTGCAACTGCTGCAATTCGTCGAATGCCACGGACGCATCCTGGGGACGGTCCTCGACCGCGCGCGCCGTAAGACGGGCGAGGAATGCGGCCACGCCTGCATTGATGCCCGGACAAGCGGTCGTGATATCCGGCACATCCTCATGCACGTGCTTGAACACCAGCGTCACCGGATTGTCCGCGGTGAACGGCACCTTGCCGGCCAGCATCTCCCAAGCCATGATGCCTACGGAATACAGGTCTCCCTGCGGCGTTGCCTGATTGTGCTGAATCATTTCTGGCGCCAGATAGGCGGCCGTGCCCAGCAGCATGCCGGTGGAGGACAGCGTGGCCTGCGACACCGCCTTGGCCAGGCCGAAATCGGTGATCTGCACATGTCCTCGGTCATTGAGCAGAATATTCTCCGGTTTGATATCGCGGTGCACCACGCCTGCGCGATGCGCCGAAGCCAAGCCGTCCAACGTCTCACCGACTATGCGTAGCGTCTCACGAACGCTGAACGTGACTTGCTGGTTCATTTCGTACCGCAGGTTCACGCCATGCACGTACTCCATGACAAGAAAATCCAGTCCATCGAACTCACCGGTGTCATACACCTGCACGATATGGGGATTGGCTATTGCTGCTGCGGAACGGGCCTCGCGATGGAAACGTTCCACGAACTGGTCGCGTTGTGGGCCCTGTGCCAGCTGCGTGTGCATGATCTTAATGGCGACGGTGCGTCCCAGACGCTCGTCAACAGCTTGATACACCGTGGCCATGCCGCCATCGGCGATTCTGCTGACGACTCGGTACCGGCCTTCGATGACCTGGCCTTCGGGGGCATGCTGGGCTTCACTCATGGCTAATCGGTACGATTCCTTCTTCAAAAAACGTTTCGCGACAAAGATGTGTTCACTTGTAGTCTACAAGGAATGGTTTGCGGAAGATGCGATGAACACGGGTCTTTCACAGTGCGGCGGCATCAGCCCTGTTCCCGCACAATCGGTACGAAACGTGCGCATGCTTCGGTAAGCATGTCTTTGCGATCCTGCGATAGTTCAAGCGTCTCGATGGCGGCCTTCGACTCGAGCCACAGACCGGCGATCCGTTCCTTGGAACGTGCGATGGCACCAGTGGACTCGAACAATGCGATGGCACGCCTAACATGTGCCTCGTCACGTGATTCGGCTTCCCACATGTCGATGAGTTCACGTCGTTCGACATCGCCGGCAGCCTCAATCGCATCGGCCAGCAACACCGTGCGTTTGCCTTCACGGATATCACCGCCCACCGGTTTGCCGGTATTGCGGCTCGACCCGATGACGTCCAGAAGATCATCCGCGAGCTGGAACGCCAAACCAAGAGGCAATCCAATCGCCAGTGCGAGCCTGCGCGCGTCCGCAGGGGCGAGGCCGGCGGCAAGCATACCGAATTCCAAAGGTGCGATAGTGGTATAACTGGCGGTCTTCCAACGGAAGACATTCAAAGAGGCCGACGCCAGCTCTTCAGGATCGTCTAACGTATTGAGTTCCACGGCCAAATCGAGTACTTGGCCGATTTCCACTTCACGGTGCATATTCAGGAAGGCCGACACCACGGAAGACCCGGAGCCAAGCCGGCAAGCCGCTTTATTGGCGATATCCACGCTCGCGGTGGCCAGCATATCACCCAACATGATGCCCAAACCATGGCCGATGGCATCACTATGGGTATCCGTGGCAAGCGCACGATGAGCGGACGGCTTGCCACGGCGCAGATCGGAATCGTCGATGATGTCGTCATGCACCAACGCGCCGGTCTGAAACACTTCGATCGCGCATGCCAGATCCAACACCGCATCCATATCACGTTCCGCCACATCCTGCGGCGCGAACGCACGGAACGCATCCAACGTCAGCAACGCCCGCAGACGTTTGCCGCCCTCACTTGACGTGACCGCCTGCTGCGCCACCGCATCAGCGACGGCTTTGCAGGAATTCGCCACCGGATCGTCCGCATGCAGGAACGAAAAATCCCTTACCAGCGAGAGCGTGCGCGTTTCAATCTGTTCCAAATCGGAAGAGCTAGTCATGGGTCAAGGTTATCCACACACATTCGACAAGAGGAAAACATAATGATTGCAGCGGGTGAGACGGTGCCGGACGTTTCGTGACACGCCGAGCTTCACGTTCTCCGACCACAGGGGTCCCGAAACGCCTCATTGCATTGCCGGATGATGCATAGTTCCAACAAAGCGGCCTGCATCAAGCGACCGCTCCGATACGCCAAGGAGGACGAGACATGAAGACGATCGACGAGCCCATGCCGATATGCGAAGCCGAGATGGAACGGCTTGAAGACCAATTGGTGGAGGATTGCAAATCGCTGGGCATGGCGGAGAGCATACGCGATTTCCTGCAGGAGCCATTCTCGGAATGGATGGATGAGCTGGCCGATGAATCGTCGGGAGATGACGATTCATCGCCAGAATGCAGACTGTCCAGAAACGGTGCGGGAGCACTTGCCATCGCCATGCAGCAGACCATGGCGGTGCGTGACGCGCTGCTGGTCTCCATCATCGTGGATGAACGACGTTCGTCACGTGACTTTCTCATGGGATTCATGGCCAATCCGACACTTCCCGGCAACACGCGTCATCTGGAGGAATCCCTCAACGGATCGTTCCGTGACGCATCAAGAAAACCCGACACGAAACGTTGCGACAACGGCGTCAACATGATGTTCGACATCATCGGGATGGTCCCCGAACGGTATCATGTGCAGCCATTGGCCATCATCAGTTATGTGCTGTGGTGGATGGGCGATGAGCGCGCCATGCTGTGCGCGATGCGTGCGCTCGCGTTGGATGAGAATTGTTCGCTCGCGGCGATCATCTGCTCCGCGGCGCATCGTCATATCGGACCGGCATGGGCCGAAGAGACATAGAGCAACACGCCGAAAGGAAGCGGTACTTGCGCATGGTGAGCTCAACACGCGGGAATAATCGTCCTCGCAAGATGGTTAACTCACATAGTTGACGATTTGCCCTTGCCAGAAGTGGGTCCATATGGTATACGCTTCCGGCGGGATCAATAGGAGGATAAGTTTGGCCACCAAGGAAACGACGGTAAATACGGAACAGACTGATCTGACCGAAAAGACCACCTCCGGAAAAAAGGCCTCCACGCGCAAGCCTGCTGCCAAGAAGAGCGAGTCCTCAAAGACCGCTACGAAGACGTCGCGCAAGACGGCCGCGAAGAAGACCTCCGCCGCCAAGAAAAGCAAGAAAGCGGAAGAAGAAGAGAACCTGATCGAGCAGGACGCTCCTGAAGACGATCCCGTCGAGGATGCCGATCTTGATGATTTCGACGATGACCTTGATGACGTGGACGACGAAGGGGAGGATGACGACCTCGACGAGGACAATATCGACGAGGATGACGATTCCGAACTGGAAGACGATGACGAAGACAAGCGCAAAAAGCCGGAAGAGCCCAAGGAAAAAGGCGCTTTCGTGGTGCGTGACGATGATGACGACGACAATCTGACGCCGTCCGGCAATCCGAAGCGTCGTGTGATCGCAGCCGGCGCCACCGCAGATCCGGTCAAGGATTACCTGAAGCAGATCGGCCGAGTGAACCTGCTGAACGCCGAACAGGAAGTCGACCTGTCCGAACGCATCGAGGCCGGTCTGTACGCCCAACATCTGCTGGACACGGAATCCGACAAGATGGATTTCAAGCGCCGGCGTGAACTGAAGTGGGCCGCGAACGACGGCAAGCGCGCCAAGGACCATCTGCTGGAAGCCAACCTTCGACTCGTGGTCTCTCTTGCCAAGCGCTATACGGGCCGTGGCATGCTGTTCCTCGATTTGATTCAGGAAGGCAATCTTGGTCTGATTCGTGCCGTAGAGAAGTTCGACTGGAAGAAGGGCTTCAAGTTCTCCACGTACGCCACATGGTGGATCCGCCAGGCCATCACCCGTGCCATGGCTGATCAGGCCCGCACCATTCGTGTGCCTGTGCATATGGTGGAAGTCATCAACAAGCTGTCCCGCGTGCAGCGCCAGATGCTTCAGGACCTCGGCCGCGAACCTACGCCGGACGAACTGGCCCGCGAGCTCGACATGCCGGTCGAGAAGGTGCAGGAAGTGCAGAAGTACGGGCGTGAGCCGATTTCCCTGCACACGCCGCTGGGCGAGGATGGCGATTCCGAGTTCGGTGATCTGATCGAAGACACCGACGCCATCGCACCGTCCGATGCCGTCGCCTTCTCGCTGTTGCAGGAGCAGTTCAAGCAGGTGCTTGAAACGCTGTCTCCGCGTGAGGCTGGCGTCATCAAGATGCGCTACGGTTTGGAGGACGGCCAGCCGAAGACGCTGGATGATATCGGACGTGTGTATGGCGTGACGCGCGAACGTATCCGCCAAATCGAATCGAAGACCATGTCCAAGCTGCGCCATCCGTCCCGTTCGCAGACGCTGCGCGACTTCCTGGACCAGTGATAGTAATCAGACGCGAGTAAATGAAGTCGAGAAACCGGCATGAACGCAGGGTTTCTCGACTTCATGTCTTGTAAGGCGACAATTGAAAGGGAACATGGCTAAGGATAATTACGGTGCTGAGAGTCTTACCGTGCTCGAAGGCTTGGATGCGGTGCGCAAACGTCCGGGCATGTACATCGGCACGACCGACAGCCAGGGCCTGATGCACTGCCTGTGGGAGATCATCGACAATGCCGTCGATGAGGCTCTTGCGGGAGCCTGCAACCACATCATCGTGACCTTGCATGACGATGGTTCCGTTGAAGTGGCGGACAATGGCCGAGGCATTCCGGTGGACGTGGAGCCGAAAACCAAGCTCACCGGCGTGGAAGTGGTGCTGACCAAGCTGCATGCCGGCGCCAAATTCGGCAATTCCTCGTATGGCGCTTCCGGCGGTCTGCATGGTGTCGGCTCATCCGTGGTGAACGCATTGAGCTCCCGTCTCGACGTGGAAGTGGATCGTGACGGCAAAACCCACCACATGGCTTTCCATCAGGGCCACCCCGGAGTGTATTCCGACGTTGATCCGGAACACCCGTCTCCCGATTCGCCATTCAAGAAGACGCGCAAGAATCGTCCCACCGAACTTGAGATCATCGGCAAAGTCAGTCCGAAGACCACGGGTACCCGCATCCGCTATTGGGCGGATCCGGAGATTTTCAACGACACCGCTGAATTCAGCTATGACCAGCTCATCGACCGTGTACGGCAGACCAGTTTCCTGGTGCCAGGACTGAAAATCACCGTCATCGACGAGAACATTCCCGAAACCGGCGACGAGTCCATTGACGAAATGCTGGAAGTCGATGACAATGTCATCGAACAGGTGACGGAAGAGAACACGTCCGCTGAAACGGATGATATCGGAACCTCTGCCGACATACTGCAGGAGGATTCAGCCGAAGCTGATGAATCAGCCGAATCGCAAGAAAACGATGCTGCCACGCAATCGCAGGAAACCGTTTCCCAACCCGTGCAGCCGAAATATCCGCATGCGCGCGTCGAAGAATTCTGCCATACCGGAGGCGTGAAGGATTTCGTCGACTTCCTGTCCAAAGGCGAAGCGGTCTCCGATATTTGGCGCATCGCCGGCGAGGACACGTATGTTGAAGAAACGCAGGCGGTCGGAGACGATGGTGAACTGCATGCGCAGAAGGTGACGCGTGATTGCGCAGTCGATATCGCCATGCGATGGACCAACGGCTACGACACCACCATGCGCAGCTTCGTCAACGTGGTGGAGACGCCCGGCGGCGGCATGCACGTGGACGGCTTCCTCCAAGGCATCACCAAGCAGGTGCGCAAGGCCATCGAGGACAACGCGCGCAAACTCAAGGTGAATCTCAAGGATTCCCATATGAAGGTGGAACGTGACGACATTCTCGCCGGTCTGGTGGCCGTCGTCACCGTCCGCATCGCCGAACCGCAGTTCCAAGGCCAGACCAAGGACGTGCTCGGCACCGCGCAAGTCAAGCCGATCGTCTCCAGAATGACCGATAAGCAGTTCGGTGAGATGATTACCGGCTCCAAACGCGGTTACAAGGAACAGTCCGGCCGCGTGCTGGAGAAAATCGTCGGCGAAATGCATGCCCGCGTGCAGGCGCGCAAGACCAAGGAAGTCACACGCCGTAAGAACGCGCTTGAATCCGCGTCCATGCCGCCGAAACTGTCCGACTGCCAGCCCGGCAATGACGATGTGGCCGAACTGTTCATCGTCGAGGGTGATTCCGCATTGGGCACAGCCAAGGCCGCCCGTAATTCCGGTTTCCAAGCGTTGCTGCCGATTCGAGGCAAAATCCTCAACGTGCAGAAGGCATCGCTCGCGCAGATGCTGTCCAACAAGGAATGCGCAGCCATCATCCAGGTGGTCGGCGCAGGCTCCGGCGCAAGCTTCGACATCGAACAGGCCCGATACAACAAGATCATCATGATGACCGATGCCGATGTCGACGGCGCGCACATCCGCATCCTGCTGCTGACGCTGTTCTACCGGTACATGCGGCCGCTTATCGAATACGGTCATGTGTATGCCGCCGTGCCGCCGCTGCATCGTATCGCGTTGACGGGTACGCATAAGGGCGAGTACATCTACACGTATTCCGATGATGAGTTGGCAGGCAAACTCGCCGAGCTTGATAAAAAGCACATCGGCTACAACGAGGACATCCAGCGTTACAAGGGTTTGGGTGAGATGGACGCCGACCAGCTGGCCGATACCACCATGGATCCGCGCACCCGTATGCTGCGCCGTATCCGCATGGAGGACGCCGAACAGGCCAGCCACATCTTCAGCCTGCTCATGGGTGATGACGTGCCGCCGCGCAAGGCGTTCATCGTGGAGAACGCCGACGATTTCGACCGTTCCAAGATCGACACCTGATCTTGATTGCATGGGAGGTAGGTTCCGTTCCGTCGAAACCCGCCTTCCGCATTTTTTGCCGGAACCAACGCCTGCTCGCTTCTTGGAACAGGACCGAAAACAAGACCGAATCATGCTTCGACCGGAATCAGACGTTGAATCGGTACCGCAAATCGCTAGTTACCGTTTGGTAGGTAACTGCGGGTAAACTGTATGACGAATTCGGACCATCGCGTCCATGGAACCATCAAAGGAGCTGATTCATGGCTAATCTGCTGCTTGCCGTGATTTATGTGGCTTTCATCAGTCTGGGCTTGCCGGATGCCGTGCTCGGGGCCGCCTGGCCGACGATGGGCACCGATTTGAATGCGCCTGTTTCCTGGGAGGGTGGCATTTCCATGACCATTTCGGCGGGCACCATTGTGTCCGCGTTGCTGTCCGATCGAATGACTTTGCGATTCGGCGCGGGCAAGGTCACTGTGGTATCCGTGGCATTGACGGCGTTCGCTTTGTTCGGTTTCTCGATCGCGCCGAATTACTGGATGCTGCTGTTGTTCGCGATTCCTTATGGATTGGGAGCAGGCGGCGTCGACGCCGCGTTGAACAACTATGTCGCGATCCACTATGAAAGCCGTCACATGAGCTGGCTGCACGCCATGTGGGGATTGGGCACGCTGCTTGGCCCGTACATCATGGCGTATGCATTGGGCGCGGGTCAAGGCTGGTCGTGGGGATACCGGTACATCTCCATCCTGCAGATAGCGCTTACCGCGGTACTGGTTTTCAGCCTGCCACTGTGGAAGACACGCACCGCACAAGACACCGAAGAGACAACTGAGGGTGACGGACCGCGTAAGCCGCTCGGTATCCGTGGCGTGCTCGCGATTCGTGGCGCACGCGAGATCCTCGTCATGTTCTTCTGCTATTGCGCGCTTGAATCCACCGCCATGCTGTGGGCCAGCAGCTATATGGTGCTCGGCAAGGGCATCGATAAGACCACGGCCGCCATGTGGGGAAGCCTGTTCTGTATCGGCATCACCGTCGGGCGTCTCGCAAGCGGATTCCTCACCATGAGATTGAGCGATCCGTCTATGATCCGCCTCGGTCAGGCCCTGGTATTGACGGGTGTCATCATCATGCTGCTGCCGCTGCCGCATCACATCGGCACCATCGCGGGACTGATGGTCATCGGCCTGGGATGCGCGCCGATCTATCCATGCGTCATCCACTCCACGCCGACCTATTTCGGCAAGGACAAGTCCCAGGCCATCGTCGGCATGCAGATGGCCTGCGCCTATGTGGGATCGATGTGCATGCCGCCGCTGTTCGGGCTGATCGCGCAACATGTTTCGGTCAACCTGTTCCCGTTCTATCTGGTGGTGTTCCTGGCGCTGATGGTCGCCATGCATGAGACCTTGCGCCGCAAGTGCGGCGACCGTGCGGCCGCCTGACGACGCCATATGTGAGACGCTCGAATGCGTCAGCCGGGCGGTGTGCTCGAATGGGTCGACGACGAATGACGGGGTTTCTGCCGGTTGTGGATGATGTCTGAAGACGATGCCATAATCGAACGTATGTACGAATGCATGGACTTGTTCTCGGAGGCTACCAATGCCTGGTTCAAGCATGCGTTCAATGCTCCGACGGAGGCGCAACGTCTGGCATGGCCGGCCATCCGCTCCGGCGAGAACGTGTTGGTGGTGGCGCCCACCGGCTCCGGCAAGACATTGTGCGCCTTCCTTTCCGCAATCGACCGTCTGATGACGGGGAAGGACGATGGCTTATTGCGGACGTCCGGCGGTGGGGACGGCACGGCTGAATCCGATTGCAATGCCAAGAAACGCAAACCCGTCCGCGGCGTCAGGATCCTGTATATTTCGCCATTGAAGGCTCTGGGCGTGGATGTGGCCAAGAACCTCCAAGCGCCATTGGCCGGCATCGCCGGACAGTGCGAGGCGATGGGATTGCCATCGCCGAAAGTCAGCGTGGGCATACGAAGCGGCGACACCACGCCGCAGGAACGGCGCAGAATCGTCAGCCATCCGCCGGATATCCTCGTAACCACGCCCGAATCGCTGTTCCTGCTGCTCACCTCCAAGGCGCGACGGATACTTTCCGCCGTTGATACCGTTATCGTGGATGAAGTGCACGCCATCGCGGGCTCCAAACGTGGCGCGCACCTGGCGCTGAGCTTGGAACGATTGGAAAGCCTTGCCGGCCGGTCTGTCCAACGCATCGGGCTTTCCGCCACTGTGGAACCGCCGGCCGAAGCCGCACGTTTCCTTGGCGGCACGCGGCCGGTACGCGTCATCAGACCCGAATCGCACCCCGACATGGATCTGAAAGTGGTGGAACCGCTTTCGGCCATGCGCGATCCCGTCTCCGACGACGCAGGGCGGAGGGCAGGCGCCGTGAAACTTCCGAACCGCCATACCACGCATATTTCCGGGGTGAGTCCTGCCATGGAAGCATTGGCGGAACGTAAAGGACTGACTTCGGTCGGGGGAGACGAACATACCTCACGGGTTTCAACCGGAGGTTCGGTATGGCCGGCCATCGAACGCAGCGTGCTTGACGAAGTGCTGAAACACCACACCACCCTCGTGTTCGTCAACTCCCGTGGCCTTGCGGAAAAACTCACCGCACGGCTCAACGACCTGTATGCGCAATTGCGCACATCCCGGAAAACTGGGTCTGAAACCGCCGTCAAAGCGGACGCAGGGTGGGATGCGCTGTCCGACCGTAGGCTTGGCCGAACGGCCTTGAGTGTGTCGGACAACGCATCCCAGCCGGAGTCCACAGCCAGTGATTCCACCCAGCCGTATCCGGATCTGGGCTCCCCGGAAGGCCGTGAAGGCTTCGCCAAACACTACGATTCCGTGGTCGGCTCCACCACCATGCTGGTCTCCTCGCATGCGGACGCCGACGCGATCGCCATGGCGCATCATGGTTCCGTTTCCAAAGACCGGCGCAAACAGATCGAAGAGCAGCTCAAACGCGGCCAATTGCGTTGCGTGGTCGCCACATCAAGCCTTGAACTCGGCATCGACATGGGGTCGGTGGATCTGGTCATCCAGATCGCACCGCCATTGTCCGTGTCCTCGGGATTGCAGCGGGTGGGGCGCGCCGACCACAAGGTCGGGGGAGTCTCGCATGCACTGTTCTACCCGATTACACGAGAGCAAATCATCGGCACGGCCGCAAGCATCGAATGCATGCGCTCCGGAGACATCGAAACACTGACCATTCCATGCAACCCCTTGGACGTGCTTGCCCAGCAAACCGTCGCCGCCGCGGCGATGGATGATCTGAAACCAGACGACTGGTACGTGACCGTGCGCAAGGCCGCGCCATTCGAAGATCTCGACAGAACCATGTTCGATGCTGTGATGGGCATGATGACCGGCGCCTACAACGGCGAGGATTTCTCCGCCTTCCGGCCACCACTGCAATACAACGAAGAGGCGGGTCTCATCTCCGCGCGCCCTGGCGCTCAACGACTGGCCGTGACCAGCGGAGGCACCATACCCGACCGAGGAACCTACACCGTGGTGCTTCCCGAAGAAGGCTCCGGACCGGGCCCACGCAAAGTGGGGGAGCTGGACGAGGAAATGGTGTACGAATCCCGGGTCGGAGACGTCATCACCCTCGGCACATCGACCTGGCAGATCCAGGAAATCACCCGGGACCGTGTGGTGGTGGTTCCTGCTCCAGGACGTACCGCCCGACTGCCGTTCTGGCATGGCGAAGGCGACGGGCGGGACGCGGCATTCGGACGGTCCCAAGGCCGATTCATACGCGATATGGCGCAAGGACTACGCGCGGAAGTCTCGGACGGCATCGCAGGAGACAAGACCAGCCGATTCGACACGACAACAATCGCACGTCTACGTCGTGACGGATTGGACGACAACGCCATCGGCAATCTTGCCGACCTGCTTGCCGAACAGCGCGCCGCCACGGGAACGATTCCCAACGACCGTGAGCTGGTCGTCGAACGCTGCCAGGATGAAGAAGGCGATTGGCGTGTGATCGTCCACTCGCCATACGGCAGACGCGTGCACGAACCATGGGCCATGGCCATCACCACACGTATCAAACAACGATACGGGTTCGATGGGCAGGTATACGCGGCCGACGACGGCATCATCATCCGCCTCCCGGACGGCGACGGCAACCTGCCGATCCGCGAGCTGCTGCTGTTCGACACGGAAGAGCTGCAACGCATCATCGAAACACAAGTCGGCGAAAGCGTGCTGTATGCCGCACGATTCCGAGAATGCGCGGCGCGATCGCTGTTCCTGCCACGCGCCAACCCCGGCAGACGCGTCCCCTTATGGCAGCAGCGGCTGCGCGCGGCGCAACTGCTCAACGCCGCCCGAACTCGGAAGAACTTCCCGTTGCTGTTGGAAACCGCACGCGAATGCCTACAGGACGTGTACGATCTGCCCGCGCTGAAACATGTGATGTCCGGATTACGCTCCGGCGTCATCTCTTTGAGCGAGACCGTCACGGAAACGCCGTCGCCGTTCGCGGAAAACATGCTGTTCGGATACGTGGGCGCGGTCATGTACCAATACGACGTGCCGCAAGCCGAACGCAGCACGCAACTGCTGTCCATGGACCCGGAAGTGCTGGAACGTCTTCTGGGCGCCACTGACATGGCTTCGCTGTTGGATGCCGACGTCATCGCGCAGGTTGGGAAGGAGCTTGCCGGACGGACGTTCTGGAACGATTTGGACGAGACCGACATTGCCGGCCGTGTGGCGCGATATGCCAAAACGCATGGCCCATTCACCGCGGATCAGATGATCGCCGAACTGGGATTGGACGCTGTCCAAGGCGTACGCATGTTGGATGAATTACATGCCAAAGGCGAACTGCTGAAAGGCCATTTCGTCGATGATGCGGCCGGAGCGGACGCCAATGGTTCCGATGATTCAGCATCGGAACGGTCACCTCGGCAAACGCCCCAGCAATGGCTCCACAAAGACGTGTTTCGGCGTATCCGCGCGCTTTCGCTTGCCAAGGCACGCAAAGCCATCAAGCCGGTGGAACCGGCCGTCTATCAGGCGTTCCTGTTGGACAGACAAGGCGTCGGACCTGTGGGTGGCGCCCGATATGAAGGCGTCGACGGGCTGATGCGTGTGATCGAACAGCTTGAAGGCATATACCTCAACGACTCCGTTTGGGAATCCTCGGTCTTCCCCGCACGCGTTCGCGACTACCAACCGAGTATGTTGGACGAATTGCTCGCATCCGGAGACGTGGTATGGGTCGGCTCCAAAATCAATGGTTCCAACGCCAAGGAAGCCGGCGGCATCGCATTCCATCCAGCTGATTCACGGCTGCTGGTGAAACCCGGCGAACAATCGCAGAACAATGCCTATAGTGCCGGAACCATGACCGTGCCGGAGACGATACTTGCCGCATTATCGAATGGGGGAGCCTTCCATGCGCGGCAGCTTTCCACGGCCGCCAAAGCCATCTGGCAGGAACATGCGGAAGTCAACGTGAATCCTGAAACAGGGGAAATCATCCTTCCCGCATGGGGCGAAAGCCAGTTCGAGGAAGCCTTGTGGTCCTTGGTATGGCAAGGCAAAGTGACGAACAGTTCATTCGCTCCCGTTCGGGCCTTGGCTCAAGGCACGGTTTCAGTGCGCGCGCCACGCACTGCCGCACGCAGACGCGTGCGGATCCACGTCTCGACACCGGCGACGCTCGGTGGATTATGGTCCGCGGTCGACTCGTCCCGGACCAGTCCAATGGCGATACCGGACCAAACGGACGATACCGCCGGCAAACCAACAGCCGGCATCGAGGAATACGACATCGCATTGATCGAATCGCTGCTCGACCGATATGGCGTGATCGCAGCTCCGCTAATCGACAAGGAGCAGGTCGCAGGCGGATTCTCCGGACTATACCCGGTACTCAAACGCATGGAGGAACACGGCAATCTGGTCAGAGGCATGTTCGTCAAAGGATTCGGAGCGGCCCAATTCGCCGGACGTGACACAGTGGACGCCTTGCGCGGCGACGACGAGGCGCGCAGCCAATCCTGCGTGGCGCTCGACGTGACCGACCCGGCCAACCTGACAGGCTCCGCGATCACATGGCCCGAACAACACCATATGAAACCGGCGCGCAGAGCGGAATCGGTCATCGTGCTCGACCACGGCATGCCGGTGCTGTTTGCCGTGCCGAAAAGCCACAGAATCGTCAGCTTCACCGATGACGAGCGAATATTGCAGCCGGCATGTACGGAACTTGCCTATGCATTGCAGCATCAGTCCAAGGGCAGCGTCAGCTTCGCCGAAATGAACGGTGAATCATTGAAGGAACGCAACGAATACAGACGTTTGCTGCATGCTGCCGGGTTCGTGGACAGCCCACAAGGCATGAAGCTATATGGCTGAACCAAGCCGGAGGCACTTTCACCCAGCCTGCTCATTCAACCTGGCGGCCCAAGTGCGCAAAACGGGAAGGCCCTGAACCGGAAGAAGAACCAGTCCAGAGCCCCGCCAATCGATTTCGTCGAATCAGCCGACCACCGCAATCGGCGCCGACAGATCCGTACCGGAACCATCGCGTCGCATATCAGGCTTCGGCAATTCCACAGGAGCGCCACTTTGCGTGGAAGCATGCAACGGATACGCGCCCACGAACGCGAGAATCAACGTATCCTGCCCCTTGAGGAATCGCTGCGAACGCACGCCACCCGTACCACGGCCCTTCGTCGGATACATCTCCAACGGCGTGACCTTCGCGGCACCGTTTTCAGTGCCAGGCAACGCTTCGGAATCGCCGGCAACCGTCAACACCACGGCTCCGGAAGCAGAGAACAGTCCATTCTCGCCTTCTTCGTAATTCCATGTCACCTTGCCATCAGGCACCACCGCGAACGCGGCCACCGAACACCCCTCAGCCAGACGAATGCCCGCCATGCCGCCAGCGGTACGGCCCTGCGGACGCACATTCTTCGCTTCGAACGTCAACAACGAGGAATCGGTGGACACAAACACCAGACGATCCTCATCACGGGCTTCGGCAGCGGCAAGCACTTCGTCATCATCCTTCAAATCGATGACGCTCCACGAATCCATTGTGGTCGGAGATTCACGGTTCCAACGCTTGACCACGCCGTTGCGGGTGCCCAACGCCAAAGGAACAAGCTGACCGCCGTCATCCGTGGAAGGCATATCAATCGCAGCAATCACCCGTTCGCCGCGGATCGGATCGGTGTTCTCCGTCATGCCCAGCAGTTCCTCGGCCTTCACACCACCCGTGACACTGAGCGGCCCATCCGCGGAAACCTTCGGCAATTCGACCACATGGGCCAGCACCAGACGACCCGCTGAAGTAACCAAGCCGTATGAGGAACGTGTGGACGTGCGGAACATCGAAACGATCTGATCATCCTTGGCGCGTCCGTCGGAAGCCGAACGATTCTCCCAACGTTCCACCGCATCCTCGGAAGTGCGTGCGATCAGGCCCGTGGCGGACAGCATCACCGCGCACGGCTCGTCATCAATCTGCAGAGCCGATGCGGTGGCATTCTCATCGCCGGCCTTCTTTGCGGCCTTTGCGGCTGCGGCGACATCGGCTGCTGCGGAGGATACGGTCGCGGCGGCGCGCGCGGCAGCCATCGCGTTTGCAGAGACGCCATCATCGCCATGCGCCACAACAGGCGTCAAATTGCCTTCCTCATCCTCATCCAGCAGCACCGTGCGCCGGGGAGTGCCGTATTTGGCCACGGCGTCATCCATTTCGTCAATGACCACGCCGTCAAGCGCCTCATCGGAAGCAAGAATGCGTTCAAGCTCTTCGATACGCCGCTTCAGATCGTCGCGTTCCGCCTCAAGCTCGATACGACTCATCTTGGTCAGACGGCGCAGCCGCAAGTCAAGAATGTACTGTGCCTGAATCTCGTCCAGATCGAATACGGCGATAAGCTTTGTTTTCGCGGCCTCGGCATCATCAGAAGAGCGAATCACCTGAATGACTTCATCGATGTCCACCATGGCGAGCAGCAAGCCCTCCACCAAGTGCAGCCGCTCAAGCGCCTTCTTCCTGCGGAATTCACTGCGTCGGCGGATCACCACACGACGATGGTCCACCCACACCTGAAGCATTTCCTTCAATCCCATGGTGTGCGGACGGCCATTGACCAACGCCACATTGTTGATGGTGAAATTGTCCTGCAACGGCGTGTGCTTGAACAGCTGCGCCAACACCGCGTTCGGATCGAACCCGGTTTTGATTTCGATGACGAGGCGCGTGCCGTTATGCCGGTCAGTCAAATCGATGGCACCGGAAATGCCGTCCAGCTTACGGTTCTTCACACCTTCGGAAATACGTTCCAACACACGTTCCGGACCCACCATGAACGGCAGTTCCGTCACGACGATGGCCTTTTTGCGAGCCGTCACGTTTTCGATATGCGTCACGGAACGCGTGGTCAACGCGCCACGACCCGTCTCGTACGCCTCGCGGATGCCCTTGCGGCCCACAATCACGCCGCCGCCCGGCCAATCCGGACCCGGCACGTAGCGCATCAACTCCTCTAACGTCGCGTCGGGATGGCGCATAAGATGCTTGGCCGCAGCCACCACCTCGCCAAGATTGTGCGTGGCCATATTCGTGGCCATGCCGACGGCAATGCCGGAACCACCATTGACCAGCAGGTTCGGAATCGCGGCAGGCAGCACAGTCGGCTCCTGAAGCTTGTTATCGTAATTCGGCGTGAAATCGACGGTATTTTCGGCGATATCGGCATTCATGCCCAACGCGGCCGGCGCCATACGAGCCTCGGTATAACGAGAAGCAGCAGGACCGTCATCGAGAGAACCGAAATTGCCGTGACCGTCCACCAATGGCAGCCGCATCGCGAACGGCTGCGCCAAACGTACCATCGCCTCGTAAATCGCGGAATCGCCATGCGGATGGAGCTTGCCCATCACTTCGCCAACCACACGCGCCGACTTCATATACGGCCGGTCCGGATTGAGGCTCATCTGACCCATCTGATAGATGATGCGTCGTTGCACCGGCTTGAGACCGTCCCTGGCATCAGGCAGCGCTCGGGCGTAAATCACCGAATACGCGTATTCGAGGAACGACTTGCTCATTTCCTCGTTCAACGGCGTTTCGACGATGTTCTCCTTGACCGTACGCGGGTCAAAGGCTGGTTTTGCCGGTTTGCGGTGCGACACCATGCGGTGGTTCTCCTCACGGAAAGGTTATGGTAATCAACCTAGCAATATTACCAGCTGGTACTGCCGCGGTGCTTGAATGGGAACCATGAGTGTTGAAGTGCCCGAAATCGACCAGCTGCTAGCCATGACCAGTCCGGCACGATATGGCGACGAACTGCCGGATGAGGGCGGCCGCGGCGGTGCTCTCCACCTATCCTCGGTACTTCCCGCCATTTCCAGCGCCATCGGGCATCCGATTCCAACGGCCATCCATGCCGATCCGAAACGACTCCAAGAGGCACTTGGCCTGCCGGACGCGCGTTCGGCAGTCGTGGTCCTGGTGGACGGTCTCGGATATTGGAACATCAATATGAGATTGGGGCATTCACCCTATCTACGGTCGCTGATGGCGGATGGCGTTAACCAGCGGCCAATCGCCACATGCATGCCCAGCACCACCGTGGCCGCAATGTCCACGTTCGGCACCGGCACATGCCCCGGATTAACCGGCATGACGGGATATACGCAGCTCAATCCCGACAATGGCGAAATCTGCCAGCTCATCTCTTTCAAAAACGCGCCCGCACCGCTGAAACTGCAACAGCAGCCGACCATATTCGAACGATTGGCGGAACAGGACGTTCGCGTCACCAGTTCGGGACTGCCGAAATTCGCGTTCTCCGCGTTGACTCAGGCGGCGTTACGTGGCAGCGACTACATCTCCAATGACGATCCACGCCGACGTATCATGACCGCGGCGAAAGCGGCGAACACGCCCGGACTGACATACGTGTACCTGCGCGACGCGGACAAGATCGGACACAATTACGGCTGGGACTCCGACAAGTGGATCGGCACATATGAGCGTATCGACGCCCAGTTGTCTTTGCTGCGTCGAAGTGTGCCGAAGAACACGCTGATCGTCATCGTGGCGGATCATGGCATGATAACCGCCGACCCGGAAGCCTGCATCGACATAGCGTCCGAACCCCAGCTGATGTGGGGCGTCGCGAATGTCGGCGGCGAACCACGCTGTGTCATGCTTTATGGCGAGGATGGCGAGAATCCGGAGGACATCGCCGCTCGTTGGCGTGACGTGCTGGGGGAGCGCGCCCAGGTGCGCACCCGCCGGCAGGCAATCGAGGAAGGCGTCTACGGACCAGTCGATGAACGCGTCAAGTCGATGATCGGCGATGTGGTCGTCTCCGCTGCGGGCTCTACCACCATTGTCGATTCCCGCACACAGGCGGAGAAGGCGATGCATCTGCCCAGCGTGCACGGGTCGCTGACCTACATGGAATCTGATATTCCATGCCTGATTGACGTGGCTTGATCGAATGATCCGAACGTCTGAACGGATGTTGCCGTGGGATGTTAGGGAACGTTAATCAGTCACCGAACAGAATTTCATCCCAACTCGGCACTGCGGAGCGTCCTGCACGGCGCTTCGATTTGGTGGTGCTCTGACTATGAGGATCGGATGATGCCATCTTGGACTTATCGGACTGCTGCTCGCCGGCGGATTGCGTGTTTTGCGAGTTTTGGGCAGGTTCCGTCGTTGAAGGGGCGGGGTGCTGCGTCGTCGCGATTTCCGGACGGTTCGGCAGCGGAACGGTCGCCGATGGCTGAGTCTCAACGGTGGTCTTGATATTCGTGGCTTGCGGTGCAACCGGTTCCGGAGCATTCCAAGCGGACACCGTCTGTTCGATACGTGCGGAGCGTGCGGAATCGCCCGGCAAATTCAATGATGCGAGAAAATTCTGGTCGACCTGCTTCTCGGCGTGTCCTTCCGTCGGCGTGTCTTGTTCGCCGATGAGCTTGCGTGCCGTTGCGTTCAGACAGTTGACCGCGTTGTCATGCATGTTCCAAGACCATTCCGCACGGGCGGCATGACCTGCGGAATCGAACTCCGCGGTAATCTTCCACGGTTCCAAACCGCGTCTGGTGGCCTTCCACCGCACATCCTCCAACCGTACGTGGGCTGCGGCGAACGTGCGTTCGATCAGTTCGGAAAGCGTGCGCACACGGCTTTCCTTCGGCGCGGGAACCGCCAGGAACTGTTCGATCGCATATTGCTTTTCGGTTTCCACCGCCGCCGAGAAACGCCGAACAAGCGCTTCGCTCAACGAATATCGCTCCGCCACGCGGGTCGGATTGGCTCCGGCTCGAATCAAGGATTGGATTTGGGAGATCGGCAGCGTGGAAGGCGCTTGCTGCTGACGCTCCTCTTGGGTTTCGGTGCGAATCTGCTTTGCCTCCAAAATGGCTCTTTCAAGCGCTTCATCGACCTTGACGGCGAATTTGCCGGCACCTGAAACAAAGACGAGCTCACCGGTTTCACTCACATGATCGAACCGTGCATCTTCGAGCGCATTCTCAGGCACAACACACCACTTTCCCTTAGATTTTCCTATTAATTCTATTGTGCCCCACGTGTCGGATTTTACGAGTATTTCAATTCGTGTATCCTAGCGGGGGAAAAGTCATGTATTCTATGGCGCATAAGCACCATAGATGACGAAAGGAATCTCGATGGCACAGGATTATGATTCCCCGCGCAACAAAGACGAGGACGAGGAGTCGCTCCAGGCTTTGAGCAAGGGTTCTCAGAACAATTCCAACGATATGGACGATGACGAGAACGCCATTGCCGAAGACTACGAGCTGCCGGGCGCCGATTTGAGCAATGAGGACGCTTCGGTGACCGTCATTCCGATGCAGGGCGACGAGTTCATCTGCTCCGAATGCTTCCTGGTGAAGCATCGCAGCCAGCTTGCCTACACTACCGACGACGGACAGCCGGTATGCAAGGAGTGTGCGGCCTGATGGCGTTCGACGAGGCATACAACGAGCCGGAAAACGTCGAGGTTCTGGTAAAGTCGCTGGATCCCGGGCAGCCGGCTCAGCTGCATTACGCCCATGCCGGAGACGCCGGTGCCGATTTGCGCACCACCGAAGAAGTGACGTTGAAGCCGTTCCAGCGGGCGCTGGTGCCCACGGGAGTGGCAATCGCATTGCCTGCCGGCTATGTGGCGCTGGTGCATCCACGTTCGGGACTCGCCGTCAAGCAGGGCGTCACGGTGCTTAACGCGCCGGGAACCATCGACGCTGGATACCGTGGCGAAATCAAGGTGCCGTTGATCAACCTCGATCCGGAACGCGCCGTGACGTTCCATCCGGGCGACCGCATCGCACAGCTGGTCATCCAACGCTACGTCGAGGCAAAATTCATCGAGGCGCAGACCCTGCCCGGATCCGACCGCGCGGAACGTGGCTTCGGATCAACCGGCGTTGCGTCCTGACGGGACTGCAATACACAAAGACCGAGGATGTATCCGGCCGTGCAACACGCGGCCGGATACATCCGTCATATGGTGATGCGCGGGTACTATAGGGTACATTCCAAGCGAGGAGGAGCGAAATGAGCGACATGGATCATGAGGTTCGTTCGGCCAGAATGTTGGGCTGCGAGATCAGCACGAATCCGCTTGACCCGCTTGAACCAATCCTCAAGATGTGCGAATACCACCATCCCGACGAGGACATGAGCATTCTCGCGAGAGCCTACCGGCGCGCCGTCACCCAGCATTCGTCGCAACGGCGTAAATCCGGCGAGCCGTACATCATCCATCCGCTTGCAGTGGCGCAGATCCTCGCCGATCTTGGCATGGGGCCGCTGGTTGTGGCAGCGGGCCTTCTGCACGACACGGTGGAGGACACCGACTACACGCTCGACGAATGCCGCGCCGAATTCGGCGACACGGTGACCGGCCTGGTGGACGGCGTCACGAAGCTTTCCAAAATGGAATACGGCGATTCCGCCCAGGCCGAGACCATCCGCAAAATGGTGGTGGCGATGAGCCGCGACGTGCGCGTATTGGTGGTCAAGCTCGCCGACCGTGTGCACAACGCCCGCACATGGCGTTACGTCAAGCAGTCGAACGCGCAGAAAAAGGCACGTGAAACGCTGGATGTGTATGCGCCGCTCGCCAACCGTCTTGGCATGAACGCCATCAAAACCGAGTTGGAAGAACTCAGCTTCAAGGTTCTGTATCCGAAGATCTACAACGAGATTGTGGTATTAGTGGCCCGTCGCGCCGGACAACGCGACGTGTACCTGAAGCAGATTCTCGCCGAAATCAATGAGGATCTCGACGAACAGCACATCAAAGCCTATGTGACGGGCCGCCCGAAGGACTACTTCTCCATTTACCAGAAGATGATCGTGCGCGGGCACGATTTCGCCAACATTTATGATTTGGTGGGCGTGCGTATCATCGTCGACACGATTCAGGACTGCTATGCGGCGTTGGGTGCCGTGCATGCGCGGTGGAACCCTGTTCCCGGCCGTTTCAAAGACTATATCGCCATGCCGAAGCTCAACATGTACCAGAGCCTGCACACCACGGTGGTCGGCCCCGGCGGCAAGCCGGTGGAGATTCAGATCCGCACGTGGGACATGCACCGCCGCGCGGAATTCGGCATCGCTGCGCATTGGAAGTACAAGGAGAACGGCCAAGCCGGACGCGCGTTGAGCTCGCCTGACAAGTCCGACCGCAAGCGTGGCGAAAACCAGGAGCTGAGCGAGGCCGACAACCTCAAATGGATTCAGCAACTTGCCGACTGGACGAGCGAAACGCCGGATTCCGACGAATTCCTTGGCTCCCTCAAAGAGGATTTGGGCGCGGCAGAGGTCTACGTGTTCACGCCGAAAGGCAAGATCGTCTCGCTTCCCGCCGAAGCCACTCCGATTGATTTCGCTTATGCGGTGCACACCGAAGTCGGTCACCGTACCATGGGTGCGCGCGTGAACGGACGATTGGTGCCGCTTGATACCAAGCTCGAGAATGGCGATACCGTTGAAATATTGACATCCAAGTCCGAATCCGCAGGTCCGTCGCGTGATTGGCTGAGCTTCGCCAAGAGCCCGAAGGCACGCAACAAGATTCGTCAATGGTTCAGCAAGGAACGCCGTACCGAAGCCGTCGAGGAAGGCCGTGACGAGCTGACGCGCGCCATGCGCAAGCGCAACCTGCCAATCACCACGCTGCTGACTCCGGAAGCATTGGTGGGTGTCGCCGACGAGTTGAACCTTGCCAACGCGGAAGCCGTGTTCGTGGCGATTGGTGATGGCCAGATCTCCACGCAGAACGTCATCTCGCATCTGGTCCGTGACGCGGGCAGCGACGAGGTGGATGAGGAAGTCGAGCAGGAGGCGTTGCCGCTCAAGCAGGTGGAGCGTACCAAGAAGACCACCAGCTCGTTGGGTATCTCCGTCAAGGGCGTGGGGGACATCTGGGTCAAGCTGGCCCGATGCTGCATGCCGGTTCCTGGAGACAAGATCATCGGCTTCATCACCCGCAACCAAGGCGTGTCCGTGCATCGCGTGGACTGCCAGAACATGCTCGAACTGGAGAAACGCCAGCCCGAACGTGTGGTGGATGTGCAGTGGACCAGCACCAAGGGCGTGTTCATGGTCAAGATCCAGGTCGAGGCACTTGACCGTCCGCATCTGCTGAGCGATGTGACACGCGTGCTGTCCGACCACGGCGTGAACATTATCTCCGGCTCGATTTCCACCGGCACCGACCGCGTGGCCACCAGCCAATTCAGCTTCGAAATGGCCGATCCGCAGCATCTGAACACTCTGCTCGCCGCCGTGCGTAAAATCGAAGGCGTGTTCGACGTGTACCGTATCACCGGCGCGAAGGATTCCGCGGAGCCGCGACTGCGCAAAATGTGATGTTGACGAATCACATAAGCCGGTGATTGCAAGCAAACGCCTCTATAAATAAAATGAAGAAAGCCCCTCAATCGGGGGGCTTTCCTATATTGTACGGCTGTGCGGGAAACGCTTACTTGAGCACTTCCACGGACACGATGCCGACCGGCTCGGTCGGACGGTCCATGCGATCGGTGTTCACGGCTTCGAGCTTGTCGACCACTGCCTTGGAATCGTCATCCGCAACCTCGCCGAAGATGGTGTGGTGGCCGTTGAGCCACGGGGTCGGCACGGTGGTGATGAAGAACTGGGAACCGTTGGTGCCGTGGATCTTGCCGTCCATGCCACGACGCAGGCCGGCGTTCGCCATGGCCAGCAGGTACGGGTGGTCGAACTTCAGATCAGGAACGATCTCATCGTCGAAGTCGTAGCCCGGGCCGCCGGTGCCGTTGCCCAGCGGGCAGCCACCCTGAATCATGAAATCCTTGATGATGCGGTGGAAGGTTAGACCGTTGTAGAACGGCTCATGGGAAGGCTGGCCGGTCATCGGATCGATCCATTCCTTCTCGCCGGTGGCAAGGCCGAGGAAATTGGCCACGGTTTCCGGGGTTTCGTCATCGAACAGGTTGATTTTGATGTCACCTTCGGAGGTGCGCATGATAACTGTAGTCATGGCTCCAAGTGTCTCATGGGCTTGAGACCGGACGGTGGGTGCATGAGCTATGCTCCTTGTGGGACCTGCCCGGTTGTGAGGACTACTCTCGGGAGAGACATGATGTTCGGAGCGGTTATTTCCAGTTGAATGTGTAGCTTTGGTCCGGCTGTTCCTCGCCATGGGTGGTGACGGTCGGGATGTTGCCGTGCCAGGTGACGGTGAAGTTGCCCGAGCCTAATGATTTGCCGTCGTTGTGCAGATCCGTTTTGATTTCCGTGACGTTCTCGGAACCGATAACACCAGGATCGGTGTCCCAAGAGACTTTGACCGTGATGCTGCTTGGGCCGAAGAATATGGGCGAGCCGAGTTCGCTGATGGTCACTTCGCAGGTGCCGTCAGCGGATTTCGCGTTCACGATGCGATGCGACATATCCGTTTGCATCCATATGAGAGTGCAGCCTCCAGCCCAGATCAGCGCGATTGCGAGAATGATATGCTCAACGATGTGTGCCGCTTTATGCGAGTATCCTTCGGTCATAAATGTCCCCACGCTCGTGTCATCATGCCATAGCCTTCAACCGGAGCCTTTTCATCGGTCGTCGAAAAGATGGTTGGCGATATCGCCCCGACCGCCGAAGCCGGACGGCACGTCACCCAAAGAGTTCTTAGCGAAGTCGAACAATCCCATGGTCATGCCTCTTTACCTTTGGGAAACCAATATGCCTACCGTATCAGTTGTCGGCGTCATCGCCGAGGCTTGCGATTTGCGGAAGTGGCCCATATCCATGCATCGCGTCATGAAACGGTACGTCGTCTCGCGCGTAATTCGTGCCTGTAGAATCTTTAAAGACCAAGTTTGGAGGGAGCGGAATCATGCCACGCAAGCTGATCATGTGCGGGGACCATCCGGTCCTTGCGTTCGAATACGATCCCGAGTCCGGTCGCGCGTGCTCCTCTGGCGAGGTCCTTGACCATGATCGTCTGCCCCTGGAGTCCACCACGCACGGCAAGAGCGCGCTGTATGCCAAGAGGATCGACGAATGGTGGAGGTCCCGCGCCATCCCCTCCACCCGCGACGGCATCCGCCGCGTGCTCGAATCGCTTGGCGCGGCATCGACCGGGGAGCTGCTCGACCGGACCTACGGTTTGAGCCTGTCGGACCAGTACTGGGTCAGACGCGAGGACGACCCGGCTGAATAGAAGGACGTCAACTTCTTCGACAATCCCTTCGACGAGGCGCTGGGCGAGATCCTGCTCACCTCGTACTCGTCGTCCCATGACATCAGCCTCAACGCCCCCGACGTGTCCACTGGCGGCGATCTTCCCAAACGCTGGACAATCGACAGGGCCACCGGCAGGAGACTGCTCGTCAAGTCGGGCCGTACTGGCCAGGAGCCCATGAACGAGGTCATCGCCTCGAGGCTCTGCATGCGATTGGGCGTTCCGGCCGTCCGGTATTCCTTGGCGCGCAACGGCAACCGTCTGATGTCCACATGCGCGGACATGCTCTCCAATCATGAGGAGCTGGTCTCCGCCTGGCAGGTGCTCCAATCCGTCAAGGCCGTCAACGGCCTCAACTCGCATGACCAGTGGATCCGCGCCGCCGTCGGCTTCGGCGCAGACGAACGGGCGGTTCGTGACGCCACGGACGATTGGCTCGTGGTCGACTACCTCATGCGCAATACAGATAGGCATTACAACAACTTCGGTCTGATCCGGAACATCGAGACCCTTGCGGTCCGTCCGGCTCCGATCTACGACACCGGCGCGAGCCTGTGGAGCGGCGAGCTCGATGTGGACGGCCGAGACTGGTTCGCCAAGCCGTTCTATTCGGCGACCGGCCGCCCCTCGGCCTTGCGGCAGCTCAAACTGGTGGAGGATTGGGGCCGGTTCAATCTGGATGCTCTGTCGGACTGGCCCGACGAGGTGGCGCATGAGTTGTCGCGCATGCGCATGTTCGCGCCCGAACGCCTCGATGCCATCCGGGTACAGTTGGTAAAGCGTATCGGGATGCTCCGCAGGATCAGGGAAGGTGAGGTCCTTCGTGTTTCTTGCCCGATCCGCAATAAAACGGATTTGATGGACAGGTTCGGCGAGACGTTGCGGAAGAACCTTGGACAACGGGACGGGGATGCCAGAAGCGTCGGAACCGGACCGGATGCGTTGAGCCGTCATCTGAACCGCTAGCGCAACGAATCACTACTGGAATAATGGACTTTGCAACCGGAACACGAAAAGAGGAGCATGATGGCCAATCCCGAGCTGTCGCGGCACATCCAGGCCCTTCCCGACGAGCTGAACGCCCTTGAAGGGGGACGGGAGATTTCCGAACGCCTGCGGAGGGTCGACGCGCTGAAGGACCGGGCCCGCTCGCTGGAGCCGTTGGACGGTGTCGAGGACATGGCGTTGGCGGATTACAACCGCGACTGGCTGGTGCGTTACACCTACAATTCGAACGCTATCGAGGGATCCACGCTGACCCTGGAGGACACGTCGCTGGTGTTGGAGGGCGAGTTCGTCCCATCGGACTCGCCGGCCAGATACGTGTTTGCAGCGCGAGGGGTCGCTGACGGCATGGCCTACGTGCGCGAATATGCCAAGGAGGGGCGGAAGCTGAACGAGGAGCTGATCCGTCGTCTACACGAGGTGACCGCATTGGATCTCCAGCCGTTCGCCCGCGGTACGTTCCGTCCCTATGGCTATTTGGCGCGGATCGCCGCCACCCGAGTCAAGACCGCGGACCCGCTGGAGATTCGTGACGACCTGCAAGTCCTGGTCGACGTGCTGAACGGGAGCGGCGCGCATCCGCTGCTCAAGGCGGCCGGATTCCATGCGATGTTCGAGAACATCCATTCGTTCATGGACGGCAACGGGCGGACCGGCCGCCAGTTGCTCAACTTCATGCTGCTGCGGAACGGATACCGTCCCGTGGCCATCGAATACGATGCGGGTCGGGCATACGCGCGCGGCCTGGAGGCATGGCAAGTGGATGGCAAGCCGGATTCGTTCTGCTCCATTTTCCTAGACTGCGTGGAACAGGAGGAACAGACGCTCGTCGATCTGGTCGAGCGGCTTCGCCATCTGAGATAGGTCGCAGGAACACTCGCATGCTTCTTTCGTGTGCGTCGGTAAGCCGCTGATATGCACAGAAGAATGAGATTATTCTTGGGTGCCTGTAGGTGCCTCGTGGAAAACGAGCGTAACCGGCAGGTTTCCCAAGGACAGAAAACCTTGGAATAAAGCCAAAAACAGTTGGCCACGGTTATCATCAGAGGTGCGCATGATGATGGTAGTCATAGCTCCAAGTGTCTCATGGGCTTGAGACCGGGCGGAAACGCTGACGCCATTATCACTCGTCGTTGCATTCTCCAAGTTAAGGAATTGACAATGTGGCAGTGTCTGAAAAGTTTTTATGCACTTTGGACTATATGGCCGTCTGTGGTGTGTAATGCATCAGCGTAAGTATGCTAATTGACGGGATATGACATGTTGCTGTTGACTGTCGTAGTTAGCAACTTCTAGGTCAATAGCATGTCTGAATTCGTCAACGGCACGTACAAGATTGAACTTGTTTGACAACGTAATGCTCCGGAATCCGGCCTACCTGGAGTCACGACGATGCTCCGCGGTGGGCCTCGTGATAGGACTCAAAGCGACTGCGTCTGCCGTTGGGTTGCCGGATGCCGGAGTAGACCGAAATTATGTATTACATAAATATCGTGTGGGCTGAGTGCTGCATTCCCCCTAATTTGATGGGAGATCATGGAACCATGGCAAGGGGCACGCACGCCGGAGTCCAAGACGAGGGCCGTCAGGCTGCCAGCGGGATTGCGTTCCTCGTATTGTCGGAGATGAACGCGATGGCCGCGTTGATGAAGGACCCGGGGGCGGCGCAGGAGGCGCTGCGGCGCTGGCGCAACCGGTCGGACGCGGCGGTTGTGGAGGAGTCAAAACAGTCGGCCAGAGACACGATGGCCGAACTCAAACAGCTGCGGGCGGAGAACGCGGAACTGCGCCGGGTGAACGAGATTCCGGCGACGGCTTCGGCTTTTTCGCGGTACGGATACATCAGGATGCACCCAGCTGATTGCGCAGGGCTGGGATTCCCAGAAGGCCGACCGCGACCAGGTGATGCGAATCATGCGCGGACTCGGCATACGAGACATCAAGAGTGGCAGGATGCCCGTCACCACCAAGTCAGCCCAGGGAACCGGCGGTAGGCCGATTTTGGTGGGGTGCAGGTTCGAGGCCGTGGCTCCAATCTGCTTCCCGTGGCCGACACTACCTACGTGTGTATAGTCAGCGGCTCGTTCGGCTACGCGGCGTTTGCCGCCACATCGTCGTCTGGGCGTGCGCCACCACCATGAACACGGAGGAACTGCCGTTGCAGGCGCTGGATCAGCGATATCGTGGGCCGCGTCGCATGATGGACGGACGGTCTCGTGCACCACAGCGACCACGGGACGCAATACACCGGCACGGTATACATCACCAGGGTTGGGGAACATGGCATGCTTCCCTCGACCGGCATGGTCGGCGACTCGTACGACAACGCCACGGCCGAAAGCGTCAACGGCGCGTACAAGACCGAGCTGGTGTGGCGGCTCAGGCCGTTTGCGGATCTGAAGGAGCTGGAACTGGCGACGTTCCGGTGGGTCTCGTGGTGGAACTCGAAGCGCCTCTACCAATCACTGGGCTACAAGATGCCGGAAGCGGTGGAAACCGAGTATTATGCAAATCAAGAGATGCAAGTCGTCTCACTATGAAAGCGGAAAAAATCAGGTCACATCACTTTGGCTTAATGCGAAGGAATAGACATGAACGAGATACTGTCCCTGAATGATTTGCTCCATCTTAACGATGAGGAGCTGAAGCACACCAAGATTAGATTCTGCATCCCTCCTAGAGGGAGCGATGATAATCCGATTGAAGTGTTCAAGAGGAATCCGGAAGAAATTCTTAACTGGTTGTTTAATCGGCGTAAAAATGGTTTTTTTAGTGTTGGTGATAATGCAATCTGTCTCGTGAGGTTAAAGAACGACCCTGATCTTTGGTTGTTTGCAGCTATGCAGAAAGTCGTTAAAGATTTAGATGTGTGGGACGGTCGTGCCTATGAGGGCAAGGATTTTGATCGGTACAAGCCGCTGTGCGGTCGTGTCATCATCAGATTCCACAAGGGGCAGTATTCGCTCCTGAAAGCTGATACAGTCATGGATGATGGTCATATAGCCATGGATGAGTTTGAAGTGGTTCAGGTCTTGTCTGACGTGTTTGACGACAATCCATTTCCCGGTTATGACCAGATCAGCCTTCCATGGCGTGAAATTGAGCGCATTATTGTTAGGAATCTTATGGACTGGCGTAATGCTCTGGAGCACCAAAAGGGCGTGTATGTGATTACCGATCGTGCGACTGGAAAACTGTATGTCGGGTCAGCTACGAGCGATAAGGGTATGTTGTTGAAGCGTTGGTCAGACTACGTGCGCGACGGCCATGGTGGCGATGTCGAGCTCAGGAAAGTAGTGGAGGAAAAGGGTTTCGACTACGTGAAGAACAATTTCACCTACACGCTTCTTGAAAATTGGAATGAACGTACTGACGACCAGCGTATCCTTGAGCGCGAATCATGGTGGAAGAACGCGTTGGATAGCCGTCAGCATGGATATAACGATAACTAAATTTTCGAGATTCAGCATTTCGGCCATCTCTGCGGTAGGGGATGGCCATTTATGTATTTAGAATGAAAATGTTTGTTGCCGTGGGTGTGATGCCTGGAACGTGGGGATGCGGGAAGACCTGTGGAGATGTGAGTCTTCAGCGGGGACGGGAGAGCACTCCCGGATTATTTTTTGGGTGCCTGCAGGTGCCTCGTGGAAAACGAGGGTAATCGGCAGGCCTCCCCAAAATTGAAAACCTTGGAATAAAGCCAAAAACGACCGTATGCGATCATCATGCGAGGTGCGCATGATGATGGTAGTCATGGTCCCCAGTGTCTCATGGGCTTGAGACCGGGTGGGAATGCTGTGGCTCTTGCTTATCGTGCGTATGAGCCGCAAGCGCTATGCCAACACTTGCGGCTCACATTATAGATAAAACTAGTCCGGCTTTACCAGACAGATTTGGTTATCTAATTATTGTTATTACTCTTTATGGGAGGATAGCCGTAATATACGGAATCGTGATGCGGTGAAGAAGTATTGTACATTAACAATGTATATGATTCTGCCTCACCAACTTTTGTAATACTTTTTGCTAGACTGGCTGGTGTATTGATGGATCCAGCGTCAACTTTACTGCTGCCACTAGCAATTGAATTCCAAATTTTTGAAGCGAAAGTAGAACAGTTGGTAAGATAACCCCATTTATCGTTATTCTTAATATTAGTATTCACTGTATCTAAATCAATTTGTCTTAGGGGTAATTGAATGGAAACATTCTGAAGATTAATACCGTTGGAATTAAGCTTCGAATCAAGATTGAGTCATAGACCCTTATGTTCTCTACTGACATCTACGGATTCATCCCAAGTGCTTGCTGTTATAGATTTACCATCAGCAACGTTAATCCCAGCAATGTTTACCGTAGAACCAGACAGGTGTGATCATAAGCCAAGAATGGCCGAGATTCGTGAAACTAGATGATGAGCCGGATCCTGTAGTGGAATAAATCCGTAATAAAGCTACAGCCTCTGCAGCACGCGTTTTGTAATTAGCGCCCCGAGAAGGAGATGAGATAATTCTCAGATCTTCGTTATCTGAGGTTTTCTCAAAATCTTTCAGAGAAGCATTAGACGGAAAGCTAGATAGGGTAGGACTCCTATAGGGAGTTTCCATAGATTCTGCTGCCGACGCATTTACTGTTACAGTTCCAGCCAATATTACAGATACTAGAGCAGTGACAATTTGTTTGAGTTTCTTTATTTATTTCTCCTTTTTATCAGGAATAAAATAGTTTCGACAGCACCAGCAGCGATAAGGAAGGGGACTGCTCGTAAAAAATAAAGGTATGAAGGAAAGCTAGACACGTATTCCGGATGCAGGTAGTCAAAAATAAAGCCGCTTACTGTGCGTAAGAGTCCGGTACCCACTAGGAGACCTGCAAGAATGTGGCAAATTCGGCGCATATTGACTCGATTCTCGAACTGCGGAGGAATGAGTCCTATTGTAGTAGGGCTTGTTGGAGAGGCCAAGCTCAGTTCAAGGAACAGAAAAAGTGATATGAACTGATTTTTGTTCCGCATTCCCCTAACTCGATGGGAGATGATGGGATCATGGCAAAGGGCACTTGATGCGCGGGCGAGTTTAAGGTGAAGGCCGTTCGGTTGCGCGGGCCACGTATCGTTCTGTCTGCTGTCCGCCATGGAGGCGTGCTGCCGGGAATGCTTTTGGGCATCGCACATGTGGAACATCATGAAACCACAGGGGGATTGTCTTTTTCCACGCCGGTCGGCGAAGACGTTGAGCGCCGGCAGGGCGGTGGAATGTTCCCGGATTATTCTTGGGTGCCTGTAGGTGCCTTACGGAAAACGAGGCTGATTGGCAGGTTTCCCAAGATCGGAAAACCTTGGAATAGAGCCAAAAATGACCACATGTGATTATCATCAGAGGTGCGCATGATAACTGTAGTCATGGCTCCAAGTGTCTCATGGGCTTGAGACCGGCGTGGATGCCGACGGCACGGATACAGGACGGCGGATTGGTAGACGCGTAGTATTAAGACGGTGTTCGAACGGTCAAGAAAAGAGGAACGAACATGTCGATGAAGGACACGCTGAAGAAAGCCAAGATCGCGGCGATGAAAGCCAAGGACAAGGCCAAGCTCAACCCGATCAACCTGACGTTGGCGGACATCCAGAACCTGGAGATCGCCAACGGTCACGAAGCGACCGACGAGGAAGTGCTCAAGGTCATCCAGAAGGGCGTCAAGACCCGTCGTGAGACCGCCAAACTGTACGAAGACAAGGGACTGGCGGACAAGGCCGCTCCCGAAACCGCCGAGGCCGATTTCCTGGAAACCTTCCTGCCGGCGGCCGCCAGCGACGAGGACTACGCCAAAGCCGTCGCCGACGCCGTGGCAGAAGTGAACCCGGCCGGCCCCAAGGACATGGGTCGCGTCGTCAAAGCCGCTCGTGCCGCGCTTGCCGGCAAAACCATCGATGGCGGCAAGCTGGCCGGTCTGGTCAAGGCCGAGCTCAACAAGTAATCGTCTACGAGCAGCGTCTCTTTCCGCGTACGAAAAGCGGGTCCAAACAACAAACGTTTGGACCCGCTTTTCGTAAGGAACGCGAATGTGCTGGCTCAACGCTCGTGATGGTCGATATGGTCGGACACCACGTCGCCGATGGTCTGCACGATCTGCACGAGAATGACGCACAGGATCACGGCAACGGTCATCACGTCGTACTGGTAACGCTGGTAGCCGTAACGGATGGCGATATCGCCCAGGCCGCCCGCGCCGACGGTACCGGCCATGGCGGAGAAGCCGAACAGGGTGATGAACGTCAGTGCCGCACCGCGCACCAGCGATGGCAGGCTTTCGAACAGCAGCACCTTGAACACGATCTGCAGGTTGCTGGCACCGAAGCTTTGCGCGGCCTCCACCAGACTGCCGTCCACTTCGGCGAGCGACTGTTCCACCACGCGCGCCACGAACGGAGCCGCGGTGATGACCAGCGGCACGATGGCGCCCGGCACGCCGAGCGAGGTGCCGACAATCAGTCGGGTCAGCGGGATGATGGCCACCAGCAGAATGATGAACGGCACGGAACGCACGATGTTCACGATCCAGCCGAGCACGGTGTTGAGCGGTGCGTTCGGACGGATGCCCTTTTTCGCGGACGTGATGAGCAGCACGCCGACCGGCAGGCCGATCACATATGCCAGCAGCGTCGCCACAGCAGTCATGATGATCGTGTCACGCACGCCTTCGACCAGCAGTTCGCCATAATCGGCGATGAATTGCGAAACCACCTGTCCCATCTCACTTCACCTCTTTCTGGGCGGAATCATCGGCCGCCCCATTCTTCGCGCCATCCGCCGTTTCGTGCGTATGCCGATGGTTCGTCACCTTCGCGTCGGCGATCAAAGTCTTCAGAATGTCACTGTGCGGATCGGCGAACAACGCTTCCGTATCGCCCATTTCCACAATGCGGCCTCCGTCTATCATGGCCACACGGTCGCAGATGTTGCGTGCCACGGACAGCGAATGCGTGATGACGACCAGCGTCACATTAAGTTCACGGTTGATGCGACGCAGCAGGTCGAGGATCTGCGCCGTCGTGGTGGAGTCGAGCGCGCTGGTGGCCTCATCGCACAGCATGATGGACGGATTGTTGGCCAACGCCCTTGCGATGGCCACGCGCTGCTGCTGGCCGCCGGACAGCTGGCTGGGGTAGCGGTCGGCCAGATCAGCCAGACCGACCAGATCGAGCAGATACCGCGCACGTTCCTCACGCTTGGCTTTCGGCGTGTGGTTGAGTTCCAGCGGGAAGGTCACGTTGCGCAGCACGGTGCGCTGTTGAAACAGGCTGAAGTTCTGGAAGATCATGCCGATTCCGGCGCGCACGTCCGCCAGCTCCTTGCCTTTCACGCCGGTGATGTCTCGTCCGTCGATGAGCACCTTGCCGGAAGTGGGGCGTTCCAACAGGTTGATGCAACGCACCAATGTCGATTTGCCCGCGCCGGACGAGCCGAGAATGCCGAAGACCTCACCCGAATCGATGGTCAGGTTAATGTCGTGCAGCACCTCATGCGCTTCGGCGCCACTGCCGTAGCTTTTGTGCAGATGGTCGATCTGAATCGTCATAATGTCCTGTTCCTAATCGTGTTCCATAACAAGAATGCCGCAGGGTAGTATACCTGCGGCATTGAACTCCTACTGCCGAAACGGGTCTTAGAAGACCGGAACGACAGCGCCCTTGTAGTTCTTGTTGATGTAGTCACGCACCTCGTCGGACTTCAAAGCCTTCTTGAGCTCCTTGGTCTTGGCGGTGTTCTCATTGCCTTCCTTCACCACGAGGATGTTCTGGTAGGTCTTCGCGGCCAGACCGCCGGCCTTCTCGGTGGCTAGCGTGTCCTTGGTCGGGTCGAAGCCGGCCTGGATGGCGTAGTTGCCGTTCAGGGCCGCGATGTCGACATCCTTGATGACGGTCGGCACGACGGCGGCCTCAAGCTCCTTGAACTTCAGGTTCTTCGGATTGGAGGTGATGTCCTTCGGCGTGGCGTTGATGTCCTTCGGATCCTTCAGCTTGATCAGGCCGGCATCCTGCAGCAGCAGAAGCGCGCGGGCCTCGTTGGTGGCATCATTCGGTACGGCCACGGTGGCGCCGTCCTGAAGATCCTTCAGCTCCTTGGTCTTGCCCGGGTACAGGCCGAACGGCTCGAAATGGATGCCCTCCACGGACACCAGATGCGTGCCCTTCTCCTTGTTGAAGTTGTCGAGGTACGGCTTGTGCTGGAAGTAGTTGGCGTCAACCTCGCCATCCTCGGTGGCGGTGTTCGGCTGCACGTAGTCGGTGAACTCCTTGACGACCAGCTTGTAGCCGTCCTTCTCGACGAGCGGTTTGACCGCCTTGTTCAGAATCTCCGCGTGCGGGGTCGGGGAGGCGGCCACGGTGATGGTCTTGTCGTCCTCCTTGGAGGCGGCACCGTTGGAACCGGAATTGCCGCAGCCTGCCAGGCCGAAGGTCGCGAGCGTGGTGACGGCGAGCAGTGCGCCGAGAATCTTCTTGTTACGCATGGTTGAGTTCCTCTCTCTCAATTTCGCTACACGGCCCGGATGCTTACTGCGGTTGCGGGCCAACGATTGACCAATATAGAGGAACCTGTGACGGCAACACGTCGCGCGCTTATCGGAATTATTTATAAAGGGCGCGAAAACCGCAGGAATATGCGAAAAACAGACTTGTGAATCGTAAATAATCTTGCGGAAACACCGTCATATAATGTCGAAATGCTTAAGCGCGTTGGCTATGCCGGCGTCGTCGACGCTGTCGGTGACGTAATCGGCCGCCGCTTTCGGCTCGTCGGTGGCGTTGCCCATTGCCACGCCGATTCCCGCGAATCGTAGCATGTCCACATCGTTGCCGCCGTCGCCGAATGCGATCGCATTGTCTTTCGTCCAACCGAAATGCTCCAGCATCACCTGCATACCAACCGCCTTGCCTCCATCGGCGGGAATCAGATCGGTGAAAGCGGGATGCCATCTGACGCCGCGCACGTTGCTGCACATGCTGGCGATTTCGGCTTCCATCGTCTCGTCCACATACGGGCTGATTTGGAACGTGGAATGGTTTGCGATGCGTTCGCGCGGATCATGCATGTCGATTTTCGGCGCGGTCTTGCCGAGACTGTTCCACGTGCGTTCCAATGCGGCGTTCGTGCGATTGAAATACCCGTAGTCGCTTTCCGCATAGTTGGCGACCACGTCGGCATGCGTTTCAAGCCAGTCGGTGATCAGCTTCACGTCGGCCTGGTCGATCGGATGCCGGTAGTCGAGACCGTCGCGCGTGGTGCAATACTGGCCGTTAAGTCCCACGATGCCGTCGAACGTGACGGGAATGGTATCAAGCACCACGCCCATGTAGGAGGGTGCGCGGCCCGAACAGATGAACACCTTCACGCCATTGCGCTGCAATGCATGCAACGCGTCGACGGTGGACTGCGGCACCACATGCGTGACGAAACTCGTCAACGTGCCGTCGATGTCGAAAAACGCCGTCTTGATGTCCTGAGCCATGCTGCCTCCATGAAAAACCATGTCAAACCCGGTATCCAGCTTACGAGGATATGTGCGAAAACGTCGTGCACGGCACGGAACACGACCACGAAAATAGGAAAAACGGCCGGATGTGCCTACAATCGTCAACCATGAGCGAACATATCGAAATCACGCCGGAGATCATCGAAATCAGGCACTATCTGCATGCGCACCCCGAACGCAGCTTCAAGGAATACGAGACCAGCGCCTACATTGAGAAGCTGCTGCGCGCACACGACATCGAAGTGCTCAACAATCCGCTCGAAACCGGCGTGGTCGGACTGATCCGCGGCGACCAGCCGGGACCACGCATCGCATTGCGCGCCGACATCGATGGTCTGCCCATCCAGGAAGACACCGGTCTGCCGTTCTCATCCGTCAACGACGGCGTGATGCACGGCTGCGGCCACGACCTGCACATGTCGTACATGCTCGGTGCCGCGTTCTGGCTCGCCAAGCGCCGCAAACACATCAAGGGCTCCATCAAACTGCTGTTCCAGCCCGCCGAGGAACTTGGCCTCGGCGCGAAGGCCATGGTCGACGCGGGACTGCTCGCCGACGTATCAGCCGCCATCGGCGCGCACAACAACCCGAACTACGCGCCCGGACAGATCGCCGTCGGCCCCGAACCGATGATGGCCGGCTGCGTGAAATTCCATGTAACCCTGCACGCCACCGGCACACACGCCGGCTATCCGCACAAGGGCACCGGCCCGATCGAGGCGCTCGCCACGATGGTCCTCGCATTGCAGACCATCGTGAGCCGTAACGTATCGCCGTTCCATCCGCTCGTGCTGTCCATCACCGAAATGCACGGCGGCCACGTGTGGAACGTCGTACCCGACAAGGCGAGCTTCCAAGGCACCGTACGATACTTCCACAAGTCCGACGGTGAACTGGTGGAGAAACGCTTCAAGCAACAGGTCCAGTCCATTGCGGCCGGTTACGGCATCACCGCCGACATCGATTGGGACGACTTCCAGAATCCGCTCGTCTCCGATACGGAACTTTCCAAGATAGTCGCCGACAACGTGCGCGATTACGCCCAGCTCGAACCCATCCACCCGTCGATGGCGGGGGAGGACTTCTGCGATTTCATGCCCGTCACCATGCCTGTGTTCGCCTTCATCGGATCCAACGGCGAGGAAGGCTGCCCGGATTGGCACAGCCCGCACTTCGTCGGTCTTGACGAATCGCTGCAAGCCGGCGTGGAATTCTACGCCAACGCGGCGCTGACGGTGCTCAACGAACTGTCGTGACGCCACGTGCGGAACGCCGTAATCGCAATTTTCATAATCGTAAAAACACAACATATCCAACAAATCAACGGTAGGTTAGGCAGCTATGACAGACATTCGCTTCGCACTCGCCCAAATCGACACCTGCGTCGGAGACCTTGATTCCAACGCCGACAAGGTCATGCGATACGCGCATCTCGCCGCTCAGCAGGGCGCGCAAGTCGTCGTGTTCCCGGAAATGACATTGACCGGATACCCCATCGAAGACCTCGCACTGCGTGCCACCTTCCGCAAAGCCGCATGGGACAAAGCCAACTGGCTTGCCACCGAACTGGCATCCGACAGTCTCGGCGAACTATATGTGGTGGTCGGCACTGTAGGCACCGACCGTGAAACCTCCAAACCGCGCAACCGACTCGTCGTCCTGCACGACGGCGTGGTCTGGGCCGGCTACGACAAGCATTTCCTGCCCAATTACGGCGTGTTCGACGAATTCCGCATCTTCAGCCCCGGCAACAAATCCATGGTGCTCGACGTGAACGGCGCGCGCATCGGCGTGGCCATCTGCGAGGACATCTGGCAGGACGGCGGCCCTGTGGCCGAACTCGCCAAGGAGAACATCGACCTGCTGCTGACCATGAACGGTTCGCCATACGAGGAAGGCAAAACCGACACCCGTCTCGACCTCGCGGTGCGCCGCGCGGCCGAAGTGAACGCCCCGATGATCTACCTGAACCAAGTGGGCGGCCAGGACGACCTCGTCTTCGACGGCGGCAGCTTCGTCGTGGACACCGACGGCACCCTGCTTGAGTGCTCGCCGATGTTCATGGAGGATCTGAGCTTCTTCGACTTGGACACGTCCGCGGAGCATCAGAAGGTCGGTACGATCGCAGCCAAACCCGATCCGGACGAGGAAGTGTACACCGCCTGCGTGCTGGGTCTGAAGGATTACATGGCCAAGAACCATTTCAAGGGCGTGTGCCTGGGACTGTCCGGCGGCATCGATTCCGCGCTCGTGGCTGCCATGGCGGCCGACGCGGTGGGCGGCGAGAACGTGTACGGCATCTCCATGCCGAGCATGTATTCGTCCGACGGATCCAAGGACGATGCAGCTGATCTGGCGCGCAATATCGGCGCGCATTATGACATTCAGCCCATCGAGCCGCTGTTCGTCTCCTTCCAAAACCAGCTGGAACTGGAAGGCGTCGCCGCCGAGAACCTGCAGGCGCGCATCCGCGGCGTCATCGTCATGGCCTACTCGAACTCCAAAGGACTGCTGGCCGTGGCCACTGGCAACAAGTCCGAACTGGCATGCGGCTATTCCACAATCTACGGCGATGCGGTCGGCGGCTATGCGCCGATCAAGGACCTGCTCAAGACCCGCGTGTGGGAGATCTCCCGCTGGCGCAACAAGGCTGCCGCCGCCGGCATGGGCATCGGCGGTCTGCATGTCGTCGGCAACGAGCAGGGGAGCGCGGGCACTCCGCTGCCGGATGGTGTGATGATCCCCGTCAACTCGATCGAGAAGGCGCCGTCCGCCGAATTGCGCCCAGGGCAGAAGGATTCCGATTCGCTGCCGGAATACGCGCTGCTCGATCAAGTATTGGCGATGTACATCGAGCATGCTCATGGCCGCGCCGACCTGCTGGCCGACGGCTTCGACGAGGCGACCGTCGACACGGTCATGCGATTGGTCGACCGCGCCGAATGGAAGCGTCGCCAGTATCCGCTGGGACCGAAGGTGACGGCGCTGGCGTTTGGACGTGATCGCCGTCTGCCGGTCACCAACGCATTCCGCGAATAATCGGCGATCGCAAGCAGAACATCGAGAGCCGAAGGAAGCCGATATGGAAAAGCAGTGGTATTTCAACACCGTCACCGAGCAGCCGGAATTGGGCATGATTTCCCCGGCAAGCCACCGCATGGGGCCGTACAGAACCCGTGAGGACGCGCTCGACGCGTGGAAGATCGTGCAGGAACGCAATCTCAAATGGGAGGAACAGGACCGCGAATGGAAACGCTGGTCAGCGGACGGCTCGGCATCTTCCGAAAAGTGAATTCCATATGAAAACCACGCCCGATTGTGATTTATGTCACTAATTTCGGGCGTGGTTTTCAGGCTTTTCGCAGATGATTGCCGTTACAATCGTGAAGTAGCGACGGCGTAACGATGCGTCGCCAACCGACACCCAGTAAGGAGTGGAAATGGCAGCAGTTGATGCAACGGCGGTCTCCCAGGAGGAACTTGAGGCTAAGGCTTGGGAAGGCTTCACCGAGGGCAACTGGCAGAAGGACATTGATGTCCGCGACTTCATCCAGAAGAACTACACGCCATATGAGGGCGACGAGTCCTTCCTGGCTGACGCCACCGACAAGACCAAGCACCTGTGGAAGTATCTGGACGACAACTATCTGTCCGTGGAGCGCAAGCAGCGCGTCTACGACGTGGACACCCACACCCCGGCGGGCATCGACGCCTTCCCGGCCGGCTACATCGATTCCCCGGAAGTCGACAATGTGATTGTCGGTCTGCAGACCGATGTGCCGTGCAAGCGCGCCATGATGCCGAACGGCGGCTGGCGTATGGTCGAGCAGGCCATCAAGGAAGCCGGCAAGGAGCCCGATCCGGAGATCAAGAAGATCTTCACCAAGTACCGCAAGACCCACAACGACGGCGTCTTCGGCGTCTACACCAAGCAGATCAAGGTAGCTCGCCACAACAAGATCCTCACCGGCCTGCCGGATGCCTACGGCCGCGGCCGCATCATCGGCGATTACCGTCGTGTGGCCCTGTACGGCGTGAACACGCTGATCAAGTTCAAGCAGCGCGACAAGGACTCCATCCCGTACCGCAACGACTTCACCGAGCCGGAGATCGAGCACTGGATCCGCTTCCGTGAGGAGCATGACGAGCAGATCAAGGCCCTGAAGCAGCTGATCAACCTCGGCAACGAGTACGGCCTCGACCTGTCCCGCCCGGCACAGACCGCACAGGAAGCCGTGCAGTGGACCTACATGGGCTACCTCGCCTCCGTCAAGAGCCAGGACGGCGCCGCCATGTCCTTCGGCCGTGTCTCCACCTTCTTCGACGTCTACTTCGAGCGCGACCTGAAGGCCGGCAAGATTACCGAGACCGACGCACAGGAGATCATCGATAACCTGGTCATGAAGCTGCGCATCGTGCGCTTCCTGCGTACCAAGGATTACGACGCGATCTTCTCCGGCGATCCGTACTGGGCGACTTGGTCCGACGCCGGCTTCGGCGACGACGGCCGTACCATGGTCACCAAGACCTCGTTCCGTCTGCTCAACACCCTGACCCTCGAGCACCTCGGACCTGGCCCGGAGCCGAACATCACCATCTTCTGGGATCCGAAGCTGCCGGAAGCCTACAAGCGCTTCTGCGCCAGAATCTCCATCGACACCTCGGCCATCCAGTACGAGTCCGATAAGGAAATCCGCTCCCACTGGGGCGACGACGCCGCCATCGCATGCTGCGTCTCCCCGATGCGCGTGGGCAAGCAGATGCAGTTCTTCGCCGCTCGTGTGAACTCCGCCAAGGCCCTGCTGTACGCCATCAACGGCGGACGCGACGAGATGACCGGCATGCAGGTCATCGACAAGGGCGTCATCGACCCGATCAAGCCGGAAGCCGATGGCACGCTGGATTACGAGAAGGTCAAGGCCAACTACGAGAAGGCCCTCGAATGGCTGTCCGAGACCTATGTGATGGCTCTGAACATCATCCATTACATGCACGATAAGTACGCTTACGAGTCCATCGAGATGGCTCTGCACGACAAGGAAGTGTACCGCACCCTCGGCTGCGGCATGTCCGGCCTGTCGATCGCGGCCGACTCCCTGTCCGCCTGCAAGTACGCCAAGGTCTACCCGATCTACAACAAGGACGCCAAGACCACGCCGGGCCACGAGAACGAGTACGTCGAAGGTGCCGATGACGATCTGATCGTCGGCTACCGCACCGAAGGCGACTTCCCGCTGTACGGCAACGATGATGACCGTGCCGACGACATCGCCAAGTGGGTCGTCTCCACCGTCATGGGCCAGGTCAAGCGTCTGCCGGTGTACCGCGACGCCGTCCCGACCCAGTCCATCCTGACCATCACCTCCAATGTGGAATACGGCAAGGCCACCGGTGCCTTCCCGTCCGGCCACAAGAAGGGCACCCCGTACGCTCCGGGCGCCAACCCGGAGAACGGTATGGACTCCCACGGCATGCTGCCGTCCATGTTCTCCGTCGGCAAGATCGACTACAACGACGCTCTTGACGGCATCTCGCTGACCAACACCATCACCCCTGATGGTCTGGGCCGCGACGAGGAAGAGCGTATCGGCAACCTCGTTGGCATCCTGGACGCCGGCAACGGCCACGGCCTGTACCACGCCAACATCAACGTGCTGCGCAAGGAGCAGCTCGAGGATGCCGTCGAGCATCCGGAGAAGTACCCGCACCTGACCGTGCGCGTCTCCGGCTACGCGGTGAACTTCGTCAAGCTCACCAAGGAACAGCAGCTCGACGTGATTTCCCGTACGTTCCACCAGGGCGCTGTCGTCGACTGAACGGCACAATCAGCCAAATGAAAGCCGCCGCATGAAACGACGGTAATGCGAAGGGACGGAGCTCGTGGCTTCGTCCCTTTCGCTTTTCCCATATCGTTTTCCCATATGATTGGGATGGCAGATGAAAGGGGACATTGATGTCTGAACATATTTTCCGTTCCACGACCAGACACATGCTGAGGGATTCCAAGGACTACGTCAACCAGACGCTGATGGGAGGCCTGTCCGGATTCGAATCGCCAATCGGCTTGGACCGTCTCGACCGCATCAAGGCGTTGAAAAGCGGCGATATCGGTTTCGTGCACTCGTGGGACATCAACACTTCCGTGGATGGTCCTGGCACCAGAATGACCGTGTTCATGAGCGGATGCCCTCTGCGCTGCCAGTACTGCCAGAATCCGGATACTTGGAAGATGCGCGACGGCAAGCCCGTCTACTACGAAGCCATGGTCAAGAAAATCGAGCGGTATGCCGATTTATTCAAGGCCACCGGCGGCGGCATCACTTTCTCCGGCGGCGAATCCATGATGCAGCCGGCTTTCGTGTCCCGCGTGTTCCATGCCGCCAAGCAGATGGGAGTGCATACCTGCCTCGACACGTCCGGATTCCTCGGGGCGAGCTACACCGATGACATGGTGGATGACATCGACCTGTGCCTGCTTGACGTCAAATCCGGCGATGAGGAGACCTACCATAAGGTGACCGGCGGCATCCTGCAGCCGACCATCGACTTCGGACAGCGTCTGGCCAAGGCAGGCAAGAAGATCTGGGTGCGTTTCGTGCTCGTGCCGGGCCTCACATCCTCCGAAGAAAACGTCGAGAACGTGGCGAAGATCTGCGAGACCTTCGGCGACGCGTTGGAACATATCGACGTATTGCCCTTCCACCAGCTTGGCCGTCCGAAGTGGCACATGCTGAACATCCCATACCCGTTGGAGGACCAGAAAGGCCCGTCCGCGGCAATGAAACAACGTGTGGTCGAGCAGTTCCAGTCGCACGGCTTCACCGTGTACTAAACGCCCGTCCTCTCAATGGCTTCCCCATATTCGCTGGATATGCGGAACGTCTCATATTGGTCCATGCCACCGACTGAATCGATGGCATGGACCAATTTATTCATACGCTGAAAAATCTTCACATTCGACGCGTGGCAAAGTGGTTCGAAATACTACGAAATGACCTTCTCTGTCGTAGCCTTGAACTATGGCAGACATCTTTGATTTTCCACGAGATGCGCGCAACGTGGCGCGCGCCGATGGCAAGGGAGCGGATACGGGCGGCGAAGCCCCACAGACCATGCTTATGCGACCGCAGGGCGTTCCCGACCAAGTCTGGAACGCGGTGCTTTCCGTGGACCGTATGCGGCGTTTGAAAGGCATGACATACCGTGAGATTCCGGTGCCCAATTCCATGGCGAACTTCGGCATCGGCGTCGCGTTGGAATGCGATGAAACATACGCATCCGGCTGGATCATGATCCTGTATTCGCTCAAATTCCGAGAGGACTGGCATTCCCACTGGCGTTGCGTGGCTTTCGCATCCCTGCCACTGCCCGACAAGGAGGACGACTGCCTGACTCCGGGCATGTACTGGGACATGATGATGGAACGTCTCAATCCAAACGATTCCGAACATGTATCCGGCACCGTCACAGTCACCCAAAACACAGCATTCGGCCATGACCCCGACGTGCCCAGGGTGGGCTGCGAGATCCGGGTGTCTTGGACTCCACTAGACTATGCCGATGGAGGCCTTGACGCCGGCTCCCAAGTCGGACAGTGGGCGTCGTTCCTCCGGTCCATGACGCAATCCGAGGAGGAAAACCCCGTTGACTGACGAGCCGAAGCTGCTGGCGGAACCGCGCGAAGGCGTGCCCAACGTGATCGACACGTTGCCGGCATTCCGTGACTATTGCAGTGAGCTGGCTTCCTCACATGGCTCCCTTGCCGCGGACGCGGAACGCGCATCCGGCTTCCGGTATGGGCATGAGGACTGGCTGGTGCAGTTCAAACGCGACGGAGCCGGCATCGGCCTGCTCGATCCGCAGGCGCTCGCCGCGGCCGGGGCGGATTGGAACGATTTCAACCGTGCCGTCGGAGATGCGGTATGGATTCTGCATGATTCCCTGCAGGATCTTCCGGGATTCGCCGAACTCGGCATGGAACCGCAACGGCTGTTCGACACGGAAATCGCCGCGCGTCTGCTGGGATTGAAACGATTCGGACTCGCCGCTGTCACCGAGCATTTTCTTGGACTGACCCTTGCCAAAGAACATTCTGCGGCTGACTGGTCGTATCGTCCGTTGCCCCGCGACTGGCGAAATTACGCGGCGTTGGACGTCGAACTGCTCATCGAGCTTGAAACGAAGATGCGCGCCGAACTCAAACGCCAAGGCAAGATGGAATGGGCTCAGGAAGAGTTCGATTACGCGCTCAAAGAAGGTCTGGGACCACGCAAGGAGCATCTGATTCCCTGGATGCATGTCTCGCACATCACTGAAGTCATGCGTGACCGGCAGGCGCTGGCCATCGTCCGCGCGCTATGGACCCGACGCGACGAACTCGCGCGCGAATACGACATCGCGCCGACCCTGCTATTGTCCGACAGCTCCATCATCGAAGTGGCGAAACGCAAACCACACAACGCTGCGCAATTCCGTTCGATTCGCTCCATCAACGAACGTGTGCGCATCCATACCGATTCCGAACAGGACAAGATGTTCGAACGGTACGCGCCGATTCAACGCAAAATCAAACCGAGCATGTGGAAGAACATCATCCAGGACGCGCTCGCCCTGCCGCCAAGCGAATGGCCGGACGTGGACGGCGGCGCCGCGCGGCGTCATGAATCGCAGTCAGCCTCGGCTCCCAAATCGATTCGCGTGTGGAAGGAACGGTATCCGGAACGTCTGCAAGTGCTCAACAGGGTGCGCAAGGCGGTCTCCCAGATAGCGGAGGACACGCGCACGCCTGTGGAAATCGTCATCAAACCGCAGTATTTGCGTAACCTGTGCTGGACGGACGAACCTCGTAAGCGTGACGTCGCGCGATTCCTCAGCGAACAGGGCGCACGCGACTGGCAGGTCTCCCTAGTTGCAGAGTCCGTAAGTCGCGCTATTATATAGAGGTTGCCTAACGGCAGAAATATGAAGAACCGTATTTTTCAGGAGCGCAAGCGTGAAAATCAGCGTCAGGAATCTTGAGCCGACCAAGGTGAAGCTCACCGTCACCGTCGACCCGGAGGAGTTCAACCCGTATCTCGACGAGGCTCGCAAGGAAATCGCAAAGCAGGTCAACGTGCCTGGCTTCCGTAAGGGCCACGTGCCCGGCAAGATCATCGACCAGCGTATCGGCTTCGGTGCCGTCGCCGGCGAAGCTGTGAACAACGGCGTGCCGGAGCTGTATTCCAAGGCTCTTGAAACCAAGAAGATCCACCCGATGGCCCAGCCGGAGATCGACGTTCAGGACGTGCCGGAATCCGCCAAGGATGAGACCAAGCTGAAGTTCGTCGCCACCGTTGAGCGTCGCCCGGACATCGAACTGCCGGCTCTTGACGGCATGGAGATCGAGGTCGCCAAGGCCGAGGTCACCGATGAGGACATCAACAACCGTCTGGAAGCCCTGCGCCAGCGTTTCGGCACCCTCGTGAGCGTCGACCGTCCGGCCGCCAAGGGTGACTACGCCAACATCGACCTCAACGCCGAAATCGACGGCGAAACCGTCGACTCCCAGGAGGGCGTGAGTTACGAGCTCGGCTCCGCCACCATGCTCGACGGCCTGGATGAGGCCCTCGAAGGCCTGTCCGCCGGTGAGGAAACCAGCTTCGAAGGCACCCTCGAGGCCGGCAAGCACGAAGGCGAGAAGGCCCTGATCAAGGTCAAGGTCAACTCCGTCAAGGCCGAGGAACTGCCGGAACTCGATGACGACTTCGCTTCCGAAGCCTCCGAGTTCGACACCCTCGACGAGCTGAAGGAAGACCTGAAGAAGGTCGCCGCTCAGGACGCCGAAGGCCGTCAGGCCACCGCCGCTCGTGACGCGTTCATCGCCAAGCTCGAGGATGGCCTCGAGATTCCGGTGCCGAAGGGCGTCAAGGCCGAAATGGTCGAGCAGCAGCTCAAGAACGTGACCGCGGATCCGTCCAAGGCCACCAAGGAGCAGAAGGCCGAAGCCGAAGAAACCGTGGAGAAGGAACTGCGCGACCAGATGGTGCTCGACGTGCTCGCCGAGACCATGGACGTCAAGGTCTCCCAGGGTGAGGTCTTCAACTTCCTCGCCTCCATCGCCCAGCAGTACGGCATGGACCCGAACGCCTTCATCCAGGCCATCATCCGCAACGGCCAGATCGGTTCCGCCGTGCAGGAAGTCGGCCGCTCCAAGGGCCTGCTCTCCGGCATGCGCGCCGTGACCTTCAAGTCCGAGGGCGAGACCCTGGACCTGAGCGCCTTCCTCGGCGAAGCCGCTGAAGACGAAGAGTCCGAGAGCGTTGAAGCCGCTTCCGCAGCCGCCGCTGTGGCCGACGAGCTCGCCGCCGACAAGGATGCCGAGTGAATCGCTGCCGCCGATAGGCTAAAGCGCTGACAAACGCGTAAAGAAGGCTGGAATCCTTTGATGATTCCAGCCTTCTTCGTTTTTCTCTCAAATACTGGAGGTTCGACTCTCCTCAATGATGCAACCAATATTATGAATCAGGCGTCGGCGACATGTTCCGCCGACGATAGAGGGGAGAATCAAATGAAGGACGCTACGCGGGAGAACCCTGCGAAGACCACGCATACCGATTTGAAACGCAAGATGGAGGTACGCCACCTCCGCATGATTCCACTGGGAGGCGTGATAGGTACGGGACTGTTCCTCAGCTCCGGCTACACCATCACAACCAGGCGGGCCCATTGGGCACGGTCATCGCCTACGCTATCGGCGCGGTGATTGTGTATCTGGTCATGCTCAGCCTCGGCGAGCTTTCCGTCGCCATGCCGGAAACCGGCTCATTCCATGTGTATGCGACCAAATTCATCGGTCCTGGAACAGGCTTCACCGTCGCAATCCTGTATTGGCTGACCTGGACGGTCGCATTGGGGTCCGAATTCACCGCTGCCGGACTTATCTGCGCAAATGGTTCCCCGGCACGCCGGTATGGATTTGGAGTGCCCTGTTCATCGTGGTGATCTTCACCTCGAACGCGCTTTCCGTGCGCTTCTTCGCGGAAACCGAATTCTGGTTCTCTTTCATCAAAGTGGCGGCCATCGTGCTGTTCATCCTCATAGGCGGTTGCGCGGTGTTCGGCGTGCTGCCGATTCAAGGGTATGACCATGCGCCGCTATTCGAGAACTTCGTGAAGGACGGATTGTTCCCCAACGGGTGGATGCCGGTGTTCACCACCATGCTGACGGTGAACTTCGCCTTCTCCGGCACCGAGCTGATCGGCGTAACGGCCGGCGAGACCAAAGATCCTGACAAAGCCATCCCGAAGGCGAGCCACACCACCCTGTTCCGTCTCGTCATCTTCTTCATCGGTTCCATCGTGGTCATGGCTTCGCTGATTCCTTGGCAGGACGCCGGTGTGGACGAAAGCCCCTTCGTGCTGGTGTTCAACTCCATTGGTCTGCCTTTCGCCGGCGACGTGATGAACTTCGTTGTGCTCACCGCGATTCTTTCGGCTGCGAACTCCGGGTTGTACGCCTCCACACGCATGCTGTGGTCCTTGGCGAACGAAGACATGATCCCACACAACATCGCCAAAACCAATAGCAGGGGAGTGCCGATGACCGCGCTTTGCCTGAGCATGATCGGCGGTCTGCTGGCATTGCTGTCCAGCGTCGTGGCCGCTTCCACGGTTTATCTGGTATTGGTGTCCGTGTCCGGTTTGGCCGTCGTGATCGTGTGCTTCCAGCAATTCGGGCCATCCGACAGGTTACGGACAAGCCGATCATCGTGTATCCGAACAACGGTGACATCTACGATCCGAAAACCAAAACCTGGTCGCCTAATCCCACCGGTTCCGAACCGGCCTTCGCCCATCTGGTACCGCAATGGATCGACGCGGGAGCCCGACTCATTGGAGGATGCTGCCGAACGACTCCAGACGATATCCGAACCATAGCGCATGCCGCTTCGGCGAACGTCTGACGAGCAGCAGAGATAGCTAACCGGACCTTAACCGGACCTATATACTGGCAGGTGTGATGAATTCTCAAGGATATGCGGTAGTCGACTTCGAAACCACGGGTTTAAGTCCCGCAAAAGGCGACCGGGCCATCGAAATCGGCCTGGTGCATGTGGCTCCGGACGGTACGCTCGAAGACGAGCATGAGACGCTGATTCATGTCGATCGCAGTGTCGGCGCCTCATGGGTGCATCACATTACCGCACGCGAACTGCTGCATGCTCCCGATTTCGAAGGTATCGCGCATGAGCTGCGCGACCTGCTCGCCGGACGCGTGTTCGTGGCACACAACGTGTCGTTCGATTCACGGTTCCTACTTGCGGAATACTCGCGTATGGGAGCTTCCATTCCGGTCGATCAAAGCACCATGCTGTGCACGATGAAACTGTCGCGTTCCCTGATCGGACGGGGCAAGCTCGCCGACTGCTGCGAGTATTTCGGCATTGCCAACGAGGATGCGCATAGCGCGTTAAGCGACGCTCACGCCACCGCCATACTGCTCGGACGACTGTTGGAAGCCGACCCGAAATGGCCCGGCTTCCAACGTCGGCTGGACGCGGCCGGTGCCGCTGCGGAACAATGGCCCACATTCGCAACCCTGCCGAAGAAGGAATGGCTGCCGCGCGGCACGCATCTTGCGTAGTGACGACGGGCACTGAAACGCTGATTGGCGGCTATGAGAACAGGAATTTGATTTCGGCGAAGAACTCACGGACCATATTGTTGACCAGCATGTCCTTCGGGGAACTTGCCGCGATGCCCTGCGCCTGCTTCAGACCATTGGCATGTGCGATCTGCAAGGCACGGAACATGTGGAAATCATTGGTGACGATACCGACCGAAGCGTTCTCCTGCCGCATGAGCTTCTTGCTGTTGACGATGTTCTCCATAGTGGATTCCGACTTGGACTCCTGGATGATGCGGTTTTCCGCAATCCCATGCTTCTGCAGATAATCGGCCATGCCCTGCGCTTCGGAGAACGGCTCGTTATGGCCCTGACCGCCGGAAACGATGCAGATGGTATCCGGATTCTCCTCCAGATAATCGATGGTTCTGTCCAGCCGATAGCGCAACGCTTTGCTGGGGCCTGACTCGCGCACCTGCGCGCCCAGCACAATCACATAATCAAGATCCGGTTCGCCCTGAGCGTTCATATTGCCGATGATGCAACCCTCTATTGTGCAAAACGCGACAATGCCGATGGCCGCCACAGCGATGATGGCGCCCCTGATGATCCGGGGAAGCGCCGCCCACCAGTGACATGCGATGCCAATCGCCAGCAATGCGAAAACAACGGCGAGAACCAGCCAGACCTTCCAAAATCCCGTGCCCGAATGCGTCCTCAACACGGCGAACGCGTAGGCCGCCGACAGCAACGCCAGCGTAACACACACCACAATCGCCAGCCGTCGCAGCATCATCTTCATCGCAAGCCTCGTGTCGTCATCGTCCTACATCACTTCATACCGTGTATCAGCGTAATGAAATCGTTCCCGCAGAGTGCCGTACCGTGCCCGAATGCGAACGATTCTTTCGCATTTGCCCTGAGCGCATCTTCGATAGGGGCGAGGTATAGGATGGTTGCATGACTTGTGAAACACCTACCATCCGTCCGTTGCGTCGCACCGATTTTCCCGCTTTGGAAGAGCTGATACGGCTCGCATGGTACGACGATGGTAACGATTCACACAACACGCATGACGAGGTCGGACAGACGTCAGGCCCAGACAAGCATCGCGCCGAACTACGCAAGGCGACCCGTCTGCGCAACATGCATCGACTTGCCGCAATCGACATGCAGGATTGCCTGGCCCGCACCACCAAAGCATACGTGGCCGAACTTAATGGGCAGGTGCTCGGCGTGATTCTCGGATCGCTGCGTTCGGATATCACCGGTCGGCAGCGGACACGCCATATGCTGCGCCGACATTGCCTCACGTTGCCGTTGCTGGCAAGCCACGAGGGACGTCACGGTCTGCTTGCGCAGCTGGCCATTCTGCAGGCCGACGAGGCGTTGAAACATGACGCGGGCAAGGAATACGAGGCCGAAGTGGTGCTGTTCGTCGTTTCCCCGGCCGCACGAGGCATGGGAGTGGGGCGCAGACTGTTCAACCATATGCTTGGCGTATTCCATGACGCCGGCCTGCGCGAATACTTCCTGTTCACCGACAGCACATGCGATGTCGGCTTCTACGACCATCGCGGACTAATCCGCAAAGCCGAACGTGATGACCGGAACGATGGTTCCTCGCGGCCGAATCCGACAGACAGCTCGTCCAGCGGGTTGACGGTCGGCACGACAAGCCTTTTGGCGGATGACGAGCCCATGTCTTACTTCCTGTACGAAGGACGTTGCTGAAGTCATTCCCCACTGAAACAGTGCTTGCTCAAGCAAGAAGCCACGCATTTTGGATTGGATGCTCGGCTTCTTGGCTTTCCCACATGGCATCATGCATGCCAGCGAGCGGCGAATTTCCTATGCGTTGAGGAGCGAAAACGGCCGGAACTCGGAGCATGGAACATTTTCGGCAACAATAGGCCGTATAATGGCGCGCGTCGTTCCTGCCCGGGCCGCGCAGGTCGAGGAACGGCCCACGGCGACCGCCGCGATCTCCAACTCACGGTGCGCGGCGTCAACCAAGGCAAGGATTCATCATGGCAGAGCCATCCTCTGAAACGATTACCCAAAAACCACGCATCCCGATGCTGAAGCATGCTCCGCAAACAACGGAGGAAACACGCAGATCCCTGAAATGGCGTGTCGTCGACATCGCCGTCGGAGCGGCCGTCGGCGTAATGTCCGGCGTGATGTTCTGGGTGTTCGATGGCATGTCCTATGGCTTGTTTCCTTTACTGACTCTGATACTTCCAGGCTCCGCGGCACTGCTGCACGCATTGTTCTATTTCCCCGCCACACTGGGCTTGCTGATCGTACGCAAACTGGGCGCGTCGGCCTACGTGCTGTTAGTCGCCTCGTTCGTGGAAGTGGTGCTCGGCACGAAATACAGTGTGAGTCTGGTAGTGATCGCGTTCGTGCAGGCGCTCGCCGCCGAAACGGTGTTCGCGGTGTTCCGCTACCGCCGTTGGACGCTTGGCGTCACATTGCTGTCATCCGTGGCGATCGGCATCGTATACAACTTCTACCTGTTGTTCTTCTACTACCAGGCGTTTTCGTTCTTCAGCCCGCGCGGCCTTATCGGCACGGCATGCGAGCTGCTGAGCGCGGCCGTATTCGCCGGGTTCGGCTCGTGGATCCTCTACCGAGCCTTGGCCAAGTCGGGAGTCCTCACCCGCTTTGTCTCCGGACGATGACGCATGCTCGGGGGAATTTACTTTGATTGGTCGGCGTGCCGGAATGTGAACCAGGCGAGGATCTGTTGCTCGCTGACTGGCTTGAAATCCCATGCGTCGAGCCCCACGTTCACGCTGAGCGGATCGGTGCCGTCTGGAATGCCTTGATGCGTGTGACCATAGAGCAGCCAACCTTCGGTGGTCGGTGCCACATCGGCGAACTTGTTCCAGTTTTCCGGCCAGTTGCCGTGTTCTTCGGTCAATGCCGAGAGTCTGGGAAAGTGGCTCATGCCTATGGTCTGCCGTGTGGTTGCGGCCGTCGGCTTGCCGGTTCCGTCGAGAACGGGAAGCTCCATGTCGATCTCACGGTAGTCGTCGATGGTCTCGAACACGTTCTCGTATAGCGCGTCATTGGAGCGGAGACGGAAGTTGCGGTCGTGGTTGCCGATGATCAGGTGCAGATGGCGGCAGTTGATGCGGCGTAGACAGTCGAGCGTGTGCTCGACGGTGCAACGGTAGGAGAGATCGCCGAGAATCCATAGCTCGTCATCACGCCCGACGGTCTCGTTGATGTTGCCGATGATGGTGTTCTCATGGCGTGTGATGTCGCAGATTGCTTTGAACGACGTCTGATTGTCGCGCACATATTGTTTGATCCATGCGTGCGCGGCGGCGCGACCCTGCGCCTGCCAGACATCACGGTATTCGGCGCGGAGCCTGCCATTGTTCAGGAATCCGCGCAGTGCGGTGACCAGAGGGTGGCCGAAATGCGTGTCCGAAGTGAAATAGCGCATGTGATTCCTTACGGTATGCGGTTGCTGGATGTTTTTATCAATGATAGAGCGCAACATCACGCGAATGACCCTCCCCAAAAAACGCTTGTTGGCTTGTTTGTGGCACTGTTTGGCGATTATGGCGAGTATGAGCGTTGGAATTCCAACGCTCATACTTCGGGTTTTGGCGTTCGGCTGCCACGAATAAAGCAACTAGCGAAAATAGGCCGGCTTGATTTGTCCGGTAGATAGTAGTGAATAATTACAGGACGCTGCAGGATTAGGGCTTACCAGGAGGCGTAATGGTTCGGGCGGTGATCTACACGGATTTTGACGGTGTGCTGAACGCGTTCCCCGATGACAAGGCGCTTCGGCGGGGAGGGGTCGGCCATACGCAATGGCTGAAGGAAGGCGACCCACGTAAGGAACTGTACGATTCCGCGCGTGCGTTTCCGCTGACCGGTAACGAGCAGGTGCGTACAGGGCGCGGGCGGTTCCGCGTGCACTGGTCACGCGAGCTTGCCGGCATGATGCATGAACTGGCCCTTTCCGGCAGTGCCGAATTGAACTGGCTGACCACATGGCAGCCGTATTGCTCAAGGGTGCTTGACCCCATGCTTGGCTGGGATCCCGGGGTTGAACGGACTGTTATCTGGTATGATCCGGTCACCAATGAGAGAAGGTTGACGGGCAAGCTTGCGGAGATTATGTCGCGCGTTCGGTTCGAACGACGGCAGGAGGAGCCGTTGCCGATTGTCTGGATTGATGACGAGGAGTGTTATTCCACGTCGAAAACGCAGATCGAGTCGCTGGAGCCTGCGGCACCGGTGCTCATGGTGAGGCCGGACGAGCGTATTGGCATAAGCCGGCGCCAGTGGCGGCTGATCTGTGACTTTCTTGATGATTCGAGTGGTTTCCCGTCTGTCAGTCTGGATGAGGAGGGCACGGTTCGCGATCATGCGGCACACGTGGGGCTGTGAGGGGATGGCGAACGCCTCCCGTGGCGAATCTTGGGATTGAGTCTCCTCGGCTTTGGCTGTACCACTTTCTGTACATATGTTGTCGGATTGAAGAGGAGATTGCCATGGTCACGGCGGTTGCGTACACCAATTTCCGTAAGGCTCCGGAATCATATCTGTGCCGCGTTGAACCGAGAACTCATGGGGATGTTATCTGTATTGGCAGACCTGGGACAGGAGGATACCCGGACACATCAGCGCGTTGATGCTCGATACGATATGTTTCCCGTTCGCGGGTATGGTCAAGTCTGAGCCGCTCAAATGGGAATCGCAGAGCGTGTGGAGCCGGTGCATTGATTCCGTGAACCGGCTGGTGTATATGGTCGAGGATGGATCCCACTCAAGAAACTGCGCCGCGAGGAGTGTCTGAGTATTTGAAAGACATCAGAGTGGGTTGTGGCCGTCTTACTTGGACTGGAAACGAATAACAGCCGTGTAGCGTATTCCGTGTTTATCGGTTTCATGGTCAACGATGATGGAAGAAGAAGGCCTATGATGACGAACATGGAAGATAGAACGCAGGGAGAAACGATGCAGCCACCTCAGAAGAAGACGTTGCTACAGAGATGGAAGGACTCGATAGGTGGATGGCCGTTGCTCTGCAAAATCGTCGCATGGGTCGTTCTCGCTATCCTTGCGTTCGCAGCCGTCATGTGCTGTCTGTGGCATCTGACATCGGAGCCAGGGAAATGCGTGGCGAGCATCGCTGCAACTTCCCTGACGATCGTCGGCGGCGTGGGCGCGGTGGCCTATTTGGTGATCAAGTACCAGGAACGGCAACAAGCCGGACGGGATGAGGAGCGCGCGAAACGAGAGGAGGACCGAGAGAAGGGCCGCCTCGTCAACACGAAGATGCAGGACGCTGTCGATCAATTGGGTTCTGACAGGGCCTCCACGCGCATCGCAGGTGTCTACGCGCTGACGGACGTCGCGGACACCTATGGTGGCGGATACCGTCAGCGCGTGGTGGACATCCTGTGCGGCTACCTGCGTTCCGACCGCGAGACGTATCCCCTCGGAGCGGACGGCAAGCCGGCGACGGACCAGCCCAGGTCCGGAGACTCGGACAAGGCCGTGGAATCCACCATCATTGCCGTCATGCGAAACCATCTTCTCAAAGAACGAAAAGCCGACAATGGAGAGATTCGCGTGCGGCAAATCGTGCGTGATGACCAGCTGTGGTGCGACTGCGCGTTCGACCTCCATGGGGTCACATTCCACGAGTACGTGGACCTCATGGACATCACTTTCGTACGTGGTTTAAACTTCAATAGATCCAAATTCGAGGACCACATTAATTTCAAAAGAGCGACATTCGAAGGCTATGTGGTCTTCATCGGCACAATCTTCAAAGGCGATGCAAACTTCAGTAGAGCAACCTTTAAGGGTGAAGTACACTTCAATGAAGCGATTTTCAAAGGTGAAGCGCGCTTCAACGAAGCGATATTTAAAAGAGACGCATACTTCAGTAAATCGACATTTAAAGGTCTCACAGACTTCAGCGGGACAACCTTCGAATACGCTACGGACTTCAGAAGGATGGTCTTCGAAGGTCTAGCGAGCTTCAGCGGTGCGATATTCAAAGGTAACGCAGATTTCTGCAGGACGACATTCAAAGGGAACACAGAACTTATTGACGCGACATTCAAAGGTTGCGTAGGCTTCATCGAAGCGACTTTCAAAGGTAGCACGTACTTCAGTGGGGTAGCCTTTAAGCGTGATGTGAACTTCAACAGAGCTGGATTCTGCAGCAAGACGACATTCTCAGAAATCCAAGGTCGGCCTACGTTTGGGAAATGCAAGTTCAATAGGCAATTACGCGATTTCATACTTGAGAACGGCACCGAAGCCTACGACTTCGGGCTGATTCCGATTCCGGAAGACAACGACGGGCTGCCAGAGGGCGCAGTGTGGGTGGATTTTCCGGAGAAAGACGACAAGGATGACGGCGCGACGCCAATAGATCGATAGGTCGTGGCGCCCCTTCCATTTTCTTTACGGAGCGTCGCAAGCGTCTTGCCCTTACGGGCCTTTCGTCCGTCCTTATTCCGAATGGTGCCGGTTGAAAGATTGTGCTTCTTTTCGTACGTGCCGACAGTGCAGTCGCTCTTGCCTTACGAACTTTGCTGAAACTTGATATGTCTCCTTTGGCTTCAATTCATTCCGTTATTCTGATTATTGAGTTTGCGCATCATCTATATTGCCTGTTACCTGAGCAGCGGAGATTGCATATCATAAGAGGTTCCGCGAGATGTACCGAAACGGTTCCGCACTAGGGTTGATACGCCGATACTTCCAGACCTAGGAATATTCTGAAATATTCTTGTGTCTTAGCAAAGGGAGGAATATGCATGGCGGGCTCGTACGGTGCGGAAGCGACGCAGGGGGAGCGGTACCGGCTTTCCTTCACTGTCGGCGGACTTCTTGCCTCGCAGGGCCGGGCGCTTGCGGAAATGTATCTGAATCATCTGAATCATGCAGGCGGCGGCGACGCTGAGTGTTCTTCCCAAACCGAGGTGGGCAAGTCCATTGCCGCGATTCGCCAACAGGCCGTCGAGGAAAACGTTCTTGCGATTCGCACGGATTCCGCAAACAGGCGCGTTGTGGCGGAGACTACTAGGCGGCTCAGTGCGCTCACGGTTGGGGAGCTTGCATATTTGGCAGGTCCTGATTCCTCCATATCCGACCGCGAGGCACTTATGTGGATCGCGATGTGCCGTTATTATGCAATCGTCGGGGAATTCGCTGGTGAAGTGCTCAAAAAACATTATCTTGTAGGGAACCTGCATCTTGATTTCGAGGATTATGCTCGCTTCATTGCGAACAAGGCTACATGGCATCCTGAGCTGGAAACCATAAGCGAGGGAACGGCGAAGAAACTCCGGTCCAATCTGTTCAAGGCCATGGTTGAGGCCCATCTGTTCGATAAAAATTCCGACACGGTGGTTTCCTTCCTACCCAGTCCCTCTTTGGCGGATATCCTTATGAAGAGACCAGATTCGTTCGGGTTTTTCCCGATGCGTGAATCATCCTTGTGAGTACGAATGGGGGATAGCATGACCGATTTCATCGCAGGCGTTGAAGCTGCCGATGAGCGCCGTGACATTGATGCTGATTTCGCTCATTTGCGCGAGATCATGGAGTCCCGTTCGTTCAGAACCAATAGTGGATTGGCCGGTGAGCAGCCTTATTACATTTATGACTATCCGCCTAGGCAGGAGCTTGAGGTCGCCGAACATATCAGGCAATTGGTGAGTCAGCTGCAGACGATGACGCCGAAATATGATGGCGATTATGCTCCGCAGGTGCTCACGCTGGATTTATTCGATGTTGTTCTGGAGATTCTTGGTAATCGTGGCATTCTGGATCGTGTGCTTAATAGGGAGGCAAAACGCCACAGAAAAGTCTCGTCGGATGCGCATACGGATAAGTTTTTAGGACTGCTCGATAACGTGTTGGGCGCGGATACGGCTCAGTTGCCTGATACCATTCGTGATCATTACAAGCAGGCCAAGAGCGAGGGCGGAGCCAATATCGTATTCATTACGGGAATCGGCAAGGTCTACCCGTATATTCGTGCGCATACACTGCTTAACGCGTTGCAAGGGCGCATCGATGATCGCCCATTGGTGCTGTTCTATCCGGGTACGTTTACGAGAAGCGCTTCCGCGGGGTCGGTCATGTCGCTATTCGGCTGTTTGCCTGGGGATAATTATTATCGTGCGCAAAATCTGCGTGAGATGAGTGTGCGACTGGAGGAATGACAGGAATGACGGCCTAAGGGTTGTTTTGCCGATTCAGGTGGAATGCGAGTAACGCTTGCGAAGTATTCGTTCAAAGAAGAAGGGAACGCAGATGAACGGGGAAAGCGCTATCAGCTTCAAGGAGTTGTTCAGCAAGGACATTGACCGCAATATCAATGGTGTGATCAAGGCCAATGATGAGAAGAACCTTGACGATGAGGTCAACGAGTATGTGCTTACGGAGGAGATTTGCCGCAATCTGGCCAAATTCCTTGACGCATACAACGACCCGTCGAACCACGAACAGAATGGCGCATGGATTTCCGGTTTCTTTGGTTCTGGTAAATCGCACTTGTTGAAGATGCTGTCACACGTTTTGGGCGAGGTTCCGGCCGAACTCGTCGACAAGGGCAATAAACCGACCATGAATCGTGAGCAGATTGTTCGTACCTTTATGGGCAAAGCCGAATCGCAGGATGACCAGATGCTTGCAGGGCAGCTTGAGAAGACCTTGACGATTCCTGCCACGTCGATTCTGTTTAACATCGATCAGAAGGCAGATAAATCCAATGCCTCTGATGCGCTGTTGTACGCCTTTGTCCGCGTATTCGATGAGGCGCGTGGCTTCTATGGCAAGAATCCGTTTGTCGCGAAATTCGAATGTGATCTGGCGAACAACGGCTACCTTGACGATTTCAAACATGAATTCGAACAAGCGGCTGGCAAACCGTGGAGCGAGGGGCGCGACGAGGCCGTGCTATGGGATGATGAGATCTGCGAAGCCTATGCCGCGGTGACGGGCAAGCCGGAGCAGGACAGCATCATCCAGCGCTATGAGGATACGTATACGATGACGGTCGGCGATTTCGCAGACGACGTGAACGCATGGCTGTCCCATCAGGAACCGAACCGCCGTATCTTGTTCCTCGTGGACGAGGTTGGCCAGTTCATCGGTGAGAACAGGGAGCTCATGCTGTCCCTGCAATCCATTGCCGAGGATCTTGCCGTCAAGACCAACGGGCGTGCATGGGTAGTGGTCACCTCTCAGGAAGACATGGATACCATCGTCGGTGATCGGACCAAGCAGCAAAGCTATGACTTTTCGAAGATCCAGGGCAGGTTCTCCATCAAGCTGAAGCTCAACAGCGCCGACGTGGTGGAAGTCATTCAGAAGCGCTTGCTGACCAAGAAACCGGAATATGAGTCGGTGATGAACGAGCTGTGGGATGAGCAGAACGCGAACCTGCGCACCATGTTCGAATTCACTCGTGAGACTTCGAAATTCAGTAATAACAAGGCATACGGCAAGGACGATTTCATCGCGTCGTATCCGTTCGTGAACTATGAATTCGAATTGTTCCAGAACGTGCTGCGGGAGATGAGCCGCTACAACATGTTCTCCGGGCGCCACGCATCTGTGGGTGAACGGTCCATGCTTTCCACCATCAGCAGCACGCTGCGGTCCAGCCAGAATGAGATGGTCGGGGCCCTGATGCCGTTCGACAAACTATATGACGGTATTGCCGACGCCATCCAATCAACCTCGAACTTCCGCATCAACCAAGCTGAAAAGAGACTTGGCTCCGATATAAAGGAACTGGGCGTACGCCTGCTGAAGGTGCTGCTGCTGGTCAAGCATGTCGACGGATTCCCTACTACACCGCATAACCTGCGCATTCTGCTGACCGACCAGTTCGACATGGACGTGATGGAACTGGAAAGGAACATCAAGTATGTTCTGGGAGAGTTGGAAAAAGACACGTATGTGCAGCGTGTGGGAGATACCTACAATTACCTGACCAACGAAGAGCAGGATATTGAGCAGGAGATCAAAAACACGGACATCGACTCCAGCAAGGAAATCGACGAGCTGAAGAAGATCCTGGTCAGTGATGTGCTCGGCAAGATGACAGTGGCATACGGTGAGCAGCGTGCGCAGTTCCGCTATGGTTTGCGCATCGATGGGGTGCAACAGTCCGCGCAACAGCCCATCTGGTTGAACGTGGTCACTTCGACCAATGCGCAGGACCGTGCCGATGCCATTCGCATGGGCATGGGTATGCGCGACACCATCACTTTGCTGTTGGATATGTCCGACAGAACACTGTTCGATGATCTGCGCATGTACGTGAAAACCTACACGTACCTTATGCGCACCGACAAGAACAGCCAGTCAGAAGTGCGCCAGCAGATCATCTCCCGCAAGAGCGTCGCCAATGAAAGGCTTTACACGGAGCTGCGTACCCGCATCGTCAAAGCCGCGGCCAATGGCGAGTTCGACTATAACGGCGGAACTGTGGAAGTGAAATCCACCGAGGTGCAGGCCCGTATGGCGGAAGGTCTTGGAACGCTTATCGGCCGGTATTACACAAACTTCTCCCTGCTCGGCGGGCAACGATATGAGGAAACGGATCTCGCCCGGATTATCATGAACGCCACACAGCATCAGCCTGGCACGTTCGACGGCTTGAACGCAGTGCAAGACAAACTCGACGTTCCCGCCGATGATGTGTTCGCCGCGGTCAGTCGTGACAAAGGCAAAGGCATGGTCGCCACCGTCAAGAGCCTTCTTGATGCCTACGGCAGCGTTCCCTATGGTTGGCCGTACGCCGCCACGCTCGCATGCATCGGCCACCTGTATGGTTCCGACAGAATCACGCTGACGCTGGACGGCAAGCCGGTGCAGCGCAGCGAGGCCGCCCGCGTGCTTAGGGAAACGAAAAAGCAGGACTCCATCCGAGTGGATCTACCGCGCGTATTCGACACGAGAAAAGTTTCACAGCTGCGTGACTTCGCCAGGGATTTCCTTGGGCTCACCGCCGCGGACCTGCCATCGAATGCGATTGATCTGGCGGAGGCTGTTACCACGCGACTTAAGTGGGAGGCGGAGAGTTTGACCCAGCTGCGCGTGCGCAATGCCCGATTCGGCTTTGTGCAGCAGCTCGACAAGGCCATTGAGAAAATCAACTATGCCTCCGGAATGGGTGAGGACTGGCTGCTTGGCGATTTCACCGCACAAGAAACCGAAAACGGTTCCGAAGAACTGCTCGAGTTTAAAGAAGACGTAATCGACCCGATTGTCGCTTTCCTCAACGGTTCCCAATCCAGGATTCTTGCAGACGGATTGGAATGGCTGAAAAACAACAAGCCAAACATCGACTATGTATCTGGCACTACGGCAGCAAGCCTGTACCAATCCGCGGAACAGCTGGCAAACGACCCGAACATCTTCCGCAAAACCAATAAATTCAAGACTGCCATTGACGATCTGCGTGAGGCAACAGACGCAACCATCCAAACCGAACGCGCCAACGCGCTTAACGACGTGGAAGATATTCGCGCCAGAATCCACGATTCCACCGAATATCAGCATGCAACACAAGCCGCGCAAGCCAAGGTCGAGACAGAACTGGACCAAGTGGCGGAACGCATGCAGCGCATACCGTTCATCTACAAAATGCGCGAAAGCGTACACGAACTGAGCGAACGCACTTACCCGCAACTCATCAACACGCTAGCAGCCTCCGCGCCGAGACCGAAGACCGCGCTCGCAGGAGAGGCGCAGGCTGCTACAGCTACTACGCCGATGGATGCAAACATTCCTGAATCGCAACAAAAGGAAACCCCGCGCGTGGCCGTGTCGTTCGCTACCATCAGCAGGCCTCACACCAAGGACGCTTTGGAAACCAAGGATGATGTGGATGACTTCCTTGATGCTTACCGCCGTGAGCTTATCGCCGCCATTGAGAATGGAAAGAAGATCCTGCTATGAACACGTCGAAACTGCAAGCCTTCGCAACGGATGCGCGCCGCCAGCTCATGAATGCGGTGAGGGCCCGGCTTGACGCCGCATTGGTGCCGAATTCTGACGCCCAGGTTGACGACCCGCGTGCGTTCGCTTTTCTGCAGCGTGAGATCGAGCGTGCCGGTGGCGGCGTAGAGGGCCGCAAGCATGTGGTGGAGCGTTATGCGTACCGGTGGTTCAACCGCATCATCGCGTTCCGTTACATGGATGTGCACGGGTTCACTGGCACGCCGGTGGTCTCTCCAGCTGGCCTGACCAGCACGAATGGTCTGCCGGAAGTGCTTGCAGCGGCGAAACGAGGCGAGTATGACAGCAGGGTGTTCTCGTTGCGGGTGAATGATAAGGCCAAAGAGCGCATTGAAGGATTGCTGAGTGGTTCCATTTTGGCGGATGATCCGCAGGGCCTGGCTTATGGTCTGTTGCTGCAATCCGAATGCCGGTTCTGGAATCGTAACCTGCCGTTCATGTTTGAAAACGTCGGCAAGGAGGCCGGCAGAGTGGATGAACTGCTCATGCCAGCTGATCTGCTCGCCGAGGGTTCCGTGTTGAGGAATGCGGTGGAGGTCATGACTCCGGAGGATTGCGGTGTTGACGATCCGTCCGGCAATGTGGAGATCATCGGCTGGCTGTACCAGTACTACATTTCGGAACGCAAGAACGAGGTGATGGACGGGTTCAAGAAGAACCACAAAGCCGGAGCCAATGAGATTCCCGCAGCCACCCAGCTGTTCACGCCGGATTGGATCGTGCGCTACCTGGTGCAGAACACGGTTGGCAGGCTTTGGATGCAGTCGCATCCGGATAGCCAGCTGTACAAGAACTGGGATTATTACATCTGGCCTTCAGAGAATGATGCCGCCGGGGATGAGGACATTCTCAAAATCCAGACCCCGGAGGACTTGACCGTCTGCGATCCCGCATGCGGTTCCGGCCACATGCTCACCTACGCGTTCGACCTGCTGTATGAGATCTACGAGGAGGAGGGGTATGCGCCGAGCGATATTCCCGGCCTGATTCTCAAGTACAACCTGTACGGCATGGAAATCGATGAACGAGCCGCAAGCCTTGCCGCCTTCGCTCTGACCATGAAGGCTCGTTCCCGTTCCCGTAGATTCTTCAAGAAGCAGGTGGAGCCGAATATTCAGCGCATTGTGCCGATTGCGTTCAAGGAAGACGAAGTCGCCGAGCTGAATGACCTATACCAGGTGAATCTGGACTCCACGGTATGGAACACCTATGCGAAGGCGGACGTGTACGGTTCGCTGATTCAGCCGCCACAGGAGCTTGTTGAATTGGCGGCGTCATCACCGGAAAGCGAGGATGGCGTCGATACGTTGTTCGACCCACTTCTGCGTGAACATACAGAGGACGTATTTACTCAAACAAGGTACCTCGCACGTAAATACGCGGCAGTGGTGGCGAACCCGCCATATATGGGCGCAAAGAATATGAGCGGCGAGCTCAAACATTTCGTGCAGGATCATTATGAGGATGGCAGGGCTGATCTCTTTGCGGCATTCATTTATAGACTGTTTGAGTTGGTGCCTAAGCATGGGCAGCTTGGCTTCATGACTCCTTACGTGTGGATGTTCATATCTTCCTATGAGCAGATGCGTCAACGGATTATCCGACAGGAACACATCAGTTCATTGATTCAACTGGAATATTCCGGATTCGAAGGTGCCACCGTGCCTATTTGTACTTTCACTCTAGGAAAGGGTCGCAGCGATAGGAAGGGTGCATTTGTCAGGCTTAGTGATTTTATAGGAGCGAAGCAGCAAGGTCCTCGTGCATTGGAAATTATCGAAGCGCACAATAATGAGCAATCTGCCCATTCGGGTATGCGCAAGTATTTTTTCGAGGTGAACCAGCACGAGTTCGCGCAAATCCCTGGCTCGCCAATTGTTTATTGGCTGTCTGAGGCTATTTTTAAGGTGTTCGATAGAAAAATCGCTAAGGGCGCCGGTGGTGACGCCCTGAGCGACATCAGCGATGTCGCTCAGGGCGTCACCACCGGCGACAATGCACGGTTTTTGCGATTTTGGTGGGAATGCTATAAGAAGTTAATTCAATTTGATCGAGTTGCTTTAGCAGAAACTTCTCCACAAAAATGGGTTCCATGTGATAAGGGAGGTGATTTCCGACGCTGGGCTGGGAATAATGAGTATGTTGTCGATTGGACAGGAAACGGAAAGAAGCTTTTTGATTTCCCCGGTTCTACTCCACGGAACCGTGAAATAACGTTCAAAAATGCGCTGGCGTGTTCAAAAATCACTTCTGGACAGCCTTCTTTCCGGAGACGCCGCCATGGATTCGCGTATAGCGATGCTGCTGTTGCCTTATCAGACTCGACCTTATTGTCTGAGCTAAACTGCTTTCTTAATTCGACGACAGCCTTGACTATCATGCAAGCGTTATCGCCAACACTTAATTTTGAAGTAGGGCAAATTCGAGCACTTCCATGCAAATTTGGTATTTCAAATAATTGGCGTGATCGTGAGAAAGAACTTGTATCTACAAGCGAAAGGGATTGGGATTCGTTTGAGACATCGTGGGATTTCCAGCTATTCACGTTGCTCGATCCTAATCAGGGTGCAGAAGCGGGAGATTTGCTCGAAGATGCAGTATCGCATCTTCGCGAGTACTGGAATCGTGTGTCCGAGGAACAGCGTCAGCGTGAGATTTGTAATAACGAGCTAGTTGCAGATGCGTATGGCGTGCGTGATGACGTGCCGTGCGATGTACTGTTGGAACGCGTGTCGCTGAAGCGCAACGTCGCGTTCGCATATCCGAAGGATACTCCGGAAGTGCGTAACGAGAAATTCGCTCAAGATGTCGTCAAGGAGCTCATTTCGTATGCGGTGGGCTGCATGTTCGGCAGGTATTCGCTCGATAAGCCTGGTTTGATTCTCGCTTCGCAGGGTGAAACACTTGATGACTACCTTGCACAGATTCCGAATCCGTCATTCGGACCGGACGCGGACAATGTCATTCCTGTCACGGAGACGGACTGCTTCGAAGATGATATCGTGACACGGTTCCGCAGGTTCCTCACCGTGGCGTTCGGCAAGGAGAATCTGGCCGCGAACATCGCCTACATCGAACAGGTGCTGGGCAAGAGCATCCGCAAGTATTTCGTGAACGATTTCTACAACGACCACGTGAAGATGTACTCGAATCGTCCGATCTACTGGCAGTATTCCAGCCAAACCAACAACAAAGGCTCATTCAAGGCGCTCGTGTATCTGCATCGGTATACGCCAAAAACCACGAACGTGGTGCTCAACTATCTGCGTGACTACACTAGCAAAATCGCCGACATCGCCGATGGTTTGGAGCGTTCCGACCGTACCGCGGACCAGAAGCAGGCCGCCAAACTGCACAAGGCCGTTCTTGAATGCAAGGACTATGAGGATCAGACCCTGTACCCGCTGGCTACCCGTAATCTGGAAATCGATTTGGACGACGGTGTGCTGGTGAACTACCTGCGCATGGGCAAGGCCCTGCGTTCCATCCCCGCTATCGAGAAGAAGCGCAAAGAAGTCTCCACCTGGACCTGGCCCGTTCATCCGTTGGGCAAGGAGTAGTTGTCAGCTTATGTGGATCACGGCAGATGTAAATATTCCTCAACAGTTACTCGACGCCGCCGCGAAGGATGAAGTGGTTTTCTTTGTCGGCGCGGGAGTTTCATTTAATCCTCCCTCCAATCTGCCTTCTTATGAGCAGTTAGCCACAAAGCTTGCTGAAGAGGCAGATGAGCCTCTCCCTCATAATGGTGAGCAGTTGGATCGTTTTATTGGGATGCTGCCTGATAATTTTAATGCTCACAAGCGAACTAAAGATCTCATGCGTGGTGATAATATTCATTGCAATTCCACGCACGAAGCTATCGTCAGACTCGTTAGTAGCGTAAAAACTCCGCGCATTGTGACAACAAATTATGATCTTCTCCTTGAGGAAGCTGCGCAAAAGCAGAATTGTGATTTAGGCAGAAGCTATTATGGACCGGCTGTCCCCATCGGCAGCGATTTCTCAGGATTGTTGTACTTGCATGGTTCAGTGGATAGCCCTGATCGCGAAATAGTCCTTGACGATAGGGATTTTGCTCGGGCTTACCTTTCAGAGGGCTGGGCGACACGTTTTCTACTTAAGCTATTTGAGACATACACGGTTGTATTCATTGGCTACAGCTTTGGCGATGTCATTATGCGATATCTTGCATTGGGCATTTCGTCCCACGCCAGACCTCGGTACATTTTCCTCTCTGAAGAGGATATGAACGGAAGAGATAATGAATGGCAACACAATGGAATTACTCCGATTGCCTATCCTTCAGCTAATAAGCATTGTGCGTTAGTCAGGGCAATTAATGCTTGGGCTGATCACATGTCCTTGGATTACAATGCTTACGAAAAACGTTTACCAGGCATTATCGAAAATGGTGTTCCGAAAGATGCTGTTGATCTTGACTATGCCAGCGCTGCTTTATCTACAGCCGAGGGCGCGCAATGTTTTGTCGACATTATTGAAAGAAAAGAAGGTCAAGAAGAGACGGTCAAATCGAAGATAAAGAGGGAATGGCTATCTTGGCTGATGAGTTCGGACGCGCTCCGGGAAGTTTTCACAGAAAGAGGCCCAAAGACTCAGAATGAGAAGATTCTGCTGGATTGGTTCCTTGTCGATTTTGTGCAAAAGCCGGAAGAACGGGATTTTGTGCTGTATGTGCTTTGCAAGTTGCAATCATCAATGTCTGATTGGTTATTTGAGCAATTGCATGAATGTGTCAGTTATTGCATCAGCCATCGGGATAGACGGGATTTAATTCCGGTCTTTACGGTTTTAATGACTTCCATGCAGGGCCACTCCGCTCCAAGTGTTCTTGATGAATTTATTGAGCCATCATTACTTTACAATTCAGATATATCGCCTCAAATATTATCTCTCATTATTCGCCCATATTTAAAACTGACCGCGCCTTTCCGGGGGAACGGCATAAGGCCTAGAGCTGAGATTGCATGGCCATATGACAGGATAGAAGAGATTGATAATCATTTGAGCTTCGACATGAAGAAGATGGCATTGCTTGCTGAATCCAGCTTACAAAGAGCTAGTGCTCTATTACAAGCTTATCAAGGTGAAAATGAATACTCTTGTTTAAGTAGGCCATCGATAGAGCCTAGCGATCAGAATTTATATGTGTCTGATTTGCAATCTATGTTTGTCGACATTCTTCGTGATTATGCGCATGGTCATAAAGATCAACAGGATAGTCTGATATATCGGTGGTGGAATAGTGAGTCTGCGCTTCTTAAACGTTTAGCGATTAATACTATTGCTTTTTCGGATTGGGATGCGAACCGTAAAATCACTTGGATTCTCGAACATGATTATTTATTTGACTTGGATGCCCATCATGAAGTCTATATGGTTCTTAAAGAAGCTGCTCCGAGCATGGGAGAGAATTCGAAGAAAAACATACTAGAATATCTGAGGAATAAACTTGATTCCCTCAAGGAAACATATTCTGATGAACGAACGGCGCTTTATGAGCAGTTTGATGTTCTTCAATGGCTTCTTAAGCATATGAATGGTGGAATGGGGAATTGGCCTGAGGCTCAGAAGTGGAAGAATGAGCTTGCTCGGAAATATAATTTTTTGCCGCGAGAGCATGCAGATTTCCATATTTATTCTGAAGGAGTTTGCAGTGTAACTACTGGAATTACTGATGAGCAATTTATTGATATTTTGGAGAATCGTCCGTCTGTTCTCGAAGAAAAAATGTTTGGTAACCAAGATAAAACGGTTAAATTTGATTCTTTGAGTATTAATAATCAAATCTCTGAAGTTGTTTCGCATAATCCTCGGGTGGGATTTACTCTTTGGGAACTTGTCAATCGGCATAAAGAAAGTGACGCAGTTCAATATAGTTGCTCAATCATTCGTGGGTGGGGTGAGGCATCCCTGGATGATGAACAAATATTGGTTCTTGATTTATTGAAGAAGCTATTGCCGAAGATGGGGCAAGATGAAGTAAGCGCAGTGTCGTTTTTCCTGAATAGACAGATTGATGGGGAAAAGACTACGATTACCGCGAAAACTTTACAGATAATGAGTGATATCGCGTTGCAAATTTGGGAACGATATAGCTCGACATTCAGCGCAAGTAAAGATCAGCAATGGCAGAACGATCCAGTTACATATTCCTTGAATTGTTGGCCTGGTAAACTCGCTTATTTCTGGATGGGCAGAATCCGTTGGAGATATAGGCAAGAAGCTGATTCTTGGAATGGTCTTGATAATCTCGAAAAGAAGATGGTTCGTCGTTTTGTAGATGATGAAGGTGACTTCTCCCCGCTTGTTTGGACAGCATTGCTTACAAATATCAATATGCTTCATTCGCTTGATCGGGAAAATACAGAGAGCTGGTTGCCTGATTTAATGAAAAAAGCGGGCACGAAGTTTATTTGGAATGTGATGCTCCCGAATCCGATTCTTAATATTCGACTTATTGACATAGCTTTTTATGAGAGCTGTCTTGATGAGTTTAAATATCTGTCTCATTTGGATGATTATAAGAAACAAAGCTTTCTCTTACAGGTATTTTGGATAGTTACTTATGCTGGATTGGAAGATAAACGGAGAGCGAAACTTTTGTCTAAAGTCGTGACAGCTGGGAATGGCATTTATGCTCCTTTGTTCATGGACCGGATTGTGTGGGCTTTCAAATTCCGGCTTGATTCCAAAAGCAAGAATATGGTGTGGGATTTATGGCTCCATCGATTTATTGAAGATCGTCATGCCGGCAAAGGACGGAACTGGAGTGAAAAAGAGCGAATTGCTTTTGCTGAACTAATTCCTCTGTTGGATGAGCATCTTAAAGAAGGAATGAAGTATCTTTCTGATAATTTCCCAAGAATTATGGGGCGGGATTTTATCAACCTTATTATGCTTAAAAATATTGATGATATTCCGCAGGAATGTGCGGAGGCATTTATTGAGTTTTATACGTGTTTATTTAAGCAACCTGATATTCCTTATGTATGGCGAGTAGAAGAATTATTGCAGAATCTAATCGATAAGTTTGGAATTGGTAAAGTTAGTCCATTGGTGTCTTTAGCAAGGCAGAAGCGTATCATCTCAGATACTTGGAGTCCTTCTTTCAAAGGAGGAGCTGCGTAATGGTGACGAAGAAGGTGAGATATGGGTATTAAAACACTGTTGTGCGGCGAATCCAAGAATGTGGAGTACAAGCTCACGCCTCCCTCTAGGAGCATCAACTACACCAAAACCGCGGTGGCGTTTGCCAATGGACAAGGCGGATGTTTGGTGTTCGGCGTCGAAGATCAAACGCTCCGTGTGGTTGGTATTGCCGAAGACAAGGTGTTCACGGTAATGGACTCCATTTCGGACGCCATCGTCAATAGCTGCGAGCCACTGATTATTCCCGACATCACCATGCATGATGTGAACGGCAAAACGGTTATCGTGGCTGAGATCGCTCCCGGCTTGCAGCGTCCGTACCATATCAAGTCGTTCGGCCAGGAACAAGGAACGTTCGTCCGCGTAGCTGGCACCACGCGTCAAGCCGATCAGCCCACTATCCGGGAGCTGACCATCGAAGGCAGCAACCGGAGCTTTGATCAGGTACAGTGCCTTGGACTGTCCGTAACGGAAGAAGACGTTGAAGCATTGTGCGCAAGTCTGACGAAAACCGCGAAAGATAATGCCGAAGACCCCTCGAAAGTCAAAACGGTTACGGAGAAACAGTTGCTGCAATGGGGCGTGCTGGCGGAACAAGACGGGCAATTGGTGCCCACCAACGCCTATGCGATTCTGACTGGTAATGAGGCCGTCCGGTCTGTGGTGCAATGCGGCGTGTTCAAGGGAACCACCAAAGCTGTGTTTGTGGATCGACGTGAGTTCGTCGGCACTCCGCAGGAGCTTATCGAAGAGTCCTACCAGTATGTGTTGCGCAACATCCATATGGGTGCCAGATTCAAGGGCGTGTACCGGCAGGATGTGTACGAGATTCCACCGGACGCCGTTCGAGAGCTGATTGTCAACGCGATAGTGCATCGCAGCTATATCGACCATTCAAGCATTCAGATCGCGATCTACGATAATCGATTGGAGATCACTTCGCCCGGGCGCTTGCCAATGGGGCAGACCATTGAACGCATGAAGCAGGGCTATTCGAAAATCCGCAACGAGGCATTGGCCTCTGCCTTTGAGTACATGGGTTACATTGAGCATTGGGGGAGCGGCATCCTGCGTGTGATGCAGGAGGTGCGCGATGCCGGATTGCCGGAACCGGAATTCTTTGGCGGCGATATGGATCTGCGCATCAACATTTATCGCAATGGCTCAGAGACAGGTTCTGATGACGGGATTGTGACGGGATTACGACGGGATTCGCTTTCTGATGACGGGATTGTGACGGGATTACGACGGGATTCGCTTTCTGATGACGGGATTGTGGAAGGAGCAACTTCAAAAACGAGTGCTGCTCCGAATGCCGCCATTGCAGTGGTTCCATCCCAGAAAGAGCGTATTCTTGATGCGCTGCGTAAGAATGCGAGCATTTCTATCTCTGACGCCATACGGATACTGGGCGTGCAGGAAAGGCAGGCTCAACGAATATTGAAGAGTCTGGTAGAGGAAGGCAGTGCAGTGAAAATTGGTGCTGCCCGCGCCACTCGATACGCTGAAGCGAAGAAAAGGACGGAACTGCATGAGTGAGAATAGCCAAGTAACAAGACTGCTCGCCAGACGTTTCAGCCAGCCAGGCGAGCGTGGGCGCATCGTGTTCTGGCGTGATGACAAGAAACAGTACGCGGATGTTGTGGAAACGTTGGTGGGGGAGCGCACCACTGATGAGATACTGCGTGAGGTTGAACTCATCACCCCGGAAATCGGTGATGAGAACGACAGGCGGTACATTCCGTTCACCGTGCGCTATCGCATGTTCCACGAGCAGCCGAATCAAAAATTCCTCGTATATCTGACGGAGCCGGACCTGGCGGTTCAAGACAACTGGCTGTTGGATTTGGAACTGGCATACGGCCCCACGTTCACCATGGACAAACTCGCCGTGACGCTTACGGAAACACTGCCGGAAGCTTCCGCCGACACCCGAAACGAGTGGTTGGAAGTGATGAAGCGTGTACCGAAGTTCTTCGACAGCGAAGAACGCGCCAAGCGCTTCGCAAAACGTCTTAACGTGCACGACGACGTCACCGATTTTCAGGCGAAGATGATCGCCACGTTGCTGCAACTGAAAGACGATCGGCACAGCATGCAAGACATCTGGGCTGAGCTGCTTACACAATATTCGCAGGGTGACGATTCCGGTATCACCGCGATCGAACGCATGGGATTAAGCATGTTCCATTGGACTGGAACACGGCGCATTTATCGTTTTGATGTGGATACTGATGCCGGCAACGAGCCAACGGTGAAAGACTTCGTGCTATGGCTGTTCCAGCTGGCATGGAATGGATTCTCCGATGGCAGGAACGCCGTTTCCGCTTATGCGAACATTATTCGCGACTGGGACGATTGGTATAAGAACATCGACATGCGCACGGTGCTGCAGAATCTTTCCGAGAATGCCGTGGAGGAACTGCACCTGTCCACTCGAATCGCCGACATGAGCGTAGAAGAGCTTGCCGACCGCGACCTGTTCCGCGACGTGGATGAGATGATCGTCAACAAGCTGTTCGAACGATTGGGATCGCAATCCATTACGGACGACCAGGTGCAACGAATCATCAACGGGCGCAAGCAAAAACTCTGGTATGCAGAATATGCCGACCAATATGAGTGCATTGCCGCAGCAAGCAGGCTCCGTGCCGTTCTGGCTGAATGCGGTGAACTCGTCAGCACCGTCAGCTCGCCGGAGCAGGGGATGAAGCTGTATGCTGAAAAGCTATACAAGGCCGACGGCGCATACAGAAGATATGTGCTCGCATGGCATCGCGCCAACCCGGATGCGGTGAGCGTGGACGATGATTTGCAAAGCGCCTACGAGGCATATCAGCAGGATTTGGGCCAGGCATGGCAAAAACAAGTCGATACGCTTAGCCAATGGAAGTTCATAGACATGGACGCGCAAACCAATTTCTATGAACGTGAAATCGCGCCGACCTTGAAGGCCGGCAGAAAAATCGCCGTGATCATTTCCGATGCGCTACGTTACGAGGTTGCGCAGGAACTGTCCGAACGCATCGACAGAGAAAGCCGTTTCAGTACGAAACTGAACATGCAATACAGCGTTCTGCCATCCTATACACAACTTGGCATGGCGGCGTTGCTGCCGCACGGCTCGCTCGAATTCGACAGCAAAGACCGTTTGTATGTTCTCGCGGATGGACGCAGCACCAAAGGAATCGAAGCGCGTGATGCCATTCTTTCGGCCGTAGGCGGCAAAGCGATTAGATATGACGATTTGACAAAGCTGAAAGTCAGCGAAATCAAAGAACTATATAAATCCTGCAACGTGTTGTATGTGTATCACAACCATATCGACGCCACCGGTGATGCGGAGAAAACCGAATTGGAAACGGTAGACGCATGCGAGAAGACGTTCAAGGAACTGGGCGAAGTAGTCAAAAAACTTGCCAGCGGCAACGTCCATAACATGATCATCACTGCGGACCACGGATTCCTCTATCAGGACCGAGATTTGGACGGTACGGAATGGCTGAGCGAACAGCCCAAGGGCGATGCGGTATGGGTGAGAAAGAGGCGATTCTCCATCGGATCCAATCTTGCTCCGGGTCGTGCGTTCGTGACATTCAATGCCGCGCAGATAGGAATGGACGATGCTCGGAATGAAGGCATAAGCATTCAAGTACCGAACTCCATCATGCGCTTGCGCATGCAGGGCGCCGGTGTGAAGTATGTGCATGGAGGAGCAGCATTGCAGGAAATCGTCGTTCCTGTGCTGCATGTCAGTAAGGGGCGTTCCGCGGCCGACGATGTGAGGCCTGTGGAATTCACTATTCTGCAACGAACCGACAGGCTTTCCAGCAGACAGTTGACTGTGGAATTCTTCCAGAACGAGCCCGTTGGAGGAAAAATCCGCGCACGTACCGTATTGGCCGGATTGTGGGGGCGCGATACGGCAGGCAATGATGTGCTCATCTCCAATGAGACACCGGTCGCCTTCGATCTGCTCGGGCAGGAGAAAAGCGAACGCCATGTGACGGCTACGCTCATGCTGACCAGTGACGCGGAACGATTCAATGGAACGAATATCGAACTGCGCCTGCGTGAGAAGACAGATGGGTCAAATGTGCTGGTCATGCTTGACCAGAAGGCACGATACTTCTTCAAACAGGGCGTGGTGGCCGACGATGCCGGATTCTTCGACTGAATTGGATGAGCACAGAGGAAAGCGACCGTAAGGGGTAACACAATGAATGAGCAGGGTATGAGCCAGAACGGTTGGATTGAAAGTCCTGAACACAACGCGGATGGGAATTCCCTGACCGCGTTGGACGCTAAGATCACTGATATGTTCCCCGGGGTCACCGTCCGCAAGGATCTGGTGAACAAGGTCAAGGGCAATGCACTGGTGCCCTCGTATGTGCTCGAGTTCCTGCTCAGCGCATATGCCACGAACACCGACCAAGCCAGTATCGAGTCGGGTGTGGATCGAGTGCGTGCCATTCTTGCAAACAACTATGTGCATCGCGAGGAAGCCAATCTTATCCAGTCGAAAATCCGCGAGAAAGGGAGCCATAGGATTATCGACCGTGTGCAGGTGGTGCTTAATGACAAAACCGACCTGTATGAGGCAACGTTCTCCAATCTCGGCATCAGCCAGGTCATTGTCGATCCAAGCCTTGTAAAGGCCTATCCGAAACTGCTGGTGACAGGCATCTGGTGCATGTGCCAGATCGGTTACGCATATTCCGGCGACCCGCGCGAAGTACCATGGCAGTTGCTGCAGCTCAAGCCTGTGCAGATGTCGCGTGATGATCGCGAAAACTACATGCAGCAACGTTCGCAATTCACCGATAGCGAATGGATCGATCTGCTGATGCAATCCATTGGGTTCAATCCCGATCTATTCTCCGACCGGGCGAAACTGCTGCATCTGGTACGCATGGTGCCGTTTGTGGAACGAAACTACAATCTGGTCGAACTCGGGCCGAAAGGCACCGGCAAATCGCACATCTACTCGGAATTCTCACCGCACGGCATGCTCATATCCGGCGGGGAAGTGACAGTGGCCAAACTGTTCGTGAACAATTCCAACGGACACTTGGGGCTTGTGGGCTATTGGGACACGGTGGCGTTCGACGAGTTCGCAGGCAAGGCCAAGAAGGCCGGCCGGGACTTGGTGGACATCATGAAGAACTACATGGCCAACAAGTCGTTCTCCCGTGGCGTCGAGACGTTCCAAGGCGAGGCGAGCATGGCGTTCGTAGGCAACACCTCGCATAACGTGCCGTACATGCTGAAAAACTCCGACCTGTTCGAGGAACTGCCGAAACAGTATCACGATCCGGCATTCCTGGATCGTATTCACTTCTATCTGCCGGGTTGGGAGTTCGAACAGATCCGTTCCGAGATGTTCACCAGCGGATTCGGTTTCGTTGTCGACTATCTGGCGGAGATTCTGCACAACCTGCGCGATGCCGATTACAGCGACCGGTTCGAAAAGTATTTCGAACTGTCTTCCACACTGTCCACGCGAGATAAGGACGGCATCAAAAAGACGTTCTCCGGATTGATGAAGCTTATTTACCCGGACGGCAATGCTTCTCCTGAACAGATGGAACCGTTGCTGCGTTGCGCCATCGAGGGCCGTAAGCGCGTCAAGGACCAGCTGTGCCGCATCGACTCCACCATGGAGGAGGTCGAGTTTACCTACAAGCGTGTGAGCGACGGTGAAGTAGTCGCCGTGCAGACGTTGGAAGAGCTCGACTACCCGCAGCTGTATTGGCGTGGGCGTGTAGCTGAGAATTCGGAAGATAAGGGCGAGGCGGAAGCGCCTGTTGCCGATGATGCCGTGGCAATTGCGGGTAGCGAGGGAGGAGCTGGTGCCTCTGAGAATGCCGATGCCTTGCCCGTAGCGCGGCATCAAGAAGCGGTGATGTTGACGCCGGTCGAGCGTCTTGCAGCAAAGGCCGATGGAAAGCAGCGGGAACTGGTCGAGAATCAACGTGGAATCACGTATTTCGGATTATTCGGCCCCTACTTGGCCGGGGCAAAGAAAATCGTTGTAGAGGATGCGTATGTGCGTAAGCCGTACCAGCTGCGTAATCTGGCTGAGTTCTTGGAGATGCTGCTGAGATGCAAAAATCCCGATGAGGATGTAGCCGTTCATCTGGTGACCGGGCATAATGAGCCTGGATTCATGGAAGCGCAGCTAGATGGTTTGAACGAACTGGCATCGACGTTCTCACAGCTGGGCGTGAACCTTACATACGAATTCAGAGACACTTTGCACGACCGTTCCATTACTGCGGATACCGGCTGGGAAATTCTTCCCGGTCGTGGTCTTGACATCTTCCAGAAATTCGTTGACGGCGATTGGCTTAACCCGCTGTTGCGCCATCAGCAGCTCCGCCGCGTTAAGGAATGCAAGGTCACGTATCAGCGGGTCCGCGAGAAGTGAGGCAAAAATGAATGTCCAATGTCCAGCTTGCGGAACGTATGTGGCAGAGACCGCGACCATGTGTCCGTATTGCGGTTTTCGCGGTGATGATCCGAGCCGGCCAATATACAAGCAGGGGGAGTATCGTCCTGTGCCAATTGTGCCTTGCGAAATCGTGATGGATGATGGCCGGCGTGGCGAGATTTGGTTGTCTGACGAAGACAGCAAGAATCTGTTTCGGCATTTGACTGATTGGAAATGGCTTTCAACCATGCTTCCGGCTCTGGCGGAAACATTAGAAAGTATGTTTGGCGGAACTGTGCATTTGGAAGCCAAGCTTCCGGAACATATCATGCGCATGATTGAAGAGGGCAAACTCCATTTCGCCACGGATAAAAACGGTGAGATTCTCGCTGAAGTGTTCGATGAACGCAATAAAATCTTCAAACAAGTGCGTTTGGAGAAAGTCGTCAGAAATGATACGTTATTGCCGGCTATGCAGCATCTTGAAACACAGGCTGCCCTTTGCTTGGTAATGGAAAAATCGATGAAGTCGGCCGAGCTGTGCAACAGCTCGGTGAGGAAATGCAGCAGGATCGTTTGGCCCGTGTCGATGCTGCGTTTGATATGTTCCAGCAAGCGTGTCGTATCGAGAGCAGTCGGGAACGTAATGAGTATGTACGTGAAGCGTTGAACGAGGCCACGCGCGCGAAGGCTTTGCTGGTGCGTAATTTTGCGCAGCAGCAGCGGCTGGTGAAGCAGGGTAGCAAGAAATCGGATGCTGCATTAAGGGCAATGCAGGATTATGTGGCGATTGTGAATGCAGTGAACGTGCAGATGCAAACGCATATGGCGTTGGGGCAACAGGACGTGGCCGCGTATTGCCTTCAGGATCTTAATAAGTTCATTAAGAACTATGATCTCGATAAGCGCGATACGATGCTCAACCTTGTAGGCAGCGTGAAGAGCAAGAACAGGGGCAGTAATCAGGAAAAGTTTATTGACGGTTCTTTGCAGGTTGCAGCGAACATTGAAAGCGTGGTGAAGGCTCTCGACGCGGGCGAAGTAATTTCTCCGAAGCTCATTACCGAGAATGATGGGAACGGGAATGATTCTAACGATGAGGAGAAGCAGCATGATGAAGAAAACTGAGGATGCTGAAAAAGTTGCTGATGAAATTGCAGGTGTTGACGAAGAGAATCCTGCGTCGAAAAAACGCTCTTGCATCAAGTGCAAGATAGAACTGGCTTCCGACAACAAGCTGCCGTTCTGTCCTGCTTGCTGGGAAGAAATTACCGGCTACCTGAAAAAGACCGGAATCGCCATGGGAACTTTGATGGTCGCTTTGATAAGAAAGTATGGTCCCAAAGTCGGCAAGGCGGTCTTCATGGCGATCAAGGCAACATTAAAGAAGTAATCATCTACGCTTTAATTGAGATGCCATAGGATAACGTCCGAATTCCTGCGCACTTTCGGTTTTGTTCTTCGTTGAGATGTTGAA
>NZ_CAUEQY010000002.1 GCF_959020145.1 uncultured Bifidobacterium sp. | reverse complement strand
AGCGCACTTCCTTCACACGGAAGGGGTCATAGGTTCGATTCCTATATCACCCACCGTTATCACAGCTCGGTTTTGCCGGGCTTTTTTTCCATTCCTTTTCACGCTACTTCGTCAAATAAGAATGCAAGCATCGACGCGCCGGCAAAAACAGCGATCGACGAAAAACGATTCACCACATTACACAAGAATTGCCGATGAAAATACAAAGAATCAAACGAGAGAAGCATGACTTTTGCCAAACGCATTTCTAAAATGAGTATCGTAAACAAAAAAGAAAACAAACAAGACGCAAGGTGCGTCACAGCACACCAGCAAGAAAAGGAAACATCATGAACAAGAACAAGATCTTCTCCGCAATCATGCGTGGCTTCGAAGTCAGCGGCATCAACGCTCTGTCTTCGGCTGCCGGCTCCTCTTCCGTCAACGGCGCTCTGCAGGAGATCATCGACACCCGCCGCTGATTTGGACACCACACACTGAATCCTTCTTAAAAAAGCCTGGAACGCGATTAAAAGCGTTCCAGGCTTTTTGTTCCCCGGCAAGCGGCTACAATTGCCTATTGTGAACGAGAGACAATTGAACCTCAACCAACCGGTTAAGGATATGGGCCCCAACGAATTGAAAGCGTACGCCGAGCTGGGGCAGAAACAACACGATGAGGCGAACCGCGAACTGGAACGACGCTGGCGCAGCTACGATGACATGCTGCCGAAGGACGAATTCGTATCCATCATCGACAAGAACGAACGGTAAATACCGTTCACAGTGTATGATTCGTGACCATGCCGGCCACAATACCGGCCAATTGCAAGGGGAGAGGGTAGAATGACAGCTATGACTGATCCGATTCCAAGCGCAGGCGAAACGACCATCATTGGTCTTCCTGCTATCACTGTACCGGTTACTTCCACCGGAGACCGTCCTCTGACGAAGGAGGACCTCAATACGATCATGCGTCTGGCCGACGGCACGGCGCTCCTGATTTCCACCAGGGGAGCGGTGTCCGGCTCGCGTTATCTCCTCGACGAGGACGAGATCACCGTGGGACGCGACCCGAGTTCCGACATCCTGCTGGACGATTCCACCGTCTCCCGCACGCACGCGGTGTTCCGCAGGATTAACGGAAATTATTCGGTGATTGACGCCGGCAGCCTGAACGGCACATACGTGAACCGTCAACGAGTGGATAGCCAGGAACTGAAGAACGGCGACGAAATCATTCTGGGCAAGTTCCGACTCGTATATTTCACCAACAAGGCCGTCATTGCCTAATGAAACGCCCGATGCGGGATAAACTGTGAGTAACGGTTTTCCTTCAATCGCCTATGGGTTCCGAATGGAAGCTCATAGGCGATTGTTTTATGGCGTGTAGGAGAAGACAATGGACGGCGAGGCAGAACCAACAATGCGGTTGCATCTGCACGTGTCGCACGCGGTGCAGGGGGAGTTGTTCCCCTCCGCGGACGCGCAGCCCGTCACACGGGGCTATCGTGGTACGGTCGCGTCAAAAGTGGCGGGTATCACGTACCGCCAGCTTGACTATTGGGCGCGTAAACAAATAGTGGAACCATCCATCACCCCGTCGCACGGATCCGGCTCACGCAGATTGTATTCGTTCAAAGATGTGGTGATTCTTGCCGTTTCCAAAAGATTGCTGGATGCCGGAATCAATCTGCAGAACGTGACCACCGCCATCGGCTTCCTCGCGCAGCGCACGCCCGAACAGTTGGCCGGCATCACCATCATGTGCGATGGGCAGAATGTGCATGAGTGCACGGACAGCGAACAGATGGTGGCTCTGCTACAAAGCGGCAGAGCTGTGTTCGGGGTGTCCGTCGGATCGCTATGGCATCAGATCAAAGAGGCTCTAGAACATGAGGAATATGTCGATTTGACGAAGACGCCGGCATCGACAGACACCAATAGGCCAATCGACGACATTGCCGCGATACGTATGAGAAAGAAGCTGGAATCGCGGCGCAAATCCCGCGCAGCAGCCTGATCGCATACAATTGGTACGATTCAGCCCGGAACATTCGAACGATATAACCCGCAGGGGAGTAGCGCATGCTTGATATTCTGCCGGCACTGTTGTGGATCATAGCCGCCGTCATCGCAGTGAACATTTGTTCGATTACTGCGATTCGAGGCAATCTGTTTTCCAAAAAACACCGCGATGTGCATCCGGTGCGTTGGTCGATCATCGCGCTGCATTTCACCTCATTGGTCATTGGCGCGTTGCCATATCCGGTATATGCGATGTTCAGGTCGGATTTCTCGGCGAAGTTCCGGCGTTTCTACGAACATGTCGGATGGCCGTCGGCTGCGGTGATGGTCATGCTGATCGCAGCGGAACTTGTTTTCATGTATCTTCAGGCCCGAAACGGCATGCACAGCGAGATGGAGCGGAAGCTCAATCAGGCCGTCAAATAGAAATCTGACATAACGTACATTATCGGCTTTTCAGGAATGACGTTTTTCCAGGCTTAAGGAAGCGTCAAACACGCGGTTCTGACATAACGGCCTCCGTCACTCAATAAATAAAAACGTGGTTGCTGCCACGATATTGCGACAGCAACCACGTAACTGGCCTACAGCGTTTCCGTTTACGGACTCAGGCGAAATACTCCTCGACGGCCTGCGCGAGTTCATCTACCGAATCCAGAATACGGTATGCGCCATGGGCTTTGAGCTCTCCGGGCTCCGCATAGCCCCAGCCACAGCCGAGGCAGTCCAAACCGCACGCCTTGGCGCCGTCGGCATCGGTCCAACGGTCGCCGACCATCAGTGCCTTGTCTCCTGCGTTCTCGTCGAAATCGATGTGCTGGAAAGCCCAACGGATCACTTGGTCCTTGTCAAGACGGGAATTGTCCTCGCTGGCACCGTAGATGCCGTCGACCATGGTGTCCAAGTGGAAATGCTCGCAAATCGGAATGCATTGGTATTGCGGCTTGCAGCTGGCAATCGCCAGATAGTATCCGTCGGCACGCAGTTTGGCGAGCTGCTCCGGAATACCTTGGTAAATCGTGTTGTTCAGGCGGCCGGGGACTTTCTGTCCGGGATTGTTCGGGTCGTCGAACACGGCCTCGTCGGCGTAATACTTGCGGTAAATCCTCACGCCTTCGTCAAGCTTGTCATCCGGAATGCCGTTGCGTTGCATCGATTCGCTGATGGCCGGCCCAATGAAACGATGCAATTCGGCATCGTCCGGCACCGGATATCCCATCTCTTCGAACGCCTTGACAACGCAGCCAATGATTCCTGGATCGGATTTCGTCAGTGTGCCATCGAGGTCAAGCAGAACGACTTTCTTCGGATGTTCGGACATGGATCTGATTCTCCCCTTGGCTGTGTGCTATAAGAATTGATGACAGAAACAATTATGCCCGGTCTCAATGACCGGGCATTCGTTCAAGTGTCGTTCAACTGCAGGTCACTCGTAGTCCGGGAACCATCCGTCACGATGCATTTGCAGACGCTTCTCCAGCAAAGCCTTCAGTTCGTCTTCGGTACGACGTTCCATGAGCATGTCCCAGTGCGTGCGTGTCGGCTTGGCGATTTCATCAGCCTCGTCGTCATTGTCTCCTTCACGGTGCGCGACGGCGCCGCAGCGGCACTCCCACTCATCTGGGAATTCTGCGCCCTCAGCGAACGGCAGAATCGTACGATGGCCTTTCGGACACACGTATGCGACGTCGGTTCGCGCCGCAAAATCCACATTGTCATCGGATTCAAGCGACTTTGCACCGATGCTCATGCCTCGCAGGCTACGTTCCGCCATATTGCTTTTGCCTCCTTGATTATCTGCTTACTCTAAGCTACAAAACACTTCGGACGTGTCACTTATTCCCGGCGTCCGCGAAAACCGATCTCCCGATTGCGCACATGCTCAGTCGACACCTGAATAGGCGACGATGCCACGGTTGACGTTCTCGTACGCCTGTTTCGCGATCGGAGCGAGCGTTTCGGCGCGTTTACCCAGGTATGGTCCGGCCACGGCGATCTGCTGCAACACGTCGGCGAGACGTTTGCATCCGCGTACGAAATCGCCGCCGGTCAAATCGGTGCCGTACAGCACACGCGACAGGCTTTCGCCCTGAGCCCATTCGTAGACGACATCGGTGATGCCGAAATCAAGTTGGCGCGGCTCGTCGAGGGCATAGTCCTCACACAGCATGGCAATCGACGCGTGCACGCCTTTGAGCTGCGCCGCACAGACGGCGACGTTCCCCTGCATTCCTCCGGGATAATGGCGCGGCTCTCCCCCGCTGCCTCTGCGTGGCTCGTAAATCAACGACATGACGGCGCTGGCCAGCTCCGTCGCATCGAGTCCGTCGAACGCGCCATCATCGATCGCCTGGGCAAGCACCAAATCAAGCTCGCTGTACAAGTGCCGCAACAGCTGTCCACGTTCGGTAAGCCGGTAATCGATATGTTCTTTTGCGCCTTCATCAAGCCGATCGAGGTATCCGAGCTCGTTCAGCACATTGCAGATGCGGTCGAATTGACGTGCCACGGAGCCGGTGCGTGAATCGTAGCGGTGCTGCACACGTTCCAATTCACGCATTTCACGCGCCCACCGATGCCCCCATTTGAGATGCTTCTGAATATCGGGGCATTTGCGGCAGGGATGGTCCCTGTCTTTTTCGCGAAGCTCCGCGATACGCCTGTCAAGGTCTTTGAACGCTTCGCTTCGCGCCTTCTGCGTGCGGAACACCTCGTGCTTGAGTTTGCGTCGTTCGTTCTTTTCCAAGTCGCTCAAGCGCATGCGCAGCCGCATGAACTCCTTGAAGTCGCCGAACTCACAATCGAACGCCCGTTCGTATCCGTCCAACGCTTTGCGCAACGTATCCATCTGCGCTTCAAGCTGCCAGGCGGATTCGTTGGCCTCCCATTGCGCGAAGGAATGGTCAAGCGTGATGCGAGCGGTCTCGTAATCGCTGGAATTAAGCAGGTTGACGGCCATGTTGAACGTCGGTTTGAAACTGGAGTGCAGCGGGTACACGCGCTTGCTGGACAGCGCGGCGGCAGTGGCGGGAATGAAGCCATGATGGTCCACAACCACCGCATGGCCGATGGTGTCGATGCCACGTCGGCCAGCGCGTCCGGTAAGCTGGGTGAACTCCCCTGGCGTCAATCCGACATGCCCGGTCCCATCGAATTTCTCAAGTTTTTCCACCACCACGCACCGTGCCGGCATGTTGATGCCCAAGGCAAGTGTTTCCGTGGCGAAGACGACCTTCACCAGCCCCTCTTCGAACAGTCGTTCGACAATTTGGCGGAAGAGCGCCACCATGCCAGCATGATGCGGCGCGAATCCTTCCTCCAAGGCGAAGCGGAACTGCGAGAAATGCAAAGCCTTCAAATCCTCTTGACTGAGTTGGCCTTCGACCATCTCATCGACGATACGGCGGATGCGACGCACCTCGTCATCGGTGGTGAGTTCGAGTCCGGCGTTGATGCATTGTTCGACGGCCTGATCGCATCCGTTGCGGGAGAAGATGAAATAGATGCCCGGCAGGATGCCGAGGAAATTCAATTCATCAATCACGGCCCAACGACGTGGCGTATGGCGTTCGGGTCTGCGGGAATGGTCGTTCCATTTGCCGCCCTTGCCGCCCTTTCGTCTGTCGGGGCGCTGCTCTCCCCTACGTTTCGCGGCCTTGCGGTCGAGCTGATCGAGCCTGCTCACCAGCTGGGCGTTGAGCTTGTCTGTCTGATTGCCGTCTTTATCACGTCGATACAGGTCGATGAGCTCCGGTTCGGTGTGGTCGTCCGCCTGAACAAGCACATGCTGTTCCAACGGCACGGGCCGTTTTTCGGACACCACCAGCGTGGTGTCGCCACGGACCGATTCAATCCATTTGGAGAAGTCCTCGACATTCGACACGGTTGCGGACAGGCCGATGATTCTCACGCTTTGGGGCAGGTGGATGATCACTTCCTCCCACACCGGCCCGCGGAAACGGTCGGCGAGATAGTGCACCTCGTCAAGAATCACGTAACGCAAGGCGTCAAGCGTCATGGAATGCTCGTAGAGCATGTTGCGCAGGACCTCGGTGGTCATGACCACGATGTCGGCTTCGGAGTTGATGGACGTGTCGCCGGTAAGCAGGCCGACTCTGTCCGGCCCGTACGTTTCGACCAGATCATGGTATTTCTGATTGCTCAACGCTTTGATTGGCGTGGTGTAGAACGCTTTGACGTTACGCTCTTGGGCCAGATAGATCGCGAAATCAGCCACGACCGTCTTGCCGGCTCCGGTAGGCGCGGCGACGAGCACATTGTCGCCGGCTTCCAACGCATCATTGGCTTTGACTTGGAAATCGTCCAATTCGAATGGCATGGACCGTGCGAAACGAGACGAGACCGATTGGCGTTTGGCCTGCGTCTGTTTGAACGCCGCATAGCGTTGCGCGGGAGATAGGGCTGTGGTCATCTCGGCATCGTATGTGCCGGTGTCGTTATTGCCATGTCGACGATGATGAGTCATGGTTCCTTTTCGAATCAGTCGTTGGAATGTTTCCACTGCGCCCACTGCCGGGCATGACGGACGCGCTTTTCCTCACGGCGGCTGACGACTTCGGCATGAGCGTCGATATAACGATTGGCCGCGTCCTCAAGTGGACGTGTGAAGCACGGGGACGTGTTCTCCTTTGGTTGCGGCAACGGCTCGGACATGACCTCGAAACGTTTGGACATGCGTCCGCCTACTTTGATGGCATCTTTGAACGCATGATATCCGCGGATGCATGCGTATGCGCCGCCGCCGACCAGCATCGTCAGCATGAACAGGACGAGCACCAGCCAAATCCACCAAGGCATAGCGCCTCCCTCGTCAGTCTTCGTTCTCTCGGTCGCCGACGCTCAGCTCATGCTGTGCTCGGGCGATGATCATCGTGCGCAACGTCTCCGGCGCGACGGCAGTAATATGACGGGCGTGCGCGATGCAGAACGCGACATACCAGGAATCGGAAGACACAATCAGATGCACCTTCTCGCCTTCGCCGCATTTCTCGACGGTGGCTCCCGACAGGCTGTCGATGAACGACAGGTCGTCCTGATTGGTTATGAACACGGCAGGTGTGCCATTGTCGAAACTCCACTTGCGCAGTTCGGATGCGGGCACGTCCGGAATGTCCACTTTTTCAGTGGGTTCGACCAGCTCCGTATGCTCGATGCGGGAGATGCGAAGCACCTGCCAGATACGAGGCTTGCCAGTAGCCTTGTTGATGGTCGTATCCGTCTTGACGAACTTCATCTTGTCCGCGGGCGCCGCGTTGGACACGTCGGTCCATACCGCCACGTAGTAAACGCCTTCGTCGACAAAAATCTTGTCTGGCGCCACTAGCTTGCGCTGTATACGGCCCGCACCGTCCGTATATTCCATGTCGAGCAGCATGCCTTTGGAGATGGCGCTCTTGACGATGGAGAAGTTCCTTGGTTCCATCTCGTATCCGGTCAGGCTCAGCCACGGCATGTCGCCAGGCTTGACGTGCTGGCGCAGTCGGCTGTACAGCGATTCCGCCTGCTCACGCAGCTTGTCCGGAAGCAAAGAGGAGTGGGCGAGATAGCTCACCGATGCGGTCAGCATGCTCAGGTACTGCTGGGAAATGCCGGCAAGGCGTTCAAGCCCCAGCGAATTCGTGGCGGAGACGATGCCTTCCGCGTCAAGCAAGGACCAATCGATATCGAAGAACTGGCTTCCGGCCATCTCGCCATCATCGGACACCGTGGTCAACGTGTTGATGTCCTTATGAATGATGTTGACGAACTTCTTCAATTCGTCATCGGACTTCGGCCTGCCGATGAATCGTTCCGCAAGTTCTTCAAGAGAGTATTCCTCACCCATGTGGGCGGACAGGAACAGCATCAGGCGAAGACGCCGATCGACCTCACTACCGGTCTGGAACGCGGAGTTCTTCTTCGGACGGCCCTTGCCTTCCTCGGTATCATCCTCATCAGTGCTGTTGCGGTTGATTTCCGGAGACACCACGGTGGAGCTGTCGGTGCCGGTGGATTCATCGGCCGGCACGAACTGCGTGGCCGCATGCAGCCGGCGGTTGAACGCGTCGACAGCCTCCTGAGGGCTCACTATGGACGCACCCGGATGAGACAGCACGAACATGGCCAGATCATCGGAGTCGGCGTAGGCGACATTGAGATGCTCGCCATCAACATCCACAGTGGCGGCGAAACGCCGCTGATCGACCACTTTGACCAGCTCGTCGGGAATGGATTGCGTGCCAAGACCCGGCGCGATGGAATCCAAGCCAAGTCCTGGAATCGGCGTCTGCGGCACGCGCGGCGCGGTACGGGAAGCGTGCTGGGGTTCGTGCGCAGGAGCCGAGGAAATCGACATGGAGCGCGCAAGGTAATTCGCAGCGGCAAGAATCGGCAGATCCTCGTCGCCGAACAGCAGACGCACGCGCGGCTCATCGCCAAGCTGCAGACGGTAGGAAGCGAAATCCTGCCCTTCTGACTTGGAGGAATATTCCGGCTGCCTTGATTCGATGGCGATGCCCATGGCGGCGAGCTTGGCGCGGTCACGCTGAAATTGCTTGGCGAAGGCGGCCTTCGCCGCTTGATCGGCGAGCTCTCCGTACGAATCGGCATACGCCTTCACACGTTGCGCGATCTGACGTGAGGTAAGCCATTGCGGAAAGGCTGAGGAGAGCACAGCCAACACATCAAGCTCATGCTTGCCCCATTTGTCGGAAAAACGTCGCCTACCGTTACTTCCCTCAGCCATTAGTCCTCACGTCTCGTTAACGTTTCTTTTTAAGTGCTTGGCCTCGTAAGCCGCACACAACATTCTATGATAGAGGTTTTTTAAGCGATTTGTGCCTATTTCACGAAAAAACATCGTTTTCGTGTTGCATGGCCGTCCAAAATCAGACCCAATCGTCCGGTTCCACGCCCTGCGGGCCGACATATTCGCCATTCGGCACATAGCTTGGTTCGCCTTGATCCTCCAGTCGCGCGTCGCTAAACAGCATCACATCCCTGCCGAAGGTCCAATCGCCATCGATATTAACGGATTTCGCCGCGGCGAGCGAAGGCACACCGTATGGGAAACGGGCATCGAAATCGTGGATGTTCTTGTAATAGCGCGCGTCCAAATGGACGTCGGGGAAGATGTAGTTGCCGTCTTCCATCTCGTACTGGTCCGTCAGATGGAATCGGTCGGACCGCATGATGAACAAATCGTCAGTGGTCTTCACCGGCAGGAAACGCATACGGTCGACGCATACGCAGGTCGCGCCATCGAAAAGCGACACCGCGGCTCCCATGGCGGTCTCCAGCTGAATGACCGGCTCGCTGGTCGGATCGGTCGGGTCGACCGTCTTCTTATTGCGGATTACCGGAAGGGGAAGCACGCCGTCATAGGATGCGAGTTTCGCTTTCAGCGCATCGATACGCACCCAAATGCTGTTCGTGTTGAAGTACGGATGCTTGTCGATGTTCTGCGCGTCGTCCTTGTCGTCTGGATGGACCTGGCTCATCTCACGCAGCATCAGACGGCCCGTGGCCTTGTCTCGCACGATGTGGCCGCCCTTACGATCGGCTGGGGTGCGTTTGGCGACCTCGATCATGAACGGTGCGCCCGTATTCTCGAAATGCTGCGCAAGCGTACGGGAGGGACGCGCGCCCAGGTTGTCGGAATTGGAGATGAAAAGGTATTTGAACCCCTGCGCCTCAAGCGCGTCAAGCAGACCGGATTCCCAAATGGTGGAGAACAGGTCGCCGTGGCCCGGCGGGCACCATTCGAGTTCCGGATTGGCCGGGAAGCTGACGGGCATTCCCGTTTCCGCGCTGATCTTCGGCTCCTGATGCTGGATGATTTCCATCGGGATGTCTTCCTGATGGAATTTCTTATTGGTCTGCAGCACCTTCATGGTGTCTTTGGAGGTACGGAAGGAGTTCATCAGAGTCAATGGCAGATCGACGCCAAGTCTGGTCCGCGCGGTCAACACCTGTCCGATGATGATGTCGATGAAACGCATCTGCCGTGCCTTGTGGCGACGTACCGGCAGCAGCGACTTGGCGCAATCGAGTCCCATCGAAGTGCCAAGACCGCCGTTAAGCTTCAGGAACGCCGTTTTGGCGAACGCGTCAACGGCCTTGTCGTGATTGATGGTCTCATACACGTCATGGAAGCTGGGAACGCTGACGAGCGGTTCGACCTCGTCCTCACGAATCCAACTGCTGGCCTCCTCATTGCGCCAGACCTCGTACAGACGACGGAACTGGGCGATGGCCATGTCGGTCATTCCGTGCTTCCGCATCTTCGCGGCAGAGTATTCGAATACGTCCTCAGTCAATGTCTCTCCCTTTCGAACGGGCGTTGTTATTCGATGCGCTTATGCCATAATACGACATTCCGCCAAAATCGGGGGCATTTAGACACAGAACCAACATGAACTTCCGGTGGAGCAATTGCCGGAAAACCCTCAAATATCCGAAGCCAAACTCTCCGGAATGGATGCGACTCGCTTTCCGACACGATGTGTTTGAAAAACCGTAGAGATTATGCTATGCTTCATATTCGGTGCTTTTCGCACCGTTCGGACCATAGCGCAGTTTGGTAGCGCACTTGACTGGGGGTCAAGGGGTCGCGGGTTCAAATCCCGCTGGTCCGACCAAGAAAGCCCGTCGTTCCGCCGTTTTCCACGGCATCGGAATGGCGGGGTTTTCGTTATGTTTGGGCAGGTTTGGGCAGTGAACTGCGGCATACAGCCCCTCAGAATGGCATCTATCGGAGCCGGAAGCCGGACGTCAGGACGGTCTTGAGCGCATGCAAATATGTAGCCTGCGATATTTTTCATGTTTCTTGCCGTTTAATGCGATTAACGCATGGGTTCAGAGAGGTGATTCGGTTTGCAGCAGAACGACACGCAGCCACAGTTCGATGACGTCGACGAATTCGCCCATGTGTTCGATTCAACGCTTCCCGAAGATGAATGGAAGATTCGATTGCCCCGCGAGCTTGGCTTGGAAGCCCGCGAACGCGCTCGGCATGATGGCATCACGCTTACCGAATTGACCCGCAGGGCACTCTTGTCCGACGATTCCGATGGCTGTTCAGACGCGGTCGGCATCGGGCGCATGCCAAAGAACAGCGACGGGCGCAAACAGCTTGGCGACGAATGGAAGATCAAACTCCCCTACGCCGTAGGCCATAAGGCGCGGGCCAAGGCCAAGCAGGACGGCATTTCATTAAGCTCGCTCGCGCGCAGAGCCATAACGGGGTATCTCAGAACACGCAACCAGGATGAACATCCTCTGTTCTGACGCTGTCGGCCTAAGCTGTGCGTAAAGGAAAACAAAAGCCGGCAACGACCCAGATTCAATAAGGCAGATGGGCGTGCGCCATGGTCTAAACCAGGCGCACGCCCATCTTCTAACAGTTCCGGTGGTTACTTGCGTTTCTTCTTCTCACGGACATTCACCGAAATCTGAATCGGCGATCCTTCGAAGCCGAATTCCTCGCGCAGACACCGTTCGATGTAGCGGCGATAGCCATGCTCCAAGAAGCCGGTGGCGAAGATCACGAAGCGCGGCGGTCTGGTGGACGCCTGCGTCGCAAACAGGATTCGCGGCTGCTTGCCGCCACGCAGCGGATGCGGGTGGGCAGCTTGGATCTTGCCAAGGAACGCGTTGAGTTTGCCGGTGGGGATGCGCTTGTCCCATGATGCCAAGGCGCCACGCATGGCATTGGCCAAACGATTGGTGTGCCATCCGGTCTTTGCCGACAGATTGACGCGCTGAGCCCAAGTGACGCGATTGAACTCGGTCTTCCACAGGCGTTCCATACGCTGACGGTCGAACTCGTCCATCAGGTCCCACTTGTTGAACACAAGCACGATGCAACGGCCCGCGTCCACGGCCTGGCTCATGACCTTCAGGTCTTGGTCGGAAATCGGCTGGGAGGCATCGAACAGCACCAAGGCAAGCTCGGAACGTTCGATCGCGGCCTGCGTACGCAACGAGGAGAAGTATTCCGCGCCGGACAGCTTGTGCAGACGACGTTTGATACCTGCGGTATCAATGAACAGCCAATCCTCGCCATCGACGGTGACGACCTCATCGACCGGATCTCGCGTGGTGCCCGCAAGATCGTTGACGACGGTGCGTTCCTCGTGGGCCAGCTGATTGAGCAGGGAGGATTTGCCGACGTTCGGACGTCCGACCAGAGCCACGCGGCGCAGATGCGACGGCGTAAGGAAGCCGGATGTCCTTTCCGCTTTCTCCAACGAGTCGAGTGCGGCGTCAAGCAGTTCACCGATGCCACGACCATGCATGGCGGAAATGCCATACGGCTCCCCCAGACCCATCTTCCAGAATTCGGCGGTCAGGTATTCGCTTTCGCGATCATCGACCTTGTTCACCGCAAGCGTCACCGGCTTGCCGGCGGCACGGAGCATTTTGACGATGCGTTCGTCCGTGTCGGTGAGGCCAACCAGACCGTCCACCACGAGAATCACGGCATCGGCAAGCTGCACGGCGATTTGCGCTTGGGATGCGATGGCGGATTCGATGCCTTCCACGTCGGCTTCCCAGCCGCCCGTGTCGACCAGTTTGAAATCGGTGCCGCACCATTCGGCGTCGTAGCTCACACGGTCGCGAGTCACGCCGGGGGTGTCCTCCACCACGGCTGCGCGACGGCCGAGAATACGGTTCACCAGAGTGGATTTGCCGACGTTCGGACGTCCGACCACGGCAAGTACGCCGACCGGTTTCGGACCATTCTTGCTTTCGCCACCAGAGAACACCGTTCCATCGATCAGCTCCTCATCGCCTTCATCCAGCTCATAGCCTTCGAGGTTGGAAACGTACTGGCGGTATTCCTGTTCCTCGATGGCGTCGTCAACGATACGGACGAGCACGTCAAGGGTCTCGCCGAAGTTGAGATCGGAGTTGTCGACGGTCAACACGCCTTCCGCGGCGGATGTGAAGTTGGTGACTTTCGAATCGGCCTTGTCGCGTGCCGCGACATTCTCCGCACCCACACCCGAGACGGCCTGTCCGCTACGTCGGGCCTGACGGACCTCTTCACGCGCGGTAAGCAGGATGCGCACTTCGGCGTCGGGAGCGACGACGGTGGTGATATCACGGCCCTCAGCAACAATACCGGCGCCTTCGGAGAAGGAATCGACCGAAGCCTCTCGTGCGATGTAGGCACGTTGCGCGGCGATCAACACGTGACGCACGGGGATGATGTTGGACACCTTGGACACGTGCGAAGAGACCTCGGAAGAACGGATGGCCTCGCTGATGTCCTCGCCATCGGCGTACACCTTCGGATCGTCCGGATCGACGCTGATGTCGAAATGGCCGTCGGTGAAGAATTCGCCGACGGTTTCGGTGACGAGCTGCTCATCGATGGTTTCGGCATCCAAATCGATGCCTTTGTGCATGCACCACCAGGCGCAGGCACGGTACATCGCGCCTGTGTCGAGGTATGCGAAACCATAATATTTGGCCAGTGCCTTGGACGTGGATGATTTGCCGACGCCCGCAGGCCCATCAATAGCTACACGGATCACAGTCCCACCGCCTTGGATAGAGAACGGACCTCAGCCTGCGACAACACGCGATACGTGCCGCTTTTCAGGTCGCCGAGTTTGATCGGACCGATCTGCGTGCGTACCAAACGCTTGACGGGAAAACCGATCGAGCCGAAAATACGGCGCACGATGCGGTTCTTGCCCGAATGCAGCACGACCTTGACCAACGTGCTTTCGCGGCTGGAGTCGAGAATAGCGCAGCGGTCGAGTTTGATCCACCCATCGTCGAGCTTCACGCCCGTGGTGACGAGCCTGCGGCACACCTGACCGCTGATGCGTCCTTCCAGCGTGGCGATGTAGGTCTTTTCGACCTCATATTTGGGGTGCATGACGTGCTGGCTCAGTTCGCCGTCGTTCGTCATGAGGATTAGGCCTTCCGAATCATAATCCAGACGGCCCATGTGGAAAATACGCTCGTACTTGTCTCCGACGATGTCGCGCAAAGTGTAGCGTCCCTTGGGATCCTCCATGGCGCTCAGCACGCGTTTCGGCTTGTTCAACGCAAGCGTGACATGGTTAGGGTTCACACGCACGCGAGAACCGTCGACACGGACCTCCTGACGTTTCGGATCGACTCGGGTGCCAAGTTCGGTAATCAGCTCGCCATCGATCTCAACGCGACCATCGGTGATGATTTCCTCGCATTTACGGCGCGAGCCGAAGCCCGCCTGAGCGAGAAGTTTCTGCAGGCGAATGCCTTCATTGTCATGATTGTGCGCCTTGGCGGCGCGAGAATATGCGTTTGGCATCGTTCTCCCAACGTGGCCGGATAATACTTACAGGGACTGCTGGTAGTATGGCAGTCGTTTGGCGGCTTTCATAAAAACCGCAACTTGTCCACTATATGACAGAGGAAAGACTATGACTGCTGTTGAAGCAACGTCCGTAACAGAGGAAGAACAGAGCAAGCCACTGGCCCTTCGCATAGGCGCGGAGCTGGTGGGAAGCTTCATCATCTGCTTCGCCATCTACTCGATTTGCACGCTTGGTTCCGCGATCTACGGCGTGAATATGGCGTTCATCGCCTTGCTGACAGGTTTGGTGTACGCCGCCGCCACCCTGATATTCGGCACGATTTCCGGCGCCCAGTTCAATCCGGCGGTCTCCGTTGCGGCGATGCTGTCCGGCAAAACCCATGTGCTTGACGGAGTGCTCTATATTATCGTTCAGGTGCTGGGTGGTATCGGCGCAGGCGCCGCCATCCGCTTCCTGCTGCCGACATCCGAGCAGGTAACGCTGAAAATCTGGCTGACGCCGGTCATTAACGGTTTTGACAAGAATTCCGTCTCCTATGCCACGCTCGGCAACTATGGCGTGTCCTTCAGCATCACTCTGGCCATCGCCGTTGAACTCGTCGCGGGCATCATCATCGTCGCCACCGCGCTCAACACCACCAGTGAATCCGGAAAGACCAATACCAGCCATGCCATCGCCATGGGTCTCGCCTACGGTGTCGGCGCCGCAATCTCCTATCCGGTAACAGGCGCAGCTCTGAATCCGGCTCGTGCCACTGGCATCGCCATCTTCGCCCAGAATCAGGGCCTTTCCCAAGAGCCTCTGCAGCAGCTGTGGGTGTTCTGGATCTGCCCGATTCTCGCAGCCGCCATCGTCTCGCTTGTGGCCATAGTCGCGTCCATGATCGGCACCAAGAAAAACGTTTCGGAAGCCGAGCAGGATTCCGAAACGCTGGAGGCCATAGCCGACGACGCGTCAGACGATGCCGACGGGCACGAGGGCGAGCAGGATGAACAGTCCGACGCCCAGACCGATGCCGATGAAAGCGTCGAAGCCAACTGAACGGACTTTCCAAGGACTACGCTCGCGCATTACGAGTCTGATTAGTCCTGTTATGATGGCCGTCACCGCGATTACCGTGGTGGCGGCTTTTACATGGCCTAAGACCGCAAGCACTGTGGCTATAACCACCATTGCCGCAACGATCCATTCAAACCACGGCTTGCCTTCATGGTCTTCGGAAACGTAGGGATGACTCATATCGCAGGCCTTTCGTTATATGTCAACGCGCGTCCGCGCACGGAACCCAATCATAATAATAAAACGTGGCGTCCGAAACCAGCGAATGGTTTCGGACGCCACGTCATTTATCGCGCCGCAACGCTCCCAGCTTGCCGGTCGACGCTTCCACTGAACTCAGTGGAAGAAGTGTCGGGTACCGGTCACATACATGGTGACGCCGGCCTTGCGGGCCGCCTCGAACACTTCCTCATCACGAATGGACCCACCAGGCTGGACGATGGCCTTGACACCGGCGTTGATCAGAATCTCGGCACCGTCGGCGAACGGGAAGAACGCGTCGGACGCGGCCACCGCTCCCTTGGTGCGGTTGGCTCCGTCAGCCAGCGTGTTGGCACGCTCGACGGACAGATTGGCGGAATCCACACGATTGACCTGGCCCATGCCGATGCCTACGGTTGCCTGATCGTGGGCGATAAGTATGGCGTTGGATTTGACGCACCGGATGGCACGCCATGCGAACACCAGATCCCTGACGGTTTCAGCGTCGGCCGGCTCGCCGGAAACCAGCTTCCACGCGTTCGGATCGTCTCCTGAAGCGTCAATCAGATCGGTGGACTGCACGAGCAGACCGCCGTCAATCTGACGGAACTGGGTCTTGGTCTTCGGAGGCTCAGACACCTTCAGGATACGCAGGTTCTTCTTCTTGGTCTGGAGCAGTTCAAGCGCATCGGCGTCGTAATCGGGCGCGACGATGACTTCGGTGAAGATTGGACGAACACTTTCGGCCATTTCCATAGTGACCTTGCTGTTCGCAGCAATCACACCGCCATAGGCGCTCATCGGATCGCATGCGTGCGCCTTCTTGTGCGCCTCTGCCACGGTAGCGCCAATGGCCAGACCGCATGGATTGTTGTGCTTGACCACTGCGACGGCGATCTGAGGCGCGAAATCCCACACGGCACGCCATGCGGCGTCGGCATCGACGTAATTGTTGTAGCTCATCGGCTTGCCGCCAAGCTGTTCGGCGTGTGCGAAGCCGTTCTGGTTGAGCGGATCCAGATACAGCGAAGCCTGCTGGTGAGGGTTCTCGCCGTAACGCAGCACGTGCGCGCGGTCCCACGTACGGGTGAACGTGGCTGGGAACTTGGCCTCATTCACTTCGGTCTCGCCTTCGGAAACCGGCTGTTCGATGGACGCCGGCTTCGGCCAATGCTTCGCGGTCCACTCGTTGATGGTGGCGTCGTAGGCGGCCGTATGGGCGAACGCCTTTCCTGCGAGCCAGCGACGCTCATCAAGGGAGAAGCCCTCGCCGTTCTCGATGCGGGAGGCGACGAGTGCATAATCGTTCGGATCGGTGATGATGGCGACGGTGGCGCTGTTCTTGGCTGCGCCACGCACCATGGACGGACCGCCGATATCGATCTTTTCGATGGTGGCGGCTTCGTCAGCTCCGGAGCGGACCGTGTCGGCGAATGGATACAGATTGACGACCACCAGATCGAACGGCTTGATGCCAAACTTCTCGAGCTGGGAGGCATGGTCGGGGTTAGTCATGTCGGCGAGGATACCGGCATGGATATGCGGGTCAAGGGTCTTGACGCGACCATCAAGGCATTCCGGGAAACCAGTGACTTCGGAGACCTCGGTCACTTTGACACCCAGCTCAGCCAGACGCTTCGCGGTGGAACCGGTGGAAACCACCTCGGTGCCCGCCTTGATGAACGCTTCGGCAAGCACCTCGATGCCTTCCTTATGGAAGACTGATACCAGAGCCCGTCGTATCGGTCGATTCGTTGTTGTCACCCTGATCCTCCTTGTTATTGTTGTTCGAGGCGACCGTGCGAAGCGCACGTGTTTCCTCACGGCTGTTTTCCGTGGATTCGGGAGCGGTCTCCCTCTTTCCACGTTCGCGTATACGCTTCATCATCCAGCGTATGGCGAAAAATATGCTCACGGCCACCAAAGTCAGCAGCCATGCGGAGAACAAACCCATGGCGGTGGGTTGTCCCACCTTACGGGTTGACGCGATCACGTCTACGCCGACGTGCGCAAGATGTTTCGATCCCAAGCCTCCGTTTCCCAAGGCGAACAGCAAGCTGGAAGCCACGGACACGACGGCGCTGGTAATCGAAAAAGCAGCAATCGGATAGGCAAAACTCAGCACAACGCGTTTGACGTCGATGTTCCGTCCTGATTCACCTACTCTGATATGGAATCCCTTATTAAACAACATGACGACCATGCCGGTAGCAAAAGCGGATGCCAATGGTATGCACATCAGCGCGATTCTCACCCAATCCGTCTCGACCGCCTGTGGCATCATACCGAAAAGCGGCAAGGCGGGGAGCCCGTCACCCTGTCCGGTCCATAATGTGAATTCAGCTAAATCGCCGATTGAGAAGCCGGCGCCGAAAGTCCATGAGACAGCCCAAATCATCAGATTCGGAAGCCATGCGAGCATACTGATCGTGGTAAGAATACGAGACCCGTTCTGCATGCCCGAAAGTTCATATAGCTTCGCTATCGATGATTGATTGCTTATTGCCCAAAAAACAACGACGATCAGACCGACCAGCAGATACGCCGCCTCCAGCAGCAGCCCTAGGACGGAACCGATGACCATGGTCTTTCGCACCGGCGATGACACATGAGATCGAATCCATTCGGTACAGGCTTGGGTCCATGACGCATTCGGAATCGCCGCGACCGCATATCCGAGGATGAAAACAAGCGCCGTTTTGATGGCGATCATCGTCATCGAATCAACGATTTCGATATTTATGCTTCTGGCGAAGAAGATGTTTACGGCTTCCCAAAAGACCAGACCGGCCGCGAATCCACGCAGACTCGTGCCAAATCTTCTGGCGAGCTGCGCGATAAGGGCGATAAGCAGTACCGTCAAGAGCAACGGCACAATCGTCAACGTGATGGCATCAGTCTTGAACCCGATACCTTGGCTGAGCAGCACCAACGCCTCGGTAAGAGGCACCGAGAAGGCGGAAAGATTGTCCCCGCCTTCTTCCATGGATATGACCAGAAGCATTAGGGCCATATAGCAGCCCAAGGCAACGGCGTAAATAATCATGGACGCTGCCGCGACGGCAAGCCCTTTCAGCCAATACTTCAGGTTCGTCATCATAGCGATTGGGAAGCGAGCACCTCTCGCATGATTTCAGCGGTCTGTCCGGGAGTACGACCGACACGGATGCCAACGGCCTCAAGGGCTTCTTTCTTATCCTGCGCGGTGCCCTTGCCGCCGGAAACGATGGCGCCGGCATGGCCCATCTGCTTGCCTTCCGGCGCGGTGAATCCCGCGATGTAGGCCACGACGGGCTTGGTCATATGTTCGGAAGCCCACTTGGCAGCGTCCTGTTCGGCGCTGCCACCGATTTCGCCGATCATGACAACGGCTTTGGTGGCTTCATCGTTCTCAAAGGCTTCCAAAGCCTCCTGCAAGGTCGTGCCGACGATCGGATCACCGCCCGCGCCAAGGCATGCGGTGAAACCGATGTCAGACAGCTCCCCCATCAGCTGATAGGTCAACGTTCCGGACTTGGACACCAAACCCAACGGGCCGCGGGACACGATGCCATCTGGAATAATGCCGAGGTTGCAGCCCTTGGCGTCCTTAGAAGATGGCAGCGTCAACAGACCAGGACAATTCGGCCCAACGATGCGCACGCCCTTACGCAAGGCCAACTCGACGAAATACGCGCTGTCCGCCACCGGAATGCCTTCGGTGATGACGACAATCAGTTCGATGCCGGCTTCAATGGCCTCAACGACGGCGTCCTTGGCGAAGCGCGGCGGCACGAACACGACGCTTGCTTTGGCTCCAGTGGCTTCGATGGCTTCAGAGCAGTTGGCGAACACGTGAATGGTGGCGTCCTCGCCATTTTTGGCTTCAGGGAAGGTGACGTCCAGCCCAGCCTTGCGGGCGTTCACGCCACCGACGATGTTGGTGCCGGCCTTGAGCATGCGGGCCGTGTGGGTCATGCCCTGATGCCCGGTCATGCCCTGGACGATGACCGGAGCGCCATCTTCAATGAAAAGCGTCATTTCAGCGAACCTCCTTGGCCGCGAAACGTGCGGCCTGCTGTGCGGCTTCCTCCATGGTCTGAGCGACGTGCAGGTTGGCGCGGCCGGCTTGGGCCAAAATGTTCAGACCTTCCGCCGCCGCATTGCCATCGAATCGCACGACGATAGGCTTGCTGCTGCCAAGTTCGTCAAGCGCCTCGAGAATGCCCTTCGCGACCTGTTCACACGAGGTGATGCCACCGTACACATTGATGAGCACGGATTCGACCTGCGGGTCGGACAGCACGATTTCAAGACTATTCGACATCACTTCGGCGGAAGCGCCTCCGCCGATGTCGAGGAAGTTTGCGGGCTTGACATTCGTGCCCTGATCCTCGCCTGCGCCTGACACCGCGTCAAGAGAGCTCATGACGAGTCCCGCACCATTGCCGATCACACCGACGGAACCCTTGAGATGCACATAATGCAGTCCATGTTCGCGGGCTTTTTGCTCATATGGATCGACATGAATCGGATCGGTGAAACGTTTCCAACCATCATGGCGGAACGATGCATTGTCATCAAGGGAGATCTTGGCGTCCAGCGCGCACAACGACTTGGAAGATTCGTCATCCGGATCGCCGATTTTTGCAAGCGGGTTGATTTCCACAAGCGTGGCGTCGTTCTCCTTGAAGCAACGCCACATTTTCAGCAGAATCTGCGCGGCCTGATCAACATCGGCATGATAGAAGCCGATGCTTTCAGCCATCTTGGTGGCCGCTTCCAAATCGAAATCGTCAAGAGCATCGATATGCAGACGCTTCACGGATTCCGGATGCTCTTTGGCGATTTCCTCAACCTCAGTACCGCCATTCGCAGTGGCGAGCACGTCGAAATCACGAGAGGATCGGTCCACTGAGATGGAGACGTAATACTCGTGAAGGATGTTCTTCGCCTCGGCCACCAGCACGCCGCTGACCTTGTGCTTGTGAATGGTCATCGGCAGAATGTCTTCCGACGCGAGAATGGACTCGTCACGGGTCTTGGCGAGCTTGACTCCGCCGGCCTGGCCACGGTGTCCAATCTTCACCTGCGCCTTAATCACATTGGGATATCCAATCTGGTCGGCCGCTTCGGCGACTTCATGGGAGTTCTGGGCGAATATTGCCTTAGGAGTCGGGATACCCTGTTCTTCGAGCAATTCCCTGGCTTGATACTCATAGAGATCCATGGATCATTCCCTTTGGTTGTTTGTTCTGAATGGTTGACGAAAACGGAGTTATCAGGCAGGCATGCACACCAGCGAGCTTGTCGGATAATCGCCTAGCGATTTCATGCCGTCAATACCGGTAAGTTCCATGACGAAGCTGAATCCAGCAACGACGCCTCCGCACTTCTCGATGAGGCTACGCGCCGCATTGGCGGTTCCACCGGTGGCGATCAGATCGTCGACGATCAATACGCGCACTCCCTCATGGACAACGTTGGTTTCGATTTCCATTGACGCCTGACCATATTCGAGGTCATAGCTTTGCGACATGGTTTCTGGAGGCAATTTGCCGGCTTTACGGACCGCGATAAACCCCTTTCCGAGACGGGCGGCCAACGCTGGACCGAACAGGAATCCACGGGCTTCAAGGCCGGCGACCATGTCGAAATCATCGACGTCTACTGGCAATGCCGCTTCAAGGGCCCCCATCAAAATACCGAACGCGCGCGCATCAGCCAACACCGGCATGAAATCGCGGAATAGGATGCCCTCCTTCGGAAAGCCCGGAATAGTACGTATTTTCGATACAAGATATGCTGCGTCTTCGGCTCCAACTTTGTTCAAGCCCGAAACGGCGATATCCGATGCTGCCATGACAGTGGTTTCCTTCTACCTTGGTTTACGGCACTTTGAATTATAGGTTTCCCGTGCGAAAAAGAACGGCGAAAACCTCAAAAATGAGATTTTCGCCATCTAAAAATCAAAGAAATCAATCGTTCTTCTGCTCGTCAATGGGCTGCTGAATAACATCGGCATCCTGTACGGGCTCTTCAGTCGCGTCGACGATAGGCTTCTGGTCGGGCTCGTCTTCCTTGGATAGCGGATTGCCGTTCTCATCGACCTCATCATCATGCACGTATGCCGGACGGACATATTCACGGCTGATGGCGTTGAAGCCGAAACGCAGTTGCGATCCTTCGGAATCAACGACGATCTCCTCGTATTCCGTATCGACGGAAACGACCTTGCCGATGATGCCACCGATGGTGATCACTTCAGTGCCGGGCTGCAGATTAGAACGGAAATCCTGACGTTCAGCTTGCTGCTGCTTGGCTTTCTTGGACTGCCAGAACATCATGCCGAACATTACAACGATAAGAACAACGAGAAAAAGGATATCCAAAATAAACTCCTCGGAGTCAGGGTCTCAACCGGAACACATTACTCAAGATGTGAAGTCTATGACATCTTATTGACATCATATGCGGATTCGTCGGGAGTAATACCAAGATGCTCCCATGCCTTGCGCGTGGCCACGCGGCCTTTCGGCGTGCGGATGAGGAAGCCCTCACGTACCAGATACGGTTCGCATACCGTTTCCACCGTTTCCGACTCCTCGCCCACCATGGCCGCCAGATTGTTCAAGCCGACGGGGCCTCCGTTGAAATTGGTGACGATGGCCTTAAGCACTGCTATATCCAGACGGTCAAGACCTTCGGTATCGATCTGATAAAGCGCCAACGCCTCCTTGACATCATCGGGACGCACCGATTCGAGATCGTGCACGATGGCCCAATCCCTAACACGACGAAGCAGGCGGTTGGCAATTCTCGGCGTGCCGCGGGAACGCATGGCCAGTTGGCGAGCGGCCCCGTCCTCCAACTGGATTCCCAACACTGCGGAGGAACGCTCAATCAGCTTTTCAAGCTCCTCATGCGGGTAGAAATCCAGATGCGCCGTGAAACCGAACCGCGCACGCAGCGGCGAGGGAAGCATGCCCTCTCGCGTGGTGGCACCGATAACCGTAAACCGAGGCAATGTCAGCGGAATGGATGAAGCTCCAGGGCCTTTGCCGACCATCACATCAACACGGAAATCCTCCATGGCGATGTACAGCAGTTCCTCGGCGGCACGGGGCAGACGGTGGATCTCATCGATAAAGAGCACCTCGCCGGCGTCCAGCGAACTCAGAATCGAAGCCAAATCACCAGCATGTTGGATGGCGGGACCGGAAGTGACGCGGATTGGAACTTCCAATTCATTGGCCACAATCATGGCCAAAGTGGTTTTGCCAAGTCCCGGAGGCCCCGCAAGCAGGATATGGTCCGGAGGAACGTCACGTTTTCGAGCAGCATCGAGGAAAAGCTGCAACTGCGCTTTGAGTCTTGGCTGTCCGATGAATCCCTCAAGGATATGAGGACGAAGCTCCTCGTCGCTGACCGGTTCGTTGCCGACGGGTGCGGCGGAAACCATACGGAGGGATTCCTCGTTCGCCCCGGTGTTCGGCTGTTCGAATGTATCAGTGTTCGTCATAATGGTCCGTTTCATCTACCTCTATCCAACGATGTCAGCGCGAGCTTCAGCACGCGTGGAACATCCTCGGCGTTCAACGGCGTCTCGATTTGATTATCGGCGCAGACCGTCTGCACCGCATGGACAGCGTCCTGCTGGTGCCATCCCAAAGACATCAGACCTTCGACGACCTGTTCGGCCCCAGTGTCTTCAGGAGTCGAAGCGGTTGCGGAAGAACCCTCGATCTGGCTCAGATCAATGGAACCTTTCAGTTCGAGGATGATTTTCTGCGCGCCTTTCTTGCCTAATCCCGGAGCCTTGGCCAACGCAGTGGCATCACCATCCGCCACAGCCCTCGCAAGTCGATCGGGAGGCAAAGTGGACAGCAACGATAGCGCGACTTTCGGTCCGATGCCACTGACCTTCTGCAATTGCAGGAACATGCGTTTCGAGGCCAGCGTGCCGAAGCCGAATAAAGTGATGGCGTCCTGGGACACATTCAACGAAGTGTAGACCTTGATTTCCTGGCCGGCGTGCATGGAAGCCAAGTCGGCGGATGGCATCCTGACCTCGTAGCCGACTCCCCCGACCTCGATAATGGCCGATACGGCGTCTACCGACTCCACATGGCCACGTAGCATGCCAATCATTATGGACGTCTCCTTCGCACAGGTCTAGAACATCTGTTCGATACAGCTTACATGCCTCTGCGGACGCCTTGTCTGCGCGCTGCTTTTTGCGAAGCCTGCGCCCACTGTCGTTGCGCCGCCGTGAGATGCTGTTCGCGTTCGCCGCCTTGCAGCGCACCAGCCGGACGCAACGCGTGACAAATCGCAATAGCCAGCGCGTCAGCCGCATCAGCCGGCTTTGGCAGCGTGTTCAATCCCAATATCCGCGCCACCATACGTTCCATCTGGATTTTCTCTGCTTTGCCGTTGCCGGTGATTGCAAGCTTTGATTCCGTCGGCGTATGCAACGCTACAGGAATGCCGCGTTGCGCCGCAGCGAGCATCGCCAACCCTGCCGCCTGTGCGGTTCCCAGCACCGTGTTACGGTTTTCTTGCGCGAACACTCGTTCGATGGACACCGCATCGGGAGCAAATCGTTCGATTTTTTCCACCAAGCCGTTGTAGATGGCCAGCAGACGCAGATCCTGGGAGGTTTTTGGATCGGAACGCACCACATCCACGTGGATAAAAGAAAGCCGGCGGTATGCGCCGGCTTCAATCACGCCGACCCCGCAGCGAGTCAGCCCGGGGTCGACGCCAAGAATAATCACGCTGGATTACTCCTCGTCAAGCTGGGCCATGACCTCGTCGGAGGCGGTCCAGTTGGAGTAGATGTTCTGGACATCGTCCAGATCATCGAGGTTGTCGATGAGCTTGGAGACCTTCTGGGCATCCTCAAGGCTCAGCTCGACCTCGTTCTTCGGCATCATGACCAGATCAGCGGAATCGTAATCGAAACCGGCGTCCTGGAGAGCCTTGCGCACGTCGATCATGTCGGACGGATCGGTGATGACGGTGAATACCTCACCATCGTCGGTCACGTCTTCGGCACCGGCTTCGGCGGCCTTCTCGAACAGGTTGTCGAGGTCAACGCCTTCGGCCGGAACAACGATCTGTCCCTTGCGTTCGAAGTTGAAGCTCACGGAACCAGTGGTGGCCAGGGAGCCATTGCCCTTGGTCAGGGTGGAACGCACGTCGGCAGCCGCACGGTTGCGGTTGTCGGTGAGGCATTCGATGATCAGGCCAACACCTGCCGGGGCGTAACCCTCGTACACGATGTCTTCATAGTTGGCGCCGCCGGCTTCCTCACCGGAACCACGCTTGACGGCGCGCTTGATGTTGTCGGCCGGCATGGAGGCCTTCTTGGCCTTGTAGATGGCGTCATACAGGGACGGGTTGCCGTCGGGATCGCCGCCACCCATACGTGCTGCGATCTCGATGTTCTTGATCAGCTTGGCGAACAGCTTGCCGCGCTTCGCGTCGATGGCGGCCTTCTTGTGCTTGGTGGTCGCCCACTTGGAATGACCTGACATAATGCTCCTAGGCAGGTTGCGGATGTTTCAAACGAAATGATTCTAAAGCGGTTCGCCGACAAAATGCCGAATACGAACCTGTGGCATTTCGCTTTTCGAACTTTTGGATGGGGTCTGCCCCCGGCTGTGACTACCGCCGATATGTTTTCTCCCCTATGACCATTTGGCGCTTGGCTTCGAAGATGCGTTGGAATACGGTGACTAATCCCAATCCGGCCAACAGTATCATGGCGATGGCGAGCCACAATCCCTGACGCGTCAATCCGGTGATGGCCATGCCCACCAGAATGATGGTCAAGCGATCGGCACGAGTGGCGATGCCGTTTTTCACCTCATAGCCGACTGATTCGGCACGAGCACGGGCATATGAAGTGACGAACGATGTCATCACGGCCACCGCGGCGGCGGCGATACCGATCATGCTCGTATAGTCAGGCGTGTTGTCGATGGCCGTATGCCACCAGTCACGATGCATAAGAAAGAAGATGATCACGCCTACGAGCATCGCCCAATCAGCGATGCGATCGAGCGTGGAGTCGAGAAAAGCCCCGAATTCGGTCCCACCCGTGGTAAGCGCGGCGATCGAGCCATCCAACGAATCGGCAAGCACAAGCAGAGTCAGAACAACCGCTCCCCCAAATAGCCATCCGGTCACACCGGTGGCGATGGCCACGACGATGGTGCCGACAGCACCAATCACCGTCACCGCATTGGCGGTCAGTCCTATGGCGATCAACGCTTTGGCTATTGGCTCGATGAGTTTTTTGAACGGCGCACGAAGATGCTCAAGCATGTGTTACTTCCTTCTCGATGAGAAAATGAGAAACGGCGCACAAACCTCTTGTCGAGATTCGTGCGCCGTTTCACGGTTCATGGTCGCGTGCGACTTGTTGTCACCGGTCTCGCTCAGTCGGCGAGGGCGGCCTTGAAGTCGTCTGCGGTGTTGACCTGGACGCGCTTCTTGATTACGGCCAGAATGTTCGCCTTCGCCTCATCGACCGGCACGCCGTTCAACTGGCTGCCGTCGCGGAAGCGGAAGCTGACCGCGTTGTTGTTCATATCCTCTTCGCCGACGATGAGGATGAACGGCGCCTTGGACTTGGATGCGTTGCGGATCTTCTTGCCGAAGCGATCGTCGGACAGGTCGATCTCGCAACGGACGGTCTCCTCTTCCAAGCTGGCGATGAACTTCTGCAGGTGCGGGGCGAACTCGTCCGCGACCGGCACGCCAAGCACCTGGACCGGGGCGAGCCACGCCGGGAAGGCGCCCGCGTAATGCTCAAGCAGCACCGCGAAGAAGCGTTCGATGGAGCCGAACAGCGCGCGGTGGATCATCACCGGACGCTGGTGCGTGCCATCGGCGGCGATGTATTCGAGCTTGAAACGTTCCGGAAGGTTGAAGTCGAGCTGGATGGTGGACACCTGCCAGGTACGTCCGATGGCGTCACGGGCCTGCACGGAGATCTTCGGACCGTAGAAGGCTGCGCCGCACGGATCGTCGACCAAGTCCAAACCGGATTCCTTGGCGACCTCGGCCAGCGTGTTGGTGGCTTCCTCCCAAATCTCGTCGGAACCGACGTACTTGTGCGGATCCTTGGTGGACAGCTCCAGATAGAAGTCATCCAGACCGAAGTCCTTCAACAGGCCGAGCACGAAGGTAAGCAGGCTCTTAAGCTCGTCCTTCATCTGCTCGCGGGTGCAGTAGATGTGGGAATCATCCTGAGTCAAGCCGCGCACGCGGGTCAGGCCATGCACTTCGCCGGACTTCTCATAACGGTACACGGTGCCGAATTCGAACAGGCGCAGCGGCAGCTCACGGTAGGAACGCTGGCGGGACTTGAAGATCAGGTTGTGCATCGGGCAGTTCATCGGCTTCAGGTAGTAATCGAAGCCTTGCTTGATGACGTTGCCGTTCTCGTCCTTCTCCTCGTCCAGACGCATCGGCGGATACATGCTGTCCTTGTACCACTGCAGGTGGCCGGAGGTCTCATACAGGCCGCCCTTGGTGATGTGCGGGGTCTGCACGAAGCTGTAGTGGTGCTTGCGGTGCATCTCACGGGAGTAGTCCTCCATGGCGTTGATGACGGCCGCGCCCTTCGGATGGAAGACGGCAAGGCCCGGACCGATCTCATCCGGGAAGGAGAACAGGTCCATTTCCGCGCCGAGCTTGCGGTGGTCGCGCTTGGCGGCCTCCTCCAGACGGGTCTGGTATGCCTTCAGGTCCTCCTTGGTGGCGAAGGCGGCGCCGTAAATGCGCTGCAGCATCGGATTGGCCTCGCTGCCGCGCCAGTATGCGGCGGCGGAACGCTCTATCTTGAACGCCTTGATGTAACGGGTGTTCGGCAGGTGCGGACCACGGCACAGGTCCTTCCAAACCACATTGCCTTCACGGTCGACGTTATCGTAGAAGCTCAGTTCCTTGCCGCTGATTTCGGTGGCGGCTTCCGGGTCAAGATGCGCTTCCTTATCCTTGATAAGTTCAAGCTTGTAGGGCTGGTCGGCTTCCTCGGCAAGAGCCTCTTCCTCGGTCACCACGCGGCGGCGGAAGGACTGGGAGGACTTGATAATGCGCTGCATGCGCTTTTCGATTTCCTTGAGGTCCTCCGGAGTGAAAGGGGTCTCGACATCGAAATCGTAGTAGAAGCCGTCTTTGATGACCGGTCCAACACCAAGCTTGGCGTCAGGGCGAATCTCCTGCACGGCCTGGGCCATGACATGGGTTGCGGAATGGCGCATGATGGCCACACCGTCCTCGCTATCGAGCGCGATGGGTTCCACAACGTCGCCGTCGTGCAGCTCGGTATAGAGATCGCGGGGTTCGCCGTTCAAACGCACCGCGATGATGTTCTTGTCGTCGGAGAAGAGCTGGACGCCGGTCTGGTCTGCCGCCACCTCCTTCTTTTCGCCGTTGAGTGTGATGGAGATGGTCTGTTCAGCCATGAGTTGTCCTTTGCTATCGGGGTCCGCGTTACCAATGTGCAGGCCTGGACTATATATCAACGATGAACAAGATAGGGTCAAGCGCAGACAACGGCACGCCATTTCGGTGAACGGAAGAACAACGCTGATTGAATGTCGCGAAAGGAAAGGTCCTTCACTGTTTACTGTCCGATGACGTGCGCATATGTATACTGCGGAGCCTGACGCGTGGACTTGATCATCACTTTGTCAGAGGGGCTGACCGATACCGTAGCGCCATACTTCACTTTGAGCCGCGACCCGACGCCACCGGCCAGATTGACCGCGTTCTGCAGATTGTCGCTGTCGCCGATCGCGCGAATGGTGAATGGGGATTTCAGTTTGGTGCCGTCGCAGACGAGACTGCCGGCCGTGCCACTGATGTAAGTGCTGGTTACCACGCGGACATTGTTGATCTCAATGACCTCGGCACCACTGTTGCGCAATTCCTCAAGCAACGTGAACAATATCGCGGAGTCAATCTTCTGTTTGGAACCCTGCGATATGCGGATGACCACGCCTTCTCCCGTAGCCGCGAGACGGCCGGATAGGATGCCGTTGATCTGCGCGTTCTGCTTGGCGATTTCCGCGGCCTTCTCATTTTTGTCCGCGGTGTCTTTCAAAGCGTTCAGCTGGCTGGAGAGTTCGTTCTTACGCTGTTCGAGCTTTTGGACCTGGGCATTGGTCTCGCTGATGAGCTTGGTTAATTCATCTTCGCTCATCGTCTCATAGGTGGATGTCGTGTTGTTTATCTGGATCACATAGCCGAAGCCAAGCAAGGCGCACAATATCGTGACCAGAATGCTGGAATACAGTCGGGTTCGTGTGACCTTCGCATCAAGTGAGATCCGCTTCTTGGCCTTGACCATGGGGAACGCACCGGTTTGGGTGCTGTCATTGTTCTGGTCCTTGACCCTCTGCTCATGGATTCTGGACAGCATGTCCTTGCTGTTCGCGTCTTGTCCGCTCATACCGCATCAACCTTTAAAGATGAAGCGTCGGATGGAGGACACATTGGTAAAGATTCGTATGCCGAGCACTACGATCACTGCGGTCTGCAGCTGGGAGCCGACTCCCAACTGGTTGCCGAGGAACACCAGCAGCGTCGCGGTGATGACATTCGAGAAGAAGGAGATCACGAACACTTTATCGGAAAAGCTGCGTTGGAAATACGCGCGTGCGGCGCCTAGCAACGCATCCAACGCGGCCAATACCATAATCGGCAGATACGGTTGGAGCTCGATGGGGATGTCCGGACGAACGAATACACCGATTACCACGCCGATGATAAGTCCCAAGACAGCTGCCATTACTTGTCCTTCCTCACATGCGTCGTGTCGCCAGCCACTGCAGCATCAAGTGTAATCGATTTGCTTTTGCTTATCTGCGGATAGATGCCGGCCTTTTTGAAATCGTCATACAGTTGTTTCTGCGTTGTCTTGCTTACCGATTTCGCCAAGGTCGCCTGATTGCCTATCGCCTCGATTCGATATGGGCTTTGCACCGAATTGACTCCGATGAGAATCGTCGATCCGGCGGTTCGAATCGAGGTTTGCACGCCAAGGCGGTTGCCGTTGATCGCGATCGCCTCCGCTCCGGATTGCCATAGCAAGGAGACAAGCAGCTGCAAATCGGAATCGGTGACGACTCGAACCTGGCTGCCATTTTCTCTTGGCAGTGAGGAGTCAGCATTGTCGCCGCTGACGGAAAGCGGGTTGGCTACGGTCAGGACAATGCCTTCCCCTTGCACCGGAAGCGTTCCATTGACCATTTCATCATCCTGCATCGTCTGGTTTAGGGACCAGCTTGCCAAGGATTCCGATTCAGATTCGATTTGCGACCGCAAGTCGTTGACATCCTTGGTGAGGTCGCCGACCCGCTTCGTTTGTTCGGTCAGCTGGCTTGCCAACTGCTTGCGTACTTCTTTGCGTGGGTCAGTGCTCAGCTGGCGCACGAAAACGCTTCCCGCGGCACCCACAGCGATGCAGATGAGGAACACCAGAATCCTGGTGGCCCAAATCGAAACCGCCGAACGTTTTTTAGTGGCCAGGCGGGAGTCCGAATACAGGACATCCATCGGACGATTGGTCAAATCGTCAATAAGCCGAAGCGAATCGTCATCGACATGTCTATGGCGTTGCGGCATGGCGGGCATGGAGGCCGGTTGCACATGATGGGATGACAGGCCGGCGAAGGATGACGAAAAAATGGCACGATGCTTTGTGGGTACGTTCTCCGGGGAAACGGGGAACGACGCGAAACGTGGAGCATCGGACTTCATATATGCGTCAATCCTTGCTGTTTGTATCGTTCTTCAACAGTTGGATGCCTTGGCGCATGTAGATGTACCCTGCAAGCCAATACAGTCCAACGCCCCAGATTCCGGTGGCAAGACCGCATAGATGCAGTGTATCCGCAGCGGCGTTGGACCAGATGTCGGCGAAGATCAACGCGACGATGGCGATAAGCAGCATCGCGGTACCGGCCTTGCCTACGAAATGAACAGGCAATGGGCCATAATCGTGCTGCGCCAAAACCAGTATCAGAACAGCCATGATCAAATCTCGCAGGCCGACGACGATCAGCATCCACCATGGAATGATGTTCGCCACACCCAAAGCAAGAATGCTGCAGAAGATCAGCAGACGATCGGCAATCGGATCGAGAATTTGCCCGATTTTGCTCACCTGATTGAATGATCTGGCGATCAGTCCGTCCAAACCATCGGATATCGCCGATAGTGCAAGCACGACCAAGGCGGTCACCATCCTGTGATGAGAGACCAGCATCGCGATAAAAGGAATCGAAATGATTCTCAGCAGGCTGATGAAGTTCGGAACCGTGAAATAGATGTCTCGCGGTTCCGGACTGTATTGCTTCTTAATAATCAATTTGCTCATATTACGAGCAACACTACATTCTCGAAGCCTGCAACGCGGTGACTATTATGCCACGGGCACCAACTTCATACAACTGGTCCATAAGCTGGTTCACCTTCGCCTTCGGAACCACCACACGCACGGCCGCCCACTGCTTATCATGCAGAGGCGAAATCGTCGGGCTTTCGAAACCCGGAGTGATATCCACTGCGGCGGACACCTTCTCGACCGGAATGTCGTAGTCCATAAGCACATTACGCTGGGCAGTGAGCACGCCTTGCAGACGCCTGCTCAGAATCGTCAGACGCTCGTCATCCGCCTCAAGACGAGGGGAACGAATCAATACGGCTTCAGAGTGCATCAGCGGTTCAGCGAAAATGCGCAGTCCCGCATTACGCAGAGTGGTCCCTGTGGAAACCACATCGGCGATCAGATCGGCGACGCCAAGCTGGACGGACGATTCGACGGCGCCGTCAAGGTGCACGGTTTCCGCGTTGATGCCATGCTCGACCAGATAGTCGTGTACGAGCTTGTCGAATGTGGTGGCGACTCGCTTGCCTTCAATATCCTCAAGCTTGGTAATCGGCGAATCGTTCGGGGCTGCGAAACGGAACGTGGAGGCTCCGAAGCCAAGCTGCATATGCTCCTCCGCATCGGTGCCGGAGTTCACGAGCAAATCATGCCCGGTGATTCCAACGTCGATGGTGCCGCGACCGACATAGACCGCAATGTCGAGGGGACGCAGGTAGAACAACTCAACATCATTGTCGGGATCCTCCACGACCAACTGGCGAGGGTTGCTCCTCAAACGGTAGCCGGCTTCCGCCAGCATGTTCCAAGCGGGTTCGGACAGCATGCCCTTATTAGGCACAGCGATTCTTAGCATGTTTCTCCTCTAAAAAAGGCCACACCTTCAACTGGCATGGCCCCGGGTTTCTCACAGGTTCTTGTAGATGTCCTCGAGTGTGATGCCACGATCGATCATCATGACCTGCAGATGGTAGATGAGCTGGCTCATTTCTTCGGCCGTGCGATCAGCACCCTCATATTCGGCGGCGATCCAGGTCTCTCCAGCCTCTTCGACAATCTTCTTGCCGATGAAGTGCGTGCCTTTGGCAAGCTCATCGACGGTCAGGGAACCGGCCTGCTTGGTGGCGGCTTTCTCGCTCAATTCCGCGAACAGCGATTCAAAAGTCTTCATATTCGTATGCTTCCTTGTATGGTGGGCGTTCACGCCTTGAAGGCTGCTTCGGCCTTCTCGCGGATGGAGTCGATAGCCTCGGCCGGATTCTCGGCACCGTACACGGCGGAACCGGCGACCAGCACATCGGCACCGGCTTCGGCAACGATATGGGCGGTCTTGGGGCTCACGCCACCATCGACCTGGATCTTCGTCTTCAGGCCACGGCGGGTGATTTCGTCACGCAGACGACGAACCTTGGCCATCTGGTTGTCAAGGAACTTCTGACCGCCGAAGCCCGGTTCGACCGTCATGATAAGCACCATGTCGAATTCGTCAAGGATGTCGAAGATCGGCTCGACCGGTTCGGCCGGACGGACCGCGAAGCAAGCCTTGCAGCCCATGTCGCGCAGCTGACGCGCAAGACGAACCGGAGCATGCGTCGCTCCCATATGGAAGCTGACGGAAGCCGCACCAAGCTTGGCGTATTCCGGAGCCCAACGGTCCGGATCCTCGATCATCAGATGCACGTCGACCGGAAGGTCAGTGACTTGGCAGATGCGAGCCACAATCGGCTCACCCAACGTCAGATTCGGAACGAAATGATGGTCCATCACGTCCACGTGAACGAAATCGGCGTTGGAAATGGCCTTAAGATCACGTTCCAGATTGCAGAAGTCAGCGGACAGGATGCTAGGTGCGATTTGAATAGTCATGGTTCTCATTCTATGGAAGGTAATCGACTTGATGCTACTTGTTGTCGGACTGGTCATCGGCATATGAGACGGATGAGCCATCGTTTGCCGTGATTTCATCCTTGGTTTTCGTAAGGTTGGCCTTCGCGGTCGAGAGACCGGTTTCTCCATCCTCGACGAGGCTTAGCTCAATCTCGGTGACGGTGCGCAACTTCTCGGCAAGCAGCTCGGTGGACTTTCCCATCTGCTGAATAACGATGAAAGCCACCACGCCAAGCACGAACACCGCCATGGACACCCATACGTTGATGCGCACGCCAAGGAACTCGTGCGCGAAATCAATGCGCAGAGCCTCGATCCAAGTGCGTCCCGCCGTGTACCACATGATGTATATGGCGAACAAGGACCCGGCCTTGAGTTTTTTCATGATTTTGGAACCAAGGAAAACGATGAGCGCAGCACCGATGAGATTCCAAATCATCTCATACAGGAAGGTGGGGTGGAACAGCGTGCCTGTCGGGCAGGTCGCTCCGTCATAGCATTGTTCGCTGTGACCGATGGCGCTTCCCTCCATATTCAACTTCAAACCCCAAGGCAAGATCGTCGGCGCGCCGTAAAGCTCTTGGTTGAACCAGTTGCCCAGACGTCCCACGGCCTGCGCCACGAGCAATCCTGGCGCGACGGCGTCACCGAGCAGAGCCATTGGATAATGCCTGTGACGACACCATGCCCAAGCGGCAAGCGCTCCAAGCAGGACGCCGCCCCAGATGCCCAGTCCGCCATTCCAGATGCGGAACATCTCCACCCAATCGCCGGTCGGTCCGAAGAAACGTTCCGGAGTGGTGATGATGTGGTATATACGCGCACCGATGATGCCGCTCGGCACCGCGACAAGCGTGATGTCGAGAATCTGATCGAAATTACCGCCATATCGTTTCCAATGAACGGTTGTCATCCATACCGCCAGCACGATGCCGAGCAGAATGCACAGCGCGTAGAAATGGATGGTCACCGGCCCGATGGAAAACTGCGAAATGGTGGGTGACGGAATGTAAGCAAGTGTCATAGTTTCCTGATGGTAGTCCACGTATACGATATGGTACGTGGACTACCAGTATGTTGTCTTTGGACTGGTTCAGTTGCGGGCGTTGTGGATGCCTTCGGCAAGCTCCTCAGTCTTCTCCGCCAAGGCCTTGAGACCGGTGGCTTCGTCGACTGCATGCTTGCCGGATTCGTCAAGCATGGTATGCACCAGAGCCGAGCCTACGATGACACCGTCCGCATACGATCCGACACGAGCCCCCTGTTCCGCGGTGGACACGCCGATGCCTACGCACACGTTTTTCGCACCGGCCTTGCGGGTACGGGCGACCAGTTCCTTCGGGGACGCATCGATGGTGGAGCGTTCTCCGGTGACGCCCATGCGGGCGGCAGCATAGACGAAACCCCGCGCATTGTCCGCAACGACTTTCAGACGGTCTTCGGTGGAATCCGGAGATACCAGGAAGATGCGGTCGAGTCCGTGACGGTCGGAGGCTTCGATCCACTCGCCGGCCTCATCCGGAATGAGATCCGGGGTGATGAGACCGGCTCCACCGGCGTTTTCGAAATCACGTGCGAATCGTTCGACGCCGTAATGGAAGATGAGGTTCCAATAGCTCATGACCAATGGCACTCCCCCGGCGTTCGCCACTGTTTCCACCGCTTTGAATACGTTGGCGATTTTTTCACCATTGTCGATGGCGATTTGCGATGCCGCCTGGATGACGGGACCGTCCATGACGGGGTCGGAATACGGCAGCCCGATTTCGACCGCGTTCACGCCGTGTTCGACCATGGTGCGGAAAGCTTTGAGCGAATAATCCGGATCAGGGAATCCGTATGGCAGATATCCGATGAATGCCGGCTTGTCGGCGGCTTTGAATTCATCGAACATGGTTTCCGTCGGGCTTGGCTTGTGGCTGATGCCGAGTGGCTGGCCGGACGGCGTGGATGATGTTGCGTTCGTCATGATGGTTGCTCCTTTTCTCACTCGCCGTCCGCGTTGTTGCCTTGCGCGCCGTTGGCTTCCAAGGCTTTGGCCTGCTCGTCGGTCAGGTATCCGAACCATTTGCCGGCGGTGTTCATGTCCTTGTCTCCACGGCCAGAGATGTTGATGATCATGACCGGATGCTCATACCCTTTGGCCTTGAGGTCTGCAGCTGCCTTGTACGCGCCGGCCACTGCGTGGGAGCTTTCGATGGCAGGGATGATGCCTTCGGTTTCGCACAGATCCTTGAACGCGCTCATGGCTTCCTGATCAGTGGCCCAGGAATAGTTGACGCGGCCGATATCCTTGAGCCATGCATGTTCGGGGCCGACGGAGGCGTAATCCAAGCCTGCGGAGATGGAGTACGTGTCAAGGGTCTGGCCTTCGGGGTTTTCCAACAGATAGCTCTTGGCTCCTTGGAACATGCCCAGTTCACCGGTACCTGGCGCGAATCGAATGGCATGGCGACCGGATTCGGGCCCGTTACCGCCGGCCTCGTAACCGTACAGGTTCACTCGTTCGTCATCGAGGAAGGCGTTCATGATGCCGATGGCGTTGGAGCCGCCGCCGACGCATGCGCAGATAGCATCGGGATGGTCGATGCCATACCAATCCTGCAGCTGCTGTTTCGCTTCCTCTCCGATGATCTTTTGGAAGTCGCGCACCATCGATGGGAACGGATGAGGTCCTGCGACCGTGCCGAGCAGATAATGGGTGTCTTTGACGTTGGTGACCCAGTCGCGCAGCGCCTCGTTGATGGCGTCCTTGAGGATGCGATCACCCAAGGTGACTTCGACGACCTCCGCGCCAAGCATGCGCATGCGGGCAACGTTCAGCGCCTGACGGCGGGCATCGATCTGTCCCATGTAGATGCGGCACTTGAGTCCCAGCATGGCACAGACCGTGGCAGTGGCCACACCATGCTGGCCTGCACCGGTTTCGGCGATCACACGGGTTTTGCCCATGCGCTTGACCAGTAGGGCCTGTCCAAGCGCGTTGTTGATCTTGTGGGCGCCGGTGTGGTTCAGGTCTTCACGCTTGAGGAACACACGGGCATCAAGACCGGTTTTCTCCTCGAGCCTCTGCGCGAAACGAGGCGCTTCAGTCAATGGGGACGGACGTCCAACATACTGCTGGTTCAACCGCGCCAATTCCTTATGGAATTCCGGATCGGCCTTGGCTTCCGTATACACGCGTTCAAGCTCGTCGAGCGCCGTGATCAGCGCTTCCGGAACATAGCGTCCGCCAAACTGTCCGAAATATGGTCCTTCATGGCTTGCCAACGGGGTCTGTTCGGATGCCTTCACTCTTGCTCCTGCCTTTACTAATCGTTCCACTGCCTGCTCATGGTTGGCCGCGGTGGCCACGCCTTCTCCCACCAGCACCGCATCCGCGCCGGCACGGGCGTAATCCTCAAGCTCAACCGAACCGAACACACCGGATTCCGCCACGCGAATCACATCGTCCGGCAAATCCGCGGCCAGTTCGTTGTACTTGTTCACATCCACCTTGAGGTCTTTAAGATTGCGGGCGTTGATGCCAATGACCTTGGCCCCGGCATTGATGGCCCGTTGAATCTCCTCACGGGTGTGTGTTTCCACCAGCACCGTCATATTGAGGCTATGCGCGAGATCGAGCAGCGACTTGAGCTTGACGTCGTCCAATGCGGCGACGATGAGCAGCACCAGATCGGCACCATGCGCACGTGCTTCCCAAATCTGATATTCGGTAACGATGAAATCCTTGCGCAGCACGGGAATCCTCACTGCGGCGCGCACCTTGTCGAAATCTTCAAGAGAGCCAAGGAACCGACGGCCTTCAGTCAGCACGGAAATCGCGCTTGCACCTCCCTGCTCGTATTCGCGGGCCAAAGCGGCCGGATCCGGAATATCGCTCAAATGGCCTTTGGATGGGGAGGCACGCTTGATCTCGGCGATGACCGGAATGCCATCCGCCTTTTTCAGCCACTGGCGCGCATCGATTGGCGCTGAAGCCTCGAACGCCATCCGCTTGACCTCAGCGAGCGGCACGTTGTTTTCTCTTGATCGCTGATCCTCGACGGCTCCCGCCACCAATTCATCGAGCACAGACATTACTGCTTCCTTTCACAACACAATTGAACGGTCAGAATGTGACTCACAACTGGCGAAGCTGCGCGGCGATCTGTACCGCTTCAACGCTGGCTTCGGCCTTGTTGCGAGTCTCCTGCCACTCACTGGCCGGCACGGAATCGAGGACGATTCCAGCTCCGGCCTGCACGCTCGCTTCATGGTCGCGAATGAATGCAGTTCGAATGGCGATGGCCATATCGAGGTTGCCTGAAAAATCAAAATAACCGACGGTGCCGCCGTAAATACCACGGTCGGCCGGCTCAAGTTCATCGATAATCTCGATGGCGCGCGGCTTCGGCGCTCCGGACAGCGTCCCCGCGGGGAAGGCGGAAGTGAACACGTCGAACGCCGTCATATGCGGATCGACCTGCCCGGTAACGGTTGAGCAGATGTGCATGATATGGCTGAACCGTTTGATGTCCATCAAGGAAACGACTTCGACGCTTTCCGGACGGCACACGCGGCTCAGATCGTTGCGGGCCAGATCGACCAGCATGATATGCTCGCTGCGTTCCTTCGGGTCTGCCAATAGTTCCTTGGCGAGACGTTCATCTTCCTCAGGAGTGGCGCCTCGTGGTCTGGAACCGGCGATTGGGAAAGACATGGCATGGCCGTTGTCCACCTTGATCAGTGTTTCCGGGCTGGAACCGATGACGTTGAAATCACGTCCTTGAGCATCGGTGAGTGCCATGAAATACATGTACGGGCTCGGATTGAGGGTACGCAGCACACGATACACATCAAACGGATCGGCGGGAGAATCAATATCCAGTCGCTGCGAAATGACCACTTGGAACACATCGCCATCGATGATATGGCGTTTGGCCTCTTCAACGGAACGTTCGTAATCGCTTTTCTCCGTGCGGAATCGCAGTTGGGGCTGGCCGACCGACTCGTCGAGCACATTGACCCGGGCTTCGTTTTCGACGGGTGCGGCAGCCTTGCGCTGCATATCATCCAGACGTGCCAGCGCTTCATCGTAGGCGGCATCGGCACGAGTCGGACGGTCATCGACATTCACGGCATTGGCAATCAGCCATACCGAGCCAGACACGTGGTCGACTACTGCGATGTCCGTGGCGAGAGCCAGAACGGTTTCCGGCTGTCCGGTCTCATTCGGGGCTTCGGCACGGAGCGTCGGTTCCCAATGTCGGATGGAATCCCATCCGACAGTACCAACGAGGCCACTGGTCAGATTCGGCAATCCCTCGACGTGCGGAGCCTTCAATGTCTTCAGCGCGGCATGTGCCACTTCGACAACATCACCGTCGGTGGGCACTCCGACAGGCACCTGTCCCAGCCAATCGGCTTTGCCGTTGTTCGAACGCAGCTGCGCCATGGAATTCACGCCGATGAAGCTGTATCTACTCCACGCTCCGCCAAATTCAGCCGATTCGAGGATGAACGTACCGGAACGGCCTCCTGCGAGACGCTCGTAGAAGCCGACTGGGGTCAATGAATCAGCCAGCAAACGGCGTACGATGGGGATGACACGGTAGCCTTGGTCGGCCAATTCATGGAACTGCTCACGGCTTGGCCATGTAGTACCCCACTTGAGGGTCTGTACGCTGCATTCGCTCACCGCTGACCCTCCTGTTCTTTGGTTCGATGGCCCACGACCACAGGCAGCTGTCCGCCTTCTTCAAAGCAGGAACGTTTGCCGGTATGGCAAGCCGCTCCCACTTGGTCAACTTCTACCAGAATGGCATCTCCATCGCAATCCAGCGCGAAGGACTTCACATACTGGGCATGTCCCGACGTATCGCCCTTACGCCAATACTCCTGCCTGGACCTCGACCAGAATGTGACGCGTCCGGTGGTGAGGGTACGTCTGATGGCTTCGTCGTTCATATAGCCGACCATCAGTACCTCTTTGGTATCGAACTGCTGGATGACGGCCGCGACCAAGCCTTTGTCATCGTGCTTGAGACGCTGTGCGATGCGCGGGTCGAGAGTGGTGGTGTTGTCGTATGCTTCGTTGGTCATGATGGTATTGCGATTCGTTGTTCAGTACTACAGGGTTGGTTTGCGTAGTTTCCGTGGTTCTATTCAGCGTACGGTGTATCCGGCTGCCTTGATGGCGTCTTTGACTTCACCGATGGTGACTTTGCCGTAATGGAAAATCGAGGCAGCGAGCACGGCATCGGCGCCCGCCTCGATTGCCGGCGGAAAATCCGAGGCTTTGCCGGCGCCGCCAGAAGCGATAATCGGGATTTTGACTTCCTTGCGGACAGCTTTGATCATCTCCAGATCGAAGCCTTGTTGGGTGCCATCGGCATCCATTGAATTAAGGAGAATCTCCCCCGCACCAAGTTCTTGGGCGCGCTTGACCCACCAAATGGCGTCAATGCCAGTGGATTTGCGCCCGCCCATGGTGGTGACTTCGAAACCTGACTGCGTATGTCGTTCTCCCTGTTCGCGACGTGCATCGACGGACAGCACAAGCACCTGATTGCCGAATCGTTCGGCGACACGACTGATGAGGGTAGGGTCATTGATGGCCGCGGTGTTGACGCCGACCTTATCCGCACCGCAACGAAGCAGGGAATCGACGTCTTCAGGGGTACGTACGCCGCCGCCGACAGTCAGTGGAATAAAAATCTGTTCGGCGGTGCGGCTCACCACATCGACCATGGTCTGCCTATGGGAGCTTGACGCCGTCACATCAAGGAACGTCAGTTCGTCCGCGCCCTGGCGGTAGTATTCCGCGGCGAGTTCGACCGGGTCTCCTGCATCGCGAAGATTCTCGAAATGCACGCCTTTGACCACTCGTCCCGCATCGACATCAAGACATGGAATGACTCGGACCGCCAGTGACATGCTGCTCTACTCCTTCACGCATAACGGTTGCAATGATTGCAAGAGTAACCGCAATACGTTACGTCGGTTCATGCGGATTCCGAGTAGCGGACAGAACCGGGCCTTTCGGAGGAATCAGTCACGTTCTTTGGCTGCAAGCTGTCCGCATGCGCCATCAATGTCCTGTCCTCTGGTATCACGCAGCGTGGCTGTGATGCCAGCGTTATGGAGAATCTCAAGGAATCTACGCTCGTCTTCTGGTTTGGACGCGGTCCACTTCGATCCCTCGATCGGATTGAGCGGAATCGGATTGACATGCGCCCAATCATCTCCATAGTGGTTCAGACGCTTCGCCAGCAATTTGGCATGTTCCGCCTGGTCGTTGATGCCGCGCATCAAGGCGTATTCGATGCTGACTCGCCGTTTGGAAGCCAGATAATAATCATGCGCAGCGTCGAGCACCTGTTTGGTGTTGAAACGCTTGTTCATGGGCACAAGTTCATCGCGCAATTCATCGCTCGGCGCGTGCAGGGATACTGCGAGACGTACTGGGATGCCTTCTTCGGCCAGTTTCCTGATGCCAGGCACCACGCCAACGGTGGAAACCGTGATGTTACGTGCGGAGATGCCGAAGCCTTCGGGAGGCATGGAACTAATTTGGCGGACTGCGCTCAAGACGGATTTATAGTTGCCCATTGGTTCGCCCATGCCCATGAACACGATGTTGCTCAGTCGTCCGGAGCCTCCGGCCACTTCACCGTCACGCATGGCCTTCGCGGCCACACGAACCTGCTCAACGATTTCGCCTGCGGACATGTTCCTGGTCAGTCCCAGTTGTCCAGTGGCGCAGAATGGGCAACCCATGCCGCAGCCGACCTGGCTGGAAATGCAAAGCGTGGTTCTGGTGGGATAACGCATCAATACGGATTCGATCAGCGACCCATCAAACAGGCGCCACAACGTTTTGATGGTGGTGCCTCCATCGGCGACTTGGCGTGTCACCTCATGGATGAGTTCCGGGAAGAAAGCTTCAGCCGCGTCGGAGCGTCTTGCCGCCGGAAAATCGGAAAATTCTTCCGCATTGACATCAAAATGGCCATAGTAATGATTAGCCAGCTGTTTGACCCTGAATTTCGGCAATCCAAGTTCCTTGGCCTTACCGATACGTTCCTCTTCGGACATATCGGCGAAATGCAGTGGCGGCTTGCCACGGCGGGCATGGTCTTTCGACAGCACATCCCGGAAGGCGCCCGAAGTGCCTCCAGGAGTGATGCCTGTTTCCGGCTGATCATTCATGGAATTCACGGTTATTGGCCCTTTCTCACATTCCGGTGGCCCACAGGAGCACGCACACGAAAGGAGCGCACAGGAGGATGGAGTCGACACGATCCATCACTCCGCCATGACCTTTAAGCAGATGGCCCATATCCTTAATACCAATGTCACGCTTCAGCATGGAAGCGCATAGGTCGCCGAAGGTTCCGGCTATACCGATCATGAAACCAGCGACAATAGGCACCCACCATCGAACCGTCCAAACGGATGGCTCGTAAGTGCAAAACATCACCACAAAAGAACCGGCCATGGCGAACAAGATGGATCCTGCCAGGCCCTCCCATGATTTCTTCGGTGAGATACGGGGACTGAGTTTATGTTTGCCAAGCCATGCACCTGCAAACAGACCACCGGTGTCACTCAGCGCGGGCATGAAGACAAGCATGATGGCATGTGCCACCGGATGACCGTTGAACGTCAACGGCATGATCAGGCAGGAGGCAAGCAGCGGAATGTACAGAACGGTGAACATGGAGACTGCCACATGGCTCAGTCGGCTGTGGCGCACTTCACCCTGTTCATGATTGAACGACGATTCGAGACGAGCACCTGCATCGGTGTGCGACAGTTTGTCCGCCACGGCCAGGGAAAGCCGACTGCCGAACGTCACCTTGGCACTTGCGGCGATCGCTACAAGCAGCAAGGAGGCCAGTACACAGACCGTCATAGCCACAATATGATGCTTGCTGTAGTAGGTGGCCAGCAAAGTCACCGCGGAACATGCCCACAGCGCCACCACGGGAATATGCAATCCCGCGGTGGCGAAATCGACGCGCAGCTCCCACAATGCGAGCACCATGAACAGCACGACAAGATAGACGAACAAATCAACGCTGATCAACAGGCATGCCAAGATGATGGCGATCAGGACGACCGCCGTGGCGATGGCCTGCGGCATGTTGCGTCCGGTTTTCTTGTTGATGGCGTTAATGGCCTCTTCGGCTTCTTTTTCGCGTTGCTCCTGTTTTTCCATCGTGGTCTCTCCTGTGGTACCGTGCGTCGATTGATGATTATGGAGATTCGAAGGAATCAGACCTCCATGATCTCCTTCTGCTTGGTTTCCAGCAGAGCGTCAAGCTCGTCGGTGGTCTGCTTGGTGACCTTGTCGAGTTCCTTGAGCAGACGATCGCCTTCGTCCTCGCCCATGTCGCCGTCTTTGATGGCCTTGTCAAGGGATTCCTTGGCCTTGCGACGAATGTTGCGCACCGCGACCTTGCCGTCTTCAGCCTTGCCCTTGGCAATCTTGACGTATTCCTTGCGACGCTCTTCGGTCAGCTCCGGCATGGTCAGGCGAATGACGTTGCCGTCGCGACGGGGGCTGGCTCCGAGATCGGAATCACGAAGCGCCTTCTCCACGGCGTTGGCCTGGGACGCATCGAAAGGAGTGACCGCCAAGGTGCGCGGCTCCGGAACACCGATGGTGGCAACGGCCTTCAGCGGGGTCGGTGCGCCGTAATAGTCAACGGTGATGCCGTTAAGCAGCGCCGGATTCGCACGACCGGTGCGAATACCGGAGAAGTTCTCCTTGGTGGATTCCACGGACTTGGCCATCTGCGCCTTGGCCTGATCGACGATAGTTGCCATTGTTTGCTCCTTTAATATTGTTGGTTTAATCGATATTCGGCTTTGAATGTCGTCACTCGGCGAGGGCGGATTCCGCGGTGGAAACCATGGTGCCGATCTCCTCGCCCAGCAAAGCCTGGGTCACATTGCCGGCGCCCTCGAGTCCGAAGACGCGGATGCGCTGCTTGTTGTCCCGCGCCATGGAAAGCGCCGCAGCATCCATGACCGCAAGATTGTCGACCAATGCACGGTTATAGCTCAGCGTGGCGAAGCGCTTGGCGTTCTCGTCTTTGCGCGGATCGGCAGTGTATACGCCGTCCACGCCGTTCTTGCCCATCAGCACCTCATCGCAGTGGATTTCCAGAGAACGCTGGATGGACACGGTGTCAGTGGAGAAATACGGCATGCCTGCTCCGGCGCCGAAAATCACCACGCGTCCCTTTTCCAGATGACGAATGGCCTTAAGCGGAATGTACGGCTCGGCGACCTGTCCCATGGTGATGGCGGTTTGCACGCGCGTGGCCTGTCCCTCCTGCTCGAGGAAATCCTGCAGAGCGAGGCAGTTCATCACCGTTCCCAGCATGCCCATATAGTCGCCGCGGGAACGATCGATGCCGGCCTGCTGCAGTTCGGCGCCACGGAAGAAGTTGCCGCCACCAACAACGATGGCGACCTGCACACCTTGCTTGACCGCGGGAACGATTTCCTCCGCAATACGACGAACGACGGTGGTGTCGATGCCGACTTTGCCTCCGCCGAATGCCTCTCCGGACAGCTTGAGCAGTACCCTGCGGGGATTGTCGCCAGTGTTTTCGCCAGTCATGAAATGCCTTTCTTACCCGAAAACCCATGAAATTTACCGTTTTCAAGACTATCGGCAAACACAGACACCAAAAACACGATGGGGTTTAGTGCAAAAAAAATGTCCGCAATCCTGTTGGATTGCGGACATTGGAGATATGCCAAGCCCACGTTCGAAAGCGTGAGCTCAATTCACATCAGATTCACTCGGCGTCGCCCTTGCCGACCTCCACACGAGCGAAGGAAAGCGCGGTTCCCCCGACTTCCTTGAACAGGTCGCCGACGGTCTTGGACGGATCCTTGACGTACGCCTGCTCAAGCAGCACGGTCTCCTTGTAGAATGCGCCGAGACGGCCTTCCACGATCTTCGGAGCGATCTTCTCGATCACGGCCTCCGGCTTGCCCTTGCTCTTGAGCTCCTCCGTGGTCTTCTCGGTGGCCACGCGACGCTCGGATTCCAGCACATCAGCCGGAACATCCTCGCGGGTCAGCCACTGGGCGCCCATCGCGGAAATCTGCAGAGCGGCCTCATGAGCCACAGCAGCGCCGGCTTCATCGGTGGCAATCATGGCCACGATGCTCGGCGGCATCTCAGCGGACTTCTTGTGGGCGTAGACCTCGACATGCGGGCCCTCGACCTTGGCGAACTGGCCTACCTTGACGTGCTCACCGAACAGAGCAGCGGCTTCCTCGACGGCTTCCTTCACGGTGGTGTCACCGGAGGCTGCTGCCAGAACCTCATCCACGGAGGATGCTTCGGCCTTGACGGCGTCATCGAGCACGCTACCGGCGAATTCCACGAACTTCGGGGTCTTGGCCACGAAGTCGGTCTCGGAGTTCAGCTCGACCGCATAGCCGGTCTGGCCGTTGGCGGATTCGACAACGGTGGAGGCGATGGTGCCTTCCTGAGCCTTGCGGCCTTCACGCTTGCCAGCGGCCTGGATGCCCTTGGCGCGGATGATTTCCTTGGCGCGAGCCACATCGCCTTCGGCTTCGGTCAGGGCCTTCTTGACGTCCATCATGCCGGCGCCGGTTTCCTCGCGCACCTGCTTGATCAGAGCTGCAGTGATTGCTGCCATTGATTTGTCTCCTCTGAAAATTTGGTGATGCCCCGATGATGGGAGGCATAGCACCTCCCATCATAGAGCATGGTCTCACTCGGCCTTGGTTTCGCCTTCAGCCTCAGCCGGGGCTTCAGCTGCCGGAGCGCCCTCGGTGAGGAGCTCCTTTTCCCAAGCAGCCATCGGCTGCTCGGCTTCGCCTTCGGCCTTGGCGGCCTTGCCGGAACGCTCCAGCAGACCTTCGGCCACTGCGTCAGCCATGAGGCTGGTCAGCAGTTCGATGCCGCGGATGGCGTCATCGTTGGCGGCGATCGGATACTCAACGGATTCCGGATCGGCGTTGGTGTCGACGATGGCGACAACCGGAATGCCCAGCTTGTGGGCTTCCTCGACGGCCAGAGCTTCCTTGTTCACATCGACCACGAACATGGCGGACGGGGTGCGGTTCATGTTGCGGATACCGCCCAGCTGCTTAGCCAGCTTGTCCTTCTCACGCTCGAGGAGCAGCAGCTCCTTCTTGGTCAGACCGGAGCCGTGCACGTCGGTGAAGTCCATTTCCTCAAGTTCCTTGAGGCGGGAGACGCGCTTGGACACGGTCTGGAAGTTGGTCAGCATGCCGCCGAGCCAACGCTCGGAGACATACGGCATGTTCACGCGGGTGGCCTGAGCGGAAACAGCTTCCTGAGCCTGCTTCTTGGTGCCGACGAACAGCACGGTGCCGTTGTGGGCAACAGTGGCCTTGATGAAGTCGTAGGCCTTGTCGATCATGTCGAGCGACTTGAACAGGTTGATGATGTGGATGCCGTTGCGCTGGGTGAGGATGAACTGCTTCATCTTCGGGTTCCAACGACGGGTCTGGTGGCCGAAGTGCAGGCCTGCCTTCAGCATGTCGCTCATAGTGATCTGAGCCATGGTATTGCTACCTCTTTCTTTGTCGGTTCTTGCCTGGTCATGCGTTCCTGCGTGCAGCCAATGCCTTGCAGGCATCAGCCGACCGACACAGGTCGTCGCGAGCATGACGCGAATTGGTTGCGCACCGGTTGACAATAATTGGGCGGTTTGAAGCACTCGCGGCAGCGCTTCTCACCAAATTGGCGCACAAATATTAAAAATACCATGGGGCCACGTCTTTCTGACGTGGCCCCATGGTTGAATCGTCGTTCGCTGTTTCGATCACTTGCGATGGGTGCGCATGTAACGCATCGCCTCGCGGCGTTCTTCCTTTTCCAGACGATCAAGATAGACGTGACCGTCCAAATGATCAGTCTCGTGCTGCAGCATGCGGCCCATGATGCCATGACCTTCCAACACTACCGGCTTGCCGTCCAGATCAATGCCCCGCACGCGAGCATAATCGGCGCGACGAGTCTTGTACCACAATCCTGGAACGGAAAGGCAGCCTTCATCGCCATATTGCTCTCCGCTGGTCTCCTCCAACACCGGGTTAAGCACATAGCCGATTTTGCCGTCGATATTGTAGGAAAACGCACGCAGACTCACACCGATTTGGTTGGCGGACAACCCGGCGCGTCCCGGGTCATCAACGGTATCCAACAAATCCTGCACCAGATGGCGCACCGCGGGCGTGATCTCCTTGATGGGATCGCATGGGGTGCGCAGCACTGGATCAGGTACGACTCGAATCTCACGGATTGCCAAAATTAACGCTCCTCGTTGTTCTTGGTTGCGGAAGGCTCGACGGACGGTGCCGTCTCGTCATCCGGTTCATCGGACTGCTTCTTGATTCTCTCCTGCATGGTATCAAATGCCTGCCGAACCTTCGGGCTGACGGATTCAGAAGCCTGCCGCATGCTTTCCGACGCCTGCTTGACGGTTTCGGTGGTGCGGTCGAGAATCTGGACGGTCTTCGGCAACGGCCTGTTGGAGGGTTTTGGCGCGTAAATCACGTTTTCGATGACGTCTGCGTAGCGCTGCAGCACCTTGGGACGAACAACTTTCAGGCTTGCCGTCAAGGTGCCGTCCTGTTGGTTGAATTCCTCATCGAGAATCTCGAATTTTCGTACGGATTCCGCACGGGAAACGTTCGCGTTGGCCTTTTCGACATACTGCTGCACGAAAGCGCGCACGGCATCGTTTTCCGCTACCTGCTTCATGGACATATCGGCATCAAGACCCTGCTGGGAAAGCCAAGAACGAGTCATATCAGAATCCAGTTCAATCAAAGCGCTGATGAACGGCTTGCCATCGCCAATGACCACAGCATGGGACACGATAGGACAGGTGTCGATGATGTCCTCCATCGGGGCGGGGCTGACGTTCTTGCCTCCGGCTGTGATGATGATGTCCTTCTTGCGGCCGGTGATATACACGAATCCATCATCGTCGATGGCCCCCAGATCGCCGGTCCTCAGCCAACCATCAGGCATTTTGACTTCAGCGGTCTTCTCAGGATTCTTGTAGTAGCCAAGAAAAACATTGGGGCCCATGACCTGCAGCTCGCCATCATCATCGGTGCGCACACCCATACCCGGCCCGGGCTTACCAACGGAACCGACGCGATTCGCATTTTGCCAGTTGACGATCATCGGAGCCGCGGTTTCCGTCATACCGTACCCCTGAATGAACGTGATGCCATCCATGCCATTGAAGAAGTGGGCAAGGTCGACGTTCAGCGGGGCGCCGCCGCATGCCAGATATTTCAGGTTCGGACCAAGCGCGGAACGAATGGACTTGCCGACGACGGACATGAAGAAGGAATGCTCGGCTCGGGCCACCATCGAATGATGTCCCCCGTCCTGCTCGTCCTTGGACCATTGCACGAAATGATCGAACGCCTTGGCGAAGACCCTGCCGCGAATACCCGCACCGGCCTTCTGCGAGGCAGCGTTGTACACTTTTTCGAACACACGTGGCACGCCAAGCAAATACGTCGGTTTGAAACTGCGCAGATCGGCGAGCAGATGCTTGGCTCCAGGCAGATAGCCGACCACGCCTTGTCCGCCAATCGCCACGTATTGGATATAGCGGGCGAAGCAGTGCGCCAACGGCAGGAACAGCATCAACCTGTTGGGCTGGTACAGCATCTCGTCAAGAATGATGTAGCCATTGAGCACGATATGCGTGAAGTTGCGATGGGACAGCATCGCACCCTTCGGACGTCCCGTGGAGCCCGATGTGTAAACGATGGTGAGCATGTCGTCCGCCTTGATCCGGGCAATGACCTGATCAAGGGTATCGTCATCGACGCCCTCTCCGAAATCGGCGACTGCGTCAAGACCGTCCGCTTTGAAATTGAACACGTAACGCAGCCCTTCATGCATGTCACGAATCTGTTCGAGCGTCTGCGTGTGGACGGAATCTCCAGCGAAGGCAATAACCGGCTCCACCTCTTCCACGATGGAAGCGGCCTGCTTGGCCGAATCGGTTTCATAAATCGGAACGCTTACCGCGCCGATGGCCGCGCATGCGAAATCGACCACACCCCACTCGTAACAGGTGGGAGAGTAAATGACCACCATGCTTCCGGCCTTGACTCCAAGACCGATAAGGCCCTTCGCCACGGCGCGCACACGAGCGAGCATCTGGCCTGCCGTCACATCATGCCATTGCCGAGTCTCATCATCCTGCCATTGTGCGATAAGATCATCCGGATTCTTCTGCGCACGACGCGACAGCAACGCATATACCGTGTCATCATCCGTGGTGCTGTAGGCCGGCTCTGGTACAAATTCTCTCAACATGGTTCTCTATAGTAGTTCCCGTATGCTTAAGGCACGCTGAAAACCCTTGGCATCGACTGCGAACATCGACGCCAAGGGCTTTTGCAGATTCCTACCGTATCATCGCATCAATGCGATCACCCGAAATCAGCCAAGACGCACTTCCACGTGGAGCCTTTGAGCCTGAATGCGGTGTTGCATCTCAACCGCGTTTCGCCGATGTTGAGCAAAGCCGCACATTCGAATTTCGTGGTCGAAGTCAACCAGCCATTAATGGCGGACACGTTGATGGGAAGCAGACCAATCTTGGCATATAGATTTGCGTCTTCCTTCATATAATGGCCTATTATGGAAGCTGCGATTTTAAGCCTACGCATACAGTCCTCCGTTAGAATACGCTCTACATGCGCCGGCTTTTGCCGACCACGGAAGATGTCGATGGCATCGCACGACATGCGCGCGCCCAATAACGCCAAGGAATAGGCTTGCTTCGCGTCCCACGGTGTGGAATCGGACCGGATAACATGGAAGGGCACCCGCATGCCGGATAATTGTGTTTCCAAAAACCCATCATATGAAGGAAGCTTCTCGACGGATTTTCCTATGCACTGCAGCCATTGGCCATTGTTTTCCGCTTCTTTAAGACCGACATACGAATCAGGGTCTGACGGTGGGATTTCGTCAGGCTCATTGCCTTCTATCTCCTTGTCGTCTTCCGGCTCCCGCTCAGAGCCGGACTGCCATTCCGGAGGTGAAACGCCATCGTCGGATAAGTCGTCCATTGCCATGGATCCCTCATTTCTTTACCTGTTTAATGTCATCCAACTCTCTTCACTGAGAAGGACCAAAAACATTAATACATAAAGACAATCCCCCCGTCAAGTCGACGGAGGGATTGTGGATAACTTTTTTTATCCACAGGACGAAGCTATCTGATCAGTGGCTCGAAGCGACCGTAACCGGACAACGTTGGAAGCTCTTCAAATCGACATAACCGGTCGTGGCCATGGCTCTGCGAAGCGCCCCAACAAAATTGGTGGTTCCGTCGGCGTTATGGCTCGGGCCGAACATGACCTCCTGCAAGGAACCTACGGTGCCCACGTTAGTGCGGAATCCGCGCGGCAACGTCTGGTGGCGGGCCTCGGCGCCCCAATGCATGCCTTTGCCAGGAGCCTCGGAGGCGCGTGCCAGAGGCGAGCCCAGCATCACCGCATCGGCGCCCAGCGCGAATGCCTTGACGAAGCTGCCGGAATCACCCATACCGCCGTCGGCAATCACCTGCACATAGCGTCCGCCCGATTCGTCCATGTAATCGCGGCGGGCCTCGGCGACATCGGCGATGGCTGTGGCCATCGGCGCGTGCACTCCAATCGTGTTGCGGTTGGCGGATACCGCACCGCCACCGAAGCCGACAAGCACGCCAGCGGCTCCCGTGCGCATCAAATGCAACGCAGCCGTGTAGTTGGCCGCGCCGCCAACAATGACGGGGACATCTAGGTCATAGATGAATTTCTTAAGGTTCAGGGGCTCATGGTCCTTGGAGACATGCTCCGCCGACACCACGGTGCCACGAATGACAAACAGATCGACACCGGCCTCAAGCACGGTGGAATAATAATCCTGCGTACGCTGCGGAGACAGCGCGCCGGCTACGGTGACGCCGGCATCACGAATCTCATGCAGACGTTCGACGATGAGTTCCGGCTTGATCGGCTCAGCGTAAATCTGCTGGATGCGTTCGGTGGCCTTGTCCGCAGGCAGCTGCGCGATTTCGTCCAGCAGCGGCTGGGGATCGTCATAGCGGGTCCACAATCCTTCTAGGTCAAGCACGCCAAGCGCGCCCATCTTGCCCATGGCGATGGCCGTGGCCGGGCTGGTCACGGAATCCATCGGGGCGCCGATGACCGGCACGTCGAATTCATAGGCGTCGACCTGCCAAGAGGTGGACACATCCTGAGGATCACGGGTACGACGGGAGGGAACGATGGAGACATCGTCCAGCGAATAGGCCAGACGGCCCTTCTTGCCCAAACCGATTTCAATTTCCTGAGACATGGTTTCAAGGCTAATGCTCAGCTATGACAGTGCCTTCGCGCGTGTCCCCACGGTTTTGGACATTTCCATACGGAATTAACACACATGTAATAAGACGGAACCCATCACCTTCAATTCCGACAGGGAGGACAAACCATGGCCAAAATCAAGGTCGAAGGCAAAGTCGTCGAACTCGACGGCGACGAGATGACCCGTGTCATCTGGAAAGACATCAAGAACCGTCTGATCCTGCCGTACCTCGACGTGGATTTGGATTATTACGATCTGGGCATCGAAAACCGCGACGCCACCGACGATCAGGTGACCGTCGACGCGGCGAAGGCCATCCAGCGCGAACATGTCGGCGTCAAATGCGCCACCATCACCCCGGACGAGGCACGCGTCAAGGAGTTCGGCCTCAAGAAGATGTGGAAGTCCCCCAATGGTACCATCCGCAACATTCTCGGCGGCACCATCTTCCGCGAGCCGATCGTCATGAGCAATGTGCCTCGCCTGGTCCCGGGATGGACCAAGCCGATCGTCGTGGCACGTCACGCCTTCGGAGACCAGTACAAAGCCACTGATTTCAAGGTTCCGGGAGCCGGCACCCTCACCGTAACCTTCACTCCGGAAGACGGCTCCGAGCCGATTGAGCACGTCGTTTACAATTATGGCCCTGACGGCGGAGTTGCCCAGGTGCAATACAACGTGAACGATTCCATCCGAGGTTTCGCACGCGCCTGCTTCAACTATGGTCTGATGCGCGGCTATCCGGTGTACCTGTCCACCAAGAACACGATTCTCAAGGCGTACGACGGCCAGTTCAAGGATACGTTCGCCGAGGTGTTCGAAAACGAATACAAGGACAAGTACGAGGCGGCTGGCCTGACCTACGAGCACCGACTCATTGATGACATGGTGGCAAGCTCCCTCAAGTGGCATGGCGGCTATATCTGGGCTTGCAAGAACTACGATGGCGACGTGCAGTCGGATTCCGTCGCACAGGGATTCGGCTCCCTTGGCCTAATGACCTCCGTGCTGATGACTCCCGACGGGCAGACCGTCGAAGCCGAAGCCGCGCACGGCACCGTGACCCGCCATTATCGCCGTTGGCAGAAGGGTGAAAAGACCTCGACCAATCCGATCGCCTCCATCTTCGCATGGACCGGCGGTCTGAAGCATCGCGCCGACCTTGACAACACTCCGGAAGTCAAGCATTTCGCCGAAACTTTGGAGAAAGTCATCATCTCCACCGTCGAAGGCGGACAGATGACCAAGGATCTGGCCATGCTCATCGGACCGGACCAGCCTTGGCTCGATACCGAGGGTTTCATGAACGCCCTCGACGAGAATCTGGCAAAGTCTCTGGCAGAGTAATCTATCTGAGCTGTCGAAAGCCCGTATGCGCAATCACACACGCGTACGGGCTTTTTGACGTCCGGATATTACAATCGATGGTCAGTATAAGGAACGTCTATTCTTCCGCAAAGGACATGGCATGATTCTGCATCGCACAATCCCGGCGAAACGTCTGCTCGCTCTGCTGGCATCGGTCTGCATGGCAACAGCCATGGGGGCCTGCTCGCCCAACGGTGATTCGCAATCGCAGCAACAGCCGTCATCACAATCCAGCGCAACAGCCGATGCCGGCAATGTGGCGATTTTCGCTCCGACAGACAGCATCACCATCTCTCAACAGACGCCATTGAGCAAATGGGAAAAACTCGTTCCCGAAATCGTGTCCTCGTTGAAACGGACCGGTGTCAAAAGCGGCGACATCACCGTGAAAACCGCTTCGAACCTCGACAAACAAAGTCAAAGCGTCCAAGACTATGTGGTGAATCACATCAACGGGACCGAGCATTCGTCCACGAAAGCCAAAACCACCTTGGTGGTGGCGCCTGTCGCCGAGATGCCGGAATCCGACAGGCAATACGGCGACTATGCACGGCATGATATCACGTGGAACTCCGACGCGTCGGATGAGGACGAACAGGATTATGCGCAATCAGCGCAACGGCTGGTTTCGGCGTTGCAGCTTGCGCAGAATGAAGGAATGAAGGTCGTTCTGATCTCCAATACGCTTCAAGGGTATGCGCCGGACGTGTACGTGCCGATGACCACGGCCGAGCAGATTGGAGAACTGCAAGCCAAAGAGCTCGTCAACAAGCTCGAGCTCGACAAGGCATCGTCCGATGCCCCCAAGCAAATCGAGGTACTACTCCCCTACGACGCGGCCGACGGACATGATGCCAAAACGGACACGTCCTTCGCCCAGAACATGTTCAAAGGCATCTGGAAAGTGCTCGAACCGTATTTCAAGGACGGCAAAGCGGCATCTCCTTCCGAGACGCTCACCGCTTCGACCACCAAGGATGACTGGCGGTCCGTGGCATTCGATTCGTCAAAAGCCGAACAAATCAAATCGGTGCTTGCCGAACGTCTCGACGCGGACAAGGACGATTCGCACCCTGTCCACCTTGATGGCGTCATCTCCTGCAACGACTATGTGGCGAAGAACATCGCCGACGAGTTGGACAAACTCGGCTACACAGGTTCCTCAGCCGATATCAACCCTTCCATCTCAATCTCCGGCATCGTGGACAGCATCACGGGCAAAAAAGACCTGAAACGGCAGGCAGTGCCTGACCCTGCGAAGACGTCGTCATCGGATGACGACAGCGATTCCGATAACAAGGAAAACGCAAAATGGCCGATCATCACCGGCTATGGGGCCTATATCAGTTCCATGCCGAACATCGTCAACGGCAAGCAATGGATGACCGCCATGGAGAACCGCAAGGCGTTGGCCGATGACATCGCGCAGACATGCGTGCGACTGAACACTTCGGGCAAACTTTCCAAACTCGGTTTCATCCGTTCCGCAACGGTCGAGGGGAAGAAAATTACGACCATCCATGAGGAGACATTGGCGATCAGCGCCGACAATCTCAAGAAAACGCTGATTGAACCCGGCTACATTTCGCTGGCGGATGCGGGCCTATGATTCTTCCGGGATTCTTCCGGGATTCTTCCGGATATGGTGGGGGCCGATGGCATCACTCGGATGTCACCGGCCCCCACCATATTTCGAACATCATTCGGCGTGAGCCGCCGGCTTCCTCGGCACGTAGATGACCTTGTCGATCAACGTCCGGTAATGTTCAACCACTGCCTGCCTGCGGGCCTTCATGCTCGGCGTGACCAAACCGTTCTCCTCAGTGAACTCGTCGGGAACGATTTCGAACTTGCGGATTGATTCGGCACGTGAGGCGAGCTCATTGGCTTTGTTGACGGCACGCTCCACTTCCGCACGCACAATGAGATTCTTCGAGGCTTCATCCAAATCAGCGACCTGTTCCGCTCCCTTGGATTCCAGCCATAGGTTCGTCTCCGCCAAATCAAGGGAGATGATTGCGGCGATGAATGGCTTGCGATCGCCGATCATGACGCATTGGCTCACCACCGGCGAAGTCATGATGGATGCTTCCATCTCGCATGGGGAGACGTTCTTGCCGCCTGCGGTGATGATGAGATCCTTCTTACGCCCGACGATGGAAACGAAGCCGTCATCATCAATGGAGCCGAGATCACCGGTATGCAGCCATCCATCGACAATTTGCTGCTTGGTAACGTCAGGATTGTTGTGGTATCCGGCGCATACGGCAGGGCTCTTTATGCACAGCTCCCCTTCTTCGTCGACCCCCATGGTCACGCCTTGCAGAGGCAAGCCGATGGTGCCGATCTTGTAGCCTTCGGTCGGATTGACGCTCGAGGGGGCGCACGTTTCGGTCATGCCGTAGCCTTCCAATAGCGGCAGACCGACACCGTTGAAGAAATGCGCGATAGAGGAATCAAGCGGCGCTCCGCCGGAGACCGCATACTCGACGTGGCCGCCGAACACTTCCATGATTGACGAATACACCAGCTTGTTGTACAGGGCATGTTTTGCGTTCAGCGCGAGTGGAATGCTCCCACCGGACTGCTGAGCATGCGACCAATCGCATGCCGTCTGGGTGGCGTCAGCGAAAACACGTCCCTTGAAACCGGCTCCGGCCTTCTGCGAGGCCGCATTGTAGATCTTTTCGAAAATCCGCGGCACGGCGAGGATGAACGTCGGTTTGAACGCCTTGAAATCGGCGAGAATGGTCTTCAGATTGCTGGACAGACCGAGTGAAACGTTTCCGGCAAAGCAGAAGAACTGCATGTATCGGGCGAATACATGGGCGAGCGGCAGGAACAGCAGCAGTCGACGATTCGGTTTCATGGCGATGTCCGGCATGGAGTTGACGCCGGAATAGGTGATGAACACGAAATTGGCATGCGTCAGTTCAACGCCCTTCGGGGTGCCAGTGGATCCCGACGTATATACGATGGTGGCTAGATCGGAGCCTTTGACCGTTTGTTCACGTTCAAGGAATTCGGCGTCGGAGACCGCGCGGCCGTATTCGATGATCGTGTCAATTGCACCAAGTCCGATGACGTACACGTCGCCAAGATCCGGGCACTGATCACGGACGGATTCGATTTTGTCGCGCTGGAAATCATCCTCAGCGAACGCCATCTTGACATTGGCATCATTGAAAATCATCTTCACCTGCGCCGGCGAATTCGTTTCATAGACCGGAACGGTAAGGGCGCCGATGGACATGATGGCCACATCAAGCGCGGTCCACTGCCAGCAGGTATGCGCGATAATGGATACCGAATCTCCAGGCATTACGCCACGAGCGATAAGTCCTTTGGCGAGGGCGACGACCTTGTTTTTGAACTCCGCAGCGGTGAACGCCGCCCATTCGCCCTGAGCGTTCTTGTATTCGACAAGATTGTCGTCAGGAGTGCGTTCCACACGCTCCTCAAGTACTGAGAAGATGTTTTTGTCCGAGTCAATTCCCTGTTCCAAAGGGCGCGTGTATTCCTTGATCATAAGCTTCTCGCTCCTCGAAATCTAATGTACAGACAGCATTATAGCCGGAATACCGCACTTTTTCTTTAAGGCCACGACCCCAGGACAACGACAACACCCGTGGATATGGCCGTTACAACGGTTTCAGTTCAACCCGCATCGACCTCACTCTGCCCGACGGATCCGCATAATCACGTCCTCCGCTCTTGAGGCCCCAATGCAGGCATCCATCGGCGCAATGTTCCGAGCCACCTTCAACACGAGCGAAACGCTCCCCCTTGGCGATGACGGCCCCGACCGGTCGCGTAGTGACCGCGGGTTCAAACGTCGACGTCAGGCTTCCCGTTTCCGCACCGTGGCGAAGCGTTACCACGGATTTGCCCGCCACTTTGCCACTGAAGGCGACCACACCATCCGCGGGCGCGATGATGGCGTCTTGCGGCCGTGCACGCAAATCCAAACCGCGATGCCCAGGCAACCATTGTTTAGCCGGCGCATCATATTCGCCGATTACTTGCGCGTGCTCCAAAGGCCACTGCATTGATGTGCGGCATGCCGCTTGTGCGACTTCATGCGCCACGTCATCAGCCGATTGCGCGTATGCCGACGCCGTAGGTTGCGCGCAGCATATCGTGAACGCGATGTTCGCCAATACGCATACGGCCATCGCCGCGGCGCACCGGTGCCGGTTGCGCTTGTCAATGTCATCGGACATCTTATTGTGTCGAACACGACGACGGTATTCCCATTTGTTCATGAGGCCTCCTGTGGTCCGCGTCTCTATCGGGGAATCGATATCATGGCACGTTCGAAGACCGCCCGTCGACTTGGAACGACCTTGTGGTCGGAGAACAACACTTATCCACAGATGCCGGGCGTGTCGCGCCATGACATGCCAAAACGCCACCGAACGTGGCATACGATGGGACGCATGAGTGACAACACTACGCAACGCAAGGCATTGCAGCAGTTGGAGAGCGAGCCGTCCGAGGAACGCATCGCCTACTACCGCAAGCCATTCATGGTGCTATGGGCCGCCATTCAGGAGGCTTCAAGCGAGCTGCAGGACGATTACACGCTTTCACCCGAATTGTCCCAGTTATGGGTTGGCGAGCAAATACGGCAGGTTTCGGATTCGCTAGTGGATCGGCTCGCGGAAATCGCCGTGGCGCATGGCGAGTCAAAATCGAATGTGGCACGTGCGGCCAACGCAAGTCCCGACAACGTCATACGTCGCTTCCCTCGACTCAAGGCTGATGCGGCACACGACCGCACACTCATTGACGACGTGCTCGATTCGTTGGAATAGCAGCGAAAAGTTCTTATGGAAACAAAAAAAGCCCTTGGAAAACCAAGGGCTAAAAAGCTCCTGCGACTGGGCTTGAACCAGTGACCGTTCGATTAACAGTCGAATGCTCTGCCAACTGAGCTACGCAGGAATATGTTCCGGAGTACCCGAAACTGCGCTCCTGCGACTGGGCTTGAACCAGTGACCGTCCGATTAACAGTCGGATGCTCTGCCAACTGAGCTACGCAGGAATGTTCCCACCGGAAGACTTAGCTTCCGTGCACAAGTCACATATATTACACGAATCAGCCATTTACGCAAATCATACGTATCACAGCGTGTCGCAACGTCACCATTCAAGCTCTTCGATATCCATCGGATGCTCGTTGACCTCAATCGATGACACACGTCCATCATGCATGCGAATTACACGGTCCGCAATCGGCGCAATCGCAGAATTATGCGTCACGATCACCACTGTCGCGCCCTTCTTGCGGCTCATGTCCTGCAGAATGCGGAGCACTTGCTTGCCGGTGTTGTAGTCAAGCGCGCCGGTCGGTTCGTCACACAGCAGAATCTTCGGATTCTTCGCCACCGCTCGAGCGATCGCCACACGCTGCTGCTCGCCGCCCGACAACTGCGCGGGAAAATTGTCGACGCGGTCCGCAAGCCCTACGTCGGCGAGCGCCTGTCGGGCGTCTTGTGCGTCGGGAACGATTTGTGAGGCGAGTTCTACGTTTTCGCGTGCGGTGAGGTTGGCGACGAGGTTGTAGAACTGGAATACGAAGCCGATGTCGGTGCGGCGGTATGCGGTGAGTTGTTTGGGTGTGTAGTTGGAGATGTCTTTGCCGTCGATGATTACTTGTCCTGAGGTGTTGGCGTCCATGCCTCCTAGGATGTTGAGCACTGTTGATTTGCCTGCGCCGGATGCGCCGAGGATGATGGCGAGTTCGCCTTGTTCGATGGTGAAGGAGACGTTGTCGTTGGCGGTGATGGTGGTGGATCCCATGTGGTAGAGCTTGGTGCTGTTTTTCATTTCGATGTATGCCATGTTCCGCTCCGTTTTCTTGTTTGGCGTCCATGCCGTTTTTGTTTGTTGTTTTTAATATACGACTAAAGTGGTGTTTGTGGTTCCACGCCGAGGGAAAGGATTTTCCATGGATGTCTCCGATGATGCCGACCGTTTGCAGACGTTGTTGTATAGTTCCTATTCCGCCGATGTTGTCCGGCAGTTGGAGCGTCCTTTGTTGGATGATGGTGTGCCGTTGATGCGTATGGCTGCTTCTGCGGTGGCTCGTGTGACGTTGTCGTTGCTTGATGATGAGGATTTGGATGTTGAGGATGCGCGGGTCACGGTGTTGGCTGGCGCTGGGGACAATGGTGGCGATGGCTTGTATGCGGGGGCTGAGTTGGCGCGTGAGGGTGCGCAGGTTACCGCGGTTGCTGTTGGCCGTTCGTTGCATGAGGATGCGTTTAGGGCGTTTGTTCGTGCGGGTGGGCGTGTGTTGGTGTTGGATCCGGCGGCTGATATTTCTGGGTGCACGTCTGGTTTTTCCGCGGGTGAGGCTGGTGAGCGGCTGCAGGCTGCGGTCGAGTGTGCGCGGGGTGCGCATGTGGTGCTTGATGCTATGACGGGGATTGGCGTGGTCGGCGCGTTGCGTGGTGTCGCTGGCACGTTGGCTTCGTCTTTGGGTATGGATGGCGTGTTGCCGGACAAGCCTGCGTTGCCGAACAATGACCCTTCCGCTGATTTGCCGTTGGTGGTGGCCGTCGATGCGCCGTCGGGTGTGGGTGTTGATGATGGTTCGTTGCCGGGGCCGTATATTCCTGCGGATGTGACGGTGACGTTCGGTGCGATGAAGCCGTGTGCGATGGTGCCGCCGGCTTCGTATGCTTGCGGACGGATCACGTTGGTCGATTTCGGTTTCGATGTCGATGATGCTGTTCCGTTTGCCGAGATGACGGATGGCGATTTTGTGGCGGATTCGGTTCGTCTTCCGTCTCTTGCGGATGGCAAGTATTCGCGTGGAGTGGTTGGTTTGGTGACTGGTTCGGCGCGGTATCCGGGTGCTGCCGTGTTGTCGGCGAGGGCCGCGGCGTGCGCGAATGTGGGCATGGTGCGTTATCTGGGGCCACAGCGTGCGCAGGATATGATATTGGCCGTGTTGCCGGAGGCTGTGTTGGGCAAGGGCCGGGTGCAGTCGTGGGTGGTTGGATCCGGTGTGCCCGCCGAGGGTGACGTTGCTTCCGGTGATGACATGCAGCGTGCGACCATTGCCGCGCTGCTGGATCATTACGCGTTGGAGGATGGCGATGGCTCGCGGAACGAGCGGGCGGAGGGCATGCCTCCCATTGTGGTTGATGCCGGCGCGTTGGATTTGCTGCCGTGCCATGTTGTGCCGCAGGTCGTTATCACTCCGCATGCCGGCGAATTGGCCGCATTGCTGAATCGGTTGGATGCCGATATGGCCGATGTTGTTTCCAGGCAGTGGGTGGAGGCCCGGCCATTGCGGGCGGCGTTGCGCGCGCATGAGCTTACGGGGGCCACGGTGCTGCTTAAGGGCGCGGTCACCATTGTGGTTGGAGCTGATGGAGATGGGAACACGCGGATCATCCTGTCCGGGCGCGCGCCTGCCTGGATGGCCACCGCCGGTTCGGGCGATGTGTTGGCCGGCGTGTTGGGCGCGTTGCTGGCGCAGCAGGACGACATGCTGTCCGACGATCCGGCTTTGGTTCCGGAGGTCGCCGCGGCCGCCGCGTATATGCATGGGCTTGCCGGCGCGATGGCCAGCGGGTCGGAGCAGCGCGGATGGCATCGTCCGCATCTGTATGGGCATGCGGGCAAGACTCCGGCGAGCGCGATCGGGCATCCGATTGTTGCCGGTGATGTCGTCGCGGCTGTTCCCCGGGCTTTTGGCGAGCTGCTCCGCTGACCGTTTCGTGGAGGGTCATTCCACTGATTTCAGTGCTTCGAGCATGTCCACCGTTTCGAGCTGGCGGTATACGATCCAGCCGAGCACGGCTAGTACCACGGCCACGACGATGGCCGGGGCCGCCAATGCGATCCAGCTGATGGCGGGGTCGAACATGACTTCGTCGGGTGGCACTTCGGTGATGATGTATCGGTGCAGCCATTCTCCGAAGCCGTATCCGGCGAGTATGCCCAGCAGTGACAGCAGGATCGTTTCGCGGTAGATGTACATCGTGGTCTCGCTGGTGTGGAAGCCGAGCACTTTGATCGTGGATAGCTCGCGTATGCGTTCCGACACGTTGAGGTTGGTCAGGTCGTAGAGGATCACCACGGCCAGCAGCACGGCCACGAGAATCAGCACTTCCATGATCTGGTTGAGCGATCCCACGATTGTGGACACCATGTTCTTCTGCGTCGTGTTCTGCACGACGCCGCGCACGGCGGCCAGTTTCATGAATTTGGCGCCTTGGCGTTCCGTGTTGGCGTTGCTGTGGTCTTTCAGTCTGACCATGTATGCGTTTGTGCTGTACTGGTCGCCGAACACGTGTTCGTAGCATTGCGCGTTCATGAATATGAAATGGCCGATGTACATTTCGCTGATGCCGGCGACTTTGATGGTGCGTTGCGCGCCGTTTTCGTCGTTTACCGTGAAGGTGTCGCCGACCGAGACGTTGAGCATTTCGGCGAGCCGTTCGGAGATTACCGCGCCATTGTTGACCAGTATCTGTGGTTGGTGTGTTTTGCGGTCGCGTAATGTCAGGTATTCGTTGAAGTTGTATGCGTCGTCGGTGGCCAGCAGGGTGATCGACTGCTTATCGTTCTCCTTGCCTGCGGTTTTCGACAGTTCCTCGTAGCGCACCGCTGTCGAGGATTGGACGGTTTTGCCCTTCAGCGTCGTGGCGATTTCCTCGCGTTGCGCGCTGTTGGTGTCGGATTCCTCGGCGACGATCAGGTCGTAGTGGATGAGTTCCTCGAACTGTCGGTTTCCTATCTGTCCGATCGAGGATTGAACGGCGAGGCCGGCCGTCAGCAGGGATACCGCTCCGCATACGCCGAAGATCGTCATGAACATGCGTGTTTTGTATCGGAAGATGTTACGGGCGGTCACTTTGTGTGTGAAATTCAGACGGTTCCATAGTGGTGGGAAATGTTCCAAAAGAATTTTCGAGCCTTTGGCCGGCGGCTTGGGCAGCAGTAGGCTCGCCGGTTTTTCGCGCAGTTCCTTGGACGCGGCCAGCCATGCCGGCACGACGGCGCTTATCCATGCAAGTGCGAATGCGGCCATGGTGATCCAGGGGTGGAATTTGAGCATGATGTCCGGCATGGTGAATCCCGCGCTGTATGCGTGGGCGACGATAAGCGGCAGCAGCGTGTGGCCGGCGAGCACGCCGATGCATGTGCCCAGGGTGGATGCGGCGAATCCGTATACGGTGAATTTGAGCATCACATCCGCGTTGCCGTAGCCGAGCGCCTTCAACGTTCCGGAATTGGTGCGTTCCTCGTCCACCATGCGTCCCATGGTGCTGAAGGTGACGAGCGCCGCGACGAAGTAGAGGAAGATCGGGAAGATGTCCGCCAGTTTCGCCACGATGCCTTCGATGACCATGTACACGCAGTAGCCTTGCGAGGTCAGGCCTTCGCGGCGGCCGCTGACGGAATAGGCCGGGACGGTGAGATTGTCGATCTTCTCCTCGGCGAGGGTTATCTGCCGTTCGGCTTCGGATATCTTGCGTTCGGCTTCGGGCTTCTGCGCGTTGAATTCGGCGAGTTTGCTCTGGTATTCCGTTTCGGCCTTGTCGATGTCCCTCTGGCCTTGGATAAGCTGCGTGACGCCGTCTGCGACTTGCTTGCCGGCCTGCGACACCGCTTTGCCGAGCTCGTTTTGTTTTTCGGCTATCTGTTTGGATGCCTGTGCGAGATTGTCCGCATTGCTCCGATACGCCTGCGAACCTTGGTCGAGCCGCGCTACGGCGTTCTGGTATTGTTGCAGTCCCGCATTGTAGGCGTTCAGCTGTCTGTTGTATTCGGCGCAGGCTTCGTTGTACTGGTTGATCGCCATGTCGTATTTGCCGCGTATTTGTTCGTAGAGTTTGCCGGTGATGCCGGTCTGTTCCCATTTGCCGAGCGTCGCGCCGACTTTGTCGAGCACGGTTTTGCTTGTTTCGAGTTGTTCTCGCGCCGCGTCCAGCTGCGTTTTGCCGTTCGCCAGCTGGTTCCATGAATCGGAGAGCTGGTTCTGTCCTTGAGCCAGTTGCGTCCGTGCCGCCTGCAGTTGCGTCTGTCCGGAGGCGACCGACGCGTTGGCCGAGGCCAGTTGCGCTTGCGCCGTGGCCAGCTGGGCCGCGGCCGCCAAGTCCCACATCGACCAGCGTCTGCACTGGATCGGCCGCGTTCTTGACGAGTTCGGAGGCGAGTTCCACGTTCTCCTTGGCGGTGAGGTTGGCCACCAGATTGTAGAACTGAAACACGAATCCGATGTTGTTGCGCCGGTAATCGGTCAGTTGCTTCGCGTTGAAGTCCGAGATGTCGACGCCGTCGATGATGACCTTGCCTTCGGAATTCGTGTCCATGCCGCCCAGGATGTTGAGCACCGTCGATTTGCCGGCTCCGGATGATCCCAGAATGATCGCAAGCTCGCCGCGTTCGATGCCGAAACTCACATCGTTGTTGGCGGTGATTGTGATGTCGCCCATATGGTAGCGCTTGAAGCTGTGCACCATTTCGATATATGCCATCGTCGGCCCCTTCCTAATGCTTTCCACTAGGACACCCGTCTATTCAGACAACATGTTGATTTAATTTCGGATTGATTGTATGTTCGAAATGGTCGGCATGACAATCATCACAATCTCCGAAAACGTCTAGATTAGCCTTTTTCAAAAACCCAAGCGAGCCTTTCCGCCCCAATGACTTTCAGGAAACGCCGCACGCGAAGACGAAAACGTCCTTCACGAACATGGGTACGGTACACTGGCGGAAGACAGACGCACGCTACAAGAAGGGTTTCCCGATGACCGTTGCAGTTCCGACCATCACCGACGTCGTTTTCGATTTCTGCGGAGTGTTGCTGGATTGGCGGACACGGGCATGCCTTGAAGGCAGATTCGACGACGCGACCGTCGACCGCATCTGCGCCGACGACGACCCCTGCGGCTTCTTCGGATACGAGGACCGTATGGACGCCGGGGAGGACTTCGATTCGATATGGCCCGATGTGGTGGCCGAGCAGGGAGAACGCGTCGCCGGGATCTTCCGTTATTACATCGCGCATTACGACGACGCGCTGCCACGCATGCTGCCCGGCATGGAGCGGCTGCTGCGCGATCTGAAGGCGGCCGGCTATGGCGTGTGGGGATTGACGAATTGGTCCCATGAGACGTTCCATTTCGCATTCGAGAAGTTCCCGCAGCTTGCCGAACTGCTGCAGGGCACCGTCGTCTCCGGCGTGGAGAAGATGCACAAGCCGAACGCCGACATCTACGAACTGGCGATGAGCCGTTTCGGCCTAAGCCCCGAGAGCAGCGTGTTCCTCGACGACACCGCGAAGAACGTCGCCGGGGCGCGGTCGGCCGGCATGCACGCCTTCCGTTTCGTCGACGCCGACCAGGCGCGCAGGGACCTGGAATCCTTGGGCGTGCGCGTGTGAGCGCGGCGGACGTACGCCTGCGTCCCGCGGAACGGGCCTCGGCCATGCGCCCATATCATCGTCCGCTGTAGGCCGCACATCCACCGACCGCGTGTCCACTATGCAAAACGAAGCGCTATAAATCGTCGTTTCGTAAAGCGACGCTGGTATAAATGGGCGTTATGACCCTCCTTCAGCTGAAATACATCGTCAAAATAGTGGAATGCGGCTCCATGAACGAGGCCTCGCACGAGCTGTACGTATCCCAGCCCGCGTTGAGCTCCTCGGTGAAGGAGCTTGAGAACGAGCTCGGCATCGAGATCTTCACCCGTTCCTCCCAAGGCATCGCGTTGACCGTGGACGGCGCGGAATTCCTCACCTACGCGCGTCAGGTCCTCGATCAGGCGTCACTGCTGGAGGAACGGTACAAGAACGCGAAACCCCGCAAACAGCTGTGCTCCGTGTCCACGCAGCATTACATGTTCGCCGTGGAGGCGTTCGTGGAGATGATCGACTCCACCAAGTCCGACGAATACGAGTTCACCATCCGCGAGACCCGCACGAAGGACATCATCAACCAGGTGGCGAACATGCTTTCGGAGATCGGCATCATCTACCTGTCCGACTTCAACAAGGACGTGATCGGCAAGCTGCTGCGCGAGAAGCATCTCGAGTTCCATCCGCTGTTCCGCGCGCCGTTGCACGTGTTCATCTCGCGCGACAATCCGCTGGCCGGCAAGAAGAAGGTCACCATGGACGATCTGAAGCCGTTCCCGTTCATCCAATACGAGCAGGGCGAGGAAGGCAGCTTCTTCTTCGCGGAGGAGGCCGTCTGGCCGGAGTACTCCCCCAAGCAGATCAACGTGACCGACCGCGCCACGATTCTGAACTTCATCATCGGCCTGAACGGCTACACGGTGTGCACCGGCATCGACAACGGCGATCTCAACAACGAGAAGATCGTCACCGTGCCGCTCGACACCGATGAGACGATGCTTGTCGGATGGATCACCAATGAGCGCGCGAAGCTGTCCAAGGCCGCCGAAACGTACTTGGAGAAGCTCAAGTCGGTGGTCGCCAGCCACGGCTACACGCTCATCGACTGACCCCGGAACAGAGGAACCACAACGAAAAGGCACTGTACTGCCCGAAAGCAGCACAGTGCCTTTCTGTCATATCCGAGACGACTATGACAGCCGATGAGCGCGGTTCAGCGCGAACGCCGCAGTCAGGCGCCGTACTGTTCCAGGTACGCGTCGGCGGCGGCCTTGATCTCCGGTGTGACGTACGGGGTGCCGTCGGCGTTCTGGATGTGCTGGCCGGCTTCGAAGATCTCCTTCACGTTGGCGATGGCGAACACCGGGAAGCCGAATTCGGCTTCGACGGCCTTCACCGCGGACGTGTCGGAATCCTTGGTCTTCTCCATGCGGTCCACGCTCAGTACCAGGCCGATGACCTCGACGTTCGCCTCGGCCTTGAGCTTCGGGATGACCTCGCGCACAGCGGTGCCGGCGGTCATCACGTCGTCGACGAGCAGGACCTTCATGCCGTCCGCAAGCTGCGTGCCGACCATCATGCCGCCGTCGCCATGGTCCTTCTTCTCCTTGCGGTCGAAGGTGTAGCCGACCTCCATGCCATGGGCGGACGTCAGCGCGATGGCGGTGGACACGCCCAGCGGGATGCCCTTGTAGGCAGGGCCGAACACGGTGTCGATGTCCTTGGGCAGGTTGCCCGCCTCGATCTCCTCGACAATCTTCTCGGCGTAGAACGCGCCGAGACGGGCGATCTTGCGTCCGTCGTTGAATGCGCCGGCGTTGATGAAGTACGGCGACTTGCGGCCGGACTTCAATGTGAACTCGCCGAATTTCAACGCCTGCGATTCCAGCAGGAACTCGGTGAAACGATGGTCGAGCGATGCGGTCATTTGCTTGTTCTCCTTACATTGATCGATTACGAAATTTCAGCGCCAGGTCTCGCCTTTGGCGAGCTTGTCGGCGAGTTCGGGACGTTCGTCGAGCAGATCGTCGAGTTCGCGGGCCACGCGCAGCGGCGCGGTCGGCTCGAACAATGCGGCCGCGCCGACTTCGACGGCGTTGGCGCCGGCATACAGGTATTCGAGCGCGGTCTCGCCGGAGTCGATGCCTCCGATGCCGATGATCGGTATTTCTGGCAATGCGGCGCGCACGCGCCATACCGCAGCCAGTCCGACCGGCAGGACGGCCGGGCCGGACACGCCGCCGGTGACGTGCGTGATGACCGGCTCGCCGGTGCGGATGTTGATGCGCATGCCGAGCAGCGTGTTGATCAGGCTCAATGCGTCGGCTCCGCTTTCCACCGCGGCTCGTGCCGGCACGGTGATGTCGGTGACGTTCGGGGTGAGTTTGACGATCATCTTCTTGTCGGTGAGCTTGCGCAGTCTGGTGATGAGGCGGCTCAAAGCCACCGGGTCGGTGCCGACGCTCATGCCGCCTGCGGACACGTTCGGACAGCTCACGTTGATTTCCAGCATGTCGGCCGGGGAATCGTCGAGCTTGGACACGACTTCCGCGTAGTCGTCGTCGCAGTGTCCGGCGACGTTGGCGATGACGGTGGCGTTGATGGCCTTGAGTTTCGGCAGATCGTCCTCAAGGTAATGGTCCACGCCGGGATTCTGCAGGCCGACGGCGTTGATGTTGCTGGAGGGGCCTTCCGCAGTACGGATGCCAGGATTGCCTTCCCATGGCACCGGAGACACGCCTTTGGTGGTGACGGCGCCCAGCTGGCTCACGTCATAGAACCAGCGCACGGCAGCATATTGGAACGTGCCGGAAGCGGTCGCCACCGGATTCTTCCACGGGATACCAGCCACCTGGGTGGGATGCTTCCATTCGTGCTGTTCGTACAGGTTCGCATGTTGTTCTGCGGTCATGCTCACTCCCCCCATCCCAATTGTTCGCGGGTGAACACAGGTCCGTCCGAGCAGACCTTCAATCGTCCTTCGGCGGTGTCGACGGTGCACAGCACGCATGTGCCGTATCCGCAGCCCATGCGCTGTTCCAAGCTCAGCTGTGCCTCGATGCCGCGTTTCGCCGCCCATGCGGCGACGGCCTTCATCATCGGCAACGGCCCGCATGAGAGGATGACCGGCTTCAGCTCGCCGTTCACCAGTTCATTTTCAATACGGTCAAGGAGCGTTACGACATTGCCTTCGGATTCGTCGATGCTGTATGTCTTGTCCGCGTACCGGCCGACGTATCCGTCTCCGAAACGCACGTTGCGGTATCCGAACACCGCGGTGCTCGTCGACCCCTCCGATTCGGCGATGGCCTGCGCGGCGCGCACCAGCGGCGGCACGCCGAGACCGCCGGCCACCAGCACGTAGTTCGCGTTCTCCTTGGTGTTGAAGGAGTTGCCGAGAGGACCCATCACCCGAATGGTGTCGCCCGCACGCAATTCGGAGAATTCGGCGGTGCCTTTGCCGACGACGGCGAAGATAAGGCTCACCTCATCGCCATCCACTTCGGCCACGCCGAACGGGCGGGGCATCAGTCTGCTCGGATTGTTGGAATACACGTCGACGAACTGCGCCGGCTTGGCATGTCCCGCGATGAATTCGTCGCGGAATGTCAATCGGTACACGCCATCGGCCAGCATGCGGTTGTCGACGATTTCGACCGTGTGCCTGCTGGGGAAGAATCCCGCTTCCCTCGCCTGGCCGACGGTCGGCATGAACGTTGCTGCGGCGGTCATGACTCCCTTTCCTGTGTTTCGTTCGATTGTTCTGGTAGCTTACGGCAGTACCGCGCGCAGATTGTCGCGCATGTCCTTCGCGGCCTCGCGCGCCGATTCGGCGACCAAGTCGAGCGCATCGTCTGCGCTCATGGATTCGCTGTATTTGCCGGACTTCTTCCAGGCTCCGATGATGCCACGCGACGAATTGACGAGCGCGCCCATGCCGTCTTTGTCGAACATGCCGGCCACGCCTTGGGCGGTACCGCCCTGCGCGCCGTAACCGGGGACCAGGAAGAACGTGTGCGGCATGCGCGCCCGCAACGCCTTGCCTTCCTCGGGATGGGTGGCTCCGACCACCGCGCCGACACGGGAATACCCGTTCGCGCCGATGGTTTCGGCTCCCCAGCCTTCCACGAGGCCGGCGATATGCTCGTACACGCGCTCGCCTGAGGCGAGTTCGAGTTCCTGCAGTTCGCTGCTGGATGGATTGGAGGTGCGTACCAGTACGAAGATGTCCTTGTCGGCACCAGTGGCGGCTTCGACGAACGGGGTGATGCCGTCGGTGCCGAGGTAGGGGTTCACGGTGACCGCGTCCTCATGCCACGGGTCGAAAGCGCGCTCCCCCGCGTTCACACCGCTCAGATGGTGGGCGTAGGCGGCTGCGGTGGAGCCGATGTCGCCGCGCTTGACGTCGCCGAGGACGTACAGTCCCTGCTGTTTGGCGTATTCGCAGGTCATGCTGTAGGCGTCGATGCCGGCTGGTCCGAGCGCCTCATACATGGCGATCTGCGGTTTGACGGCCGGGACGATGTCGGCTACTGCGTCGATGATGGCGCGGTTGAATTCGAAGAAGGCGACGGACAGTTGGGCTGCCGGCGCTTCCGTCGGATCCTCCACCTGTTCGGCGATTTCCTCGGCGAAGCTGGCCACGACCTGCTTCGGCACCAGCGCTTCGGTGGGGTCGAGTCCCACGACGCTTGGATTCTGCTTGTCTTCGATGGCTTCGATCAGACGGTCCATCAGTCCTCCTTGTCGATGCGGCTGAAGGCCAGCTTCGAGCCGATGATGGTGGCGAGCGGCCGGCCGGTGACCTGCCATCCGCCGAATGGGGTGTTACGTGCCGAGGAGTGGAACTTCTCCGGGTCGACGGTCCATTCCTCTCCGGTGTTCAGCACCACGAGATCCACCTGGTCGCTTTCGGGCACGCGGCCCAGATCAAGCACGCGCTTGGTGTCGTCGTCTCCCGGCACGGCGTCGGCGTAGTCGTCGAGCACCGCCGTGATGTCCGTTTTGTCGTGGCCCATGAGTTCGGCCGGACCGGTGGACATGAGTTCGATGAGACGTTCGTCGGAAATGAATCCGCCGTCGACAAGTACCTTGTGGCAGACGCCGTATGCGCATTCCAGCCCGATGATGCCGTTGGGCGCGTCGAGGAAGCCGAGTTCCTTCTCTTCCATGGTGTGGGGCGCATGGTCGGTGGCCAACAAATCGACCGTGCCGTCGGCGACGGCTGCGATGGTGGCCTGGCGGTCCGCTTCGGAGCGCAGCGGCGGGTTCATTTTGGCCAAAGTGCCGTACTTAAGCAGCGCCTCGTCGTTCAATGCGATGTAATGCGGCGCGGTCTCGCAGGTGATCGGAAGTCCTTCGGCCTTGGCTTTGCGGATGGCGTCGAAGGAGATCGCGGTGCTGACGTGCTGGAAGTGCACGTGCACGCCGGTTTTGCGGGACATGTCAATGTCGCGTTCGACGATTTTGAGTTCCGTGTCCTCCGGAATGCCTGGAACGCCAAGCTTGCGGGACACCGGACCGTCATTGACCGCGCCGGTGTCGTGGTGTTCGCAATGCTCGATGAGGTACAGTCCCGACTCCTTGACGTTTTCGAACACCTGTTCGAGAATGCTGGGGGTCACCGCGGAACCGTCATCGCTGATGGCGGTCACCGGATGCGCCAGCTGGTAGGCGTCCTTATGCTCGTCGCCATGTTCGGGCAGGTAGCCGATCCAGTCGGCCACTTCGGTGGCCTCATGGCCGGCACGCCCCTTTGAGGCGCATACGCATAGGTCGTAGCGCACCGGCAGTTTCACGCCATGAGCGGCCTCGTAATGCTGCAGGTAATCGATGACCGTGTCGTATTCGGCGTCGAGCACTTCGGAGGCGCCCGGCTGGCCGGCCTCCACCTTCACGCCATCCATGGCCGGCACGGTGTTTGGCATGATGAGCACGTTCGTGTATCCGCCGGATGCCGCCGCCGCGCAGCCGGAGATCATGGACTCCTTGTAGGTCTGTCCGGGATCGCGGAAATGCACGTGCGGGTCTTCGAATCCGGGGGCGATGGTCATCGCCGAGGCGTCCACGGACGCGTCCGTGTCGGAGGGGACGACGAGGTCAATGACTTCGCCGGTGTTCCAGACCTTGATGTCGTGAAGGGTGAGGGTCATGATTTCAGAACTTCGCTTCCTCGTCGCAGTAGTCGCAACGGTATTCCTGACGGTCGGAATGCACCAGATGGAACATCTGCACCGCAGGCTCGGTGGTGGTGACGCAGCGCGGGTTCACGCATTTGATGATGTTGACGACATGTTCCGGCAGGGTCGGCTTCTTCTTTTCGACGATTTTGCCGCCGCGGACGATGCCGACGGTCGCGGTGCGCGCCACGAGGCCGAGCACGTCGAGGTCGATGGATTCGGTCTCATCCTCGATTTTGATGATGTCCTTCGTGCCGTACATGTGGCTGTCGGTGTTCATGATCAACGCGAGCTTGGTTTTGGACGGGTCGATCTTCAGATACTCAAGTACCTTGAGCGCGGTTCCGGCGGGCACGTGATCGATGATGATGCCGTTCTGAATGCTGGTGACTTCCATCAGGCTTCAACCTCCTTGGCTGCGAGCGGTTCGTATCCCGGCAGTTCGTCACCGACCACCGAGCTTTCCAATGCCATGCGCATGAGCATACCGTTCTTGACCTGTTCGAAGTAGGCTGCACGCGGATCGTCGTCGACTTCCACGGCGATTTCGTTGACGCGCGGCAGCGGGTGCAGCACGGCCATGTCCTTCTTGGCGTACGCCATCTTGGCTTCGTCGAGGATGTAGGTGTCACGCAGACGCAGATAATCGTCCTCGTTGAAGAAACGTTCTTTCTGCACGCGGGTCATGTACAGCACGTCAAGATCGCCGATGACGGAGACCAGATCCTTGACTTCGGTGTAGGAGCAGGATTCGGTGGCGTTGATGCGGTCAAGCACGTACTGCGGGGTCTTGAGCTCGTCGGGGCTGATGAGCACGAAGTTGACGTTGCCGAAGCGGCACAGTGTTTCGATCAGGGAGTGCACGGTGCGGCCGAAGGTCAGATCGCCGCACAGGCCGACGGTCAGGTTGGTGACACGGCCGAAGCGCGATTGAAGCGTGGCCAGGTCGGCGAGCGTCTGCGTCGGATGCATGTGTCCGCCGTCGCCCGCGTTGATGACCGGCACGGAGGCGGCGCGGGATGCGACCAGCGCGGCGCCTTCCTTCGGATGGCGGATGGCCACCACGTCGACGTAGTTGGACACCGTCTTCAACGTGTCGGCGATCGTCTCGCCCTTGGTGACGGAGGCGAGCTGGGCGCCGGCGAAACCGATCACCTTGCCGCCGAGGCGCAGCATGGCGGTTTCGAAACTCAGACGCGTGCGCGTGCTCGGCTCATAAAACAAAGTGGCAAGCACCCTGCCTTCGCAGGTGTGTGCCACTTCTTTACGATGGGAATCGATGTACTGCGCTTTGTGCAGCATTTCCTGAATCTGACGAATGGAAAGATCATCGAGAGTGATGACGCTTTTTCCGACCATCGGCGTTTCGACCGCCGGTTCGAGTACTGAGGACAACGGCTCACCTTTCATGCAACTTGTGGTTGAAGGTGGCCACTGAAAGTGACCTAGCCAACTATAGCCCGAAACACTGACCCGGAGCGTTCACCGCGTGTTCACCGAGCGCCCGCTCGAATCGTTTCATGAAAGGCCGTAGAACAGACGTTCCGTCACGTCGCGCGCCTTGCGCATTACGGCAAGCAGATCGTTTTCGAAATGCTGTCCGCGATTCGCGTCGTATCCGAGATAGACGGCGAGTCCTCCCAGCGAATACGTGTCATCCGGCAGGATATCCGCCTGGTTGACGCGCCCGCTCCACAGGTAGCTGCCGTTGCGCGCGGCCGTGCACATCCACCATGCGCGTCGCAATACGACGGCGTCGCCGGCGGAAACCAGCTTGCGCCGCTCCAACTCGTCCAACGCCTGCATCGTGCCGTTGACTCGCAGGTTCGCGTTGTCGCCGGCATGCTGCAACTGCAGCAGCTGAATCGTCCATTCCACGTCGGACAGACCACCTTTGCCCAGCTTCAGGTGACGGTCCCTACGCACGCCGCGCGGCAATCGCTCGGCTTCCATACGCGCCTTGAGCTTGCGTATTTCGGCGACCTGCGCCTCCGTCAAATCGATCTTCGGATAGCGCAGCGGGTCGGCGACGTTCATCAGGAAATCCTCGGCGAGCGCCGCGTCGCCTGCCGCGTAACGCGCACGCAGGAGCGCCTGGTGCTCCCATGTGCTCGCCCAGGAACGGTAGTATTCCTCGCAGGACGCGTAGGAGCGCACGAGGGGTCCGTTTTTGCCTTCGGGCCGCAGGTCCATGTCGAGTTCGATTTTGGGTTCGAGCGTGGTCGGTCCTTGCAGGATGGCGCGGAGGTCTTCCTGCACTTTGCGTGCGAAGAGGTTGGCTTGGTTGTCGTCGGCGTTATCGGACGGCCGGTAGATGATGATGACGTCGGCGTCGGAGCTGAAGTTCACTTCCCTGCCGCCGTAGCGTCCCATGCCGATGACGGCGATTGCCGCCGGCGCTTCGTCGAGTCCCATTTCCTGCGTTTGGTGGCGGATGGCCCAGGTGAGCGATGCGTCGATGGCCGCGTCGTATACGTCGGTCATACCTGCGAGCGACGCCTTGTCGTCGATGACGCCGCTCATCCACCCTAGTCCGATGCGTTCGATTTCGTGGCGTCGCATGGCGCGGATGGAGTTGGCGAAGTCGTTGATGCTGCCTGCGTTGCGTTCGAGTGAGGCGTGTGTCTGCACGTCGAGGCTTTCGCGTGAGCGTGGCTGCAGGTCGTTGTCGCTGCCGAGCCAGGTGACGGATTCGACGGATTTGTTGAGCGCGTCGCCCAGGAACCGCGAATTGGACAGGATGTGGCACAGGCGTTGCGCGGCGGACGGCGAGTCGCGCAGGAAGCCGAGGTATTCGCTGTCCGTGCCAAAGTGTTCTTCGAGTTTGCGCCAGTTGAGCAGTCCCATGTCGGGGTTCTGCCCTTCGCCGAGCCATTGGAGGGCGGCGGGCAGGAGGATGCGGTTGATTTTCGCGGCACGGGAGATGCCGGCGGTCAGTGCGGTGACGTGGCGCATGGCGGCGTCGGGGTCGGCGAATCCGATGGAGGCGAAGCGTTCCTGCATGGCGTTGGCGGACAGTTCCACTTGTTCGTCGTCGAGGCCGGCGTTGATGGGCAGCATGGGCCGGTAGTAGATGTCCATGTGCAGGTGGCGCACTTCACGTCGGGTTTCGTCGTATTTGTCGACGAGTTCCTCGGGGTGCATGTGGAAGGCCCGGGCGAGTCTGCGCAGTTCGAGGTTGTGGTTGAGTTCGTCGTCGTTGGTGTCGCGTTTGCGTTCGATGCCGCCGAGACTGGCTTTGCCGAGGTCCGGGAACAGGTGGGTGCGTTTGAGCGCCCACATTTGCTGGCGGTGTTCCATGACGCGTTCGAAGCGGTAGTCCCAGGAGAGCTTCTTGGCTTGTCTGCGTGAGACGTATCCGCCTTCGGCGAGGCGTTGCAGCGATTCGAGGGTGGAGCTGGTGCGCAGGGTCTCGTCGGCGCGGCCGTGGACGAGTTGGAGCATCTGCACGGTGAATTCCACGTCTCGTAGGCCTCCGCGGCCGAGTTTGATTTCACGGTCCTTCAGGGGCGCGGGGATGAGGTCTTCGACTCGTTTGCGCATCTGCTGGCAGTCGTAGACGAAGTTGTCGCGTTTGGAGGCGGTCCATACGAACGGTCGGGTCATGTCCATATAAGCTTGGCCAAGGTCGGGATCTCCGGCGACGGGGCGCGCCTTGAGCAGGGCTTGGAATTCCCAGTTCTCCGCCCATTGCTCGTAATACGCCTTATGCGATTCGAGCTTGCGTACGAGCGGGCCGTCCTTGCCTTCGGGGCGCAGTCCGCCATCGATCTGCCACAATGTAGGTTCGGCGACGCCCATGATGACGGATTGGCATACGCGCTGCAGGGTGGCGGCCATTTTGGTGCCGACACGGTTGAGGGTCATGCCGTTGGTGTCCGCGTCCGCCGGTTCCACCACGTAGATGAGGTCCACGTCGGATACGTAGTTGAGTTCGCGTGCGCCGAGCTTGCCCATGCCGATGATGGCGAAGCGCACGTGTTCGCTGCCGTCCACTTCGTTGCGGGCGATGGCGAGCGCGCCTTCCAGGGCCGCGTCGGCAAGATCGGACAGTTCCTGGCTGATTCTCGGTTGTATTTCGATTGGGTCGTCCGCGGTGGCGTCCTGCGCCATGATGGCGGCGAGCTGTTTTCTGTAGGTCTGTCGTAGCGCGGTTGCCGCTTCGGCGAGTGGTTTCGTGGCTTTTGGCATGCGATTGTCGGCCGGGTCGGCACCGACCGCTTCGAGGACATGCGCGCGGCGTTGCGCGTGGTTGTACAGATGGCTTTCGCATGAGTCGCTGGCTGCGGCCATGACGAGTTCGGGGCGGAAGCGCATGAGCTTGCCCATTTCGTCGGACACGCCGAGCACGGTGACGAGTCGTACGAGTCCGGCGTCGTCGGTGATGACCTGGTGGAAGTCGCGGCCTTGGCTTTGCAACGCTTTGATGATGTCGACGAGGTTGCGTAGCGCGATGTCGGGCTCGCAGGTCTGTTCCAATGTTTTCATCAGCAGGCATAGCCGGTCGTCGTCGATGCCGTCGGCGCGCAACTCGTCAAGCAGCGTGCGTGCCGTGTCCAGATCCTGCAATCCCGCCCGAATCAGATCGAGCACCCCAAACTGATGCGTAGAAGAAGCCATGGTTCCCATAGTAATCGTTTATATCCGTAAGTATGGCGAAAGGGATGGTTTCCGACAGCTGCCGGAAACCATCCCTTTCGTGTTTGTTGCATCGTCCGGAATCAGACGAAGAATGGTTTGACGTTGGACCAGATGCGCCGGCTGACGCATGGATGGTTCATCGTGTACAGGTGCACGCCGTCGACGCCGCGTGCCGCCAAGTCGCAGATCTGTTCGGACGCGTAGGCGATACCCGCCTCTTTAAGCAGCGCGGTGTCGCTCCCCCACTTGTCAAGCAGGACGGCAAGTTTTTCAGGAACACGCGATTCGCACATCTTCGACATGCGCAGCACCGACTTCGCGTTCATCACCGGCATGATGCCGGCTTCGATCGGAACGTCGATGCCGGCGGCACGAGCCTTGTCCACGAATCGAAGGAAATCCTCGTTGTCGTAGAACAGCTGGGAGATGAGGTGGCTTACGCCCGCGTCGACCTTCTTCTTGAGATTGTCGATATCCTCCTCAAGCGTGGCCGCCTGCGGGTGCTTTTCCGGATAGCAGGCGCCGTAGATCTTGAGATCCGGACGCTTCTCGCGGATGTAGGCCGCCAGATCGCTCGCATGGTCGAACACTCCCGCCGGTTCGGCTCCTTCCACACGGTCGCCTCGCAAAGCGAGCACGCCGGAGACTTTGGCTTGGTCGAACAGGTCGAGCGCCTCGTCCACGTCGTCTTTGTCAAGGTATTGCGCGGTCAGGTGCGCCACGGCCGGAATGCCGTATTCGTTCACCGTATGCGCGATGCGTGCGGTCAGCGTGCGGTCGGACGATTTGCCGGTGCCGTAGGTGACGGAGATGAAGTCGGGGTCCAGCCCCTGCAGGCCATCCAACGTATCGTAGATGGTACCTACAGGGCTGGTGCGCTTGGGAGGGAACACCTCCAGCGAGAAGATTGGCGAATGCATGTGATTCCTTGGAAATCTTGCCTGTTTATGCCTATGCCGGCCTTACTTGGCGAGTTTGGCGCGCACGGCCTTGGCCGCGGCGACGAGGTTCTCCAGGCTCGGCCAGGTTTCGGCGTTGCCACGGGTCTTCAGGCCGCAGTCCGGGTTGATCCACACCTTTTCGACGTCCATCTTCTTCAGGATCTCGTAGATGCGGTCCTTGATCTCCTGTTCGGACGGAATGCGCGGAGAGTGGATGTCGTACACGCCCGGGCCGGCTTCGGTTTCGAAGTTGGCGTCGTGGATGGCGTCGAGCACCACAAGGTCGCCACGGGAGGCTTCGAAGGAGATCACGTCGGCGTCCATCGCGTCGATGTCCTTGATGATGTCGTTGAACTCCGAATAGCACATGTGCGTGTGGATCTGCGTGGTCGGCTTGACGGCGGAATGCACCAGACGGAACGCCGGAATGGCCCAGTCGAGGTACTTCTTGTGCCAGTCGGTCTTCCTCAGCGGCAGCTTCTCGCGCAGTGCGGCCTCGTCGATCTGGATGACCTTGATGCCGGCCTTCTCCAAATCGAGCACTTCGTCGCGGATGGCGAGCGCGAGCTGCTGGGTCTGCTGCTCGTGGGTGATGTCCTCGCGCGGCCAGGACCAGTTGAGGATGGTGACCGGACCGGTGAGCATGCCCTTCATCACATGGTCGGTGCGGGACTGCGCGTAGGCGCTCCATTCCACGGTGATCGGGTTGGCGCGGGATACGTCGCCCCACACGATCGGAGGCTTGACGCAACGTGTGCCGTAGGACTGCACCCACGCGTTCTTGGTGAACAGGAAGCCGTTGAGGTTCTGGCCGAAGTATTCGACCATGTCGTTGCGTTCGAATTCGCCGTGGACGAGCACGTCGAGGCCGATTTCCTCCTGATGCTTGATGCAGGCGTCGATCTGGTCCTTCATGAATTCGTCGTATTCGGCCTTGGTGATCTCGCCCTTGCGCAGCTTGGCGCGTTCGGCGCGCACTTCCTTGGTTTGCGGGAAGGAGCCGATGGTGGTAGTGGGCAGCAGCGGCAGGTTCAGCGCCTCACGCTGCTCCTTCTGGCGTTCGGCACGTGCCGGCTGACGTACGAAGTCGGCGTCGGTAAGGCTTGCGATTCGCTTGGCGACCGCAGGATCGGCGGCGACGCGGGTGCCGTCGAACAGCGCCTGGTTGGCTGCGAGTTCGGCGGATGCCTTCTTCTCGTCGTCGGAAGCGTCGGCAAGCACGGCGACTTCGTGCAGTTCGTCGAGCTTCTGGACTGCGAAGGCGAAGTGCTTGCGCACGTCGTCGGCGAGACCGTCCTCGCCTTCGGTGCTGAACGGCACGTGCAGCAGGGAGCTGGCGGTGGAGACGGCCACGTTGGCGGTGACCTGCTTCAGCGCGTCGACCAGGCCGAGGCTCACGGCGTAGTTGTTGCGCCAGATGTTGCGGCCGTTGATCACGCCGGCGAAGATGGTGGTTTTTTCTGCCACGCCGTACTTTTCGACGGCGGCGAGGTTTTCGTCCTTGCCTTCGTTCAGGTCCAGGCCGATGCCGTCGAAGCCGAGCAGGTTGACGGTTTCGTACACGTCGGCGATATGTCCGAAGTAGGTGTTGAGCAGCACCTTGACCTTGCCTTCGCGGGCGGGCAGGATCTTGGCGTACAGGCTCTTGAACAGTTCGACATCGCCCGGCTCCTTGTCGAGCACGAGGTACGGTTCGTCGATCTGGATCCACTGCGCGCCCAGTTCGGCGAACTTGGCGACGACTTCGGCGTACACCGCGGCGACCGCGTTGACGAGGCCCTTGTCGTAGTCGAGCTCCTCGGCCTGCGGATTGCGGGCGAGCTTGAGGAAGGTGTACGGGCCGATGAGCACCGGCTTGGTGGCGATGCCGAGCGCCTTCGCCTCGTTGAATTCGTCGAACGGCTTGGTGCTGTTGAGCTTGATGTCGGTGGCGGAGTCGATTTCCGGCACGAGGTAGTGGTAGTTGGTGGTGAACCACTTCTTCATCGGCAGGGCGGTCACGTCGCCCTTCTCGCCCTGATAGCCGCGGCCCATTGCGAAGAGGGTCTCTTCCGGGTTCTCGAAGGCGAGACGCTGGTAGCGCTGCGGAATGACGTTGAGCAGGATGGCAGTGTCGAGCATCTGGTCGTAATAGCTGAAGTCGTTGCTCGGAATCAGGTCGATGCCGGCGGCCTGCTGCAGCTTCCAATGCTTGGCGCGCAGTTCCTTGGCGGTGGCACGCATCTCGTCGAGGGTGGCGTTGCCCTTCCAATACGCTTCGATGATTTTCTTCAGCTCACGGTTCTGGCCGATGCGCGGGAAACCGGAGACGGAAGTAAGAGCGGACATGAATCCTCCATCTGATATGAACAATGCAACCCGCTCAAGCTATCACAAAACCGCCAGCTATAAGACATCAAGAAAATTTGAGTGTCGCTATAAACTGTCCTTATAACGCAGTCCGTATGCCGTCTATATTCACACATTTATGTTTATGGATCAATAATGCAGAACAGCCCGGCAAGCGGATTTAACGCAATGTCCCGTATGCGTCGGGGTCCACGGGTTCCAGCCATTCATTCGTCGCGTCGCCCGTGCCATCCGCAATCATGAACGCCAAATGGCTGAAAGCTTCGTGAGGGGCGGCGCCGTGCCAATGCTTAACATCCGGCGGAATACGGACGGCCTGTCCCGGTTCAAGCTCCTTCGGCTCTTCGCCCTCAAGCTGGTAGTAGCCACGCCCTCCGACCGCAATGAGAATCTGGGCCGCGTGATGGTGGATATGCCAGTGGTTCCGGCATCCAGGTTCGAACGTCACATTGTGGATTGACACTTCAGGCGCGTCAAGTACCGGCGCAAGCCAGCTCTGTCCGTCGAAATACTGGGCGAAACCGTCATTTGGTTCCCCAAGAGGGAACGCACTGGGATTGTTCATATGGGCTTTCCTATCCATCATTCTGAACATCGGTTCAGAAAGCACCATACAACCTTGAAGCCGCTTGAAGTCAAATCACAGCACTCTGCGGAATGCTCATCGTTCCGAATCAGCCCGGAACACGCAAGCCCTACTCGAAGTCTTTGGCGGTAAGCAGCGCGATGAGTTCGCCGCTGTGCAGCTGCCACTGGTTGAATGGCTCGTTCGAGCCGAATACGGCGATCGAGGCCGGGGACATGCCGAGATTCAGCAGGTCAAGCAACGTCGGATCGGATTCGGTGCTGGCCAGCCATTGGCAGGCGATCGAAATGGTCGGTTCGTGGCCAAGCACGAGCAGCGTGCGATGCTTTTCCTTGGTTTGCGCGAGCTCGTCGAACACGGATTGCACGCCGCCTTCGTACAGGCTTTGCCGGTAGTCGACTTTCGGATCGTCGCCGAACACCTTGAGCATGCGATCGCAGGTCTGACGGGCGCGGGTGGCGCTGGAGCATGCGATGCGAGTGGGCACCATTTTGAACGCCGCCAATCCTTTGGCCACGGTTTTGGCCTGCTTACGTCCTTTGTCGGTGAGCTCACGTCCCACGTCGCTGCCGTTGCCGCCGAACGGCTCGGTTTTGGCGTGGCGCATCGCCAGCAGCACATACTTGTATTCCTTGGTCTTTTTGGCGACCTTCTTCAGGCTCGTTCCCATAATCGCACGCTCCGATCCGGTTCCAGCGCCGCATTTCAAATGTCTAATGTCCATTGTCTCAGATTTTCCGCTGGGACATGGCATGAAACGCTCTAAATCTACTCCTTTATGGCTTCGACCTGCGCGTCGAGGTCACGCAGCACCTTGCGCAGCTTGCGATCGGAAATGTCACGCAATTCCAGATCCTCAAGCTGTTCGGCACGCTCCTCGAGCGTCAACGAATCGATGTCGGTCGTCGTGTCCTTCGTGGCACGGTCGCGTTTACGCAACGCCTGGAAGCCCGGAGCCATCGCGCGAGAAACCATGAGGAAACCGGTGTGTCCAATCATCTGGTGATCGGGACGGATGGCCAGTCCTTGCGCCTTCCAATTACGTTCCAAAGTCTCCTGAATGTCCGGCTCGGTCCAGCAACCGGCCTCGCGCAACGCTTCGGCAAGACGGCTCAACTGCGTGGTGGTGGTGACGTACGCGACGAGCACGCCGCCAGGCGCGATCACGCGATACGCCTGTTCAAGACGGTTCCACGGGTCAAGCATGTCAAGCATGATGCGGTCGAAGGAGTGTTCCGGCAAACCAGCCGCGACCGAATCGAAATCGCCGGTCCTCAAATCCCACCATGCGGGACGTTCGCCAAAGTAAACCGTCGCGTTGGCTTCGGCGACGCGCGCGAATTCCGAACGCATCTCGATGGTGGTGAGGCTTCCGCCCTCCCCCACGGCATCCAGCAGATTGATGCTCATCGCGCCCGAACCGGCTCCGGATTCCAGCACGTTCATACCGGAACGAATATCACCGAGCTGAATGACCTGCGCGATGTCCTTCGGATACATGATCTGCGCGCCACGCGGCATGGACAGCACATAGTCAGCCAAGCGCGGACGCATGACGGCGAACTCCCAACCACCGATGGCACGCGTCCCCTTCCACGGCTTGTTCGCGTCGCGTTCCGGATGCGTCTGGTTGACCTGAGCCTCACGTTTCGCACTCACCGTCACGACAACGGATCCTTCCGTCTGGCCAATCACATCATCATGCAGGATGATGCCATGCGAAGTCTGCGTCACACCACCCGGCACCAGCTGATCGGTGATTTTATTCGACCTGCGGTCCGTAAACTGCACTTTTTCACCGGCGGCAAGCGGCCCTCGACGCATGGTTCACGCTCCTTCGTACGTTCGTTCAGTATACGATTTCACGACTATGGCTTACGATTGCAGACCGCATTATTCCACGGACAGCAACGAACCTATGCTACCGTATCCGCCGTCATACCGGCAGACGGCACGAAGCGACGGCAATGTGACGGCGACGTCAACATCACACCGCGTACGCGTTCCAACGACCATTCGCATGCGTGACCTTCAAATCCAAACCAAACACCTGGCTCAACCGTTCAGAAGTAAAACCATGCTCCAAATCACCCGTATACACGATAGTGCCCGGCGCCGGATCGTTGCCGGCCACATTATCCGCATACGCGTCCGCCTCGTTGCCGGTGATACGTCCCATGATCGCCACATGGTCGAAGCCTTGCGGAATCTCCTCAAGACGGTGCGTCACCAGAATCACGGCGCGGTCAGACTGCTCCGCACCAACACGACTCAACGCACGCAAAGCAATCTCACGCCCACCCAAATCAAGACCCGTGGTCGGCTCGTCAAGAATCAGCAAATCGGGATCCGCCATCAACGCACGGCAGATAAGCACGCGAGTGCGTTCGCCTTCGGAAAGCTTGAACATCATCTTGCCTTCCAGGTATTCGATGCCGAATTCACGCATCAATGAGCGGGCTTTGGCGTAATCCTCGTCAGTATAGGTGTCGCGCCAACGGCCGGTGGTTGCGGTCAGCGCCGTCACGATGGCGTCAAGAGGATCTTCCTGCGGTGGGAACGCACGTCCGAGTTCGGCCGAGCTCAAACCGATGCGGTTGCGGTAGGAGAACACGTTCACTTTGCCCAGACGGTTTCCAAGAATGTCGACTGTGCCTTCGGATGGGAATCCACGGGTGCTCATCATCTGCACCAACGTGGATTTGCCGATGCCGTTGGGACCGAACAGCACCCATTTCTCGCCTTTTTTGACTTCCAGATTAACTTTGGTGAGAATTACGCGCCTGCGGCGACGGAATTCCACATCGTCCAGTTTCAACGCGATGCTCTGTTCGTTCATGGTCCCCTCCATTTTCACAAACCACTTGGATGCGATGATGCCTCCTGCCAGCATAGTGCGTCGGCAGGAGGCATTTCAGGAATATTCTGGCTATCGATCAGCCGGATCGGTTATCCGCGATCAGACAGGTTCGGTTCTACTTCCGTTCGGCAAGCACGTCCTCGTAGACTTTGACGGTCTTGTCTGCGATGGACTCCCAGCTGAAGTGGTCGCGGGCACGCTCGTAACCGGCCTGTCCCATCCGCTTCGCCTTTTCAGGGTCAGCCATGATGCGGTTGATGGCGTCGGCCATATCGTGCACGAATTTGTCAGGGTTGGTGGGGGTGCCAGTGCCGTCATGCAGTTGGTCGACCGGCACCAGATATCCGGTCTCGCCGTCGACGACGACTTCCGGAATGCCACCGGTCGCAGAGGCGACCACCGGCAGACCGCATGCCATGGCTTCCAGATTCACGATGCCGAGCGGCTCGTAGATGGATGGGCAGATGAATGCGTCACAGCCATGTTCGAGTGCGTTGAGTTCCGGCTTCGGCAGCATCTCCTCAATCCAGATGATGTTGCCGCGTTCCTCGTCGAGCTTGGCGAAGGCGGTCTTGACCTCTTCCATGATTTCCGGCGTGTCGGGAGCGCCGGCGCACAGAACGACCTGGATGTTCGGGTCCACGAAGTGCAGTGCCTGAAGCAGGTACGGCAGACCCTTTTGACGGGTGATGCGTCCGACGAACAGCAAGGTCGGTTTGCTGCGGTCGATGTTGTAACGTTCGAACACCTTCCAGCCCGGATCGTCATCCGCCGGGGTTTCAAACTGGCTCATGGTGATGCCGTTGTGCACTACGACCACCTTGTCCGGGTCAAGGTTCGGATAGGCGGTGAGGATATCCTCACGCATGCCCGCGGATACGGCGATCACGCGGTCGGCATGCTCGTAGGCGTCTTTCTCAGCCCAGGAGCTCAGATTGTAGCCGCCGCCCAACTGCTCACGTTTCCATGGACGGAACGGTTCAAGCGAGTGCGCGGTGATGACCAATGGGGTGTCATGCAGCATTTTGGCGAGATAGCCGGCAAGGCATGCGTACCATGTATGCGCATGGATGATGTCGGCATCAACGTCGTTGGCGATTTGCAAATCGACGCCAAACGTCTTCAACGCACCGTTCGCATCCTCAAGCTCCTTCGGCACGTCGTAGCCGACGACCGTGAGCGACCCTTTCGGGTCGGTTCCGGGAATCGCGGGAATGTCGGCGGCCGCGCGCGGCCCGTCGAATGCGCGGACCGTCACATCGACACGTTCCGCCAGCACCTTGGAAAGCTCTTCGGCATGCACCCCCGCGCCGCCATACACCTTGGGCGGGTATTCACGCGATAGAATGTCAACCTTCATGTCTGTAATCTCCTCCTCGAGTCTTCCAGCGTTTCCTGTTCTACTGTAAAACATCAGACACGAAAAACACTTATTGTTTTCATCGTTTTTCAGAAAGTTCCATTCTTTTTCTGAAAAACGATGAAACAGCATTCTCGCATACCCTTTACGGTTAGTCGAAGTCAAGTAGCGCATACCTAAAATCCGATAGAAAAAGCGGTGAGACAAATGCTTCTGGTTGTCTCACCGCTTTCCATCGTTTTTGTGATCAGACGGCTGTTCCGTTTTGGTCGAGATTCGGATTGTGCTTCGGGTTGCCGGCCGTGAAGAACAGGCTCAGCACACCGACTGCGAAGACGATGGCGACTGTGGAGATGAGCCACATCGGATGCGACGGCAGCCACATGACCACGAGGAAGGCGATGGCCGACAGCGCAATCAGCACCCAGCTGGCCACACGGAACCATTGGCGGACGGAATGGGGTGCCTTGAACATCTTCGGATTCTTGTAATCAGGATTGGTGTTCAGCACGTTTTCCGTTTCCGTGATCGTACTGGCACTCGGCTTCCATGGCCCATCAGTGCCGTCCTGCAGACGACGTGACTTTTCCTGCAGCTGATACTCGTCCAACATGCCGGAACGTGCGCGGCCTTGGGTTTGGTCGTATTGCTGTGGCACTCCCCTGCGATTGCGCTTGGCTTGGGCACGTCGTTCTGCGCGATTTGGCATTAGTCACTCCTTTGTTGCATGGTGCTGGGATTACTTTACCGCATTTTGGGTGAAAAACAGGTAGCCCGGCTCACTATTCGCGAGCCGGGCTACCTCGTTCATACCCTTACAACAGTGTTGTTTATCGCGGCAGCATCATCGGACGCTTGGAAGCGACGATCGGTGCCGGCAGTTCGGTGGAGCCGGTAAGGTACTCGTCGACCGCGGCCGCGCAGGAGCGACCTTCGGAGATGGCCCACACGACGAGGCTCTGGCCACGTCCGGCATCGCCGCAGGCGAAGACGCCGTCCTGGGAGGTGGCGAACTTGTCGTTACGCGCCACATTGCCTCGACCGTCAAGGTCGACCGGCAGCTGATCCACCAGCGTGGTGGTGTCAGGGTGCAGGAAGCCCACGGAGATGAGCACCAGATCGGCGGGAATCACTCGTTCGGTGCCTGGCTGGCGGGTGAACGGCCCGTTCTCTCCTGGAGCGACGTTGACGACCTTTAGACCGGTGACATGTCCGTTCTCGTCGGCGACGAAGCCTTCGGTGGCGGTGGAGTTCTCCACCTTCACCTTGGCCTTGTCCTCATCGGAGCCCTCGAAGTTGACCGAGTCGGTGTTGTACACGTATTCGGCGCGCTGCGTTTCGAAACCTTCCTCCATGGAGGAGGTTTCCTTGTACAGGCGGGCGAAGGTCGGCCATGGCTGGTTGGCCGGACGCTCCTTCGGTTCCTGCGGCATGATCTGCAGCACGGTGACGTCCTTAGCGCCTTGGCGCAGGGATGTGCCGAGGCAGTCGGAACCGGTGTCGCCGCCGCCGATGATCACCACATGCTTGCCTTCGGCGGTGATGTCGTTGACCGGCTTGACACCGTACACGCGACGTGTGGCGTCCGGCAGGAACTCCATGGCGAAATGGATACCCTTGAGCCCGCGGCCTGGAATCTTCATGTCACGCGGCACGGTGGAGCCGATGGCAACCACCACTGCGTCGTAGCGGGAACGCAGGTCATCCCAGGAGATGTCCTTGCCGATTTCCACGCCGGTGCGGAACACGGTGCCTTCGGCTTCCATCTGCTCGACTCGGCGGTCGATGAGGCGCTTGTCGAGTTTGAAGTTCGGAATGCCGTAACGCATCAGACCACCGATGGCGTCATCACGCTCGTATACGACCACGGTGTGGCCGGCACGGGTGAGCTGCTGGGCGCAGGCGAGACCGGATGGGCCGGAACCGACCACGGCAACGGTCTGGTCGGTCAGACGCTGCGGCGGCAGAGGCTTGACGTAGTCAAGGCTCCATGCCTGATCGATGATGGTGCGTTCGTCGTTCTGAATCATCGTGGCCGGCTGATGGATGCCAAGCACGCAGGCGGCTTCGCACAATGCCGGGCAGATGCGACCGGTCACTTCGGGGAAGTTGTTGGTTTCGGACAGACGGTTGTACGCGTCCTCCCACTTCTCCTGACGGACCAGATCGTTGAACTCCGGAATGATGTTGCCGAGCGGGCATCCGCTCATGCAGAACGGGGTTCCGCAATCCATGCAGCGGGCCGCCTGCTCGGTGGTCCAGGACTGCAGGCCGGATTCGGTGTGAACGTCGAACCAGTCCTTGATTCGCTCTTCAACGGGGCGTTCGGCCAGTTCGCGACGGGTACGGACCTTCAGGAATCCACGAGGATCTCCCATGTCAGCGCGCTCCTTCCATAACCTGCTCGTACACCTGTTCCCAGACGCCGGGCGTATTGAAATCGATGTTCTTCTCCTCGGCTTCCTTCATCGCCTTCTGCATGGCGAGGAAGTGCTTCGGAACGATGTGGGTGAATCGCTTGGCGCTGTTTTCCCAGTCGTCAAGCAGGGCCTTCGCGAAGGCGGAGCCGGTCTCTTCGGCATGCTGCTTGACGAGACCATGCACCAGCTTGTCGGCATCGGCGTCAAGCGGCTCGAACAGCAGCGCGCCGTTGGTGGCGGCCGCCGGGTTGACCTGCTTCATGTCGAGGTCGAGCACGTACACGTTGCCGCCGGAGAAGCCCGCGCCGAGGTTACGGCCGGTGGAGCCGAGAATCACGACCGTACCGCCGGTCATGTATTCGCAGCCGTGGTCGCCCACGCCTTCCACCACGAAGGTGGCGCCGCCGTTACGTACGGCGAAACGTTCGCCTGCGCGGCCGGCCACGAACATTTGGCCGGAAGTCGCGCCGAAGCCGGTGACATTGCCTGCGATCACGTTCTCGTGCGGATCGAAGGTGATGCCGTCCTCTGGACGGACCACCATGCGGCCGCCGGACAGGCCCTTGCCCGCGTAGTCGTTGACTTCGCCGTAGACGCGGATGGTTTCGCCACGCGGAATGAACGCGCCGATGGACTGGCCGCCGGCACCATGGAACGTCATGTCGATGGTGCCGTCCGGCAGACCTTCCTCGCCGTAGCGCTTGGTGATCTCATAGCCGAGCATGGTGCCGAGCGTACGGTACACGTTGCGGATCGGCATTTCGATACGCACGGGCTCCTTCTTGTCAAGGGCGGGCTGGGCAAGCTCGATGAGCTTGTTGTCGAGCGCCTTGTCGAGCTCGTGGTTCTGATCGATCGTCTTGTGCAGGATGGTTCCCGGAACCGGGCCCGGCTGCATGAGCACGTTGCTCAGGTCGATGCCGTCGGATTTCCAACGCTTGATGGCTTCGTCCTGGTCGAGGCATTCGACATGGCCGACGGCCTCTTCCAGCGTGCGGAAGCCGAGCTGCGCGAGCAGTTCGCGGACTTCCTCGGCGATGAACATGAAGAAGTTGACGACATGTTCCGGCTTGCCCTTGAAGCGTGCGCGGAGCTCCGGATCCTGGGTGGCGATGCCCTGCGGGCAGGTGTTCTTCTGGCAGGCGCGCATCATGACGCAGCCTTCGACGATCAGCGCGGCGGTGGCGAAGCCGAATTCCTCGGCGCCAAGCAGCGCGGCGATCACCACGTCGCGACCGGTCTTGAGCTCGCCGTCGCACTGCACGGTGATGCGGGAACGCAGGCCGTTCAGAACCAGCGTTTGCTGGGTTTCGGACAGGCCGATCTCCCACGGGGTGCCGGCATGCTTGATGGCGTTGAGCGGAGCCGCGCCGGTGCCGCCGTCATAGCCGGAAATCAGCACCACATCGGCATGGCACTTGGCCACGCCGGCAGCGATGGTGCCGACGCCGAATTCGGAGACGAGCTTGACGTGGATGCGGGCCTTCGGATTGGCCATCTTCGCATCGTTGATCAGCTGCTTCAGATCCTCGATGGAGTAGATGTCGTGGTGCGGCGGTGGGGAGATGAGCTCCACGCCCGGGGTGGCGTGACGTACCTTGGCGATCCACGGCGGAACCTTGGCTCCCGGCAGGTGGCCGCCCTCGCCCGGCTTCGCGCCTTGGGCGAGCTTGATCTGCAGGTCGGTGGCATGCACCAGATAGTCGCTGGTCACACCGAAGCGTGCCGAAGCGATCTGCTTGATCTTGCTGTAGCGCAGCGGATCGTTGATACGATCCTCGGATTCGCCGCCTTCACCGGAGTTGGAGCGTGCGCCGATCGTGTTCATGGCGATGGCGAGCGTCTCATGCGCCTCCTGGGAGATGGAGCCGTAGCTCATGGCGCCGGTGGAGAAACGCTTGACGATTTCGCTGGCCGGCTCGACTTCGGAAATGTCGATCGGCTTGCGGGTGGACTTGAACTTCATCAGGCCACGCAGCGTCATCAGACGGTTGGAGGTGTCGTTGATGTGGTTCGAGTACTTCTTGAACAGGTTGTAGTCGCCGCGCTGGGTGGACTGCTGCAGCAGGAAGATGGCTTCCGGATCGTTCAGATGGTCCTCGCCGGTACGACGCCACTTGTAGTCGCCGCCGGTACGCAGGTTGCGGTGCGGGCGGGCGGTCCATTGGGTCGGATAGGCCACGCGATGGCGGCTGGCGACTTCCTCGGCGAGCTCGTCGAGGCCGACGCCGCCCACACGGGACGTGGTGCCGGTGAAGTACTCGTCGATGACGTCCTTGTTGAGACCGACCGCTTCGAACAGCTGCGCGCCACGGTAGCTCATGATGGTGGAGACACCCATCTTGGCCATGATCTTGAGCACGCCGGTGGACAGTGCGCGGGTCAGGTTCTTCACGGCGGTTTCCGCGTCGACCTTGAGGTAGCCCTTGCGGGAGAGGTCTTCGACGGATTCGAATGCCAGATACGGGTTCACCGCGGCAGCGCCATAGGCGATCAGCAGTGCCACATGGTGGATTTCGCGCACATCGCCGGCTTCGACCACCATGGAGATCTGCGTACGCGTGTGGCGGCGCAGCAGATGGTGCTGCACTGCGGAAGTGAGCAGCAACGATGGAATCGGACCCCACGCATAGTTGGAATCGCGGTCGGACAGCACCAGGAAGTTGGCGCCGTTCTCAATCGCCTCGTCGATCTCCTGGAAGATCTCGTCAAGACGGTCCTTCAGTGCCTGTCCGCCGCCGGCCACCTGGTAAAGGCCCTTGACGATGAATGGCTTGTAATAGCCACCGAGAATCTTGGCGCGGTCGAGGCGCTTGAGCTGTGCCATCTCGTCGGAGTTGAGCACCGGCAGCGGGATGAGGATCTTCTTGGCGTGCAGTTCGGAATCGGCCAGCAGGTTCGGCTCGGGACCGATGGCGGATTCGAGGCTGGTCACGATCTTCTCACGTTCCCAGTCGAGCGGCGGGTTGGTGACTTGCGCGAACTTCTGGGTGAAGTAATCGAACAGCATGCGGCTGTGCTTGGACAGCGCGGCGAGCGGCGTATCGTTGCCCATGGAGCCGAGCGGCTCCTTGCCGGTGTTGGCCATTGGGGCGAGCAGCAGCTTCAGATCTTCCTCGGTGTAGCCGAAGGCGCGCTGACGACGCTGCACGGACTGACCGGAGTGGTTGACGTGCTCGCGCTTGGGCAGCTGACTCAATTCCACGGAGTTGCCTTCCACCCACTTGCGGTAGGGGTGCTGGCTGGCAAGAGTCTTCTTGATTTCCTCGTCGGGGATGATGCGACCCTCGTCGGTGTCGACGAGGAACATCTTGCCCGGTTCCAGACGGCCCTTGGTGACGATATGCTCCTCGGCGACTTCCGGCAGCACACCGGTTTCGGACGCGAGTACGACATAACCATTGTCGGTGACCTGCCAACGTCCCGGGCGGAAGCCGTTACGGTCAAGCAGAGCACCAACCTGGGTGCCGTCGGTGAAGATGATATGCGCCGGGCCATCCCATGGTTCGATCAGCGTGTTGTTGTATTCGTAGAAAGCCTTGACGTCCGGATCGAGCTGGTCGTTGTTCTCCCATGCCGGCGGCAGCATCATGGAGATGGCGTGCGGCATGGAACGGCCGGCGAGGTGCAGCAGTTCGAGGCATTCGTCGAAAGTGCCGGAATCGGAATAGCCGGGGGTGGCGATCGGCAGCAGCGGCTTGAATTCGCCGAGCAGTTCGGAACTCAGTCGGCCTTCACGTGCGGACAGCCAGTTGCGGTTGCCTTGGATGGTGTTGATCTCGCCGTTGTGCGCCAGCTGGCGGAACGGCTGTGCCAGCGGCCAGCTTGGGAACGTGTTGGTGGAGAAGCGGGAATGGACGATGGCGATTTTCGCCTTCATGCGTTCGTCGGACAGGTCAAGGAAGAAGGGCTTGAGCTGCATGGTGGTGAGCATGCCCTTGTAGGTGATGGTGCGGGCGGACAGGGACGCGAAGTAGATGCCTACCTCGTGTTCCACGCGCTTACGGATGCGGAAGGTCTTGCGGTCGAGTTCGATGCCACCGAGCTTGCCTTCCGGATCGGCCACGATCAGCGTCTTGAACGCCGGCATGCTGGCCAGGGCCTGCAGGCCGAGTCCGTCCGGATTGGTGGGTACGACGCGCCATGCGAGCACTTCGAGGCCCTCTTCGCGCACGATCTTGGAAATGGCCTGCTCCTGCTGGCCGGAAGTGGCGATGTCGCGATCCAAGAAGGCGATGCCCGCGGCGTAATGACCTTCTTCAGGAAGCTCCACACCGGCCGTGGCACGCATGAATTCGTCGGGCATACTCATGAGAATGCCTGCGCCGTCGCCCGTGTTCTCCTCGGCGCCCACGGCGCCACGATGGTTCAGATTGACCAGCACCTCGATGGCGTCATCGACGATCTTGCGTTCCGGACGCTTGTTGAGGGTGGTGACCATACCCACGCCGCAAGCATCATGCTCGGCTCCAGGATCGTACATACCTTGGGAATCATGGATCGTCAGATCTAACGGGGCGTGGAAAGTCACCGAAACCACCTTCAATGTTTTTGGGCAAGAAAAGTCTTGCGGTTCTTTAATGCGTGGTTTAGAATACCGCGCCAGTATGTCAGCAACGTTGCACGTGTCCATATAACGAATGGCTATTTTTGTCAATGCCTCGCAGAGGATTTAGCCCATGAACGCATACTTCGCATGTCATGCTCATGCGCACGCACTTCACTTATGCTCATTAACCCGGTCAGTCCAGTGTTTCCAACAGCTCCGTGATGATGGTGTCGTTGAGCAGTCGGCCTCGCAAAGTGGGTATGGCGCGGCCATCAAGCATTGTGATCAGCCCGTCGTGTTCAAGCTCAATCCATTTTTGTTCAGGAATCAAGTGGCTGAATTGTCTGGTGTCGAGTCCTTCACGAATGCGCAGGCCCAACATGATGGTCTCTTCGATGTCCTCGGCGGCAGTGATGCGTTCACTGCCGGCCCATGGCACATTGCCCTCATTGATGGCGGTGCCCCACAATCGCGGATGCGCGATATCCCAGGAGCGCAATCCTTTGCCGTCTTCGCAATCGCCATAATGCGAATGCGCACCGGGACCGAGACCGGCCCAATCGACGTTCCTCCAATAGCCAAGGTTGTGTTGCGACTCGTATCCAGGACGAGCCCAATTGCTAATCTCATACCATTCGAGGCCGGCTTCGGTGAACATCGTGTCGGCGATTTCGTATTTGTTCGCTTCGTCGTCATCGTCCGGTCTCGACAACGTGCCCGCCGCGATCTGTCGTCCCATTTTCGTATTCGGCGCGATGGTGAGCGCATATGCGGAAATATGGTTGACGCCCAAATCGATGGCGGTGCGGACGGATGTGCGCCAATCGTCAAGGCTCTCCCCCGGCGCGCCGTAGATCAGATCGACGCTGGAACGCATGCCTGCTGCATTGGCCGCTGCGATTCCGGCAGCGACGTTTTCCGGCGTATGCGTACGGTCGAGCGTTGCAAGCACATGCGGTACCGCGGATTGCATGCCGAAGGAAATACGATTGAAACCGCCGTCTGCGAGTTCTTTCACATAGTCGGCATTCACCGTGTCGGGATTCGCTTCGGTGGTGATTTCCGCGTCATCGGCGATGCCCCATGTGGCGCGTACCGCATCCAGCATGGCGACCAAATCGCTTGCCTTGAGTGTGGTCGGCGTACCGCCGCCGAAGAAGACGGTTGCCACCTTCGGCTCGTTGATACCGTGCGTTGTCTGCCAATCGCGGACAATCGCCATTTCGCGGATAACCATGTTCGCGTAGTTGCCGCGTGACGCGCCCGCGCCCATGTCCACGGCCGTGTAGGTGTTGAAGTCGCAATAGCCGCAGCGACGTAAGCAAAACGGAACATGAATGTAGATTTCGAACGTCACGAAAGGCTCAACCTTCGGACTTCTGCGCGGCGCGAATCTTGTCCTTGGTGTCGCGGTCGTTGCCCGCTCCGCCGGTGGACAGGGCCGCGATGAACGCCTCCTGCGGCACTTCCACATGGCCGAGCATCTTCATACGCTTCTTGCCGGCCTTCTGCTTTTCGAGCAGCTTACGCTTACGGGAGATGTCGCCGCCGTAACACTTGGCGAGCACGTCCTTACGCAGGGCGCGGATGGTTTCGCGTGCGATGATTCGAGAACCGATGGCAGCCTGGATGGGAATCTCGAACTGCTGGCGCGGAATGAGCTCACGCAGCTTCTTGGTCATCATCACGCCATAGCTGTACGCCTTGTCACGGTGCACGATGGCGCTGAACGCATCGACTTTCTCGCCTTGAATAAGGATGTCGACCTTCACCAGATCGGCGGACTGTTCGCCATCCTCGTGGTAGTCGAGCGACGCATACCCCTTGGTACGGCTCTTCAGCTGGTCGAAGAAGTCGAAGACGATTTCGGCGAGTGGAATACGGTAATGCATTTCCACACGGTCGGCGGAAATGTATTCCATGGTGCCCATCTGGCCACGGTGGTCTTGGCACAGGTCCATCACCGCACCGATGAAATCCTTCGGCGTGATGATGTCGGCGGCAACCATCGGTTCGACGATCTTCTTGATCTTGCCTTCGGGGAATTCGCTCGGATTGGTGACGCGATGCACGGAATTGTCTTCCGCGGTGACCTCGTACGGCACGTTCGGCGCGGTGGAGATCAGGTCAAGGTCGAATTCGCGGCTCAAACGTTCGGTGACGATCTCCATGTGCAGTAAGCCCAGGAAGCCGCAACGGAAGCCGAAGCCCAACGCCACGGAGGTTTCCGGTTCGTAGATGAGGGCCGCGTCGTTGAGCTTGAGCTTGTCAAGCGCCTCGCGCAGTTCCGGATATTGCGCGTTGTCGATTGGGAACAGGCCGGCGTAGACCATTGGTTGCGGATCACGGTAGCCTTCGAGCGGCTCGGTAGCCGGATTTATGGCGGAGGTGATGGTGTCGCCCACCTTGGACTGGCTGACGTCCTTCGCTCCGGTGATCACATAGCCGACCTCTCCTGCGCCAAGCGCCTTGGTGGGCATCATGTCGGGGCTGATCACGCCGATTTCGATGGGGTCATGCGTCATGCCGATACCCATCATGTGCAGTTTCTCGCGCGATTTCAGTTCACCGTCGACCATACGAATGTAAGTGACGATGCCACGATAGGAGTCGTATACGGAGTCGAAAATGAGCGCGCGGGCAGGCGCGTCCGGGTTGCCCGCCGGCGCGGGCACTTCGGCGACGATACGGTCGAGCAGTTCGGCGACGCCTTCTCCGGTTTTGCCGGAGACGCGCAACACGTCGGACGGGTCACAACCAATCAGGCCGGCGATTTCCTCGGCATGCTTGTCGGGTTCGGCGCTGGGCAGGTCGATTTTGTTGAGCACGGGGATAATGGCCAGATCATGGTCGATGGCCATATACAGGTTGGACAGCGTCTGCGCTTCAATGCCCTGCGTGGCGTCGACAAGCAGCACCGCACCCTCGCATGCGGCCAACGCTCGGGACACCTCGTATGTGAAGTCCACATGGCCGGGGGTATCAATCATGCCGAGTGTGTATTCGGTGCCGTCAACCGTCCACGGCACGCGCACGGCCTGCGATTTGATGGTGATGCCGCGTTCCTGCTCGATATCCATGCGGTCGAGGAAGCGATCGCGCATCTCGCGCTCCGGCACGATGCCACTCAACTGCAGAATACGGTCCGCCACCGTTGATTTGCCGTGATCGATATGCGCGATGATGCAAAAGTTGCGGATCAACGACTGATCGGTGTACCCGGGCTGATTATGCTGTTGGCCCACGCCATCCTCCTCTGGAAATATTCGACGCAAACGATTCTAACTGGTAGTGTCGGCATGTCCTTCCGCGACACTCTTATACGCATTGGCGATTTATCCGCGTGCCATGTTATCATCATCGTTTGTATGTCCTTATAGCAAACGTCGTTTGGAGAAATAGTGGCAAACATCAAGTCGCAGAAGAAGCGCGTTCTCACCAACGAGAAGGCGCACAAGCGTAACGTGGCCGTGAAGTCCAGCCTGAAGACTGCCGTTCGCGCCACCCGCGAAGCCATCGCCGCTGGCGATAAGGCCGCCGCCGAAGCCGCCTACAAGGTCGCAGCCCAGAAGCTCGACAAGGCCGCCGGCGCTGGCGTGATCCACAAGAACCAGGCTGCCAACCGCAAGTCCGGTCTCGCTGTGGCCATCAACGCTCTCTGAGTTTTCGTAACTCACAGCTTGTAAGAAGCCCCGCAGGAAAACCTGCGGGGCTTCTTCTTTTTTACATTTCGTACTCTGTTGAAAATGCTCACTTACGCTTGATATCGTCATCATTCCGATCGGGATGGATGACCGGACGTTTGAGATATTTGGCTTCGCTCGGCAGGTAGGTGTTATGCCTGGCCAAAGCCCCCGGCAATTGAATGTCGAAAAACACGGAGATAAGCCGCATGGCCACCATCAGCACCACAATCAGCACATCAAGCAAGACTTCGGCGGGAAAACTGACGATTCCCTCGTTCACTCCTTTACATACGAGTACCGTCAATACGCATCCAACGGCTGAAGGCACCGCGTACCAATGCTTGTCGCGGATCACCATGGGCACCTCGTTGATGAGCATGTCACGGATGAGTCCGCCGCCAAGTGCCGTGAACATGCCCAGGAACACTGCCGTGGTGCCGGACATGTGGTACATCATGGCTTTGGATGTGCCGTTGACGGCGTAAAGACCCAATGCCAGCGCGTCCAATGACAGCATGGACCATTTGAGCTTGTCGACTTCGGGATAAATGATGGCTACGGCCACAGCTGCGAGCAGTGCGGTGATCACCAGCCCTTTGTCGGAGACGCCTGCGGGAGGAAGCGCTCCGAGCAGCACATCACGAATGATGCCACCACCCAATGCGGTGAGCCATGTGGTGACGAGAATCGCAAAAATATCATAGCCTTTGCGTACGGCGGCGAGCCCGCCGACCATGCCGCAGCAGAAGGTCGCCAGATATTCGATACCTATGAAGAAGCCGTTGCTTTCCAGCGCCACTTCCATGGCCACTCCCCTTCCCTCACATATTTCTTTTCCAACCAGCTGTTAAAAATAGCACAATATGGGGCAAGAGCTGCAATAAAAGAGCCGGAGGGCGGCACGTACATTGCCAGACCATGTGAATTGGCCTGAAGCACGCGCCACCCTCCGGCGGCCATTACAGCTATATGTCAGCTAATAATCGCTAACGGGAAAATCAGCAGACCTTCCACATCCAGTTGTGTGGGTCTTCGATCTCGCCAAGCTGGATGCCGAGCAGCTGGTTGCGCAGTGCGAGGGTGAACTCGCCGGAACCGCCGTCGGCGACGGTCACATCGAACTTCTCGGACTTGAAGCGACCGATCGGGGTGATGATGGCGGCGGTACCGCAGGCGAACACCTCGGTGACTTCGCCGGACTTGATGTCCTCAAGCAGCTGGTCCAGAGCGATCATGGTCTCGACCACGTCGTGGCCGTTGTCCTGGATGAGCTGGATCAGGGAGCGGCGGGTCACGCCCGGCAGGATGTTGCCGGTCAGGGACGGGGTTTCCACGTGGCCGTCCTTGTGCACGACCATCATGTTCATGCCGCCAAGCTCCTCAAGGTAGGTCTTGGTGGCGGCGTCGACGAAGCACACCTGCTGGCAGCCGTGGTCGATGCCGGTGTACTCACCAAGCAGGGATGCGGCGTAGTTGCCACCGCACTTGGCGAAACCAGTGCCGCCAGGGCCGGTGCGGAACCACTTGTCTTCAACCCAGATGCTGACCGGCTTCACGCCGCCCGGGAAGTACGGTCCGGACGGGGAGGCGATCACGCAATAATCCACTTCCTGCGGAGCGCGCACGCCAAGGAACGGCTCGGAAGCGAACATGAACGGACGCATGTACAGCGTGTATTCGCGACGGGACGGAACCCAGTTCACATCGCGCTTGACGAGGGCGGCGACAGAGCCGATGAAGTCGTCGATCGGCAGCTCCGGCAGGTACAGACGCTTGGCGGAGTTCTGGAAACGCTCGGCGTTCGCATCCGGACGGAACAGCCAAGTGGAGCCGTCGGCGTGACGATAGGCCTTCAGACCTTCGAAGCATTCCTGGGCGTAATGCAGAACAGATGCGCCCGGGTCCATCTTCAGCGGCGCGTACGGCTCGATGCGGCGGTCCGACCAGCCTTCACCCTTGGTCCAGGTCATGTGGGCCATGTTGTCGGAGAAGACCTGACCGAAAGCCGGCTTGTCGATGAGTTCGGCACGCTTGGCGTCGGATGCCGGGTTGTCGTTCGGGAGCACGGTGAACTTCTCGGCGAGCTTGTCAAGCTCCGCCGGATCGTGATGATTCTGTTCAGTCATTCTTTACTTCTTCTAGTTGCATCAGCCACCCAAAGGCGGCCAGCGGTTATTGGTCTCCGGCGCTTGTGGCGCCGGGTTCTGGTATGTACTCTCTCACACCATAAACGCTTTCGATAACCGGCGTTCGCGATATGAGATAACGATCCTCATAAAGCAGGAAGGGGCCCATACGGACCCCTTCCTCACCGGCTACCTCATGCTTGTGGAGCAGCCAGTATAGACAACGATACGGCTCACTCAGCGTCAGCAGCCGGAGCGGCAGCGGCGTCAGCAGCCGGAGCGGCCTCAACCGGTGCGGCATCTTCCGGCACCTCGACGGTGACGACGGATTCTTCCGGATCCTCGACATCGAGTACGACGCCTTCCGGCAGCACGACGTCCTTGGCGAAGACCTTGGAACCATCGGTCAGGCCATCAACGTTGACCACGATCTTCTCCGGCAGGTTGGCGACATCGGCGCGGACCTTGAGCTCCTGGATGTCGACGAATGCGACAGCAGCGCCCTTCGGGGTGCCTTCGACGAACACCGGCACCTCGACGTCGATCTTCTCGCCGGCCTTGACCTCGTAGAAATCGACGTGCTCGACGATGCGCTTCACCGGGTTGCGCTGGACGTCCTTGACGACGGCCATCTTGGTCTCGTCACCATACTTGATGGTGAACAGGGCGTTGGTGTGACGCAGAGCCAGAGTGGTCTCCTTCATCGGCAGCTGCACGAAGGTCGGATCCTCGCCGCCGGCGTAAACGGTGGCCGGGATGAGGTTCGCGACGCGCATGCGGCGGGCAGCACCCTTGCCGAACTCGGTACGAGCAGCACCTTCAAGAGTGATGGTGGTAGCCATAATCAATATCTCCTTGATACATCGTTCTTATGTTTCGGCGCACCGACGAGCCGCATAAAAAACCCAAGGAGTTTCATATCATACGCCAAGTCGATAACGGAGGCGGAACCTCCCTCGCCAAGACAACAGTTATCTAGTATACATGGTGCGCTGACATTTCCCTGCAATCAGAGTAGCAAGGTGCATAAAACGCGGACTATGCGCAAACCCACGTACAATCGTAGTCAGACAAGCACCAACCAGTGGTAAGGAATCAGAAAATGGCAACGACGCATGACCATTCCGCGCTCATCCGCAACATTCAGCTCGCGACTGGCGTCACGACCGTCGCAGCGACGGGATTGCTCGCGGCGTCAGCACATATGCTGTTCCGCTTTGCCATCGACACGCAGTGGAAGCATTCCATTTTCCATCAGGCGCTGATCGCTCCGGATCGCGAGGGAAAGATGAACCAAGGCGAGGCCAAAGAGGCCGAGCAATGGTTTTCCGAAACGAAACAGCCGGTATCCATCACCAGCCGCGATGGGCTTAAGCTGCATGGCTGGCTCTTCGATCCGGATTGCATCGACCCGACGCCGCATATATATGCCATCTGCGTGCATGGCTATACCGGAGCCCCTGAAGAACAAGCCAAATGGGCACACCGCTATGCCCGCATGGGCTTCACCGTCCTCGCACCATCCCAACGGGCCCAGGATCTGAGCGAAGGACGATATGTAGGCATGGGATGGTTGGAGCGCAATGATCTGCTTGATTGGATACGGCTGATTGTGGATAGCGACGATCAAGCACGCATTCTCCTATTCGGAGGATCCATGGGAGCCACGACGGTGATGATGACGACCGGCACGCCGGAACTGCCACGCAATGTCATCGCGGCAATCGCCGAAAGCGGATACACTTCCGCCCGCATGGAATTCATAGACAGCGCGCGAGGCATGTTCCACATGCCAAAGCTTCTCGCCTCGGCATGTGTGGACGCGGCGGGTCTGATCTGCAAGCGCCGTGCCGGCTATGATTTCACCGAAGCGTCCTGCATACCGTCATTGCGGCATACGGTCATTCCGATGCTGTTCATCCATGGAGGAAAGGACCGCATGGTCAGCCCACGTTTCCTCGACATGAACTACAACGCCTGCTCCAGCATCGACCGCGAACGTCTGCTGGTTCCGGACGCCGATCATATGGAAAGCTCCGCCGTGGATCCGAAACGCTACTGGGACACCGTATACGGATTCATCCGTCGTTCATTCAAGATCTGACAGCCGAACCCCAAAAAATATAAGCGGTAATGGAAACGCCTCCGGCGAAAGATGGCGCCCCTCACCGCCCGAAGTTCTCAAGACATGCCCGATGCCCGTTCCGTCAGTGCCGTTCTCCCGGATTGCATATCTGCATGGCGACGCCATCCTCCATAATATGGAATCCATGCTTCTCATAGAACGTGGCATTCTTGCTTTCCTCAGGCATAACCTCGATATACAGGTAATCGTGGTACCGCTGCTTGACCATGCCGACAAGATGTCCGGCAATGCCGCGCCCTTGGTATTCAGGATCGACCAGCACATAGTGCATGTATGCCACCATCTCCGTGTCATCAAGCACTCGCACCAGACCCACCAGACGTTCGCCATCCCATGCGCTGAATACGGTGGATGACCCCATCAACGCCTTATGCAACCGTTCAGGATATTGACCGGACACCCAGCCGACTGAAAGAAACAGTCGCTGGGTCTGTTCCTTGGTGAATTTCTTTTCATCCGTATATGTGATAACCATATGGCAAGCATAGAATTGCCGGTATGAAACCGTCTCCTTCTATCTTTGCATACGAAACACAAGTGTCTCGGCCACTCCCCTCATGTATCGAAGTGCGCGGAGCCCACGTACATAATCTGAAAGACGTCGACATCGACATCCCGCTCAACAGCATGGTCGGCATAGCCGGAATCTCAGGCTCAGGAAAAAGCTCCCTCGCGCTTGGCGTGCTGTACGCGGAGGGATCACGACGCTATCTGGAAGCGCTATCGACCTATACAAGAAGACGTATGACCCAGGCAAGCCGCGCAACCGTCGACGAGGTGCGTCATATTCCGGCGGCATTGGCACTGCATCAGCGTCCATCAGTGCCTGGAGTCCGTTCCACGTTCGGCACAATGAGCGAACTGCTCAACAGTCTGCGCCTCCTGTTCTCCCGGATCGGATCGCACGTGTGCGAACACTGCGGAGCACGCAACCAACCCACGATGAACGTTGCCGCCGAGCTTCCGATGCATTGCACGTTCTGCGGCGGACTCATGCATCCGCCATCAGCGGAGGATCTCGCATTCAACGCCGCGGGCGCGTGTCCGACATGCTCAGGCACCGGAATCATGAGGGAAGTCGACCGTTCCGCCTTGGTACCGGATGAGTCGAAAAGCATTGACGAGGGAGCCGTGCTGCCGTGGGGATCGTTGATGTGGGATTTGATGAAGCAAGTATGCGGGGCCATGGGAGTACGTACCAACGTACCGTTCAACCAACTCACCGAACAAGAACGAGATATCGTGTTCGCCGGCCCAGCCATCAAGAAGCACATCCTATACAAGCCGAAAAAAGGCGACGATTTCGCCGAACTCGACTTCACGTACTACAACGCCGTATACACCGTGGAGAACGCCCTCACCAAAGCCAAGGACGAAAAAGGGCTTAAACGTGTTGCGAGGTTCCTCAAAGAGCGTCCCTGCAGCGATTGCGGAGGGACCAGACTTTCCGAACGCGCCCGCCAGCCACGTATCAGAGACATCAATCTGGCTCAGGCAACCGCGATGTCTCTGGACGCACTCGTTTCCTGGGTAGGGTCCGTGCCGGAATCGCTGGAACCACATATGCGCACCATGGCGAGCGCCATCTGTGAATCGTTCCTCAATACGTCACGGCGTTTATTGGAACTCGGTCTCGGGTATCTGTCCTTGGACCGCGCCGGAGCCACGCTGTCCACCGGCGAGCGCCAACGCGTGCAGCTTGCCCGCGCCGTGCGCAATCGCACCACAGGCGTGTTATATGTGCTGGATGAGCCGTCGATTGGGTTGCATCCCGCGAATGTCGACGGACTGCTCGGTGTCATGCGTGACCTGGTGGCTGATGGCAATTCCGTGGTAGTGGTCGATCATGACACTCGGGTGCTGGCCGAAACCGATTATCTCATCGAGATGGGGCCAGGTGCCGGCGCAAAGGGCGGTCAGGTGATTGCGCAGGGAACGGTGCCGCAGGTGATTGATACCCGCGAATCGCGCATCGCGCCGTTCCTTGCCCAGGGTGGCAACGTTCATGACCGTGTGCGTGACAACATTGACGCCCATGAAATCTTCTCCGCAGGACGAATTCATATGGAAACCGACCGTCTGCATACCGTCGGCCCGTTATCGGTAGATATTCCCCGTGGACGGCTGACCGCCGTAACAGGGGTATCCGGTTCCGGCAAGACGACGATGGTACTGGAGATGTTGATGCCCGCTTTGCAGTCGCGGATCGACAGGTCGCCGCAGCCGACGCAGGTGCGGCTCCTCGAGGCGGACGGTGTGTCCAAGGCACATCTTATCGATGCCACGCCTATCGGTGCGAACATACGTTCCACCGTCGCTACATATTGCGGCGTCCATGACGATCTTCGACGCGCGTTCGCAAAAACAGATGCTGCGCGGACCATCGGTCTGAAAGCGGGGGCATTCTCCTATAACACTGGCAAGCTGCGTTGCGCGACGTGCGACGGCACGGGATCGATTTCGCTCGACGTGCAGTTCCTGCCTGACGTCGATATCGAATGCCCGGCATGCCATGGCTCGCGGTATTCCGATGCAATCGCCGAGCTGAAGCTCCCCTGCACCGACGGAGTGGCGTATTCGATGCCGCAGTTAATGACAATGACCGTCGACGATGCCATGCCTGTCTTACGAGATGTCAAACCGATCCAAACGAAGCTTGCCACGTTGCATGAATTGGGTTTGGGCTATCTTGCGTTGGGCGAGCCAACTCCCGCGCTGTCGGGCGGTGAGGCCCAGCGTTTGAAATTGGCCAGCGAGATGGGGCGGAAACAGCATGATGCGGTATTCGTGTTCGATGAGCCGACAATCGGCTTGCATCCGCTTGATGTTCGCGTGCTGCTGCACGTGTTTGATGAACTTGTAGCGAATGGCGCGACGGTGGTCGTCATCGAACATGATTTGGACGTGATTGCCAATGCGGACTATGTGGTGGATATGGGACCGGGCGGCGGTGAAGCAGGCGGACGCGTAGTATGCGAGGGAGCGCCTTCTCGGATCGCCGCATGTCCGGAAAGCGTCACTGGACGATACCTACAATCGTCGCAATGCTGATATTGTCCCATCTTCGGGCATCTGCAGTCAGTCTGATGATGGGACAGGCAGTTCCCGCCATGCTTGAAGATGATGCAGCGCACGTACGATGTTGCATTGATCAAGTAACGTCCCTTCAGCGGCGCACATGGTGGGATACCACATGCGATGGCGGAGCGTGGCTTGTTTGCCAGTACCTTTGATGAGTTCGCCTTCATCAGAGGCATATTGAAAATGCAGATGACTGAGCAGTCCCCCGTGTCTGAGCACGGAGCGTTCAGGCATGGGCTCCATCGCGATGAGTACGGCGAAGGGATCGGAGGCACCGGCATCGCTAGCGTGGAACACATAGCAGGGTTTGCCTTCCAGCCCCTTGTCGTGCACATGATCAAGCCGATATTCATGTGTTGTGATGGGGGTGCGTTTTTCGTCCAGCCAAGTCAGGTTAAAGCCTGCGACAGCATCATCGTCGCCAACTGCGGACGGCTGCTCGATATGCCATCCACCAATGCGGAATCGCCACTCCTTGCCCGAGGTTTTGCAGGCTTTTGCCCAGAAGCGTCGCGCATCGCCGAGCATCATGATCGCGAACAGCGGCTTGGATCGCATGGCTTTCGTCGAATCCTTCCAAGCCCGGTCAAGGTTCGGGTCATGATTGTTGATCAAATGTTCGAAGCTAATCCAGTCTCCCAGCCAATCGTTCACATTGAAGTCCATGCCAGACGATCCTCTTCTTCTCCCTGTTCGTTATGCAGTTCGTCTTCCAGCGCTATGATGCGGTCGCACCATAGCGCTGCAAGCTCATAATCATGTGTTACGACCAACACCGCTTTGCCACGGTCCGCGAGCTTTCGCAGAAGTCCGCCGACTTGGGTCATATGCAACCGGTCCAGTCCGCTGGTCGGTTCGTCCAAAACAATGAATCGCTTATCGCTCATCAAAGCGCAGGCTATAGCCAGCCTCTGCTTTTGACCGCCGGATAAACTCATCGGGTGGCGCTGCACGGAATCCAATAGGTCGAGGTCTCGTAGCACAGCATCGCATCGGTCACGCACAGCGTCATCCATCCCATCAAGTCCCAGTAATGCCTCTTCCCGAACACTATCGGAGAAGAGCTGGTAATTGACGTCCTGCATGACGAGAAATCCGGCACGAGTCAAAGCGCCGCGGCTCGCTTTCGTCCCATTCAATAGCACCATGCCGTTCAACGGAGCGGCAAGACCGCATAGCGTACGTGCCAAAGTGCTTTTGCCAACCCCGTTCGACCCCATAAGGCCAAGAATCTCACCCTCGTGAATGTCGAAATCGGGAATATCACGTGCGAATACGGGTGTCTTGCGGCCTAGAAGTCCCCGCTTTGTATGGCCTACACTCAGGCCGCGCACACCAATGACGACCTGTCGCTTGTCCTCGTCGGGCGCAATGCCTCCATGTTGGAGTTTACGATGCACGGCAAGCCTGTATGGTCTGTCATCGAGGGCGCGCAATCCTAATGCCGCGACGCGCTGTTCGGACATCGCCAGAAAATCGGACGCCTCATATTCACCGAGAATCGTACCGTGATCGAACACTATGAAACGGTCCGCTAAATCCGCGCACCATGCAAGACGGTGTTCGGCAATGACGATGGTCATTCCATCAGCTCTCAATCGGGAGACCATGTCATGCAGCCTGCGAATCGCCACCATATCTAAATTACTTGTCGGCTCATCCATAACGATGAGTCCAGGAGCCAGCATGGTCGATGCCGCGACAGCAAGCTGTTGCTTCTGGCCACCTGAAAGCGTCATGATCCTACGACCTAATAGATGCCTGATGTGAAACTGCTCCGCGACATCATGCACGCGTTGCCGAATCCGCGCGGGAGACATGCCCGTATTCTCGCAGGGGAATGCCAGCTCATCGGTGGAATCAGCATTGAAATACTGCGTCTTCGGATTCTGGAATACGCTGCCCACCTGTCCCACATAGCTTTCCACAGGAGCCAATCCGGCGCGGATTCCGCACGTCATATGGATGCCCTGCAAATCGCCGGAATAGAAACCAGGTATCAGACCATTGAGCAAACGTGTGTACGTGGTTTTGCCACAGCCGCTTTGTCCACATAAGATGGCAATCTCGCCTTGCGGTATGGCACAGCTGATGTCATTCAGCGCATCGACCTCAGCAGCTTCATCAGCATGATATGCGAATGAGCACCGTTGCGTCCATGCGACTATCCGATTGATATCACTTCCGATACTCACCATGCTCCTCCAATGCCCAATGCCAGAGGAACCGTGCAGATGACCATCCATGCCCAATCAATGCCATGCATGCGGATTTCGGTATGACATGTATGAGGCCCGCAAATGCCGATTCCTTTGGTCAGTGCGGCTACGGACAAATCCTGGGCGACCCCCGTAGCGTTCATCAACAACGGCATCAGGATGTATTCCAAAGACTGAGCCGGATGACGGAGCAGGGCGAATGTCCCCTGGGCGATGCCACGTAATGCCATCGCGTCACGAATCTGATGGTAATCGTCATGGATTGTCGGGAAGAACCGGATGCACACCACACATGGAATCACAATCGTCTCCGGAATGCGCATGCGCCGCAGGGCACACACGAATTGACTGGCCGTAGTCGTGGTGAATGCGTATATGCCGGCAATCAGACAAGGCATCATCATCCGGATGCCGACACAAAGCAAACCAAACATATGCAACCAGCTGCCGCCATCGTCAAGCGTCGATGCCCAAGTCCCCACTAGTAGCAATACATAGATGCAACCGAAGCGTACCGCAGCCGCCCATCGTCCCGCGCCGAGCAGTGGCAGAAGAAGCAGCAATACTGTAAGCGACTCCACAACCACGTCGACATGGAAGAACAGCAACAGGTTGGCCAATGCCACTAGGTACAGTTTGGTTCTTGGGTCCAGGGCCATCAGATGATGCCGGTCTTCGCAAAATGCTTCTTCAGCATACGCTGCCCAAACCAGCCTCCGAGCAACGCACATACCAGTACCACTATCATGGCAATGAAAAACGTGCCGGTATTGACATGTGCGAACACACCATCGATATAGGACGAGTCCTTGCCACGGGCCTGCAGACTGGCCACATAGGCATCCTTCATGAACCACAACGGCAGAATCGGACCGGTCAGCCCATAGCAGAACACGACATAACTCGCCAGGATACCTGTCTTGCTCCGATAGTCCCCGGCGCGAGCGATGGCATCAGCGATGACCGGAAACACGATGCTCGCAGCAAGGGAAAGGATGAAATGTCCGGATACGAACAAGAACAATCCGACGACGATGCCCATCACGCTAATCGCGCCGAATTTTCCGACCTTGGCAACCAGGAGCATATATACGCAACCACAGATCAATGCGGCGACCGCAGGCAGAAGAATCATGCCGAATCCCATCAAAGCCACGGAACTGAACAGCGTGGCCACGGCGACCAGCACGAAATACAAGGCAGTGAACACACCTATCGTGATGAGATCGGGAATGGTCAGATGCCTCGACTTGGTCGACATGCCCTGCTGCGTCATGGTCAGTCCTTTCGATTGTCATGGGCGGCCAGCCACCAATGTATCGAGGAAACACGGAAAAGACAATAGTTTTTCCTCGTTTTCATGGAAAACTATCCAATCCGCGTCGCGGTAATCCATAAACCATCCATACCCAGAGACAATGAAACGACGCCCCGAGTCAACGTCCTCGCTCCAGTCTCAGACGACAAGGCAATATCCCAATGCCGCGGCCATCACAGGAACCACCACCGACGTCAGCACATATCCCACGAACACGGTGATCCGCCCACCGCGCAACAACGTCACGGATTCGTTCATCATGGTGGAGAATGTGGAGAATCCACCAAGGAAGCCGGTCGCCAACATCACATGCGCGGGATCCGACAGAAACCGGCGTGAGTACAGACCTGCAATCACGCCTGCCAGGAATCCGGCAATACTGTTGATCACAAAGGTCGACAAAGGAAATGCCTTATGCCAAGAAGCTTTGATAACGGAATCACAAACATACCTTGCGGCGGCGCCGAGACCACCACACAGGCACACCGATACGGCGATGACCGCATTATTCATCAGTCCGCCTCCTTGCCCATGGCATGGCGATCACCATCGTTATGCTCAGTACCGGCAAACCGCAGCCCGACATGCGCGCCAACGTATGCCAGCAGACAGCCCACGATGAAGGTCGTGCAACAATACGCCGCACAATCCATGGCTTTGCCGTCATGCAGCATAGTGAATTCCTCGAGGGCGAGAGTGGACATGGTGGACAATCCTCCACACATGCCCATGCCACATCCACGGTTCACATATTCCTTCGCGCGTCCCACGGTTCTGCGGGTTCCTCCCAGCCATGCCGAAAGCGCCGCGTATACGAAGCAGGCGGCCATATTCGCCGCGAATGTGCCGATATGGAATGCGCCGCAGTCGGGAATGACCGAACAAGCGTAGCGTAATGCGGTTCCGATGCATCCCCCAAGGAACACCACGCATATGAGATCGACTCGAATGATATGTTGTCGTGCCATGTATCTTCTTTCCAGCGAGGTGCCGAACCAATATGACAGACATGGAAGAATGGCGATGCCACAACCGCTGAAAGCCATAAGGTACAGCACACCCTATGTCGTAGGAACCATCAGCGGGTTTGCGGTTCGAAGCCTGTAACGGCTTCAGGCGAGTCCCATCACCGCAGTCCAGTATATCCGGCACGCGAGGCCGTCCGTACCATCATTCACGATGCGGACAACTTCCCCGGACTACCGCAACGTACGATCCATAACCGTCGCCAATAGCGCGGCGACCCCCAAAACCGCAACTGTGATGCCAATGCCGTGGAGCCCTCCATCAGTGACCGTCTCACCGAAGAACACGCCACTCAATGAGGACGCACCGATAGACCCGATATAGATGGACGTGCGCAGCAGACCAGACGACGTGCCAATATGCTCGGATGCCGCTCGGCGATATAGCACGGTCTGACTGGTCGACATGCTGAGTCCCAACACCAGTCCCGCGACAGCGGAGGCGGTCAACGGCAATACGACCATGCCAGCGGATGACGTGCAAGCCAACAACATGCCCACCGCCACCATCGCCGAACAGCACACCATCAACGGCAGGCGCACTATCGGCTTCTTCGCGATGGATAACGAAGCCACTGTCGCCACCACCCCCATCGGAATGATGAACATGCCGGAAACACCGGCGTTCATATGGCAGGCATCCTCCAACCACTGGGGCAAGGCGTACATGACCACATAAGCGCCAAGCATGGTGAGCATCGCACGCAGAAAATTCAACGTCATCGCATTATCCGCCGCGAGTGAACGCACATCGACGAAAGGCGTTGCCGCATGCAACTCCCACGCGACAAAAGCCAACAAAGCGATGACAGTGACGCAACCGGACACCTTGTCGAAAGTAGGCAAACTCATAAGAACAATCAGCAGCGCGCTGATTGTGATGGAGAATAGCAACAGACCCATGACATCGAGATGCGCGATGAAGAAGGATACGGTCATGCGATGTTCATGCTTCGCATCGGGCTCGATGCTTGCCAATCCCAGCACAATCGTGATGATGCCGACCAACACGTTGACGAAGAAGGTGGAGCGCCATCCCAAAAAGGTGACCAACAGGCCGCCCAACGGTGGACCGACAGCGATGAGCACCAGTCCCACCATAGCGAGAATGGAAAGGACCAACGAAGGCGGTTCCGCCAATCCCATGCGATCAGCCCGTCTGCGAACCAGCAGCATGGCAGCAGGATAGCCACAGGATGTGCCCGCACCAATAAGCACACGCGACGTCAGCAGCACGCCGAGATTCGGGGCGAAACCACCCAGTAGTCCTCCAATCATGACCAATGCCGCACCGGCCATGAACACCGAGCGAGGACCAATGATCTCAGAAAGCTTGCCCGCCGTCGGCTGCGCGATGGCACATGTCAGGTACAGCGCAGATATCAGCAGGGTCGCCCTTCCGGCATCAATCCGCAAATCATGTGAAATCGGTGCGAGCGCCGTCGAGATAAGCGTGCTGTTGACAGGGTTGAGACCGACCCCAAATATCATCGCCATGATGAAGGTCTTGGGAAACGCGGGAGTTTCTCTTGTCTTATCAGCCGTCTTCATCGCGTGTCGCCTCCCGTCGGCAGCGATTCCGTGGCGGCGATGCGTTCGATCAATGTGGTCGCAGCGGCGAGGTCCCCGCGCTCGCCGTCATCCAATGCATATTCGATGGCATGCGCCAGCCAAGTTGTTTGGCTAGCGGTTACGTGGGCGAGGAACGCATGTCCTTCATCGGTCAAGCCGACCAGTCGACGACGACGATCTTTCGAATCGGCATGCTGTGTGACATACCCTGTGGACCTCAGTAGTTCAAGACGCTGGGTGATGGCCTGTTGCGATACGTGTTCGTACGCGGCCAAAGTCGATACCGACAGTTCTCCCTCGGTATCCAGCCGCTTCAACATGGCAAGCTGCGAAGCGGTGATGCCCCGTTCCGCGATGCCGGCCTCATGCTTCATCCGAGCTTGCAGCCTGCTGACCGCAATCGCCAATTCCATGGCGACATCCGATGTCGAATATTCGTCTTTCGTATCCATTTCGATTGCCTCCAGCTGGCCACCATAGCACTTACACAAGCTACTTGTGCAATCTGCTTGCGGATTTCCTCGCATGACGCCACTCGCCGCAAGGCTTCAAACCGTTATCGCCCTGAACAACAAAAAGGGCCATCCCACTTTTGCAGGATGGCCCTCCATATAAGAACAACAGACCTCAGGCAAGTTTGCCGTAGGCTTCGGCATCCACCGGCTCGAGCCATTCGTTGCTCATGGATGCCGGATCGCCCGCAGGGACCATGAAGGCTAGATGCGAGCATGATTCGCCGGGGGCGGCGCCATGCCAGTGCTTCGTATCCGCGGGGATGCAGACGGCCTGCCCGGCCTTGAGCTCCTTTGGCTCCTGTCCCTCGATCTGGTAGTAGCCGCAACCGCCGACCGCGATGAGTACCTGCGCCGCGTTGTGATGGATGTGCCAGTTGTTGCGGCAACCCGGCTCGAAGGTCACGTTATGGATGGCAATCTGCGGAGTCTCGAGCACCGGAGCAAGGTAGCTCTGTCCCACGAAGTACTGCGCGAAGCCGTCGTTCGGTTCTCCCATCGGGAATGCGCTCGGATTTTCCATTGTCGACCCGTCCTTTCATTTATGCTCTGTACCGTTCCCTATTCAACGCCCGGCGAAAAAGAATGTCCAATGTGAGTATGGTATATCGTTCCATGCGTCGATTGCATATCAAACCATTCATGCGAGGTATTGGTTCTGCCAATCGAAACGGGATATGCTGACCTTCCGAACATCAACGGCAGAAGAGCTTCAGTATGACTGACATGAGCTACGCCCCACTGGGATGGTCCGGCATCCAAGTTTCCAAGGTCTGCCTTGGCGGTATGAGTTTCGGCAAGACCTCCCCGTAATTCCATCAGTGGACCATCGATGCCGACGCCACCGAACAGCCGTCAGTACAACATGGCGCTCACCCCATACTCCCCATGGCGTCCGGCCATCTGACCCATCCGTCCTGGGATTCCGATTCCAAACGCGGCACCACCGACGGCACCATGCGCAACAAGTACGATCAGGCACGTGCGCAGGATATGCCGATCATCGAACGCGTGCACGGGCTCGCGGAACGGCTCGGCGTGCCGATGGCGCGGATCGCCCTCGCCTGGCATTGGGCCAAGGACGTCACGGCACCGATCGTCGGCTGCTCGAAGACGGAGCGCGTGGATGATGTCATCGAAGCACTTGGAGTAAAACTCAGCGAATCCGACATCGCCTATCTTGAGGAGCCGTACACGGCGCATGAACTGGTCGGCCCATTGGCCAGGCCGGGCGAGCGCGCGCTGGCCGGCACCCTTGCGCCGACTCTGAAGGAGAAAGCCAAGTAGCGCCACACGTCGCCGGAAAGTGGCTAGCGCACCGGGATGCAGATCTCGGTCACGAACTGGGCGGGATCCGATGTCAACCCTTCATCGATCAACGCGATCTCACGTGAGAACCCGGTGATGTCGAGACCCTGCTCTGCGGTGTACCATATCAGCTCGCGATACCGGTCGGGGGCATCGCCATGACTCCCCCGGAACCGGATGCGCACGCAATCGGTCTCCGGCAATGCCACGGTGTCGCCCTCATATTCGTCCTCGTCGTCAAGCAATAGGAACACCAACCCGTAATCGGCATATCCGCCCTGTTCCAACGATTCCTTGTCAATGCCGACGCCGACCTTGCCGAGGAAGACCAGCGAATCCTTCTGATGCTGCTCCAGCTTGCGGATCGAATATTCCAGGCCGAGATACGAGTCGACCTTCGGTGAATCCCTGATCCAGACGATCCTGCAGGCGGGTTGCCGCACAACACGTATCACGTCGAATTCGGACTGCTCAGCGTCCCGCAGCCGCTCCAAGCGATGGTCGATCTTCCGCTGGACCATTTCCAGCTCATGCTGTTTGCGCTCGATCAGGGCTTTCTGTGCAACAAGCTTGTCCTCGATGACATGCACGTCGCGATTGTGCAGGAACTCGGCTATCTGCGTCAACGGCATATCCAGCACACGCAGGTACCGGATTGTGTTCAGCACCTCGAACTGCTTGGCACCGTAATACCGGTACCCGGTGCGCGGGTCGATATATTCGGGTTCCAGCAAGCCGCAACGCTCATAATGCCGAAGCGTGCCCAGCGACACATTGAACATATCTGCAACCTTGCCTATACGGAACAGTCTGCCGTCACCCGGCAAAGCGTCGCGCCCTCCACTTCGCTCACTCGCCGTCATGCACGCGCCTTCTCCGAAATTACGCCGTGACGCTTGAGCCACGCGTAGAAGCCAAGACAGATCAGCACGGAAAGCAGCGATCCGGCGGGCGCGGCGACGCCCATGGGGAACAAGGTGTTCGGGAACAGCTTGGATGCCAGATACGCCCCGGGCACACGGACCAGGGTGATGGCCACGATATTGTGGATGAATCCGATATAGGAGCGCCCGCATGCGGCGAAGAAGCCGCTGAAGCAGAAGTGGATGCCCGCGAAGATGCTGTCGACGATGTAGCTGCGGATGTACTGTGTTCCCAGCAGGATTACCGTCGCATCGGTGGTGAACAGGCCGACGATGGAGCCCGCCGTCAGTTCCACCACAATCGATATGACGATGCCGTAGACGACGGTGATCGCGGTGGCGTATCGCAGTGTCTTCGTCGCTCGCTCCATCCTGCCGGCACCGATGTTCTGCGCCGAGACGGCGGATACCGTGGCCAGCATGGACGACGGTACCAGGAACAACGCGCTGATCACCTTTTCGACGACGCCGACAGCTGCCGCATCGTTCAGGCCACGGTAGTTGGCGATGACCGTGATGATGATGAAGGCGATCTGGATGCAGCCGTCCTGAACCGCCGTCGGCACTCCGATGCCGAGAATGCCGCGGAGCATGGCCCTATCGGGGCGAAGATCGCCGAACTTCAGTCTGATGCCCGTACGCCGGCGGCGAATCGCCACCAATGTCACGGTCACACTGATGGCCTGCGCCAGTGTGGTGCCCAATGCCGCGCCCGAGGGACCAAGACGCAGCCAGCCCATAAACAGGTAGTCGAACACGATGTTGCAGAAGCATGCAACCGCAATGAAATACATGGGGCTTTTCGAATCGCCCATCCCACGGAACACCGAGCTGATAATGTTGTACGCGACGATGAACGGGATGCCGATATAGCAGATGGTCAGATACTGCGCGGTTCCCTCGACGGCTTCGACTGGCACGCCGATCAGCGAGATGATGTTGTGCACGTTCAACAGCAGAACGACCGTCAGCGCCAACGCGATTCCTGCGAACAGCGTGATGACGTTGCCGATGGCCTTGGCCGCACGGTCGAGCCTGTTCGCGCCGACCGCACGGCCGATGGTGACGGTCGCGCCCATGGCAAGACCCACGATGACCACGGTGAGCATGTACAGCACCTGGCTGCCGTTCGCCACCGCGGTGATGCCGTCGATGCCGATGAACTGTCCGGCGATGAACAGATCGGCCATGCCGTACAGCGTCTGCAGGAAATACGACAGCAGATACGGCAACGCGAAGGTGACGATCGTTCTGAACACGCTTCCCGTTGTCAGGTTCTTTCCCATGGGTTGTCTCTTATCCTCCCGTTTCGGCCTATGTCTTCCAGCAGGAAGGCTAAACCTTACAATGGTTGTAGAGTCAATCCCAAAGCATTGTCATGTCCAATATGCGGAAAACCGTCTTTCACCCCATGACCGGAGCGGTGGCTTCGTCTTCCCCGTCCGGCTCGTCGGCGAGACCCATGAGCTCTCCCATCTTGTCCGCGTACACGCCCGTCTCATGCATGAGCAGGGCCCGCACTGCCCGAAGCGATTCGCGATCCCGAGGAAGACGGTACAAGGCGATGGTCGCGGCCATTTCGCCAAGCTTTTCATAGTTGTCCAACATGCGTTTGCGATCCTTGTGCGAAGCGAGCATCGCATCCATGCGATCCTCCGGTTCGGCGAAAAAGATATATCCGGCAAGGGTAAGCAGCAGACCAGCCTTCCTCACATTGCGTGCCTGGCTGTCAAGTTCTTTGACACCATTCTCGAACATGGTTCGATCACGCAGTCTGAAGCCTTCCTGGAGAAGACCCGAAGCCGACGGCCCCATAAGGGAGATGGCAAGGTCATGCAGATAGAGCGGGTCTTTCCATATATCCTCCACTTCATATACGCCATTGTCCTCGATCTCGGCCAGTAGTTGGGCGACGGGCTTAGTGTTCTCATCCCACAGATTCCGATATGCCTCCACAATGTGTTCGGCGTCATACAGATATCTGGCATCGAGGCAAGCCGGATATTCCAATGAGCTGGTGACGCTCAGATCCACAGAACAGGCATATTCCAGATCCGCCTTGATCCGCATATCCTGCAACTGGGCGCATACATGCCTGTATCGGAAATCGGGATCACATCCCAATTCGACCACTTTCGGATCATCGCGGAGCATACACATACCCAATCCCCCATAAGCGAGAACCATCAGCGCCGCATCAGCGGCCCTAGGCTCGCCCCCTCCCCATCGCAACAGAGTGTATGCGGCCAGACGGTAGGTCTGTCGCAGGTATTCCATCATGCATTCGAGCCGTTTCCTCCTTCCGCCTCCGCTCTTCTTCCCCTTGGTCTTTTTCCTTCGGAACACCTCACGTGTATCGAACAGACCAAGCTGGAACGGCATCCTGTTGCTCGGCCGATGCGTCGCCACCGCGACGGAAGCATCATTAATCATTTCATACAGCCATGCGCTCATGCCGTATTTACGAACCACATTGCGGCATCCGGTCAGGAATTCGGCATCATAGCCTATTTGGAACCGATCCAATATGATCATATCCATGTCGAGGTTCACCGGCCATGACGTGCCGCCGAACAAGTCATCCGCAAGCTCGTGCACCACGTCATCGAACAGGGAAAGCGGACCTTCCATATCGTGTTCGAGACGTATCCGATCAAGGTCCGCGAAACAACGCCCCGAGCTGTACCGGTCGAAGCGCTCGATCAGCCGATCCATCGTTTGCAGGAAAGCCTGTTCGTCCATATTGAATGGCGTGGCCACGGCAACTGTCATATGCAACTCCTTCGTCGTAGAGATGCACCTACTGTCGCATATCCGTCCACCTCTCCGTCACAATCCTTTGAAAAAAGTGAATAAGTGGACAATTTCCACCTATCCACACCCCCATACCTGTCTGTGGACAACTTGCGCAATAACAAAAGGCCCTTCCTCCAAAAAGAGGAAGGGCCTGATCTTCGCGTAGGCGACGAGCCGGTCCGTCAGTTGATGAGTTCCTTGACCGCTGCGATGACGGCTTGCAGACTCGCCTTGGCGTCACCAAACAGCATCTGCGTGTTGTCTTCGAAGTACAGCTCGTTCTGGATGCCGGCATAACCGGTGCCACGGCCACGCTTCATGACCACCACGTTCTGCGCCTTGTCGACGTCGAGAATCGGCATGCCGGAAACCGGGGTGCCCGGCTTGCGGGCGGCCGGATTGGTCACGTCGTTGGCGCCGACCACCAGAGCCACGTTGGCCTGCGGGAACTGCGGATTGATGTCATCCAGGTCGACGAGCTCCTCATACGGGACGTTGGCCTCGGCGAGTAGCACGTTCATATGGCCAGGCATACGGCCTGCCACCGGATGGATGGCGTAGGAGACTTCGACACCATGGTCCTTGAGCAGGGTGCCAAGGTCAGCGAGCTCACGCTGGGCCTGGGCCTGGGCCAGACCGAAGCCCGGCACGAAGATGACCTTCTCTGCGTAGACGAGCTGGACGGCCAGATCGTCGGCGGAGGTTTCCTTCATGGTGCCCTCCAGCCCCTCTCCGGCGCCCGCCGCAGAATTGGAGCCGCCGAAGCCACCAGCCAAGACGGACAGCAGCGGACGGTTCATAGCCTTGGACATGGCGATGGACAGGGTCACGCCCGCCGCACCGACGAGCGCGCCGGCCACGATCAGGGCGATGTTGTTGATGGCCAGACCGGACATGGCCACTGCGGTGCCGGTGCAGGCGTTCAACACGGAGATGACGACCGGCATATCAGCGCCGCCGATCGGGATGACGAACACGAGGCCGTAGCACAGGGCGAACACGGTGGTCAGGATCGACCAGAGCAGACGCTGGTTCGGCTGCACGCACAACATCACGAAGGACACGATGGTGAGCACGACGAACAGGATGTTCCAGAAACCCTTGCCCGGCAGGCTCAGCTTCTTGACCCACTTGATGCCCTGCAGCTTGCCGGCTGCGATCAGCGAGCCGGAGAAGGTGACGGAGCCGATCATGATGCCCAGACCCGCGGTGATGAGCACCACGATGGATGGGGTTTCGGCGGAGGTCAGGATGTCGTTCAATGCCACGAGCGCGGCGGCGCCACCGCCCACGGTGTTGAACACGGAGACCAGCTGCGGCATGTCGGTCATCTTGACCTTCTTGGCGGAGACCACGCCCGCCACGGCGCCGATGACGATGCCGACAATCAGCACGATGACTGCGACGCCATGCTTGAAACCGTTGGAGGCCTCACCTGCGAACAGCACGATGAAGGCCATGGCCACGGCGAACACCATGCCGATGGCGGAGACCATGTTGCCCTTGCGGGCGGTCTTCGGGGAGTTCATCAGGTGCAGGCCGATGACGAACATCACTGCGGCCAGCAGATAGACGAACCATTCGATGACGCCGAGCGGCGTGCTCAGCATTTCGGCCAGGGTACCCATTTACTTGGCCTCCTCTTCCTTCTTCTTGCCCTTGTCGGACTTGAACATCTCCAGCATGCGGTCGGTGACGACGTAGCCGCCGACGACGTTCATCGTGCCCAGCACGGCGGCCAGGAAGATGAACACCCAGGCGAGCGGACTGGTGGCGTGCGCGGCGACGATGACGACGCCCGCGATGACGATGCCGTGGATGGAGTTGGCGCCCGACATCAGCGGGGTGTGCAGGGTGGCGGGCACCTTGCCGATGACCTCGACGCCGATGAGCAGCGCGAGGACGAACAGTGTGATCGCAACGACGATATCCATTGCTTTACTCCTCTTCCTTCTTGGCTTCCTCGCCGCGGCCGGCCACGACCATGGCGTTGTCGAGCTCTTCGTTCAGGTCGATGGCGAGCTTGCCGTCACGCACGAAATGCGCCAGCACGTCGGCCACGTTGCGGCTCAGCAGGTTGGATGCGGTGGTGGACACGCCGCTGGCCAGATACGGGGCGCCGATGATGGTCACGCCGTTGTCGGTGACCTGGGTGCCGACGGAGGAGCCTTCGACGTTGCCGCCAAGGTCGCTTGCCGCGCAATCGACGATGACGGCGCCACGATGCAGACCGGCCACACCGGCCTTGGTCAGAAGGACCGGAGGCTTGCGTCCCGGCACTTTGGCGGTGGTGATGACGATGTCGAAGCCGGCGGCCTTCTGATCGACCGCGGCCTGTTGCTGGGCCTGCTCTTCGGCGCTCAGCGCGCGTGCGTAGCCGCCTTCGCCCTGGCCCTTGGAGAAGTCAAGACCAAGGTCGAGGAACTTGGCGCCCAAGGATTCGACTTCGCCCTTGGATGCCGGACGCACGTCGTACGCGGTGACGACGGCGCCGAGACGCTTGGCGGTGCCGATGGCCTGCAGGCCGGCGATACCGGCGCCCAGAATAAGCACCTTGGCCGGGCGGATGGTGCCAGCGGCGGTGGTCATCATCGGCAGGAAGGAACCGTACGCGTTGGCTGCCACGATGGCGGCCTTGTAGCCCATCACGGAGTTCTGCGACGTCATTTCGTCCATGGACTGCGCGGAGCTCAGCTGACGCGGCAGCTTTTCCATGGCGACGCCGACCAGACCGGCCTTCTCGATCACGGCGACGTAATCGGCATCGGTGAACGATCCCAACATGCCAATGATCCATGTGCCCTGCTTGACGCGGGCGAGCAGCTCATTGCTTGGACGATCCACAAAACCCAGCGCGTCGGCGCGTGCGATCACATCGTCGGCGGAGACGACCTGCGCGCCCGCCTTCGTATAATCTTCATCAACGTAGTGCGATGCGACGCCCGCACCGGACTCAATCAGACATGTAACACCTGATTTACGCAACCTCGTTACGATATCCGGTGTCAGAGCAACACGGGACTCGTGTTCGGAAGTCTCGTTGAGAACTCCGAAGACCACGGTGGCTTCAGCTTTTTCAGCCATAGGTGCCCTTTCTTCCTCGTTAAAGAAATCTAATGAACAGATACAGCGCCCAAGTGTAACGTACACGGCAACATCGCGGCCGCAATCGTTCATCTTTCGAATCACGGGCTGTATCCGGCATGCGCCGCCCGTTTCCCTGATGGCCTGTCACCTTACGCTACCGTAAGGTGACGTGTCGCGCGCGACGGGCTATCATTCCTTCTTTAGATACCGTTTATATACGTAGGAGAGTCACGTGTCCATCATCACCTCGTTGAACAAGCAGGCCACTAATCTCGCAAGGAAGGCGTTGCGCTTGGGCAACGATTTCGTGCACCCGGTCAGCGACGATTCCGGCAATACACCGGATTACAACGACCCGAACAGCATCCTCTCCCCCGATGGCCATATCGAGCTGCCGCACACCGCTGAATGGGGACCGGGATACCCGTCCACCACGTTCCTTGACCCTGAAACCGGACTGTTGACCACGAAGACAGAGGGCAATCCGCCGCTAGACGAAGGCACCTCCATCTACGATATCTACGCCGACCGCGCCGCTCGTATGGGCGACGAACCATTGTACACGTTCAAGCAAGATGGCGATTGGCACACCAAGACCGCAAATGAGACGCTCGCCGACATCCGCGCCGTCGCGAAGGGCTTGCTGCATTATGGTTTGAAGAAGGGCGATGGCGTGGCTTTCATGTGCCGCACCTCCTACGATTGGGATGTGTTCGACGCGGCCGTCATGGCCTGCGGCGGCGTGCTCGCCACGATTTACGATACCGATTCCGCCGAGCAGATCCGCAATATCGTCAACAATTCCGATGCGCGTCTGCTGGTCGTGGAAACCACTGATATGAAGGCGAAGGCGGACGGGGCCGAAACCGAATGCCCGACTTTGGAGCACATCGTCTGCTTCGAGACCGGTGGTCTTGACGAGATCAAGGCGTATGGCTCCGGTGTGAGCGATGAGGCGCTCGATGCGCGAATCGATTCCGTGCAGAAGACCGATCTGTGCTCCATTGTGTACACGTCCGGTTCGACCGCCGCGCCGAAGGGCGTGGAGATGACGCATGAGCATTATTGCGCCACCGCGTTCAATCTGCCCGATTATATGCCGGAACTGCTGCATGACAAGAAGAACACCGTCCTGCTGTTCCTGCCTCAGGCGCATTCCTTCGCCCGTGCCATCAACTACATCTGTGTGGCGAGTAATCTGCATATCTACATCGCGCAGGGCATCAAGACATTGACCGCCGATTTGCAGGTGGCCAAGCCGACCATCATGATCGTTGTTCCGCGTGTGCTGGAGAAGGTGTACAACGCTGCTTCCCAGAAGGCCGGTCATGGCGCCAAGGGCGTTGCTTTCGCCGCAGCCGTGGTCGCCGCGCAGAATTATATGAAGGAAGTCAGCACCAAGGGGAAGACCGGAACGCTTACCAAGGCACGTCGCGCGGCGTTCGATCCGGTGGTCTATGCCTCGCTGCGTGAGGTGCTCGGCGGACGCGCCAAGTGGATCGTCGCGGGCGGTGCGCCGCTTGATCCGGAGTTGTTGGCGTTCTTCCGTGGTGCCGGCGTGCCGGTCTACGAAGGCTACGGATTGACCGAAACCACCGCGCCGTGCGCGTTCAACGTGCTTGGCGTGCCGTATCATCAGGGTTCCGTCGGCATCGCGTTCCCTGGTTTCGAGCTGCGTATCGCCGAGGATGGGGAGATTCAGGTCAAGGGCGCTTCGGTGTTCCCGAAGTACCATAAGAACGGCGAGGCCACCGAGGATTCCTTTACCGAGGATGGCTGGTACAAGACCGGCGACTTGGGCCGCATTGACGACGATGGCTTCCTGTACATCATCGGACGCAAGAAGGATCTCATCATCACCGCCGGCGGCAAGAACGTCTCCCCTGGCCCGATCGAGGATGTCATCAAGCGTTGCGAATTCGTCTCTCAGGCGTTGGTGCTTGGCGACAAGCGTCCGTTCATCTCCGCGCTGATCACGCTTGACGAGGAAGCGTTGCGTCCATGGCTGGAAAGCAAGGGTCTCAACCGAGATATGTCGATGGAGGAGGCCTCCAGCAACGCGGCCGTCCGCGCCGAAGTCCAGAAGTGGGTCGATCAGGCCAATGAGGGCGTGTCCCGTGCCGAATCCGTGCGTAAGTTCATCATCCTGCCGGAGGAGTTCACACAGGAGAACGGTTTGATGACCGCTTCCATGAAGGTCATCCGTCCGAAGGTGATCAAGCGTTACGCCACCCTGCTGAACACGCAAATGTACACCAAGAAGAAGTGACCATCCAGCACCAACAAGCTTAGAGCATAAGAAAGCCTGCCGCATAAACAGCGGCAGGCTTTATTGTTCCCACCCGGAAAAAATCAGAAGCCCAGCTTCTCAAGCTGCTTGGCTGAGCCGTCAAACGGGCAGCCCAGTGGGCTGACCGTAGGCGAAGTGAGCAGCTTCGCCGCGAAGCGGATCCTAAGCGGCTTAGAAGCCCAGCTTCTCAAGCTGCTTAGGATCCGACTGCCATCCCTTGGCCACCTTGACATGCAGGTCGAGCTTGGCCTTCTGCCCGACGATGCGGTTGACCGCGGTGCGCAGCTTCTTCTTGACGCGTACCAGATGCTCCGCGTTATGTCCGATGATGATCGGCTTCTGCGAATCACGTTCCACGTAGATCGACACAATCACCTGCGCCTTGCCCGCGTAGGATTCGCCGCTGTCGTTGTCTTCCGGATATTCGATGGAATCCACCACCACGGCGAGCGAATGCGGCAGCTCGTCATCCAATTCCTCCAGGAACGCGCCTCGAATCAGTTCGGCGATGGTGTCTTCCGGACGTTCTTCGGTGATTTGCTCGGCCGGATACATCTGCGGTCCTTCGGGCATGTTCTCCACCAGCACGTTGCGTACTTCGGCGAGATTGTCGTGCTCGAGGGCGCTCACCGGCACAATGTCGGTGAAGTCGGCGAACTCGTTGATTTCGATGAGCTTGTCGATCAAAGCGCTTCGGTCCAATTCGTCGATTTTGGTGACGATGGCGATCAGCGGCACCTTCCATTTGAATGTGCCGTCGTCGCGTTTGACGGCGAAATCAGAACGCAGCCTGCTCAGAATGCGTTTGTCGCCGGGGCCGATTTCCTGGTCGGCGGGCAGCAGGAAGGCGATCGCGTCGACATCGGATAGCGATTCGTCGACGACATCGTTCAGCCGCTGTCCGAGCAGCGTACGCGGACGGTGGATACCGGGGGTATCGACCAGCACGATCTGCGCGTTGTCTGTGGTCAGAATGCCGCGGATGGCCTTACGTGTAGTCTCCGGACGGGATGAGGCGATGGCGATCTGCGTGCCGATAAGCGCGTTGATCAGCGTCGATTTGCCGACGTTCGGACGTCCGACCACCGCGACGAAGCCGGAACGATATGGAACGGGGGCTTCGGCGTCGGAATGCTGGGAAGCCGGTTCGGTCACATCTGCGTCAGTCATGCTTGTCCTTGGAATCCTTGTCGTCATGGGATGCCTCTTCGGCACCGTTCGTATGGTCTTCGTGTTGTTCAGTTTCGTCCACGCCCTCGACGTGGGCCGGTTCCACCACGATGGTGGACACTTTCTTGCGGCGTCCCGCGGAGTCGACCGCGGTCAGGCGCAGGCCCCTGGTGACGGCCGTCGAACCGACGATCGGCACGCGGCCAAGCAGCTTGGTGAGCAGACCGTATACCGTGTCGACGTCGTCCTCGTCGATGTCGATTTCGAAGATCTCCTCCAAGTCGGCGATGGGCGTGCGTGCCGGCATGCTCCATTTGTTCTCGCCGATTTGTTCCGGATCGGCATGCTGGGTACGGTCGTGCTCGTCCTCCAGTTCGCCGACGATCTGTTCGATGGTGTCTTCGATGGTGACCAGGCCGGCGATGCCGCCGTATTCATCCACGACGATAGCCACATGCTGGCGGGTGCGCTGCATCTGGTGGAACAGGTCGTCGACCGGCTTGGATTCGGGCACCAGCATCGGGTCACGGACGATGGATTCGACATCGCGGGATATCGCCGCGGGATTGAACGCCGTGGCGCGCACGGCATCCTTCAGGTATGCCACGCCGACCAGATCATCCACATCATCGCCGATGACCGGTATACGGGAGAATCCGGAACGGGAGCACAATTTCAGCATGTTCTCCAGCGTCTCCCCTCGTTCGATGCAAATCATATCAGTGCGCGGCACCATGATCTCACGCGTCAACGTTTCGGACAACGTCAATACGTTGCGCAGCATTTCGGAAACCTCAGGGTCGAAATCATTCGCCTCGACCAGACGATCTATGGTGGCGCGCCCTTGTTCGAGTTGGATTTTTTCAAGCTCCTCATCGTCCGACAGATCATTCGAATGACGTTTCGCATCCTTCTGTCCGCCGATTTTAGCGAATGGCGTCAAAGCCACCGCGACCGACGCCGCATCGGCATGCTTCAGCATCAGATCGACCGGTTTGGAGGCGCCCGCGCTACGTGGACGGACCAGCAGCGAAATCACCGCGACCACCAGCGCGAACACGAAGCCGACAAGCAGTCCCGCCCATAACGGCGCATCGCACAACGACGCGATCGCGGCGACCAACACACCGTCAAGCACATTGCAGGTGATGCGGAAGAACGCGCATGAACCGGCGGTCGCGTAGCGGTCGGCGATCAGCCGCTGCACCTTGTGGATGCGTTTGATCTTCTTGTCGCGTATGAATTGCGACGCCTCCGTATCCGTCTGAATCTCAAGAATGAGGTTGTTCAGACTTGCCCTCGTGACACGTCCCACCGCGCCTTCCGTCGCGGCCATCGACAGCGACAGCCAGACCAGCAGCAATGCGATGACGACGAGAATCGCAATCATCGTGATAGTCGTTGTTTCCATGGTTCGTCAACCCCCACTTTCGAAACCGTCGGATGATGCATCATGCCGTCATTTGGCCGTTTTGCCGCCGGCCCCGTGTTCGCGGTCCCATTCGGCGAGCGCATCCGGCGTGCCGGCGGGAAGCGTCGCCTGCGCGCCGGCTCCCTGTCGAAGCGCGAAGAACGTCAATAGCAGCTGGCGTTGCAAGCCGAACATCTGCCGTTCCTGTTCGGGTGTGACATGGTCGTATCCGAGCAGGTGGAGGATGCCGTGGATGGTCAGCAGCATCATTTCCTCCATGGTGCTGTGGCCGGCCGCGAGCGCCTGCTGGGCGGCCACCCACGGGCATAGCACGATGTCGCCCAGCACGCCTTCCATTTCGGTTCCGCCGTCTCCGGGGCGCAGTTCGTCCATTGGGAAGCTCATGACGTCGGTGGGGCCTTCGAGGTTCATCCAACGCATGTGCAGTTGGGCGATGGGATCCGGGTCCACGAACATGATGGTCAGGTCGGATTGTGTGCTGACCCTCATCTGGCTCATGACCCATACGCCGAGGTCGGAAAAGATTTTGCCGTCGATCTGCCAGGCGGTTTCGTTCGTCACTTCAACGCTCATTTATGCGTTTTCCTTGTTCTTGTCGTCGAATGGTTGCGATGATGCGGCACGCGCGCTTCTGCTGTGGTCTCCCGCTATGGCCGTGTGCCTGTCGTAGGCGGCGACGATTTTGCCCACGAGCGCGTGGCGGACCACGTCTTCGGGCTTCAGGTGGGCGAAGGCGATGTCGTCGATGCCGTCGAGGATGCGTTCGATGGTGGCCAGACCTGATTTCGGCACGGTCAGATCCACTTGGGTCACGTCGCCGGTGATGACCATTTTGGTGTTGAATCCCAGTCGGGTCAGGAACATCTTCATCTGCTGTTCGGTGGTGTTCTGGGCCTCGTCGAGGATCACGAACGCGTCGTTGAGCGTGCGGCCGCGCATGTAGGCGAGCGGCGCCACTTCGATGGTGCCGTCGTCCATGTATCGCTTGAGCTGGTCCGCTCCGAGCATGTCGGACAGCGCGTCGTACAGCGGTCGCAGGTACGGGTCGACCTTTTCGTTGAGCGTGCCCGGCAGGAAGCCGAGGTTCTCCCCTGCTTCGACGGCGGGACGGGTCAGTATGATGCGCCGGACCTGCCTGTCTTGGAAAGCACGTACCGCTTTGGCTACGGCAAGATAGGTTTTGCCGGTGCCTGCCGGTCCGATGGCGAAGGTGATGGTGTGCGATTCGATGGCGTTGACGTAGGCTATCTGTCCGGCGGTTTTGGCACGGACCGGTTTGCCGAGCGCGAAGGTGATGACGCCCGGCACGTGAGGACGCCGCCTGTCTGCGGTTTCCTCACGATGGGACGCGTGCGACTGTTGCCTGCCGGCCATGCGCAATTCCTCCACCACGCGGCCGTGGCCGGGATGTGTGGCGCGGACCGGATTTTTAAGCACGTTCTGGTCGAGCATGCGACGGACGGTATCGGCGTCCATCGGCGCGGTATAGGCGGCTTGGATGATATCGGCAACCACCTGTTCGGCTTGGGCGGCTTGGGATTCGGATTTGCTGGAATGCGACATGATGGCGATGCGGTTGCCCCGTACGATGATGGTCAGGTCGGGGAACGCACGTTCGACTTCCCGAAGCACCTCGTCCACAGGGCCGAGCACGGTCACCGGATCAAGCTGTTGGGGTATCGCGATGGTGCGTGTAGTGGTGGGCACAGAACCTCTTCCGATGTCGGTATTGGCGGTAGGCAGTATGTGGACTATTCGTCGAGCTTTTCGCCGGTAAGCACGTGGGCGTGCACGTGGAACACGGTCTGTCCGGCGTCGATTCCGGTGTTGAAGATCAGACGGAAGGCGCCATGGAACTCCTGGTCGGCGATTTTCTGCGCCACTTCGGCCATGTGGGCGAGCTGTGCCGGATCCTCTTTGGCGAGTTCGGCGACGTTCGCGTAGTGCTTGCGCGGCACGATCAGTACGTGCACCTTGGCTTTCGGATTGATGTCCTTGAAGGCGTAGGTGGCATCGTCCTCGTACACCTTCTCGCTGGGAATCTCACCTGCGATAATCTTGCAGAACAGGCAATCCTTGTCGCTCATAACGCTCCTTATCGGTATTGGAAAAACCTTCGCTACCATGCTACACCAGCAGGAAACGGGGCGATTCCGGCAATTTCACGCAATGGAGCCGGGATCAGACGAAACGTCCCAATGCTCGCGCGAGCAATGACAGCGCGACCGGACCGGCGGTGGACGCACGTAGGATGTTGCTTCCCAGCACGCACACTTCGGCGCCGGCTTTCGTGAACGCCTCGACTTCGGCGTCGCTGATGCCGCCTTCCGGACCGACGAGCACATATATGGTGCGCGGACGTCCGTCCTTCAGACACGTATCGGACAGTTTGGCGATACCGGTTTCCAGTTGTTCCCAGGTCTTCGTGGCATCTTGATGCAGCACGATCACCATGTCGCCATGCACGCATGCGCGCTTGCAGATGGCGACCACCTGCTTGCTGGTCACGCAATCGTCCAGCTGGGGCGTCCACGATCTGCGCGACTGTTCGGTGGCGGATTCCAGCACCTGCCTCCACTTTTTGTCAGTACGTCCTGCCTTCCATTTGGCGATGGAACGGTCGGCCTGCCAGGGAATCACCTGATCGACGCCGATCTGCGTGGCCATATCGATCGCCTGCTCGTCATGGCCGGTTTTGGCGAGAGCCTGCACCAGCGCGAGCCTGGTGACCGGCTGCGGCTCCTTGCCGAATCGCAGCACTTCCGCGATTCCCTGCTGCGCGTCGCGCAGTACGGCGTGGATGCGCAATCCCCTGCCGTCGGAAAGCTGCAGTTCGTCGCCGTCCTTCAATCGCATGGCCTGGATGGCGTGCCTGCGTACGGATGAGGGAAGCGTCAGCCTCCATCCGGCGTTGAGCTCGTCGCTGTTCACCGGTACGTCGTCATGGTCCGTATCAAGCAGAAAAAGGGCATCAGTCATAGCTTCCGAGCCTATCAGGAACCCCACATAACCCATATCGGACCTATCGCGACACGCCAGGATTTGCATCATGGATTTCAACTGCTATAGTTTTCATTCGTTGCCGCTGAGCAACGCACCTGTCCGGGTGGCGGAATGGTAGACGCGCTAGCTTGAGGTGCTAGTGCCTATTTTATACAGGCGTGCGGGTTCAAGTCCCGCTCCGGACACCGGAATAAACCCCTTGGAGACAAGGGGTTTTCTTGTATCTGACGAAAGATTGGCGGAATACGGGCAATGCGGTTCATTCATCTTGACTCCATCGACGACGAGCGTGTGGCGGCTTATGTGAATCTCACGGAAATCCAGCTGCGCAACAGGCTGGAGCCCAGCAAGGGATTGTTCATCGCCGAATCGCCCAAAGTGATAGACCGTGCCCTGGCCGCTGGACGCGAGCCGATTTCCCTGCTGGTCGAGGAGTCGTGGATCGACGGCATGAGCGGCATGTTCGATGTCATCGAGAAACGTTGGGGCGATGGCATTCCCGTGTATGTCGCTTCGCCTGAGCAGCTCAAACGTCTAACCGGCTACCGGCTGCATCGCGGAGCCCTTGCCGCGATGAAACGCTGGTCCCTGCCCAGCGTCGAAGAGGTCTGCCGTGGCGCTCGCCGGGTCGCGGTCATGGAGAATATCGTCGACCACACGAATGTGGGCGCTCTCATGCGTTCGGCTGCGGCGCTCGACGTGGATGCGGTGCTCGTCACTCCGTCCTGTGGCGACCCGTTGTACCGGCGCGCGGCACGCGTGTCCATGGGCACGGTGTTCCAAGTGCCGTGGACGCGCATCGGAGGGGACGACAAGCATTATTGGCCGTTCACCGGCATGCGGGAACTGCATGATCTGGGGTTCACCACCGTAGCGATGGCGCTTGAGGATGATTCCATTTCTTTGGCCGAATTGGTCCGCCGTCTCAACAACGCCGAGACTGAAAGCGACCATATTGACAAGCTCGCGTTGATTTTCGGTACCGAAGGAGATGGACTGTCGCACCACACCATCTCCCGCGCCGACCTTACGGTGAAGATTCCCATGAGCCACGGCGTGGACAGTCTCAATGTCGCCGCATCAAGCGCGGTCGCCTTCTATGCGACGCGTCGAGTGGACCATCATGCGTGAGACGCGCATGAACGCATGGTGAAACGTTGCTGAAACGAACTGGAAATTTTCAAGACTCGCGCTGCAAACTCCTTGCGATTTGCTGAATTTATGCAATCATAGTGTGCGTAAGCGGTTTCGTGATGAAGCGGACCGACCGTGCGTACGGTGTCGCAAGACGCTCTCAGAGAGGAGTTCCCATGGCGAAGAACCCAAAGATTCTTTCCATCGTGCTGGCAGGCGGTGAGGGCACCCGTCTGATGCCATTGACCAGGGACAGGGCCAAGCCTGCCGTCCCATTCGGCGGCGTGTTCCGTCTGATTGATTTTCCGCTGAGCAATCTGGTGAATTCCGGCTACATGCAGACGGTCGTGCTTACCCAGTACAAGTCCCATTCGCTTGACCGCCATATCTCCACTGTATGGCGTTTCTCGCCGCTGTTGGGCAACTACGTCTCCCCTGTGCCGGCGCAGCAGCGTCTCGGCAAGCATTGGTATCTCGGCTCGGCCGACGCCATCTACCAGACCATCAACATCATTGAGGACGTGCAGCCCGACATCGTGGTGATTGTCGGCGCCGACCATGTCTATCGCATGGATTTCCAGCAGATGGTGCAGCAGCACATCGAATCCGGCGCGGAATTCACCGTTGCCGGCATCCGTCAGCCCATCAGCCAGTCCAACCAGTTCGGTGTGATCGAGGTCGATCCCGATCATCCGAATATGATCAAGAGCTTCCAGGAGAAGCCGCAGACCACCACGGGACTGCCGGACGACCCGAATTCCATCCTGGCCTCCATGGGCAACTATGTGGCCAACACCGATGCCTTGTTCGCGGCGCTTTCGTTGGATGAGAAGGCCGAGGATACGAAGCATGATATGGGCGGCGACATCGCGCCGTATTTCGCGGCACGCAACGAGGCCGGCGTCTACGATTTCAATTCCAACGAGATTCCGGGAGCCACACCGACCGACCACGCCTACTGGCGTGACGTGGGCACGCTGAAGCAGTTCTACGATGCGCATATGGATCTGATCTCCTATGTGCCGGAGTTCAACCTGTACAACACCGAATGGCCTATCTACACGCTGTCCGGCAACCTGCCGCCGGCGAAGTTCGTGCATGCCGGCCGCGACCGCCTGGGCCATGCCACCGATTCGATCGTCTCCCCCGGCGTCATCGTTTCCGGCGGCGAGGTGCACCATTCCGTCCTGTCGCCGAACGTGCGCATCCATTCGTGGTCTCAGGTCGTCGATTCGATTCTGTTCGACGGTGTGGTCGTCAACCGTCGCGCGCGGGTCTACAAGGCGATTCTCGACAAGAACGTCGTGTTGACGGAGAATTCGACCGTTGGCATCGATACCGAGCATGATTTGGCGCGTGGCTTCACCGTCACGCCGGAAGGCATCACCGTGGTGCCGAAGGGTACCGTGGTCGACGACTGACATACGTCGTAATACGAAAGGCGCGCTTCCCCGTTCGGGAGGCGCGCCTTTCGTATGTTGTTCCGTTTTTCTTACGTTTGGCGGCTGCGGTTCACTGCACGGCAACCGCAGCAAACGTCAGTATTTCGGCAGATTGTCGAAATTGAAGCCGAGCGCGGCGAGCTGGTCACGGCCTTCCGGCGTGATCTTGTCCATCGTCCAACGAGGTTGCCAGGTCCAGTCGATGCGGAATTCTTCGACGAGACCGGCGAGGGTGCTGGCGCATTCGTCTTCGATCAGGTCGGTCAGCGGGCAGGCCGGCGTGGTGAGCGTCATCGTGATGATGGCTCGGCCCAGTTCGTCGATTTCGATGCCGTAAACCAGACCAAGGTCGATGACGTCGATGCCGAGTTCCGGGTCGATGACCTGGTGCAGGGCTTCTTTCACGTCAGCTGCCGTGGCACGTCCGATATCGTCGACGGCTTTCAGCGGAATGTCGTCATCCTGCGGTTGGGAGCATCCGCACGCGTCGGCATGATTGCCGCAGCCGCAAATGTCCTGCCCGTCTTTTTTGGATTCCTTGTTCACCGGTTTGCCGTCCTTGAACCCTTTGGCCAGGTTCGGATTGAGCATGACGCGACGGGCCGCGTCCTCATCGTTGCCCAAGGCCTTGGTCACGGAATCGAAGATCGACGCCTGCGGTTCGGGTACCAGGGTGTCGCTCATTGTCTCTCCAAACTGTTGATGGACGTTGCTTGTATCTGTTGAGCAAGAATAGCGCGTCGCTTGGGGTTTGTCACTAGTGTTTTTCCAAACGCCGAGTTGAAGGCTCAGGCTTTCGCGGCCAGAGCCTTGGCCACGGCGTCCTTCATGCCCTCCCAGCCGAGCAGCGCGCATTTGATGCGCATCGGATACTGGGAGACCCCTTGGAAGACGATGCCGTCCTCCAAGGATTCCTCGGCCTGTTCGTCATTCAGTCCTTTGCCGCGTGACTCCATAAGCTTATGGAAGGTTTCGGCAAGTTTCATGGCCTCGTCCACGGTTTTGCCTTCGACGAGATCGACCATGACGGACAGGCTGGCTTGGGAGATGGAGCATCCGTGGCCATCCCATACGAGCCGTTCGATGGTGTATGGCTCGGCATCGGAGACTTCGGCATGGATGGTGGCCTCGTCACCACAGGTCGGGTTGAATTGGTGCGATTCTCCCGGCGTGCAGTATTCGTGGCTGGTCTGCACCGTGGTTTCGGCGGCATGCGAGGCATTTTCCGAAGCGAGGTCAGGTGCGAAATGCTCCTTGCCGTGCGGGTTCTTCGCGGCTTCGAGGATGACTTCCTGGTACATCTGCTCAAGGTCGCTTCCGGACATCTCAAAATCACTCATATTTCGTTACTCAACTCCAAAGAACGGACGAACTTTGCCGAGCGCCTCGATGAGGGCCTGCGCGTCTTCGACCGAATTGTAGATGCCGCTGGACGCGCGGTTGGAGGCATACACGCCGAAGTGTCGGTGCACCGGCTGCGCGCAGTGGTGTCCGACGCGGATGGCGATGCCCTGCGCGTCGATGAACTGGCCGACGTCGTGCGGGTGCACGCCTTCGACTTCGAACGCGACGGTACCGATGCGCTCCTTGTTGGAGCGGGGTCCGAGGATTCGGATGCCGTCGATATCGCCCATTTTGAGCAGTTCGTCGGTGATGGTGCGTTCGTGCGCCTCGAGGTTTTCCATGCCGATGTTCATCAGCCATTCGGCGGCGACACCGGCGGCGACGACCTGTGCCACCGGCTGCGTGCCCGCTTCGAATCGTGCGGGAGGCTCCATGTACTGGGCTTCCTGGTCCATCCAGGCAAGCTCCACCATGGATCCGCCGAAATTGGCCGGAGGCAATGCCTCAAGCATTTCACGCTTGCCATAGAGGAATCCGACGCCGGTCGGGCCATACATTTTGTGGGCGCTCCATGCGGCGAAATCGACGTCCAAAGCGTGGAAATCCACTTTGAGGTGCGGCACGGACTGGCATGCGTCGAGCACGAACACGGCACCCACCTCGTGGGCGCGGCGGATAATCGGCGCGATGTCGGTAATCGCTCCTGTGGTATTGCCCACATGCGTGACGGCAACGATCTTCGTGCGGTCGGTGATTACTTCGTTCGCGGTGTCGGAACGCACACGGCCTTCCTCGTCCAAGTCGAACCATTTGAGCGTGGCGCCGGTGCGCAGCGCAAGTTCCTGGAACGGCAGCAGCACGGAATGGTGTTCCGCCTTGGTGACGACGATCTCATCGCCCGGTTTCAACGCGAAACGCTTGGCGGCCTCTCCCCCGCGTCCAAGCGACGCGTTGCCGAATGCGGTGGCCAACAGGTTCAGTCCTGCGGTGGCGCCGGCGGTGACGACGATCTCCTCTTCGCCTTCCGCCGAATCGGCGCCAACCAGCTTGGCCACTTTGGCGCGCGCATCCTCGAACGCCATGGTGCTACGCGCGGCAAGCTCATGCGCGCCTCGGTGCACTCCGGCGTTGATGGTGCGGTAGAAGTCCGATTCCGCGTCGATCACGCACTGCGGCTTCTGCGATGTCGCGGCGGAATCGAGGTATACCAGCGGATGGCCGTGGATTTCCTGGTCGAGAATCGGAAATTGGCTGCGGATCGCTGCGAAATCGGTCATGCCAATGCGCTTTCCGAATCGGAGCCTTCCGGCAGGTATGCGTCGTAGCCGGTCTCCTCAAGCTCGTCGGCGAGTTCCGGACCGCCGGTCTTGATGAAGTGGCCGTCGGCGAACACGTGCACGATGTCCGGCTTGATGTAACGCAGGATGCGGGTGTAGTGGGTGACCATGAGGATGCCGAACTGGTTGGCTTCCTTGGCACGGTTCACACCTTCGGAAACGATGCGCAGCGCGTCGACGTCGAGGCCGGAGTCGGTTTCGTCGAGGATGGCGAACTTCGGCTTGAGCAGTTCGAGCTGCAGCACTTCCGCGCGCTTCTTCTCACCGCCGGAGAAGCCTTCGTTCACGGAACGGGTGGCGAACTTCGGGTCCATCTTGAGCCGCTTCATGGCTTCGGACAGTTCCTTCGTCCATGTACGGATGGCCGGCGCCTTGCCGTCCACTTCGGTTTTGGCGGTGCGCAGGAAGTTGGTCATGGACACGCCCGGCACTTCGACCGGGTACTGCATGGCCAGGAAGATGCCCGCCTTGGCTCGCTCGTCCGGGGTCATCTTGAGGATGTCCTCGCCGTCGAGCAGCACCTGGCCGGAGTCGACGATGTACTTCGGGTGGCCGGCCAGCGTGTATGCCAGGGTGGATTTGCCGGAACCGTTGGGGCCCATGATGGCATGGGTTTCACCGGAGTTGACGGTCAGGTTCACGCCTTTGAGAATCGGCTTGATGCCGTCCTTGGTTTCGACGTGCGCGTACAGATCTTTGATTTCAAGGGTTGACATGGTTTCTCCTGACGATTATTTCTCTTCCAATACCTGTGCGATCGCGTCGCTTTCGCCGCGGGCCAGGCGCTTGTCGATGACGTTCATAAGATGCTCGGAAATCGCCGGAATGCCGATTTCCTCGACGAGCTCGCCGAAGAAGCCACGCACCACGAGCTTGCGTGCCTCGTTTTCCGAGATGCCGCGCGATTCGAGGTAGAACAGCTCTTCGTCGTCGAATCGTCCGACGGATGAGGCGTGGCCGGCACCGATGATGTTGCCGTTTTCGATTTCCAGATTCGGCTCGGAATCGGCGATGGCACCTGGGGTGAGCACCAGATTGCGGTTGAGCTCGTAGGAGTCGGTGCCCGGCGCGGTAGGCTCGATCAGCGCGTTGCCGACCCATGTGGAGTGCGCTCCCTTGCCGTCGAGCGCGCCCTTGTAGACCACGCGGCTCTTGCATTCGGGATGGTTATGCACCACCATCGTGCGGTGTTCGATATGCTCGCCCGGGTCCACGAAGTAGATGCCGAGCATGTTGAGGTCGCCCTGTTCGCCGCCGAAGTCCTGGTCCATGCGAATGCGCACGACATCACCACCGAGGGTGACCACGGAATGGCGCAGGGACGCCTCCTCGCCCACGTGGATGCGCTGGTTGCCGACGTGTTTGGAGTCCTTGTTCCATTCCTGGATGAAGGTGGTGGAAATGTGGGAGTCCTTGCCTGTGGTGATTTCCACGCCTTCGGCGAGACGTGCGTCGCCGTCATGTTCGACGACCACGTCGGCATGGGCGCGGTCGGCTGCGATGATCGACAGGTGGAACGCGTCGAGGTCCCTGCCGGTGCCATGCATTTTGACGAGCACCGGCTGGTCGATCTCACCGTCGATGGTCAGTATTCCAGCGCGTTTGCCGGAATTCCATTCGACTGCGGACACACGGTCGTTCGGCTTGGAGACGATGCCTGTGCCGGTGTCCCCCACCGTGCCTTCGGCATACGTGACGCCTTCGGCAAGCGGCGACCCGTCGATCATGGAAACGGTGACCTGCGTTTCATTGGATGGTTCGAACACATCGAAGAACTCCTCGATGCGCTCTATCGGCGTGTAGCGCCAGTCCTCCTGTTTGCGGTCCGGCTTGGCGAACGCTTCGATGTCGAATGAGCGTGGAGCGCGGTCCGCGGACGACGGCATGGCCGCCGGGTTCGCGTACGGATCGGACGGATCCGCGACGGGGATATTGATTTCCTGAGTTTGTGCCATGGTGATCAGCCCACCGACCCTTCCATCTGCAATTCCACCAAACGGTTCAATTCGAGCGCGTATTCCATCGGCAGCTCGCGACTGATCGGTTCGACGAAGCCGCGCACGATCATGCCCATGGCCTCGTCTTCGGACAGGCCGCGGCTCATCAGATAGAACAGCTGGTCTTCAGAGACCTTGGAAACGGTGGCCTCATGCGCCATGGAGACGTTGTCCTCACGCACATCCACATGCGGGTACGTGTCGGAACGGCTGAATTCGTCGACGAGCAAAGCGTCGCAGACCGTCGAATTGGAGGACCCTTCCGCGCCCTTGACGATTTTGACGAGGCCACGGTATGCGGAACGTCCGCCGCCACGGGAAATCGACTTCGCCACGATGGTGGAGCTGGTATGCGGGGCGAGGTGAATCATCTTCGCGCCCGTGTCCTGATATTGGCCCTTGCCTGCGAAACCCAACGACATGGTGCTGGCCTTCGCGTACGGCTCGGCGAGGATGCATGCCGGATACTTCATGGTGGCTTTCGAGCCGATGTTGCCGTCGACCCATTCCATGGTGCCGCCCTCACGCACGTAGGCGCGCTGCGTCACCAGATTGTACACGTTGTTCGACCAGTTCTGCACAGTGGTGTAACGCACACGGGCATGCGGTTCGACAAAGATCTCCACAACACCGGAATGCAGCGAGTCGGTGGAGTAGATCGGCGCGGTGCAGCCTTCCACGTAATGCACGTAGGAGCCTTCATCAGCGATGATCAGCGTGCGCTCGAACTGGCCCATATTCGGCGTGTTGATGCGGAAGTAGGCCTGCAGCGGGATGTCCACGTGCACACCCTTCGGCACGTACACGAACGAGCCGCCCGACCATGCGGCGGTGTTCAATGCCGAGAATTTGTTGTCGTTGCTCGGAATGCATTTGCCGAAATACTTCTTGACGAGTTCCGGGTACTTTTGCACGGCGGTGTCGGTGTCGACGAAGATGACGCCCTGCTCCTCAAGGTCCTTCTGGATTGAATTGTAGATGACCTCGGACTCGTACTGCGCGGCGACGCCGGAGACGAGTCTGCTTTTCTCCGCTTCCGGAATGCCGAGCTTGTCGTACGTGGAGCGGATCTCGTCGGGCAGTTCCTCCCAGGTGGTGGCCTGCTTGTCGATCGGCTTGACGTAGTACTTGAAATCGTCGGCGTCGAAGTCCTTCAAATCGACGCCCCACTGCGGCATTGGACGGTCGATGAAATCGCGATACCCTTCCAATCGCTTTTCCAGCATCCATTCCGGCTCGTGTTTGTCGGCGGAGATGGCACGCACGACGTTCTCGTCGATGCCTTTCTTCGCCGCCTCGCCGGCGAAGTCCGTATCGTGCCAGCCGTAGTTGTAGTCACCGAATTGCTCGATAATCTCGTCATCCTGCTTGATCTTGTCTTCGTTCACGCGCGTGCGATCAGCCACATACTGGCTCATCTCCACGTCGGCCGCGGCGTTGGACGCTTGGTTCTCTGCCACCGTACGCTGCCTCCATTCACTCATTGATACCTATGACAACCTAACAGAACACACAGCGAAACACTAGACCTTATTCGAAATTCGACAGTATTCGCCCGTGATTTGCCTTACAAAAAAGCGGAAGACCATGCAGATTCGGTCTTCCGCTTTGCGATGAATCGAGCTTATGCGCTCAAATCGTCTCAGCGCGCCTGCTGGTGGTCCAGAGCGGCCTTGACCAGACCCGCGAACAGCGGATGCGGCTTGGTTGGACGGGACTTGAATTCCGGATGGGCCTGGGTGGCCACGTAGAACGGATGCACCTCGCGCGGCAGTTCGACGAATTCGGTGAGTTCGCCGTCAGGGCTCTGGCCGGAGATGACCAGACCACCTTCGCGCAGACGATCCTTGTAGGCCACGTTCACCTCGTAACGGTGGCGGTGGCGTTCGGTGACATGCGTGGTGCCGTACAGTTCGGCGACAATGGAGCCTTCCTCCAGTTCCGCCGGGTAGGAGCCCAGACGCATGGTGTGACCCATGTCGCCCTTGCCGGCGACGATGTCCTTCTGCTCTTCCATGGTGGCGATGACCGGGTTGGCGCAATCCGGATCGAATTCGGAGGAGTTCGCGTCGGTGATGCCGAGGACATCGCGTGCGTATTCGATGACCATGGACTGCAGACCGAGGCACAGGCCGAGGGCCGGCAGCTTGTGCTCGCGGGCGTAACGCAGGGCGCCGATCTTGCCGTCGATGCCACGGATGCCGAAGCCGCCCGGAATCACGATGCCGTCGACCTGGTCGAGGGCCGCCGCGGCGCCTTCTTCGGTGGCGCACTTGTCGGCGGCCACCCACTTGACGTTGACCTTGGCCCAGTTGGCGAAGCCGCCGGCCTTGATGGCCTCGGTGACGGACAGGTAGGCGTCCGGCAGGTCAATGTACTTGCCGACGATGGCCACGTTGACCTCGTGCTTCGGATGGTGCACGCGTTCGAGCAGGTCCTCCCACTCGTCCCAGTCGACGTCATGGAACGGCAGGCCGAGTTCACGCACCACGTAGGCGTCGAGGCCTTCGTCGAACAGGGTCTTCGGCACGTCGTAGATGCTCGGAGCGTCCACGCAGTTGACGACGCCTTCGGAGTCCACGTCGCACATCAGGGAGATCTTGTCCTTGATGGACTGGTTGAGCGGCCGGTCGGAACGCAGCACGAGCGCGTCCGGGGAGATGCCGAGCTGGCGCAGCATCATGACGGAATGCTGGGTCGGCTTGGTCTTGAGCTCATGCGCGGCGGCGATGTACGGCACCAGGGAGACGTGCACGAACATGCAGTTTTCGGCGCCCAGGTCGCGGCGTACTTCACGAGCGGCCTCCAGGAACGGCTGGGATTCAATGTCGCCGACGGTGCCGCCGATTTCGGTGATGATCACGTCGACGTCATCGGACGCCTGCGCGCGCATACGGGACTTGATTTCGTTGGTGATGTGAGGGATGACCTGCACGCACTGGCCGAGGTATTCGCCGGCGCGTTCCTTGCGCAGCACCTCCTGATAGATCTGGCCGGTGGTGACGTTGGCCTTCTGGCTCAGGTACACGTCGAGGAAACGCTCGTAGTGGCCGATGTCGAGATCGGTTTCCGCGCCATCTTCGGTGACATAGACCTCACCGTGCTGGAAAGGATTCATCGTGCCCGGATCCACGTTGATGTACGGATCGAGCTTCTGCTGCAAAACCTTGATGCCGCGGCTACGGAGCAGGCGTCCAAGGGAGGAGGCGGTCAGGCCTTTGCCGAGAGAGGAGACAACGCCGCCAGTGACGAAAATATGTTTGGTGACGTGTTCTTGAGAATTGCCATGTTGTCTTCTAACCATGGAACTTCAGTCTATCAGCGGCGCAAGACGCGGCGTGTTCCATCGTGATACGAAAAGGCGGGACCGCATTGCTCCGCGGTCCCGCCTTTCGGAAATTCAGGAAATACAGTCAGACGATTGCGATTTTATCGGTCGCCGGCCTCCTTCCTGCGGAGGACGATCAACACGCCCGCCGCAACGGCGAGCACCATGACGGCCAAGGCGATTCCGGCGACGTTGGAGCCTGTTGCCGGGCTCTGCGCCGCGCTTTTCTCCGCGTTTTCCTTTGTATTGTCGGCCTTGCCGTTGATCTTGCCATTGTTCTTATCGGTGGCCGGGGTGACGGCCTGCTTCTGGACGTGCACCGTGCGGGTGAAGGTCGTGGTCTTGCCACGGGAGTTGGTCACGGAGTAGACCAGCTTGTAGTCGCCGACCTTATTGGCGTCCACGGTGCCCTCGACCTTGATCTTGTCGGTCAGATCGCCGTCGATGTCGTCGGTGGCGGAGACGCCCGCCATCGGATCGAACTTGGAACCGACGGTGATGGTCGTCGACTCGTTCACACCGCTAATCACGGGAACGACGTCGTCGGCGGAGGCGACCTTGAGCACGGTGGCGGACAGTGCGCCAGCGGTGTATGCGGAGCCCTTGCGGACGGTGACGCTCTTGACATCATCGTCGCCGTACACGGTGCCGTTTGCGGCGAGCACCTCGTACTTGCCGGCCTCGACGCCATCGATGGCGGCGGCATCGTTGTTGGCGTTGAAGATCACCACGTAGGTGCCGCTGGAGTCCTTCGCCTGATAGGCCACGACACCGTTGGCGGACTTGAGCATGGTCACGCTGGCGTTGATGTCGCTGTAGCTGGTCTGGCGGAGGGCAGCGATCCTGTTGCGCAGCTTGATCAGGCCCCTGACGTAGTCGACGGAGCCGGAGTACTGCGTGGTGCGATCCCAGTCGATGGCGTTCACCTCGTCACCGGCGTTATAGCTGTCGCCGTTGCCGCCCTTGGTGCGCAGAAACTCCTGGCCCAGCTGGATGGCCGGGATGCCTTCGGACAGGTAGACCACGGAATCGGCGAGCTTGGCGCGCGCCTCGGTGGTGGCCTCGTCATCCGTGGGCACGGACTTCCTGAGCTTGTCGTACAGGGTCATGTTGTCGTGGATCTCGGCGTAGTTCACCACCTGACCGGCATCCGCGTAGTGGTCCTGCGCATTGCCGTTCCAGCAGGTGGTGATGGCGTCGGCGTCGTACTGGCAGCCGAGCACGTTGTGGGCGATGAGGCTTTCCTGATCGGCCTTGCCGGAGACGAAACCGGTGTCGGTGTCGGAGAACACGGAACCCTTGAGGCCGTCGCGGATCGAGTCGTTGAAGAACGCGATGCCGTTGTTGGTGCCGTCCGAAGCGACCTGGTAGGCGTTTGGCTGGATGGTCATCTCGCTCTTGTCCATCGTGGAGTTCATGTCCCAGCCTTCGCCGAGCACGATGATGGACGGATCGATCTTGTCGAGGGCAGCACGAACCTCCTGCATCGTCTTGGTGTCGATCAGACCCATGAGGTCGAATCGGAAGCCGTCGATATTGTAGTTCTTCGCCCAGTAGGTCACCGAGTCGACGATGTACTTGCGCATCATCGCACGTTCGGAGGCGGTGTCGTTGCCGCAACCGGAGTCGTTGACGAGCGAACCGTTGTCGTCATAGCGGAAGTAGTAGCCCGGGACCGTCTTGTTGAACGAATGGTTCGCGGCATTGTAGACATGGTTGTACACCACATCCATGATGACGCGGATGTCGTTCTTGTGCAGGCCCTTGACCATCTGCTTCATTTCGGTGACGCGGGAGCTCGGGTTGCTCGGATCGGAGGAGTACGAGCCTTCCGGCACGTTGTAGTTCTCCGGGTCGTAGCCCCAGTTCTGCGCGCCATCGGCGTTGTAGCTCAGGTCGCCGGTCTCGTTGACGGAACCGTAGTCGTACATCGGCATGATCTGCACGTGGGTGACGCCCAGCGACTTGAGATAGTCGAGGCCGGAGGTCGCGCCCTTGGCGGTCTTCGTGCCGGATTCGACCACGCCCAGGTACTTGCCCTGCTTGTCGGCGGAGATGCCGGAGGCCGGGTTGATGGAGAAGTCGCGGATGTTCATCTCGGCGATGGAGGCGTCGGTGGTCTTGCCGAAGGCCGGCATGCGCTTGCCCGCCTTGCCCATGGCCTTCTTGGAGAGCACTACGGAGCGCTCGCCGTTGGCGACGGCCGCGGTGGCGTACGGATCGGCGGAGGTGTTCACCGTGCCGTCGGCGAAGGTGAGCCTGTAGGAGTACGCGGTGCCGGAGGCAAGCTTCTTCACCGTGGCGCTCCACACGCCCTTGCTTTCGCTTGTCATGTCGATGGTCTGATCGATCTCGGCATTCGGGTCGGCGGACTTGTAGGTGATGAGCTCGACCTTGGCGGCGGTCGGCGCCCACACCTTGAAGCCGGTCTGCTTCTTGGTGAAAGTCGCGCCCAGATCCTCGCCGCTGTAGGCGTACTTCCTGTCGAAGGCGTCGGTGCGGACCACCGAACCGGCGATGGCGTTCTGGGAGCCGAAGCCCTTGATCTCGACGGTGTACTTGCCGCGAACGTCCAGATCCTTGTCGGCGGTGATGATCACCTTGGTGCCGTCGGCCTTGAGACTCTTGACATCGACGGCTTTGCCGTCGGCGTCCGTGACGGTGACCTTGCCTTTCAGGTCATCCGTGGAGACCTTCTTGGAAAGCTTGGCGGACAGCTGGTTGGTGCCGGAGATCTCGGCGGACTTCATGGTCGCGCCGAGGGACGGGCGGGAGGTATACACCGTGGCGTCGCCGCCGAGCAGCCACACTTCGGCGGAGGCGTTGCCGTCGGCGTCGAACACGAGCGCGTTGGACGGGATCCTGTGATCGGCGTCGTCCGGGTCCTTGGCCTTCCACGCGTCCTTACCGTAACGGCGCAGCATGCCGATATCGGAAGCGCCGTCGTTGTTGTAGTAGGTGTAGTTGGTGAAGGAGTACTCCGCGATCTCGCCCCAATCGTCATGGGTGGTGAAGGTGGCGGCACCGCCGTTCCAATTGGATGACCAGGTCCAGATATCCCACTGCGGCACAGTGGTGCTGGTGTCCTCGGCGTTGTAGTACAGGCCGTCGTCTCGGTTGTAGTGCACCTTCACCTTGACGGTGTTGGCCTTGCAGGCGTAATCGGCCGGTGCCGAATCAAGCGTCTCGACAGTGGTCGCCTCGCCCTGGTCCGGGTACTTGGTGCCGTCGATCCACACCTCGGCGGTGCCGTCGGCGCTCACGGTGGCGCTACGGTCGGCGCCGTACTTGTTCCAATCGCTGGTGGTGACGAGGAAGCCGAACTTGTCGTACTTGCCGTCGAAATTGAGCACGGCGACCTTGCCCCAGCAGTCAGTGCCGGTGAAGGCGTGATGCTTGGCGTCCATGTTGCCGCCGTTCACATCGGTGCCCCACACGTACACGCCGCGGTTGTCCGAAGCGCTGGATGGCTTGTAGTGCACGACGAGACGGGTCTTGGCGCCGATGGATTCGGGGTTGCCGACGGTTGCGGCCTGCTCGCTCACGCCAACGTGGGTGATGCCGACGTTGGCATGGTAGTTGCCGCCGTCCTTCGGGTTCTCCCAACCATCGGTGTCCTTGTCGTGGAACACGAAGTCGATCGCCTTGCCCTTGGTGTTGATGGTGGCGGTGTAGTAACCCTGCGCGTCGAGGGTCATGTCGGCTTCCGGCTGCTCCCAATCGTTGCCGAGGCCGTAATGGACCTTCGGGGTCTTCCACTCAGAGTTGGCGGGCTTGTAGTAGATGGTGACGCTTCTGTCGTCGGGCAGGGCGTCATCCTCCTCCTGGCTCACGTCGGGATCGGACGGATCGGTGGCGGCGGAGGCTGCGGGGTGCGAGGCCTTGGTAGCACCGGCATACAGGGCGATGGCGGAGTGCGCCGGCACCGTGGTCTCGACCTTGCCACCCTTGACGGTCACGGTCTTGGAGCAGTCCATGGTGGCGTACACGTTGCAGTATTCGCCGTCGGCGAGGGATGTCGTGTAGGAGGCGTCCTTGTCCTTCTTGCCGTTGTTGATGGCGATGAAGCCCTTGGCTCCGCGGGAGAAGGCGATGTTGTCGCCGCCGTCATCCTGCCAATCGGCGACCTTGGTGCCGTTGACATAGTTGCGGAAGGCGATCATGCCGCGGGTGGAGGTCCAGCGCTGCTCGCAGTTCCAATCGGAATCGTTGGTGGAGCATGCCTTGTCCATATCCACGTCGGGCACGGAGGTCGCGGTCGCTCCGGGTGCACCGTTGTCGTTGACGTCCCACTTGTAGTCGGAGAGCAGGCGCGGGGTGCCGTAGTCGTAGGCCAGCATGAACGCGTTGGCCAGCTGGTACTTGGCGCCGTCCTTGTAGGTCAGCGCACCCTCGTTGCGGGCGGTGTCCCAGTTGGTGACGAACACGTTGGCGTCATCGGAGGAGAGATCCTTGCTCAGGCGATCGCTCAGCCCCTTGAGGTTGGCGATCTTGTCCTTGAAGGTCTGGTTCATCTCGGATTTGAAGCCGAATTCGGTCACGGTGCCGTTCTGCACGTAATTGCTCGGCTGGATGCCCGCGGCCTCGGAGGCGTTGCCGATGACCTCCTGAATCCAGTAGATGTCGTTGGCGTTCTTGCCGATTTTCTTGGCGAACTTCTCCTTGATGGCCTTCACGCTGTCAGTGTGGATGTGCTTGACGGCATCCATGCGGAAGCCGCGCACGCCGGCGTTCCACAGCGAGGCTAGGTAGTCGGACTGGATGTCCTGCACCTTCTCGCTTTCGGAGTTGAAATCCCACATGGAGCTCAGGCGGCATTCCTGAACTTCCTTCTGATTGGTGTAGTCGGAGATGTTCTTGGTGCAGCTGTGGAAGTCGGCGGCGGTGATGCCGTCCGGGTACTGCTTGGTGGCGAAGCCCGGGTAGCTGCCGGTGGAGCCGTTGTATTCGCTGCCGGCCACGCCCTTCTGGTCTCCGGCGGCCACGTCGGCGCCGGTGGTCTGGTTGAGCACCACGTCGGCGATGATGCCCACGCCTGCCGCGGAGCACTGCTGAACCATGTTCTTGAATTCGGCTTCCGTGCCCAGCTTGGAGTCGAGCTTGTAGCTCACAGGCTGGTAGCTGGTCCACCACTGCGTGCCTTGGATGGATTCCTGCGGAGGCGAGACCTCCACATAGACCACACCTTCCGGACCATAGGTGTTGGTGCATTCCTTGGCGATCGTGTTCCACGTCTGCTGGAACGCAATCACCTGGACATCTTTCTGTTGATTGGCCTGCGTTTTGGATTGCGCCTGGGCCACGATCGGTGCCGCGACCAACGAAGCGCACGCCATGGCCGCGGTGACGCCCATCGCCACCACACGGCCTAATGGACGGTTCGTCTGAACGACCATCGTTCTCCGTTCTCATCTGTGAGGCCGGTTCAAGCGCCCATGGCAGGCGCCGCGACCGGCAACGTATGCGCCATGGACATCCGCATCCACGCGGATGATTCAGAATCCACTCGACGATGAATATGCATACGTTTACACTCTGAATCAGAGTTAATTGTATGTCAATGGCTGCGCGTGGCAATGAAACAGCGTGACCCTCTGCTGCACATGCACTTCATTTATGCCGAAGTGCAACCTGTTGCTGCAATCAAAATTTTTTTCTGCAAGTCAAGCAGAAAACATTCAGAAATAGCTGCAAAAAACAGCAAACGATTGCAATCATTGTCTCACGGTATACGGTGTCGCGGCGATATGGAAGGCCACTGCACTACCGGCAGGAACCGTCAGTGTGGCATCCCCGTCGAAACGCACATGCACGCTGCCGGAACAGTCGGCGGAAGCGTAGACATCGCAATACTCCCCTGCCGGCAAAGCCGTGTGGTACGTCACAGTACGTGTGCGCACGGAATTGTTGATGGCGATGAAGGCACGTCCCCCTCGACCGAAGGCGATCATGTTGTCGCCGTCATCCTGCCAATCGGAGAGCGGCGCGTCGCCTGCGACATTATGCCAGCCGACCATACCGTGCACGTCAGGCCAGCGTTCGGTGCAGCTCCAGCCGGAGTCTTTGGAGCAGTCAATATCGGGCACGCTGGTCGCAGTGGCGCCTGAAGCTCCCGAGTCGGTGTCATGGAATTCGTATCCGGAGAACACGTTGGGGGCGCCATACGGGTAGGCCAGCATGAACGCGTTCGCTAGCCGGTAGGCGTCGCCGTCCTTGTAGGTGAGCGTCATGTTGTTGCGTTCGGTATCCCAATTCGTCACGAATACGCTGGCCTTGCCACTGTCGGTGATGTTCTGCGGAATGTCTTTGATCGACAGGCTTCCGCCTGCCAGCGAGTTGGAGAACAGGGACTTAAGCCGATATGCGTACTGGAATTCGTTCACCTGGCCGGTTTTGAGATAGTTCCTCGGTTGGATTTCGGCGGCTTCCGCATTGTCGCCAATCACTTCCTGCGTCCACCAGATGTCGTTCATGGAACGTCCGGATTTCTTCGCAACGAGTTTCTTGATGGCCAGCACGTCTTCCGGAGGCATGTGTTTGACGGCATCCACGCGGAATCCGGCGACGCCGTAGTCGAGAAGCTTCACAAAATAGTCAGACAGCACGTCGCGCACGTGCGGGCTTGATGTATCAAGGTCCTGCAAACCCGATACCTGGCAGTTCCACACGCTTTCGGCGTCGCGGTACGTCCAGATAGAACAGGGGGCATGGAAGTCCGATGGCGTGTATCCGGCTTCAGGGAAATAGCCTTTATTGTCGTAGGGGCTTCCGGCGGTGCCGGTCCCTTGTGTTTTGTCGACGCCGGTGGTGTGGTTGATGACCGTATCCGCGATCACGCCGACGCCCGCGGCCTTGCATTGCCGGACCATGTTCTTAAATTCAGCTTCGGTGCCTTCTTTGGAGTCAAGTTTGTAGCTTACCGGCTGATAGCTCGTCCACCACTGCGTGCCTTGGATGCTTTCCTGCGGCGGCGAGACCTGTACGTAGCCGACGCCTTCGGGTCCCAGCACTTCGCCGCATTCGCGGGCGACGGATTTCCAATTGGCTTGGAACATGGTCACGATCACGTCGCTGCGGTATCGCGCGGGATTGAAACGTTCCCCGCCGCCTTCACGTGTCGGCACGTGAAGCGTGGCGACTGAGACACCGACCGATACCGCGACGCATACGACCGCCGTAATGACACGTGTGATTCTTCTTGCGATTGCGCCCATAGTCATCGACCTCTTCGTCACTTCGCCATGCTCCCGGTTTGCATACGTTTGCAATATCACTGTATACCAATCCGGGGAGACCGGGATATGCGTCGTCCTCATTGGCACGAAAAAGCCGGATGCCTTAAAGACAGGCATCCGGCTGAATCCATGACGGAATGTCGATGTCAGCGTTCTTCCAACAAGTGCGCAACCGCTTCGATTGCCAGCTTGTAGCCATAGAATCCCATGCCGGTGATGGTACCGGTGGCCACCGGAGAGATCACGGAACGCTTGCGGAACTCGTCGCGTGCGGACGGGTTGGAGATATGCACCTCCATAAGCGGCAGTCCCTCGTCGATCACCATGTGCGCGGCGTCCGCCAAACCATAGGAGTAATGCGTGAAAGCCGCCGGATTCATCACGATCGGCGTTTTCTCGTCCGCGGCCTGATGCATCCAATGAATCATCTCGGCCTCGTCGTCGCTTTGACGCACCTCCACGTCAAGCCCCAGTTCATGACCCCATTCGGTGCACAGTTTGCGCAGGGTCTCAAGATCCTGCTTGCCGTATACGTCAGGCTGGCGCACTCCGAGACGGCCGAGGTTCGGTCCGTTGACAACCACTACTTTGGTCATATTGCTTCCTTTTGTGTTCGTTCTTGCGATTGCGTCCTACCGCTGGATGCGTCGGAACGCCTCCTCGACGGCGTCCGCCGGCGGATCCTCGAGGTGGATGGGATGGCCGAGCGAGCCGAGTATGACGAAACGCAGTTTGTTGCCGCGGGCCTTCTTGTCTCGGTGCATGAGCGCCAGCACATCATCCCAGCTGCCATTGTTCCATGATGTCGGCAGGCCGAGCGAGCCGAGCAGCGAACGATGGTAGTCGACCAGATCCTGGTCGATGTAGCCGAGCAGATGGGACAGTTCGGCCGCATAGACGCAACCGACCGCAACGGCGTTGCCGTGCCTCCAGCGGAAGTGTTCGAGTTTTTCGATGGCATGGCCAAGCGTATGTCCGTAGTTGAGGAATTCACGCAATCCGGCTTCTTTGAGGTCGGCGGACACATGGTACGCCTTCACCGTCACGGTACGTTCGATGAGTTCGGCGACCACATCCTTCAGATCGGAGTCAAGGAACGTCGAACCGTCGAACGAGCGCAGCTCGTCGGCATGGTCTTCAAGCATGCGCAGAATCTCCGGATCCATGATGAAACCGGATTTCGCCACTTCGCCCAGACCTTCGATGAAGATGTCGTTCGGCAACGAGGCAAGTGCTCCCATGTCGGCGAGCACGCCGGCCGGCGTATAGAACGAGCCGACGAGGTTCTTGCCTTGTGAAGTGTTGATGCCGGTTTTGCCGCCGGTGGAGGCGTCGACCATGGCCAGCAGCGAGGTCGGGCAGTTGACGTAGCGGATGCCACGCATCCATGTGGCGGCCACGAAACCGGCCAGATCGGTGGCTGCGCCACCGCCGAGACCGACAATCGCATCAGAACGGGTGAAGCCTTCCTCCCCCAGACGCTGCCAGATGCCGTTGGCCACTTCGATGGTCTTGCCGGCTTCAGCATCGGGAATGACGATGTCGTGCACGTCATAACCGGACTGGCGCAACAGCGTGCGCGCGCGGTCGGAATGCCGTTGCACCGCCTGGGTGTGAATCAATGCCACTTTGGCAGGCTTGTCCCCCAGCACCTGCGCAAGCTGGCTCATCACACCTTCGCCTATGCACACATCGTATGGTTCGATGGTGGATCCGGTGACGTGGACGATACGTTGATCGATCATTTCCATCAGCTTTCTCGCGGCCACTTGCGGGGTTTGTCCGTGGGTGCGCACCTGCACATTGGCCACGCGTCTGAACACCGGGTCGCGTTCCTTGTACAACTTCTTCCAACGCTCGTTGGCGTCGCCGTTGAGCATCGGACGGCCGCCGCCGCGGTTGGCGCGTTCCATGGCTTCCTTCGGATCGGCCATCAAATACACGACCTTGCCGCCGTCGGCGATGTATTCGGCGAGCCCCTGCTGGATGGACGGGGTCATTGGAGCGCCCCCGCCCAAGGAGAAGATGCCGTCGAAATCCTCCAGCATGTCAAGCACAACGTCGCTTTCCAGCTTACGGAACTCCGGTTCGCCGTACCTTTCGAAATATTCGGGAATCTTCATTCCCGCATCATGTTCGATCTCGTTGTCGGCGTCGGCGAACGGCAGTTGCATCATCTGCGCCGCTTCCTTGCCGACGCGGGTCTTGCCCGCGCCCATCATGCCGATGATGACGGCGACGGGTCTACGCATTCCAGCCATCGAATCGGTCACCTCATGTGCTCCGGCCAGGACGCCACATAGGATTCGGCGTTGCGCTTGGTTTCGGCCACGCTGTCGCCGCCGAACTTCTCCAGCACGTATTGAGCGATGGTGAGGCGCACCATCGCCTCGGCCACGACGGCCGCCGCGGGAACGGCGGTGTTGTCGGAACGCTGGTTGATGGCCTGGGCCGCCTCGCCGGTGGTGACGTCGACGGTGCGAAGCGCCTTTGGAATGGATGGAATCGGCTTCATCGCGGCACGCACCACAATCGGCTGGCCGTTGGACATGCCGCCTTCGATTCCGCCCGCACGATTGCTCAGACGTGTGATGCGGCCATCGTCGCCAACCACCATTTCGTCGTGCGCCTGGGAGCCGGGACGCATCGCCTCAAGGAAACCGTCCCCGATCTCCACGCCCTTGATGGCCTGGACGCCCATGACGGCACTGGCCAATGCCGCGTCCAGCCTGCGGTCCGATTCAACGTACGTGCCGATTCCAGCCGGAACGCCGTATACCACGACCTCGATCACGCCGCCTAAGGTATCGGCGTTCTCCTTGGCCTCGTCGATGCGTGCGATCATCTGCTGTTCGGCCGTCTTATCCAATGTGCGCACCGGCGAAGCGTCCAATGCTTCGAGGTCCTCAGGCTTCGGCAGCACCGCATTCTGCGGGTCGGTGATGCCAGCACCACCGATTGACAGCACATGGGAGACGGTACGTATGCCCAACGTCTGTTCAAGGAACTGCTTGGCGACCTCACCTAAGGCCACACGCGACGCGGTCTCACGTGCGCTGGAACGTTCCAGCACTGGACGGGCGTCGTCGAAACCGTACTTGCGCATGCCAGTCAGATCGGCATGCCCCGGACGGGGACGGGATAGCGGCGCGTTGCGGCCTTCGCGCGGAATGTCATGGTCAAGCGGATCGGCGCTCATCACCTCGGTCCATTTCGGCCATTCGGTATTGGCGATCTCGATGGCGACGGGAGAGCCGATGGTCTCGCCGAAACGCACACCGGTGAGCATGCGGACCTTGTCCTGTTCGAATTTCATGCGCGCACCACGGCCATATCCGAGACGTCGGCGTGCCAATGCGCCGACGATATCCTCAGTAGTGACGTGGATGCCCGCAGGCAGCCCCTCGATCATGGCGACAAGCGCTTCGCCGTGCGATTCACCTGCTGTCTGCCAGCGCAACATGCCAACACTCCTTTTCTGCCAAATACGATTCGTGGACTATCTTAACGGTATGTGGTACATGATTTGCCTGCCGAGTCTGCTCTGTGGAATGGCCGTCAGCGTTGAGGATATCCGGGCACGACGCATTCCACGCATGTGGATCGCCGTAGGGTGTTTGGCGCAGGTCATTGTGGACATCACGTATGCGTTGTCCGTTAATTCACTGTTTCTGGCATTGCAGGCTCTGTTGTTCGCCGCGTTATCCGCCGTGCTGCAATGTGCGCTTGCGCTCATCAAGCCAGGGGCTTTGGGATTCGGCGACGTCACCACGACGTTGCTTATCGGCTTGGCCGTAGGCATGTTCGGCCTGTTTCCAGTGGTGTTCTGGTGGTTTGCGATTAGTGTGCTGGGGCTGCTGTGGCTTGCGATTTGGACACGGTTCGACCCGCAGAAGCATACGCGATTCGCCGGTAAGACGCCGTTCGCCCCGACCATTGTCGTGGCCGGGGCGATAAGCATCGCGATGCACGCGTTGTGTTAATGCGTAATACCGTCAGTTGGCATTCGCGTTGTTGCTTTTGTATTCGTCGCGAATCTTCCAGAATTCGTCTTCGGTTTCCACGAACTTCGTCTCGCCGGTCTTGAGGTTGGTGGTGACGAAGTACAGCCATTTGCCTTCCGGAGGATTCATCGCGGCTTGGATAGCGGAATCGCCGGGATTGCTGATCGGCGTCGGAGGAAGTCCTTTGTTCACGCGAGTGTTGTACGGGTTGCTTCCATCCTCAAGCTGCTCGTCTGTCAGCTTGCTGCCTGTGGTGTTGAACCCGTAGGCAACGGTGCTGTCCATGCCCAACGGCATGTCCTGGTCGATTCTGTTCAGGATGACCCTCGCCACCTTACCGTAATCGTCAGGATTGCATGCCTCGGATTCGGCGATGGACGCGATGTTCATGATACGTTCGCGTTCGCTTCCATCTGGCACGCCCAATGTGTCCAGTTTGTTGACGCGTGCCGTGACCATTTCCTTGAGGATGTCCTTGGCGGACTTGTCCTGGACGCTGTAGGATCCGGGCTCAAGCCATCCTTCGAATTTGCCACCCGCTTCATCTGGCAGAATGCCCGCGCCGCCACCGTCGATGACCGCTTGGAATTCGGACACGTCCTTGCCTGACATCTTGGCCGCGTTGGCGATGACATCGGACACCCGTTCGCCGGCCTTGACTTCGGCGAAACCGCCGGCCTTGCTTTGGTCGGACAGGATCTTGACGACATCGGCCGCTTTCATATGCGTCTTCAACGCGTACGAACCCGGGTAAAGCGTCGCGCCGGCGGCCGCGACTGCGGAGGTGAACGCCGATTCGGATTTGACGATGTCCGCCTTGACCAGATTTCGTGCGATTTCGGCTGCGCCTTGTCCGGTTTCCACGGTGAACGTCGTGTCTTTGTCTCCCGAACCGGTGTAATCCTCAATCTGGATTTGCGAACCGTTGGCGTTCATCTGCCTGAGATGTTTAACCATGCGCACACCGAAAAAGCCGCCGACGACGACAAGAATGACAACGACGGCAGCCGCGATGATTGTGACATAGCGACGACGACGTTGTTGCTCACGTCGTTTACGCATGTCGCGTCGCGATTTCGGCGGTTGCGGCGGCAACGCGGCATCGAATGACGAGCCCGCTGACGTATCATCGACCCATTGCGCGTTATCGGAGAAAAAATCGTTCAGATTATCGGTCAAAGGTCTCTCTCCCCTTACTCTCTGCTTCGGTCGAGCGCCGTCTGCAAAATCACCACCGCAGATTGCTGGTCGACCATCGGACGGTGCTTGCGTCCGCCGATGCGCGCATCGAACAACTGATGATGTGCGGTCACTGTCGTCAGACGCTCATCCACCAATTCAATGGTGGGAACCCGCGTCACCGAATATGATTCATCCTCCACGGCCGCATGCAGTCGTTTTTCAAGATTGACGGACCAGCGTCTCGCTTTTTTGGCGCTTTTCCCCTCTTCGCCGTTCAGCAGCAACGGCAGGCCAATCACCACATGGTCCACCGACTCGTCCCCAATGACGTCGATGACTTCATCCAACGCGCGGAAAGAATCTCCATACACTTGAATATTGCCTATGGGATGTGCGAGGGTGAGCTCGGGATCGGACAACGCAAGTCCGACCCGAGCATCACCCAGATCGATACCAAGCCAAACCATGCTTGGAGAATCAGCCCTTCAGAGCCTGGCCGGCCAATGCCTCAAGTGCCTTGTCGATCTTGGTGGCGTCCGCGCCGCCACCCTGTGCGAAGTCCGGCTTGCCGCCGCCACCACCGCCAAGAACCTTGGAAGCGCCACGGACCAGATCACCAGCCTTGATGCCTTGCTTGCGTGCCGCTTCGTTGGTTGCCACGGCGACCATGGGCTTGCCGTCCTCGTTCATGCCGGCAAGAGCCACCACGACCGGAGCATCTTCGCCGAGCTGGCCGCGCACGTCGAGCACGGTCTTGCGCAGCGCGTCGAAGGAGCCGAAATGTCCAACGTTCTTCTTGGCGACCTTGACCGGAGCCGAGGAAGCTTTGGCCTCAGCCACCAGCGTCGGCACAGAGGCCGCAAGCTGGGACTCGTACATTGCGGCAAGACGACGGTCGGATTCCTTGAGCTTGGCAAGCAGCATGTTCACACGCTCGGCGAGTTCGTCGGGACGGGCGTTGACCATGTCGGAAAGCTGGGAAACCAGCGCGTGCTCGCGGGCGTTGAACTCATACGCGCCCTGGCCGACGACCGCGTCCACGCGGCGCACGCCGGAACCGATAGACGCCTCGGACATGATGTTGATGGCGCCGATCTTGCCGACGTGGTCGATATGGGTGCCACCGCAGAGCTCGCGGCTCCAGCCGTCCTCGCCGATGGACACCACACGCACGATGTCGCCGTACTTCTCGCCGAACAGATGCATGGCGCCAAGAGCGATGGCGTCATCGAACTTCATTTCCTGAGTGGTGACGGCAAGGTTCTCACGAAGCTTCTCGTTGACGCGGGCTTCGACGGCGTTCATGGCGTCCTTGCTGGGGGCGCTGGACCATTGGAAATCGAAGCGCAGACGGTTCGGAGCGTCTTCGGAGCCACGCTGGGTGGCCTGCGGACCAAGTTCCTCACGCAGCGCCTTGTGCACCATGTGGGTGGCGGTGTGGGAACGTGCAATGGCTCCACGGCGCTCGAGATCGATGTTCGCGTTGACTTCGGCGCCCACAACCAGCGTGCCTTCGGTCAGACGGCACTGGTGGACGATAAGGTCCTTGATCGGCTTCTGCACGTCGTCGACCTCAAGCACCGCGCCATCGTCGGACAGAATCTCGCCCTGATCGGCGAGCTGGCCGCCGGCCTGCGCGTAGAACGGCGTGCGGTCGAGGATGACCTCGATGTTGGCCGGGCCGGTGACGGCGGGAACGGAACCCTTGCCCTCCTGCATGATGCCCAGAACCTTGGCACGTGCGGACATGTCGGTGTAGCCAAGGAAGTCGATCGGCTGGAGCAGGGTCTTCTTGAAGTCGTCATAGACGGACAAATCCACGTTGTGGCGCTTCTTCAGCGCGTCCGCACGGGCACGGCTCTTCTGTTCGGCCATCAGCTCGCGGAACTTGGCTTCATCCACCTTCACGCCCTGGTCGGCGGCCATTTCGAGCGTGATTTCAATCGGGAAGCCGTAAGTGTCATGCAGCTTGAAGGCATCCTCGCCGGACACGAGATCCGAGCCGCCCTGCTTGGCCTTCGTCACGGCCATGTCGAAGATCTCGGTGCCGGATTCGAGCGTGCGGCGGAACGCGTCCTCCTCACCGTAGGCGGCTTCGGACACGTCGTGGAAGGTGTCGTTAAGCTCCGGATAGCTCGGTTCCATCGCGGCCTTGGAGGTCGGCAGCAAGGTCGGCATGACCGGCTCTGTCACGCCGAGCTCGCGCATGGCCTTGACGGTTCGACGCAGCAGGCGGCGCAGCACATAGCCACGGCCGTTGTTGGACGGACGGACGCCGTCGGACATGATCATCAGCGCGGAACGCACGTGGTCGGCCACGATACGGAAACGCACGTCCATGGCCTCGTCATCGCCGTAGGTGCGGCCGGAAAGCTTCTGCGCGGCTTCGATGACCGGGAAGACCTCGTCGGTCTCATAGATGTTCTGCTTGCCCTGCATCAGATAGGCGAGACGTTCCAGACCGGCGCCGGTATCGATGTTCTTGTTCTCAAGCTCGCCGACGATATGCAGGTCGGTCTTGGACTTGACGTTGTCGACCTCGTAGTTTTCGAACACGAGATCCCAAATCTCAATGTAACGGTTCTCGTCGGCGATCGGGCCGCCTTCGACACCGTACTTTGGACCACGGTCTACATAGATTTCGGAGCACGGACCGCCAGGGCCAGGGCCACCGGTGGTCCAGAAGTTATCTTCCATACCCATGATCTGGATATGTTCAGGATCGACGCCTTCGTTCTTCCACATCGAGCGGGCTTCCTCGTCGTCGGTGAAAGTGGTCATCCACAGTTTCTCCGGATCGAAGCCGTAGCCGCCCTTATCCTGCGGGGTGGTCAGCAGCTCATACGCATAGTGGATGGCCTCCTCCTTGAAGTAATCACCGAAGGAGAAGTTGCCAAGCATCTGGAAGAACGTGCCGTGACGGGTGGTCTTGCCGACCTCGTCGATGTCCAGAGTACGCACGCACTTCTGGTTGGAAGCCATGCGGTGCTTCGGCGGGGTCTGCTCACCCATGAGGTACGGGATGAACGGAACCATGCCAGCGATGGTGAACAGAGTGGTCGGATTCGGAGAAATCAACGATGCCGAAGGAACGACAAGATGATCGTGCTGTTCGAAATAGTCAAGAAAGCGCTTCGCGATTTCAGAAGTGCGCATGTGGATTTGAGCTCCTTTGTTGTTGGAGGCCTGATGCCTTCCAAACGTGTGATTGGTTGCTTGAGCGTATCTGTCGGGCGGAAAACGACTACTCGTTCCGCGCCGCATATTTGCTGTTAAGTTCAGCCTCGCGGGCTCGACGCGTGGCATTGAACTCATTGACCAGACCTTCAAGCGTGCGCATGGTCACATGGTCCTGGTCGGGACCAAGCAGGAATTGGCGGGCGGTGTCCGGTGTGTTGGCTTTAACGTATGCCTGCGCTTTTGTGACAGCGACGACACCGATGCCCACGCCGATGGAGACCCAGAAAAGACGCTTGAACATCACTCCCCCTTATTGCCTGCCGCGTGATTGACGTCTCTCTTAGCCAAGAAAGACTGCACAGTGGACTTCAACGCATAGGTGGCGGACGCAACCTTGATGACGGGCTTGCCCAAGAACGATCCATATAGATCAGTCAGCGCGCCGACATTATTGGCCGTGGTGGACGCCGCGGCGGAGATCTTGTTGACATCCTCCAGGGACTTGTTCACCTGCTGCACCGTGGTCACGCTCTCGTCAAGCGCCGGAATCGCATGGTCTCCGGTGTCTTTGACGGTCTGCGCGATCTGGTCGAACAATTTGCCGAGACGGATCAGCGGGTAGATCATGAAACCGGCAAGCACCGCGAATGCAATTGCCGCAATCAGACCGGCGATCTCTCCAACACCCATCTTGTACCTCTTTTCAGCTCCACGGTTGCCCGCGAACACAATACCCGCATAAGACTAGTAAAAAGCCACGACTGTGGCAAATACGTTCACTGGTTGTACGAGACCACGCTCACCGCGCGGTCCATGGGTTCGTTCGTGTCAAAATCAAGGCAGGTCACCGAACCGTTGGCCGGACGTTCGCTCAAATCGTATCCTTCCGGGGCGAATCGGTGCATAAGGCTCAACAATGTATTGCCGTGGGAGATCTGCAGCACGTGGTCGCCGTCCTTAAGCCGAGGGTTGTCCGCAATCAAAGCGAAGCCGTCCTCCACACGATGCCAATACTCGTTATCGGATTCGGCGTCATGGAACGGATCGGCTTCTTTGAGAAAGTCGCGGGTGGCGGCAAGCCCGTATTTGCGGACGATGTCGTTGTAGTTCTTCGCACCATGGGGACCACCGGCAGCGGTCCATGCGACGGACATGTCCTGTCCCTCGAAATAACCGTAGAACTGCTCACGGAAATGCATGTCGCTGACCAGTGACGGACGAACGTGTCCTGCGGCTTCGTTCGCATCGAGGATCCGTTGTGCCGTCACCTGGGCGCGTGTGGTGTCGGAGCAGTATGCCGCGGCGAACTCAATGTCCCGGAGTTTGGCGGCGGCCTTGTCCGCATCGGCAAGTCCCGCATCGGTTAACGGGGAATTCGACCATCCCTGGAGTCTGTTATATCGGTTGAAGAACGTCTGTCCGTGACGGACCAGATGAAGATGAAGCAACATGGTTTCCATGGTACCTGTGGAATCAGCCAAACGACATGCCGCCGGAAACGCCATAAAAAAACGAGAAGCCTCGCAACCGTAACGGCTGCGAGGCTTTCGCTGTATGTCCTTAAACTGTATGTTCTTACAGTATGGTGATCCAGATCAGCGGGCGTAGAATTCGACCACGTACTGGATGTTGACCTGCACCGGGATCTCCTCGGCTTCAGGCTTGCGGGTCAGGGTGGCCTTCAGGGAAGGCAGGTTGACGTCCAGGTAGCCCGGAACCGCCGGCAGCACATCGCGGTGCACACCTTCGGCAGCGGCCTGGAACGGAACCATGGTCTGGCTCTTGGCCTTGACCTGGATGGTCTGGCCCGGCTTGACGCGGTAGGACGGACGATCGACGATGTTGCCATCGACGAGGATGTGGCGATGGACCACGAACTGGCGAGCCTGGGCGGTGGTGCGGGCGAAGCCTGCACGCAGGACCAGAGCGTCGAGACGGGTCTCAAGATCGGTCAGCATGGCGTTGCCGGTCTGTCCGGCGGTGTGGGTGCCCTTCTCGTAAGCGGCGCGGAGCTGCTTCTCGGAGATGCCGTACTGGGCGCGAAGACGCTGCTTCTCGCGCAGACGCACTGCGTAATCGGATTCAGTGCGGCGACGGGTGCGGCCGTGCTCGCCAGGAGCATACGGACGCTTTTCGAAGATGCGCTGAGCCTTAGGGGTCAGAGCGATGCCGAGGGCGCGGGAAAGACGCACCTGACGGCGAGAACGCTGAACGTTCGTCATTGGTTTAATCCTTTGTTTGTTCTGTCGTTGTCTGAACGGAACGTATGCCGAAGTCCGGCATACGCTGAGCCAGCCTCTCCAGTGCTTCTTCGCGCAATGCGCGAACGGCTTGACCCGCAATGCAGAACACCACGGATGGCCGCCGACCCACTGATGGGCTAAGACTCCAGACGGCATACGTCCTTCCGGGCGCACACCAATCGCTAATCATACACATGGGGGACGGACGAGATGCTCCGATTCACCTACATCGGCATGTCTTAAAAACGTCAGGCCCGAGTAAGCACTCCCCTATCCATACGATAGGTATGGTCCACATAAGCAAGCGCGTCCGGATCATGGGTAACCATAAGTACCGAGGTACCGTCATCCGCTACTTGCCGCAGCAGCCGCATGACGATTGCGGTGCTTTCGGCATCCAGATCTCCTGTCGGTTCATCGGCGATCAGCAGTTTCGGCTTGTTCATCAACGCTCGGGCGATGGAGACGCGGCGCATCTCGCCACCAGAGAGCTCCTTCGGATAGCATGTCGCAAGCTCGCCTACAAGCAGTTGATCCAACAGATGTTGCGCGCGTTGCGTCAAATGGTCGGGCTGAGATGAAGAAGCCGTCTGCGTCGAAGCTGGTTGGATGACGTCGGGAAGGCCATCGACCACGACGGAAGACGCCGTCTGTTCCTGTGATTGTGCGTCATTCGTCCGTTCATCGATTTCGGTTTCATACCGAGACGGGTTGCGATGCAGCACTGCGGGAAGGACCACATTGTCGATTGCGGTGAGGTTCGGCAATAGTGTCTGGATCTGCGTGACGAAGCCGATGGTGCGGTTGCGCAAAATCGACATCTGTTTGTCGTTTAACGTGGTCACCTCGTTACCGGCCAGCAGAATCGAACCGGATGTAGGTTTCAGCAATCCCGTGACGAGATTGAGCAAAGTGCTTTTGCCGTTTCCGGATCTGCCGACGATCGCCATGAATTCGCCTGGATCGAGCGTGAGATTCACATCATCCACCGCGGGGAAAGGTTTACCTCGGCGTACGAATTCACGGGTAAGGCCACGAACCTCCAATATGGGCTGTTCCGGCATCACTCCCCCTCCCTCAGCGTCAGGTATGCCTGTGGGGCGGAAAGACGCACCGCTGTGGCGAGGGATGCGACCAGGCCCGTAAGCACGGCGAACAGGAGAGCGACGACTATCAGTACCGCCACTTTACCGACGCCAATCTGCAGATACGGCAATTGAAGTTCCTTAGCGATCAGACCACTGAACGGAAACACGACCAACGAGGTACAGGTCACACCGATCACACCTCCAATAGCTCCGATGGTCGCCGATTCCTTGACGATAATGCCCACCAGGGTCGCACGATCGGCGCCGAGAATACGGTACGCGGCGAATTCACGCTTGCGTTCGTTCATAGCCGACGAAAACACCGCCAACATCACGACCAAACCCATAGTCCAGAACACCGTGATGAACACCGCCACATAGCGGATAATCACCTTGAGATTCGTTTTCGTCGTAGCCGTGATACCGCCCGGATACACATATCCCAAACTTTTGATCCCCGTGGCTTTTGCGATATTCGAGGCGACCTGTTGTGCGGAATATCCGTCCTTGACTTTGACGAGCACGGCGGACACCGCTTTGCCGGCGTATTCTTCAGGAATCGCGGCATGTCCGACCTGCGCGGAATAGGAAACGACATCCGGCACCGTGTCCATGTTCACGAATATGGAATTGTCCAGTGACGTTCCGGTATCGGCCAGTTGCGCGGCCACGGGGAATTCATGACCGTACAGTTTGACCGTATTGTTGTCCGACACGTTGATGCTGGCGCCTGCTATGATTTGGCCGCGACGGAGTGTGCCGTCGAATTGCGAAGCCACCCAAGGAGTGATGACGAAGTCGGTGTCGGGGTTGAAGCCGATGATCTGCACCTTTTCGTCGCAGCAGGCTGCCGCAAGCGAGGAGATGTACGTCTGCACCGTGCTTTCGCCCACACCGTCCGCTTCGGCGATTTGGCTTCCAATGTCATTGGTGAAGTAGAACGTGCTCGAAGAGTTTCCCGTAAGCAACGCCTCAGCCTGGTTTTTCGTGTTCTGCGGCGTGACCATCAGATCGGCGCCCATACGTTCCCGCATGCTGTTCAACCCATTGTTCAGGTTCATGGAAAGCAGTGCGCCTCCATAGAACGCCACAGTGAGCATGACGACCACAATGACAAGCGCCGAAGTGCGGAATGGTTTGCGACGCAGATTGGCCAGCGGTAGTTTCGCAAGGGTGATATGCGGCACGTCAGCCACGCTTTGCCGGCTTGAGATCGAGATATACGGCGACTGCTGCGAGCACCGCCAGCAGCACGCCCAATACGATAAGCGTCGGCATCGTCACCATATGGCAATGCATCATGGAGCCTCTGCATACGCCTACCAGCATGGTCGGCACCAGAACGACAAGCACGCCCAGCACGGCATTGGCGAGATCCAATCCGACCCTGACCCGGCTTGGCGCGAAAAATCCGATTATTGCCAGCAATGCGATGACGACACCCAGTCCCAGAGCGACCCGAGCGGTGTAGCGGCATGCCATGGGCATGTCTTTGACGGCACACACATGCGCGAAGGTCTGCGGGGCGATGACAATCAGCGCGCCCAGAACAATCTGAGATATCGCGGCGAACAGTTTTCTTGGCATGGTTCTTCCTCTCGAAAAGCAAACATCGCCGATTATCGCAACAAATGCTCCGAAAGAAAAGACTTGTTTTTTCACTCAATCCGTGTTATGAGCCCACAACGGCGCCGCCACGAGGGGCGCCTATTGGAAAAGCCGTCAGAGCTTTTCAATAGGCGCCACACGAAGCAGCAATCGTTTGACGCCATCCGTGCCGAAATCGACGGTGATCACCGAATTCGCGCCCTTGTCCTGCGTTTCGATGACCTTTCCCAAACCGTAATGGTCATGGGTGATTCTGTCGCCTATCTGGAAATCCGAGATGCTCAATCCGTTGTTGCCGTCCAACGAACTTGCCGGAGCCGATTTCGTCAGATCCTTTGGCTTGGCGCGGCGCGTGGTGACCTTACCGGATTTGCCGGAGGGCTTGCCGGAACCGTATGACGACCGGGATGAGCCATACGAACCGTATGAGGACGAGCCAGAGTGCAATCCGCCAGAGAAACGGCGGCTTCCCGAGCCGTAGGAGGACCGTCCGGAACCATACGAGCTGTGCGATCCATGAGACGACCCATAAGTGGAATGCGATCCGCGAGAACCAGAACCATACGATGAGGAACCGTATGTCGACGATCCGTACATCGATTCGCCGAAGGAAGTGGATCCGAAATCGTCATCATCGTCCCACCCGCCGAACTCGTCGTCATCTCCCCAGCTGGCGCGCATGCGCTCCACACCGGCCTCACGACGTTTCCAATCGATGAGTTCATCCGGAATCTCATCCAGGAACTGGCTGGGCATCATGTCATTGGCCTGCCCCCATTGGGCACGCACCGCCGCACGGGTCACATATAGCCGACGCTTCGCACGGGTGATGCCCACGTATGCCAGACGACGCTCCTCGGACAGCTCGCTGGTGTCCTCCATGGCACGCTGGTGCGGGAACGTACCCTGTTCCATACCCGTAAGAAACACATACGGATATTCCAAACCTTTGGCCGTATGCAAGGTCATCATCGTGACCTTGCCGGAATCCTCGCCCTCTCCCGGCAACTGATCCGAGTCGGCGACCAATGCCGTGGTCTCCAGAAAACCGGCCAACGTGGCATCCGGCGTGTTCTGTTCGAATTCGGCGGCCACGGACTGCAACTGGGAAAGATTGTCCACACGCGAAGCATCCTGCGGATCCTCGGAACGTTGCAATTCCTCCAGAAGACCGCTTTTATCCAATACTTCGGCCACCACTTCGGATGGTTTCGAATCATGTTCCTTGGCGAAATCGGCCAGCTCGTGCATCAGATCACGGAATGCGCCCAACGGTTTGGTGGTACGGCCTGTCATGCCTTCAATCTGGTCCATATGTTCAATGGATTCGAAGAACGTGAGGCCATGCGCGTCCGCGTAGCCGGCCACCAATCCCTCCGCGCGTGCGCCGAGTCCTCGTTTAGGCACATTGAGGATACGCCGCACGTTCACATTATCCGCGGGATTCACGATGGCCTGCAAATACGCGATGGCGTCCTTGACTTCCCTACGTTCATAGAATTTGGTGCCGCCGACCAGCTGATACGGCAGATTGGCGTTGATCATGGCCTCTTCCAGCGAACGTGACTGCGCGTTGGCTCGGTACATGATGGCGATGTCACGGTAAGCGACGTCTTCCTCGGTGTGGATTCGTGCGATTTCGTTCGCTATCCATCCGGCTTCCTGCTGTGCGTTGTCGGCGGCATAGCCGACGATTTTGTCGCCTTGACCAAGCGCCGTCCACAGTTTCTTCGGCTTGCGGTTTTCGTTTTTCGCGATCACCGCGTTCGCCGCGTCGAGGATGGTCTGCGTCGAACGGTAGTTCTGTTCGAGCATGATGGTTTTGGCGTTCGGGAAATCCTGTTCGAAGTCTTGGATGTTACGGATGTCCGCACCTCGGAACGCGTAGATGGATTGGTCGGAATCACCCACCACGGTAATCCAGCTCGGTCCCACACGGCCCGCTCCCCTCGCCTGCGGGTCGGGCTGTTCGTCCGAATCGATGCCGGACAATTCACGTACGAGCACATATTGGGCATGGTTGGTGTCTTGATACTCGTCCACGAAGATGTAACGGAACCTGTGCCGATAGTATTCGCTCACCTGCGGGCAGGTTTGGAGCAATTCCACGGTGCGCATGATCAAATCGTCGAAGTCGACTGCGTTGGCGAGCGCCAGACGATGCTGGTATTCGGCGTAGACGACGGCGACCAGTTCGTCGACGTCGCCGGCGCTCACCTGGTATCCGCGCTGTCCCGGGATGTAATCGCAGTTCGCTTTTTTCAGCTGGTCTTTCCAGGAAACCAACGCGTTCTTGCAGTCGGATATCTTGCCCAGCAGCATGCGTGGCGTATACCGCTTCGTATCGATGTTCAGGTCGGCTGCGATCAGTTTGACCAGTCGCTCGCTGTCCGCGGTGTCGTAAATCGAGAAGCCCGATTTAAGGCCGATTTCCTTGCCGTCGCGGCGTAGGATGCGTACGCAGGCGGAGTGGAAGGTGGAGATCCACATATGTTCGGCTTCCGGCCCGACCAAAGTCACGAGACGTTCACGCATTTCCGCGGCCGCCTTGTTGGTGAAGGTGATGGCGAGGATGCTGCTTGCCCAGAAGCCATGCGCCAGCAGCCATGCGATGCGACGTGTCAGCACACGGGTCTTGCCTGAGCCTGCGCCGGCGCCGATGAGCAATGCCTGGCCGTAGTATTTCACCGCTTCTTCCTGTTGGGGGTTGAGTCCCTCTATCAGGCTCCGCGGATCGCACATCACAGGTCCCATGCTCTGTTCCACCGATTCCTCTTTTCTTCGCGCACGCTCATATTCAAACATTTGTTCGCAGCATTCATGTTTATCACATGAGCAGGTCAGGGGTCCGACTCGCACGGTCAATTGAGGCGCGTATGCTGAACTCCTATATACGGCTCGCCGTATGCCATCATCTGATGCCGCTTTCGCGGCCGACAAGATTAAGGGGTTTCATGAAGGAACTTGAAGAGCGCATTGCGCAACAAGGTACCGTCAAGCCCGGCAATGTGCTGAAAGTGGACGCGTTCCTCAACCATCAGTGCGATGTCGAGCTGTTCGACCATATGGGCGCCGCCTGGGCCGAGCATTTCAAGGGCAAGACCATCGATAAGATTCTGACCATTGAGGCTTCCGGCATTGGCATCGCCTGTGTCGTGGCCCGTCATTTCGGCAATGTCCCGGTGGTGTTCGCCAAGAAGGCGCAGTCCATCAATCTTGACGGCGACCAGTACACGACCACCGTGTATTCCTTCACCAAGCAGAAGGAGTTCCCTGTCATCGTGTCCAAGCGCTATCTCAATGAAGGCGACCACGTGCTGCTGATCGACGATTTCCTTGCCAACGGCAAGGCGTTAAAAGGCCTGATCGAGCTGTGCCATGAGGCCGGAGCCACTGTGGAAGGCATCGGCATCGCAGTGGAAAAGGGCTTCCAAGGCGGTGGCGACCAGCTGCGTGAGGAAGGGTACGACGTCGATTCCCTGGCAATCGTCGAATCGATGGATCCGGAAAACGGCACCATCGAATTCCGCTCCTGATTTTTTCAGTACGCTCAGACGATTATAAGAGAGGATGTAACAGTTGAGCGAAGAGAAGAACACAGAGAAAACCGAAAAAAAGACAAAGGCAAAAGACACTAAAAAAGGCGTGTCTTTTGAGGCGTTGAGCAGTCTTGACGCACCGGTGTCGTTCTGGAAGGGCATTCCGTTCGGCCTGCAGCACGTCATGGCCATGTTCGTGGCGAATCTCGCGCCTATCTTCCTGGTGGCCACGGCCGCCAAGATGGATGCCGCGCAGTCCGCCGCCATCATTCAGGCCGGCCTGCTGGTCGCAGGTCTCGGCACCTGCCTGCAGCTGTACGGTGTGTGGCTGATTGGTTCCCGTCTGCCGATGGTCACCGGCATTTCCTTCACCTACGTCGCGGCCGCCATGTCGATCGCGCAGCATCAGGGTTATGGCGCAGTCGCCGGCGCCGTGGTGCTTGGCGGCCTGTTGGAGGTCGTGCTTGGTTTGACGGCCAAGTATTGGCGTCGTTTCGTCCCGCCGATCGTTTCCGCGATTGTCGTCACCTCGATTGGTTTTTCGCTCCTGTCCGTCGGCGCCACGAGCTTCGGCGGCGGTTCCGGCGCGAAGGATTTCGGCAGCTGGCAGAATCTGACGCTTGGCCTGATTTCGCTGGTGGCTTGCCTTGCGTTCCAGCTGCTCATGAAGGGCACCGCCAAGCAGCTTTCCGTGCTGTTCGGCCTTGTCGTGGGCTATGTGGTCGCGATTTTCATGGGAAAGGTCGATTTCTCCGGTTTCGCCAATCTGCAGGTCGTGTCGGTGCCGCATTTCATGCCGTTCAAGCTTGAGTTTGATCCGGGCGCGATTATCTCCTTCGCTCTGCTGTATGTCGTTTCCTCGGTTGAGGTGTTGGGCGACACAGCGGCGCTTACCAAGGTCGGTCTCGACCGTCAACCCACCGACAAGGAAACCGCCGGAGCTATTGCCGGCGACGGTTTGATCTCCTCCGTGTCCGGTTTGTTCGGCTGCCTGCCATTGACTTCGTTCGCGCAGAACATCGGTCTGGTGGCGATGACCAAGGTGGTCAACCGCAAGGTGATTCTTTCCGGCGGTCTGATTTTGGTGCTCGCCAGCTTCGTTCCGGCCGTTGCAGAGGTCTTCAACTCCCTGCCGCAGGCTGTGCTTGGCGGCTGCACCATCATGATGTTCGGCAATATCATCCTGTCCGGATTCCAGATGATTTCCGAGGCCGGTTACACGCAGCGCAACATCACCATCGCCGCGTTGAGCCTGACCATTGGCATCGGTTTCACCCAGGTCGGCGACATTTTCGCCAACTTCCCGGCGCTGTTCCAGTCCATCTTCGCTTCCAACTGCATCGCGGTGTCGTTCGTGGTGGCTGTGATTCTCAACGCCGTTCTGCCTAGCGAGGAGCACTTTCTGTCCGCTCCTCAGCATCAGGAGGCCTGATTTCCCTAATATCGGCATCGTCCGCATATGAATGATCCCCATTCCGATTTCCACGGAATGGGGATCATTCATATGCGACGGCATGTGGCGGACCTCGTATGGAAGTCGTCAACGCATCAATCAGTGCCCTTGCTTGATCCAAGCGGCGATTGAATCCTTGACCGCCTGCGCGTAGATCGTATTGGACATTCCCGGATGGATGCCATCTCCGGCAAGTTCGTCAGCATGCTGGGAAATGGTCCCGTCCCAATCGACCAGTACGACGTTGTTGGAATGCGCCGCGGCGAATTGCTTCAACACGGCATTGGTGCCGGGAACCCATGAAACGGGAGCGTGCGCGTTAATGAGCACCAGCACATGATCGGGGCCGACATCATTCAGCAGATCGTCAAGCTGATTATTGGTCACCACGGAGTTGGTGGCAAGTCCCACCAAGACCCAGGGGCGCAGATTTCCTTGCGCTTTCAATTGATCGACAAGACCCTGTCCCTTCGCCATCGACCGTGAGACTTCGGCATCCACAATGATGTTGGGGAACGTGTCTTGCAATCCTTTGCTGGACGCCAGCATCACCGAATCTCCGATGGCGGCCATTTGCGAACCATCCGGCATCTTATGTCGTGGCTTCCTTGGCATCGGTGTTCTGCGTCGTTCCAAAGCGGCATGATTGCGTTGCTGCAACAGCCTGGAACTGATACCCAAGGATTGCGCCACACTGGTTTGTTCCGGTGCCGTCGCCACAGCGTATCCGCAGAAGCTCCATGAGCATGCCAGCACCACGACCGTGGATATCAGACGGCCGCAATGCTCGGCTTCGTCTCCACTGATCGGACGAATCAACGCGATGAATCCCGCACGAGCGACTGGCTTCTCGAACAGTCGCCAAGATGCGAACGCGAACAGCACGGTGAGGATGAAGGTGAAGGACAGCAGCCTGTCGGCATGCCATGCGCCCCACTGGGGCAACAGGGATCTCAGCAGCAGCCATAATGGCCAATGCCACAGATAAATGCCATACGAATAATGGCCCAAAGCGGCAAGCGGCTTGAACACAAGCAGATCCTGCATCCAGGATCCGAATGGTATGGTTCCTGCGATCAGCACCACAGCAAGCACGGAGGCGACGAAGATACCGCCATGGAACGCCGCTGGGCCTTGAGTGATATGCCGCATCATCCACAGCAATGCCAGCAATGAGCCAAAGGCAACTATCGGGCCGAATTGAATCCATATCTTATGGAATCGTTCCATTATCCGCGATTCATTGGCTCGCCCATGCTCATGTCTGAGAATCGGCAGTATCCAAGCCAGCGCGGCACCGAGCCATAGGCCCATGGCGTGCGTGTCGGTGCCGAAATACACACGTGTGGGGTCAGCGCCAGAGTGGTATAGCAGTCCCATGGATGCCGCGCTTGCTCCGGCAAGGGCTGTCAGTATGCATACCGGAGCCCATCTGATGATGATTTTTCGCAGCAGCAAAACCACGAATGGAGCGATCAGATAAAACTGCATGAGCAACGACATGAACCATAGGTGACGGAATATGTCAGGGTTCATCTGGGAGAAATAGCTGGCTCCGCTGCTGATGGCATACCAGTTGTAGCATCCCAGAAGCACGGTCATGATCTGGTTCCGGATGCCGACAAGCATGTCGCGGTTCACCAGCCATGCCAACGTCGCCGAGATCGGGATAAGAGCAAACAGCGCGGGATAAATCCGGCGGAACCGTTTGAGGAAGTACTCCCCCAGTTCCAAGCCTTTACCTGAATCGATACGATTGAGCAGCGATGAGAAAATCAGGAAACCGGAGATGGTGAAGAACACATCCACACCGAAAAACCCGCCTTGAAGCGAAAGCTCATCGCAGTGATACAGCACAATCGCAATAAGGGCTATGCCTTTAAGCCCGTCCAAACCGACGAAACGTCGTTTAGCAGCCACGAATAACCAACCGTTCTCTCTTACATCATTGCACGGTACAGTGCAACCTGTCGTATCGTACTACCAAGCAATCCCTTGCGAATCGCGGAAAAGGGGGCCCAACGCACTGCGCCGCCGTGCCTGATTGACCGATGATATCGATTATCAGGCACGGCGGCGCAGATTCATACCGTTTGCCGTCACGTTCCTCTACCAGCCGAAACGTGACACGTCACTCACTTGGAGAAGACGTTGCCGTAGGAGTCCTTGCCTTCTTCTGCGATGGCGGCGGACTTGCGGGCGATGGCCAGCTCCTCGTTGGTCGGGATGACGCAGATGGTGACTGCGGAATCCGGGGTGGAGATGATGCGCGGTTCCTTGGAACGGGTCGCGTTCTTCTCCTCATCCAGCTTGACGCCGAACGGAGCGAGCTTGTCGCAGACCATCTTGCGCACGACGTCATCGTTCTCGCCAACGCCTGCGGTGAAGGTGATCACGTCGACGCCACCCATCTGAGCGGTGTAGTTGCCGATGTAGCCGACGATGCGGTGCACGTAGATGTCGAGAGCCAGCTTGGCGTCCTCGTTGCCCTCTTCGACCAGACGATGCACTTCACGCAGGTCGCCGAAGCCGGTCAGACCCATCATGCCGGAACGCTTGTTGAACAGGGTGTCCAGTTCGTCCACGCTCATGTGGGCGTTGCGAATCAGGTGGAAGACGACGGCCGGATCGATGTCGCCGGTACGGCCACCCATCACGAGGCCTTCCAGCGGGGTCAGACCCATGGAGGTCTCAACCGGCTTGCCGGAGATTTCGGCGGAGGCGGAAGCACCGTTGCCGATGTGCAGCACGATCTGCTTGAGGCCTTCGGCCGGCTTGCCGATGACGGCGGGGACCACGGAGGAGATGAACTCGTGCGAGGTGCCGTGGGCGCCGTAACGGCGGATGTGGTACTGGTCGGCAATCTCCTTGTTCAGCGCGTAGGTGCTGGCCGCCTTCGGCAGCTGGAAGAAGAAGGAGGAATCGAACACGAAGATCTGCGGAACATCCGGCAGCAGGGAGCGCATGACCTCAGCGCCCTTGGCCTCCGGACCGTTGTGCAGCGGGGCGAGCACGGCGAGGTCCTTGACCTGGCCGATGGTCTTGTCGTTGACCAGAGCCGGCTTCGGGAAAATGGAACCACCCTGCACCACGCGATGGCCGACGGCCACGATGCCTGCGTCGGCGAGCTTCGGGCCGAACTCGTCGAAGAAGCCGAGCACGCGCTTCAGACCCTGCTCATGGTCGTGAATCGGCTCTTCGAGCTCATGCTTCTCGCCGTTGTACTCGTGCTTGTAATGACCGTCAACCGGCTCGCCGATCTTCTCGACCAGACCGGAAGCGATACCTTCGCCGGTTTCAAGATCAACCAGCTGATACTTGATAGAGCTGGAACCGGAATTGATGACAAGGACGGTTTTCGCCATTGTGGGCATCCTCCATGTGTTAATCGATGTGCCGCTTACGCGACTTTCCAAAACCTTAGATTACTCGTTGCTTGCTACAAAATGCCCGATTACTGGGCTTCGATGGCGGTCAGGGCGATGGTGTTGATGATGTCCTGGACCGTGGCGCCACGGCTCAGATCGTTCACCGGGCGGTTGAGACCCTGCAGCACCGGCCCGACGGCGGCCGCTCCCGAGGAACGCTGTACCGCCTTGTATGCGATGTTGCCCGCGCACAGATCCGGGAATACGAACACATTGACATGGCCCGCCACCGGATCGCCCTTGGCTTTGGTCGCGGCCACGGTCGGAGACCATGCCGCGTCGAACTGGATCGATCCGACCACCGCAAGGTCGGGAGCCTTGTCTTTGACGATGGTGGTGGCTTCCTCGACGAGGTCGACGTCGGGTCCTTTTCCGGAGCCCAGCGTGGAATAGGACAGCATGCCCACCTTCGGTTCAAGGCCGAACGCCTTGGCCGTTTCGGCGGATTGGATCGCGATTTCGGCGAGCTGCTCGGCATTGGGGTTAAGGTTGATGGCACAGTCGGCGAACACGGCGACATGGTCCTTGAAACACATCAGGAACGCTCCGGATACCAACGATGTTCCTGGCTTGGTCTTGATGACCTGCAGGGCCGGACGCACGGTATTGGCCGTGGAGTTGACGGAACCGGACACGAGGCCGTCCGCCATGCCCATCACCACAAGCATGGTGCCGAAATAGCTGTCATCGGCCAGCTGTTTGCGCGCCTGCTCTTCGGTCATGCCTTTCTTGGCGCGCAGCTCGCACAGCTTCGCCACCATGGGTTCCAACACCGTTTCATCATCCTTGGCTTGGAATTTCGCCTTGCCAAGCGATTTCAATCCCAATTCCTGACCACGGGCGAGAATGGCGTTTTCGTCTCCGACGATGATCAGATCGACGATGTCGCGTTCCAGCAGATAATCGGCGGCTTTGATGATGCGATCCTCGTTGCCCTCCGGCAGCACGATGGTCTTCTTGTCCGCCTTCGCCTTGCCCAGCAGACCGTATTGGAAAGCATAGGGTGTGGTCGGGGCGTCGAATGGCGATTCGAGTGCCGCGGTCAGTTCCGCGGCGTCGACGTTCGTCGCGAACGCTTCGTCTGCCTTGCTGATGGCGTCATCGTCGTTGAAATCGACGGCAGGTAGCGTCCACACCGGCACCGGGTAGTCGACGAAGCATGCTTTGAGCGGATCCGGCTGCGTGTCGTCACACCCAGTAATGAACACGCCGACGACTTTGCTCCCGGCGTCTTCGATGACCTTGGTGGATGCCTCAACCGTGCTTTTGACTTGTTCCGGTGTGCGTTCGATAGTGCATACGGCCAGCAGGACCGGCGATTGGAGGTCTGCCGCGAAGTCAGCGTTGAAAGAGAACATCGCGGGATCATTGACTGCTGACCTGTCGGTGCCGACAATCACCATGGCATCCGGTCGGGCTGTTTCTACGGCTTGGGTGTAGGCCGCAACGATATCCGCCCGCGAACCTTCCTTATCGTTACGAGCGCGCTTGGGGCACACGCCGACGGACTGTTCCCGGCTCAAACCGGCATTGGAAGCTTCGATCAGCACGTCCGTGAAGGTGTCTTTTCTGCAGACCGCCGGACGGAACACTCCGGTCTTGCCGGCTGCGGCAAGTGCCTTGGTGACTCCAAGGGCGACAACATTACGGCCGTTAGCCGCTTCGGGACTGATGATGGTGACGCTGGTAAAACTCACGGTGTCTCCTATGTACTTCACATTATTCGGGTGCGATACCACATCGTTCGCACAATGAGCAATTGTAATGTGCAAACGGTAACTGACACGCGCTAGCGGTTTTGCTGTTTTAAGCCAAGCATATCGCACCGTAATACGAAAAAGCCCCAAGGGAACAATCCCTTGGGGCTTTTATCAAGCAATCAGGCCAAATAGCCTAGGCTCACTCGTTATCGCCAGCGGTTGCGGCGGTAGCGGAGACAGCACCCTGCTTGTTGGTGTTGACACCGGAGTAGACCCAGTCGGTGTAATCCGGGTGATCGTAGCCGTTGTCGACAGCGAACTGGAAGGCTTCCTGACGGAAGGCCTCGAGCTCGTTGATCTTGTCGGCGTACTTGTCAGCGTCGATCATGCGCAGAGCTTCAGCCTGGAGCTCGTAGCGATCGATGTTGTTCACGCGAACCATGTCGTACGGGGTGGTGGTGGAGCCCTGTTCCTCGTAGCCGTGAACGTTGAAGTTGTCGTGGTTCGGGCGATCGTAGATCAGACCACGCACGTCGCGGGCATAGGAGTGGTAAGCGAACAGGACCGGCTTGTCCTCGGTGAACAGCTCAGCGAACTCCTCATCGGAGAGGGCCTCGTTGTTCTCCTTGGCGGACTGCAGCTTGACCAGGTCAACCACGTTGACGACCTTGAACTTGATGCCCATGGCGTCCAGCTTGTCGGCAGCGGCCATGATTTCCTGAGTCGGAACATCACCGGTGGCGGCGAGCACGATCTGAGCCTCATCGTTGGACTTCACGTTGGAAGCCCACTTCCACTCGGCAGCACCCTTCTCGAGCTCGGCGCGAGCTTCGTCCAGGGTCAGCCAGGTGGCGGCCGGCTGCTTGCCGGCGATGATGGCGTTGATCTTGTTGGTGGACTTGTAGCACTTCTCAGCCACAGCGAGCAGCATGTTGGAATCCACCGGGAAGTAGATGCCGATCACGTGATCGTTGTTGAAGCACTTGTTCAGCAGGACGGAGGTGACACCCGGATCCTGGTGGGAGAAGCCGTTGTGATCCTGACGCCACACGTGGGAGGAGACGAGCAGGTTCATGGAGGAGATCGGCTTGCGCCACGGAATCTCGCGGACGGTAGCCTCGAGCCACTTGGCGTGCTGGTTCAGCATGGAGTCGATCACGTGCACGAAGGACTCATAGGAGCTCCAGATGCCGTGACGGCCGGTCAGCAGGTAGCCCTCGAGGAAGCCTTCCATCTGGTGCTCGGAAAGCTGCTCGGTGACCTGGCCGGTGACAGCCATGTGCTCGTCGACCTGAGCGGACAGGTAGCCGGCGTCCCACTGCTTGTTGGTGACGTCGTAAGCGGCCTGCAGACGGTTAGAAGCGGTCTCATCCGGTCCGAAGATACGGAAGGAGTCCGGGTTGTTCTTGATGATGTCGCGGGTGTAGACGCCCAGACGACGGGTGGCCTCGAGCTGGCCCCAGCCGTGGCCGTACTCGGCGACTTCCTTGACCTCGTAGTCTTCCAGCTTCGGCAGCTTCAGCTCTTCGCGGATGCGGCCACCGTTGGCGTTCGGGTTCTCACCGATGCGCAGTTCGCCGGTCGGCATGAAGGCGGTGACTTCCGGCTTCACGGCGCCGTTCTCGTCGAACAGCTCTTCCGGCTTGTAGGACTCGAGCCAGTTCTTGAGGACCTCGAAGTGGGCCTCGGTATCGCGGGCGGAAGCCAGCGGCACCTGGTGGGAACGCCAGGAGCCCTCGGTCTTCTTGCCGTCGATGAACTTCGGGCAGGTCCAGCCCTTCGGGGTACGGAAGATGATCATCGGGTAGAACGGACGAGTCATGTCGTCGGTCTGAGCGGCGGCCTTGATGTCGCAGATCTCGTCGAAGACGGTCTCGAACAGCTCGGCGAAACGACGGTGGATCGACAGGTGATCCTCGTTGTCGAAGCCAGCGACGAACTCGTACGGCTCATAGCCCATGCCGTGGAAGAACTCGTGGAGCTCTTCGTCGGAGATGCGGGACAGGATGGTCGGGTTGGCGATCTTGTAGCCGTTGAGGTGCAGGATCGGCAGCACGATACCGTCGGTGCGCGGGTTGACGAGCTTGTTGGACTGCCAGCCGGTGGCCAGCGGGCCGGTCTCAGCTTCGCCGTCGCCGACGATGGCCGGGACGAACAGGCTCGGGTTGTTCATCACAGCGCCGTAGGCGTGGGACAGGGCGTAACCCAGCTCGCCGCCTTCGTGGATGGAGCCCGGGGTTTCCGGAGCGTAGTGGGACGGGATGCCACCCGGGTAGGAGAACTGGCGGAAGAACTTCTGCAGGCCAGCCTCATCCTTGGTGATGTTCGGGAAGTACTCGGTGTAGGTGCCGTCCAGGTAGGACTGAGCGGTACCAGCCGGGCCGCCGTGGCCCGGGCCCATGATGATCACAGTGTTCTGCTGGTGATCAGCAATGAGACGGTTGATGTGGCCGATGAGGAAGTTCAGGCCCGGGGTGGTGCCCCAGTGACCGACCAGACGGTGCTTGACGTCTTCGCGGGTGAAAGGCTCCTTCATCAGCGGGTTGCTACGCAGATAGATCTGGCCGATGGAGAGGTAGTTGGCTGCACGCCAGTACTTATCCACGCCTTCGATAGCTTCCTCGGAAACCGGAGCGTTCAGCTTCTTCCAAGGGGTGCCAATAACAGGACTCGTCATGTGTACTCCTGTACTCCTGCACTGTGATGTGCGATTGTTTATTTCCTTAGGTCATGAGCCATGCCTAAAACCTTGCGGTTACGCGGTATGCCTCATTTCCAGTCACTTGCACATATTACGAGCGCGGTTCGACTTTTTGCTGTTTTTTTGCGACTGTGTGTTCAATTGTTATTTTTCTGTACGCAAATGTGTGCTTTTATCGGGATTTTTGTGCGTACTTCACACTCTATCAAAAAGATTGAAAAACGGCTCAAAATCAACGTTTTTAGTCGGTTAACACATGTTTCCCACGTTCGTTTCCCTAGATACACACGCGGCGTGTTGAGTAGGTGGGAGTAAGCAATTGTGAGATTCGTTCATTCTCCGTTCACGTGTTTCCAATGTCTCCTTGCAACGTCACAATAGAGCAGTTAGTATTGTTCGTTTCTTGATACCTCATATTAAAGGGAGAGTGTTATGGCTGCAGGTCCTGTGCTCGTTGTCGATTTCGGAGCCCAGTACGCCCAGCTGATCGCACGTCGCGTGCGTGAGGCCAATGTTTATTCGGAGCTCGTGCCGCATTCCATGCCGGTCGATGAGATGCTGGCCAAGGATCCGCAGGCCATCATCCTGTCCGGTGGCCCCGCTTCCGTGTTCGAACCGGGCGCTCCGCGCGTCGACAAGAAGCTGTTCGACGCGGGCGTTCCGGTGCTCGGCATCTGCTACGGCTTCCAAGCCATGGCATACGCGTTGGGCGCGGATGTCGACAAGGCCGCCCTGGGCGAATACGGCAAAACGGAAACCACCATCGACAAGGCGGAGGGTCTGCTCGACGGCTCTCCCGCAGAGCAAAGCACGTGGATGAGCCATGGCGTGGCCGTCAAGACCGCGCCGGAAGGCTTCGAAGTGCTCGCCCACACCGAAGGCGCACCGGTCGCCGCCATGCAGGACGAGTCCCGCAAACTGTACGGCGTGCAGTGGCATCCGGAAGTCAAGCACACTCCGATGGGCCAGAAGCTCATCGAGAACTTCCTGCACAAGTGCGCCGGCCTCGGCGATAACTGGAACGCGTCCAACATCATCGAGGACCAGGTCAAGAAAATCCGCGAGAAGGTCGGCGACGCCCAGGTGATTTGCGGCCTGTCCGGCGGCGTCGACTCCGCCGTCGCGGCGGCTCTGGTGCATAAGGCCATCGGCGAGCAGCTCACCTGCGTGTTCGTGGACCACGGTCTGCTGCGCAAGGGCGAGGCCGAGCAGGTCAAGCATGATTTCGTCGAGGCCACCGGCATCAAGCTCATCGCCGTGGACGCCTCCGAAGACTTCCTCACCGCATTGAAGGGCGTGAGCGAGCCGGAGAAGAAGCGCAAGATCATCGGAGAGAAGTTCATCCGCACTTTTGAGAAGGCGCAGCGTCAGGTCATCGAAGAGGCCGGTGCCTCCGGCAAGGAAGTCAAATTCCTCGTGCAGGGCACGCTGTATCCGGACGTCGTAGAGTCCGGCGGCGGCGATGGCGCGGCCAACATCAAATCGCACCACAATGTGGGCGGCCTGCCGAAGGACATCAAATTCCAGCTCATCGAGCCGCTGCGCACCCTGTTCAAGGATGAGGTGCGCGCCATTGGCACCGAACTCGGTCTGCCGGATGAGATTGTCTGGCGTCAGCCATTCCCGGGTCCGGGTCTCGGCATCCGCATCATCGGCGAAATCACCAAGGAACGTCTTGACCTGTTGCGCGAAGCTGATGCCATCGCACGTGAGGAGCTTTCCAAGGCCGGCCTCGACCGCGACATCTGGCAGTGCCCGGTCGTGCTGCTTGCCGACGTGCATTCCGTGGGCGTGCAGGGTGACGAACGCACCTACGGCTCGCCGATCGTGTTGCGTCCGGTGTCGTCCGAAGACGCCATGACCGCCGACTGGTCGCGTATCCCGTACGACGTGCTCGCCACCATCTCGACGCGTATTACCAACGAATGCCGTCAGATCAACCGCGTGGTGCTTGACTGCACTTCCAAGCCGCCGGCAACCATCGAATGGGAGTGAGCCCGCAGGCTTGACGCATAGCGGAAGGGGCTTTCCACAAACTATTCTTGTGGAAAGCCCCTTCCGCTATGTTACGGAAACAAGTCCGCTCTCGTCAGACGGACCGAACGTCCCCCGACGTCACTTTTGCATATCCGTCAAACAAGCATGTCATTCCACAGATCCACGAAATTCGGTAGGGTTTTCGCCGTCGTGGCGACGTTCTTCACTTGGATGCCTTTGATGCGTAGGCCAAGCATCGCCGCGAATGTGGCCATACGATGATCGGCATAAGTCTCCATCACGGATGGTCTAAGACGATTCGCCGACACAGGGGTTATCTCCAATCCATCGGGCAGTTCGTGGGCAGCTCCCCCAACGCGCGTAATCTCGTTGGCCAAAGCCTCCAGACGGTTCGTCTCATGCCCTCGTAAATGACCGATGCCGATCATGCGGGTAGGCTTGTCCGCAAAAACCAGAATCGCTGCAAGCGACGGCGCGATCTCACCTGCCGCCGTCAAGTCGAAATCACCTAGGCCGCTGACATGACCGTTGCCGGTCACTTCGCAGTACCGGACGTCGTCAATCACCGGGAAGCTGATCTCGGCTCCCATACGTTCCAAATATCCCGGAAGCATGCCTCCGGGTTGCGTAGTGGATTCCGGCCAATGAGGTACGCGCACGGTTCCTCCGGCGATGAGCGCTGCGCCAAGGAACGGGGCGGCATTCGACAGGTCAGGTTCGACCGTCACAGTTTCGGGCAACTGCACGGCTCCCGGCTGCACGGTCCACACGCGAGCGTGTTCGTCTGCGTTGACACGCACGCCGGAACCATGCAGATCGGCCACGGTCATGCGAATATGCGGCAAACTCGGCGTCTTCTCCCCCGTGTGATGCAGTTCCAAACCGCCTGGCACTCGAGAGCCGATGAGCAATAGTCCTGAAATGAACTGCGAGGATCCCGAAGAATCAATGCTGACCATGCTCGGCTCAGCGCACTGGCTCACCGTTTGAGGTGGAGTGATTGTAAATGGCAGTCGACCTTCCTCGCCGTGGTATTCGATACATGCCCCCAACTGTTCAAGACCGTCCAACACCGGCTTCATCGGACGCGCGTACGCCTGCTCGTCACCGTCGAAAGCCACAGGACCGTCCGCGAACATGGCAAGACCGGGCACAAAGCGCATCACCGTTCCCGCAAGACCGCAGAACACCTTCGTACCACCGTGGAACCGGCCGTCGGACGGCGGCACCACTGTAACCGTGGTGTCAACCTGCTCGTCGATTTCGCAGCGCACTCCCAACGCGCGCAACGCGTCCATCATCAACTCGGTGTCACGTGAACGCAATAGACCGACCAATCGCACGGGTCGATGTCCGAGCGCCGCGAGAATGAGATAACGGTTCGACAGTGATTTGCTGCCCGGTACCACCACAGTGGCGTTCAACGGTTTGCCGGCATACGGTGCCGGCCACAGGTTCTCATGAAGTGCTTCCATATGGTTCATGGTAACCAAACCATGTGGAAAACGCCGCGCCCGTCTCGCATAGGTCGTCTTCCTGGCATGTTCCACAAATACATTCCTTTTTCATAAGACAACGCAATGTAATACGATGCTGTCATGGAGCATTTCATTTCACGTTGGTTGGTTTTGACCATTGCGGCCGGGGTCATGGTCACACTGCTTCCCGGCATGCACGCCGTTGGCGAACCACCCATTCTCGGCATCGGCGCGTTCGCGTTGTTCCTTGCGTTGATCAACGCGTCGATCAAACCGATCGTGCACACCATCGCATTGCCATTTTCGATTCTCTCGTTCGGACTAATCGCGTTAATCATCAACTGGCTGTTCATGGAGCTTGCGTCTTGGCTGGCCATAAGCCTGTTCGACGTGGGAGTAACCATCGATGGATTCTGGTGGTCCGTAATCGGATCGCTGATTATGGCCATCGTCTCCGGCATTGTCGGCACCGTCATTCAGGACTGATGCGATCGCGTATATAACTAAATGTCCTCCGCAATCTATCCGATTGCGGAGGACATTACTTTCGTTGTCGGGCTGACAGGATTTGAACCTGCGACATTCTGCTCCCAAAGCAGACGCGCTACCAAACTGCGCTACAGCCCGTTCATGCACTCCCGCACGTGGCAGGTGAACACGAGTTTCCATTGTAGCGTATGGTAGGACAACGACAGGCTAGAATGGCAAATACTGGAGGGAACGCGCATGGGACGTCATCAGCAAGCCGAGGCTTCAGGCATCATTTCCTTCATGGCATGCGCCACTCTTGCATGGATCGCCATGGACCTATATCTGCAATTCGCTCCCGCCATCTGGCGTGTCACCCAACGCCTGTTCACCGTGTGTGCCGGAATCACCGCGGGATGTGGAGTCATCTCGTTCACCTTGGGGTATGCGCGCAACTCCAGGTCGATGACGTTGAAACATGGCTGGACCATTCCTATTCGCCGTATCTTCGAGATACTCGCTTTGTCCGTGGTCTACGCGTCGACCATTTTCGTCACGGCGTTCATGCTGCTTTCCATTGCCAGCAACATGATGGGGTTGCGCACGTTAAAAGGCTATCTGACTGCGCTCTGCGCCGCGATCTCGGGGGTCGTAGGCTATGTCACGTTCGTACAGGCGGAACTCATGAATGCCAAGACCATCGCATCCTTGTTGCCGTTCTTCGTGGTTTCCGGTGTCAGCATCGCAGGATTGACGTCCGATGATCCATACTGGTACAACAACAATTTCTCCCAATTGGGCGATCGAACCACTTTTGCTGCTCGTATGTTCAATTCGACATTGATGTTGGCCGGCGTCTGCATCGTCATCATCAGCTATTTCGCGATTTCGGAGCTCATCACCACGCACCGTCTGCAGATGCAGTATCTGTCTGCAAGCGATGAAAAAGAAGCTCCCAAACACTTCAAGGCGCGGATTCTTCTGCTATCGACCATGCTGACGCTCGCAGGCATCGCCTTCATCGGCATCGGCATGTTCCGTTACACGCCGCATCCGATTCTGCACAACGTATTCGCCCGCGGTCTTCCCTGCCTGATGAGCGTGCTGATGATCGCGCTGCCTTGGCTGGCCCCGCAGCTTTCAAAAGTAGTATATGTGATTTCAGACCTAGCTATCGTGATCGGGGCTCTTGCCGGGTTCCAGTGGTTGGCGGGGCGTAACACGTTGACGAACGTCGAGGCTCTTGCCGGCATGATGTTTCTGGGCTGGTTCATCATCTTTTCACGGCAGATTGCGGCCATCGAATCCGATCGTGTGCAGACGCAGCTTATTCTGGCGCAAACCAAGCGGCCAGAATCCGTCGAGAATCTTGCGGAGGTCAGCGAAACCGTTCCTGGAACCGTTTCCCGACTCTCGTCGGAAGTCTAATTCTCGTAACGGTTCACGAGCACAGTCCACAAACAATACGGCGAGGTGTCACCCGTACGGATGGCACCTCGCCTGTTCTCATGGCTATCAGAAATCGTAGTTCTTTGTGGTGGGCTTTCTATCGCTCATCAGCAACAGGAAGCTTCTCGACTGCGCCGTGATCGCGAAGCCGGCCTCATAGTTGAGTTCCGGACCCTTCGGATTATGCGTGTCGACGACCAGACGCCATTTCTTGCCATACCGCTCGTCCGGCAAGGTGAACATAATCGGCTCGTAATGCGCGTTGAAAATCAGGATGAAGTTATTGTCCACCATCTGGTTGCCATACCAGTCGGCTTCCGGAATATCGGAACCGTTCAGATAGATCATCACCGAGAACGCGTGGGTGTTGGACCAATCTTCCATGTCCATGATGGAACCGGTGTGGTCCATCCATTCGACCTGCGGAATCTTATCGTCCGGGTCTCCTGGCTCGCGGCCGGTGAAGAAACGACGACGGTGAAGCACCGGGTGCTCGAGTCGCAGATGAATCAGCTTCGAAACGAACTCAAGCAGATCCTTCTGACTATCGTCAAGATCCCAATTGGTCCATGAAATGGCGTTGTCCTGGCAATAGGCATTGTTGTTGCCCTGTTGCGTGCGTGCCACCTCATCGCCGCCGCAGATCATCGGAATGCCCTGACTGCACAGCAGCGTCGCGAACATGTTGCGCATCTGCTGTTGCCGCAGGTCGTTGACGTCCTTGATGGTGGTCGGGCCTTCGACACCGCAGTTCCAGGAACGGTTGTTGCTTTCGCCATCCCTATTGCCTTCGCCGTTGGCATCGTTATGCTTCTCGTTGTAGCTCACCAAATCGTTCATGGTGAAGCCATCATGTGCGGTGATGAAGTTCACGGAAGCCACCGGACGGCGGCCGTTCATCTGATACAGGTCGGAGCTGCCCATCAGACGGCTGGCGAATTCCGGTAGCGTCGATGGTTGCGAACGCCAGAAGTCACGCACGCAATCACGGTAGCGGCCGTTCCATTCGGACCAGCTGGACGGGAAGCCGCCCACCTGATAGCCGCCGGAACCCAAATCCCAAGGTTCGGCGATGAGCTTGACACGGGAGATGACCGGATCCTGTTCGACGATGTCGAAGAAGGCGGACAGCTTGTCGACTTCCTGGAACTGGCGGGCCAGCGTGGCCGCAAGATCGAATCGGAAACCATCGACATGCATTTCGGTGACCCAGTAGCGCAGGCTGTCCGTGATGAGCTGCAGCGCGTGCGGCGAGCGCATCAGCAGGGAGTTGCCGGTGCCGGTCGTGTCGAAGTAGTGGCGTCGGTCGTTGTCGACCAGACGGTAGTAGGCACCGTTGTCGATGCCTTTGAAGCTTAGGGTCGGGCCGAGGTTGTTGCCTTCGGCGGTGTGGTTGTACACCACGTCGAGGATCACTTCCATGCCGGCGCGATGGTAGGCCTTGACCATGGATTTGAATTCGTTGACCTGCTCGCCGCGTTGTCCGGAGCTTGAGTACGCGTTATGAGGCGCGAAGAAGCCGATGGTGTTGTAGCCCCAGTAGTTGCTCAGGCCTTTTTCCTGCAGGAAGCTGTCGTTGACGAACTGGTGGATCGGCATAAGTTCGATGGCGGTGACGCCGAGCTTCCTCAGATATTCGATGACCGATGGATATGCGAGGCCCGCGTAGGTTCCACGGATGTCCGGCGGCACGTCCAGGTTGAGATTGGTCATGCCACGCACATGGGCTTCGTAGATTACCGAATCATGGTAGGAGATGTTCGGATGTTGGTCGTTGCCCCAGTCGAAATACGGATTGACCACGGCCGATTTCATGGTATGCGGCGCGGAATCCAGCGTATTCATGCTGGTGACGTCCTCAGGGCTTTTGAACCAATACGAATAGAGGCTTTCGTCACCGTCGATGTTTCCCTCGATGGCTTTTGCGTACGGGTCGAGCAGCAACTTGTTCGGGTTGCACCGCAGGCCCTTTGCTGGATCATACGGACCGTACACACGATAGCCGTACCGTTGCCCGGGTTGTATTCCCGGCAGATAGTTATGCCATACGTAGGAGTTCTGCTCCGTCATTTCCACTCGGGTCTCACGGTCTTCCTCATCGAAAAGACAAAGCTCGACTTTCTGGGCCACTTGAGAGAAGAGGGCGAAATTCACGCCGGCGCCGTCGTAGCTCGCACCGAGTGGATACATCGATCCAGGTCTGATTTGCATAATTCAAGTATCGCACGTTTTGCGAGTTGAATTCGTTATTTCGTTTATTCCGGCGATTGTTTTTACAATTCGAAACCTGCAGGCCGCTATTGTTGCCGCATTCTGCGAATTTGCTCATGCAAAATGGCGATCTCCGAATTGGAGGCCGTGATGTGCGTGTCTCGTAGCTGCTTCCACGGGATCCAAGCAGATTCGACATGCTCGTCGGCGTCGAAATGCCGTTCGACGGCCTGCCAGTGGCGCAGGTGCACCACCATGATGTTGGCCAGTTCGTCGGTCATGCCTTCGGATGAATAGAATTGCCCGACATGGTCGATATCGCAACTGTTTTCGTCGATTGGCTCGACGCCGGTCTCTTCGCGCAGCTCACGCAATGCGGCCGCATCGACGTCTTCCCCGTCATCGATGAGTCCTGCCGGCAGACCGTAGGCGAAGGCGTCGCAGCCGACACGGTATTCTCGTTCGACCAAGTACAAATCCTGCGCGCAGTCATGCACCAGCATGACCACACAGGGCGCGTGCCGCATCACCTGTCTGCGGATCACGGTTTGTCCGCCGTCTCGTGTCTGCAACGCGATACGCATGTCCTCCACGCCGAAAATCGCGCCTTGATACACGTGCTCTCTGCTGAGTACTGTGGCCGGTCTGGTCATGTCCACGCCATCGCTGGATTCGTTCAGCGACATATCCATGCTGGTCGTATCGGACATCGTCGTTCAGCGTTCCTGCCCGCAGGACGGCAGTACCAGATTCCAGGGATCGGTGTTCATGGAAATCCAGCGGACGGTGGGGATGTCTCCGGTCGCCTCAGATACGGCACGAGGCACATCGCCCATAGCGTATTGGAACCATATGGATTCGATGGCGCTGTGTGGCGTGTTGATGAACATCGGACGAACAGTGGCGTCGCCTCGGCCGAGTTCGATGTCCGCGGCACGCATGGACGCCTCATAGCGCGCCTGCTCGATGGCATCGGTCACCGGATGATGGCGCAGATCGCTGGTCACATACACATCGACGCCTGCGGCACGCACTTCATCGAACAGGGAATCGCCCGAGCCCGGCAATACCGCCACCGTGCCGATCGTCGCGTCAAGGTCGCCGCACACCTGCACGCCAAGTTCGGTGTATGGCAGCGCGTCGGCCACACGACGGGCGAAATCACGCAATGCGATCGGCTCCTGCAACCGGCCGACACGGCCCAATCCGACCGGATGTTCGGCTTTCGGATCTTCGATGGGTACCAGCGGACGCTGTTCGATCAGGCCGAACGCGTCGGCGGCGGCCATGCTGACTCCTCGGTAGGAGGCATCGGCATTGGTGTGCCCAACCCACAGCGCGCAACCGGCGAGGTTGAGCTTCCGGACGATCTCACCACGGAATCCTAGTCCGGAGACCGCATGCACGGAACGGAAGAACAGCGGATGGTGGCAGATCAGCAGGTCGATGCCTCCGGCGATAGCCTGGTCGATCACCGCCATGGATGGGTCCGCCGCGAACGCGATGTTGCGCACGTCGTGGCGAAGGTCTCCCACGATGAGTCCCGGCTCATCCCATTGTTCCGCGTATCGCAGCGGATACAGCGTTTCAAGCACATCCACGACCTGCTTCAGCGTTGCCACAATCTTCCTTCTTTCTTTTTTAATCAGCCTTCGATTATCCGACGGGAACGGATCAGTGGGCCGCCAATTGCCAATCGGAACCGATGCCCGTCGATACGTCCAACGGAACGGCCATGGTGACGGCATGCTCCATGGCATCCTTCACCAGCGCGGTGGCCTGCTTCTCCTCACCGGGCGCGATCTCCACCACAAGTTCATCATGAATCTGCAGTATGAGGCGACTTCCAAGGTTCGCTTCCTGCAGTGCGTCATACGCACGAATCATGGCGATTTTCATGATGTCCGCCGCCGAGCCTTGGATAGGCGCGTTCAACGCGGCGCGTTCGGCCGCGTCCCTCACGGCACGGTTCGGCGATTTGAGACCGGGGAAATACCTGCGCCTTCCGAAAATGGTTTCGGTATATCCTTTTTCGCGTGCGGACGAGACAAGCGATTCAAGGTATTCATGGACTTTGCCAAAAGTGGCGAAATACTGGTTTTTCAGCGATTCGGCTTCTTTGGGCTTGATCTTGAGCTGCTGGGCAAGTCCATACGTGCTCAGACCGTAGGCAAGTCCATAGCTCATCGCCTTGACGTGGCTACGCTGATCGGACGTGATGTCGTCAACGGGAATGCCGTAGACCAAGCTGGCCACATACTTATGGAAGTCCTTGCCGGAGCGGAAGGCCTCTATCAACGCCTCATCACCGGAAAGGTCGGCCATGATGCGCAGTTCGACCTGCGAGTAGTCGGAGCTCAGCAACGATTCGAAGCCCTCTCCCGGCACGAACGCGGATCGAATCTCACGACCTGCGGGATCCCGGTTCGGAATGTTCTGCAGGTTTGGATCGACGGAGCTCAATCGTCCGGTGGCTGCCACCGTCTGTTCGAAAGTGGTGTGGATGCGACCGTCATGACGGTTTGTGGCGTCGATCAACGTCTGCACGATCTGCTTGAGCTTGTTCTTTTCACGATGCATCAGCAACGCGTCAAGGAACTGGCATGCGCGGTCGTTATCGTACGAGCGGTCACGCAAGGTCTGCAATGCCGCGGCATTGGTGGTGTATGAACCGGACTTGGTTTTTTTCGTCGGTTTCAATCCCATGTCTTCGAACAGGATCTTCTGCAGCTGTTTGGGGCTTTGCAGGTTCACCTGCTCCCCCGCGAACTGCCACGCCGTTTCCTGTGCCTGGGCAGCGTCGGCGGCAAGTTGGTCGCGCATCTGCACCAGACGTGTCATATCCACTTGGGCGCCGACCTGTTCCATGCCATGCAGGACCTGAGAGACCGGAAGCTCAATGGATTTGAGGAGACCGAATTGTTCGCGCTTATCCAGCACACCGGCCAAATATTCGGCCAAAAGCCCCACGATTGCGGTGCGGGTGAGTATCAGCTCGTCGTTCTTGGAATCGTTTTCCTCAGGCTCGTCGAAGTCCAAGGTCCCCTGTGTCGCGGCTTCGGCTTGTGCTTCGATGTGCAGATCAAGGAAATGAGCCGCAGCCTGTTCCAGCGTGTCCGCGTGGAAATCCGGGTGGACAAGATATCCGGCGAGCTTGGTGTCGAACAATGGTTCCGGAAGTTCCACGCCGATGCTGCCCAGCAGATGCGCATGTTCTTTGTAACCGTGCACGACCATGGAATGGTGATAGCGGTCGAACAGCCTTTGCAGGCATTGCACCATATCCGGACTGAATACGTCGATGCGAATGGCTTCGCCGTGCACGGCGATCATCAATGCCGAAAGAGAGGCTTCTCCGGGTTTGCTCGTGCCTTCGGCGTAAAGCGTCCAGGACTGTTTCACCTTGTCCGTGCAACGGGTCGAAGAATCGATTTCGAAGCCGAATTCCGGAATGTCGTTGGAGGAGCGTTCATGGCGTTCGTGCAGATGTTCCTGCACCACGGGGAAATGGTTTTGGACCCATGTCTCCACCACATGCGGATCGTTGACGTCTTCGACATGTGGCAGCCCGAGCTTGCTGGATTCGTGCACGTCCCCGGATGGTTTGTCCGCATTGAACGTTTTGAGCACGCGATTCTTGGTCCGAACACCGAATTCGAGCTTGGTGAATAGATCGTCGAGTTGACCAGCGTCGACTTGTCCAAATGTCAGGTCGGATACCGACACGCCAAGATCAAGGTCACGAACCAAAGCGTTCACGGAACGGTTCAGTTTGACCTGTTCGATGTTTTCGCGCAGGGCTTCGCCTTTTTTGCCGCTGATCTCGTCGGCGTGTTCGATGATCTGCTCAAGTCCGCCGTACTGGTTGATCCATTTGGCCGCGAATCCGTCGCCGACTCCGGGAACGCCGGGGATGTTGTCAGCGGTTTCTCCGCGCAAGGCGGCCAGATCCGGGTATTGCGCGGGAGAGACATGATATTTCTCCTGCACGGCATCCGGGGTCATATGTTTGAGGTCTTTGAAATGGTGGCCGGGATACAGCACGGTGATGTCGTCGTTGATCAGCTGGAAAGCATCACGGTCGCCGGACAGCACCAATGTGCGGTAGCCTGCCTGGTCGCCCATGCTGGCGAGCGTGCCGATCACATCGTCACCTTCGTAACCGGGTTTTTCGATGTATGTGATGCCCAAGGCCGTCAGCATCTGCTGGATTAATGGCAGCTGGCTGAGCAGTTCCTCGGGGGCCGCGTCGCGAGTTCCTTTGTACTGCGGCAGCATCTGGTTGCGGAACGTGCCGCCCTTCACATCGAATGCGACGGCAAGATGGTCTGGATGTTCGGCATCGATCACCTGCGAAAGCATGGTGGCGAATCCCCAGACCGCGTTGGTGGCCTGACCTGATGATGTACTGAAATTCTCTACGGGTAAGGCAAAAAAAGCGCGGAACGCCAAAGAATGGCCGTCAACGACCAATAGCGTTCCGCGTGAAGTGCCTTCCACAGTTGGTGTGTTAGCGC
>NZ_CAUEQY010000001.1 GCF_959020145.1 uncultured Bifidobacterium sp. | reverse complement strand
CGCGGTCTCAACCTTGGCAAGGTTGCGCTTTACCAACTAAGCTATGTCCGCATGTCTCCAGCAGATTCACTGCGTGAGCACGAGTATCTACTATAACCACATTCGTGTAATTTGCAAGTCAGCGTGTCGCGGTTTGGTTTATTCGTATTCACCGATGGCTGAAGCGCGTGTCACACCACCCGTTTTCGGTATACATTAAAAGCATGTGTGAGGAGAGCGCAATGCCCAAGACGATACTTATCGCCGCATTCGAAGGATGGAACGATGCAAGCCAAGCGGCCACGAACGTCGTCCGTCATTTGGTGTCCCGGTATGAGTCGCAGGAAGTGCGCCATATTGACAACGAAGGTTTCTACGACTATCAGGTGGCCCGGCCCATGATCTGCTCCGTGCAGGGGCGTAAGCGCATCATCTGGCCGCAAACGACTTTCTATGACATTGCCGTCTCCCCCATGCTGCACCTGCTTGCGCAAATCGCACCCGAACCCAATTACCGGTGGGAGGAATACTGCAGGCAGACGCTACGTGTCGCAGAAGACTATGACGTAAGTGATGTCATCACGCTTGGCTCCATGTTCGATGAATGCCCGCACACACGGCCATTGCCGCTTGACATCTCCAAAAGCGGCTGCGAATGCGAATCCGACAGGGAATACAACGGTCCGGTGGGCATCCCCAACATCCTTGATGCCTTCGCCGCCGAAGCGGGCTTTCCGACAACATCCATATGGGTATCCGTACCGCATTACTGTGCCAATACCGAATGCATGCAAGGCACTTTGGAGCTGCTGCGCGCCTTGTCTTTAATAATCGAGTATCCGCTTATTGAAGGAGATTTGACCAGAAAGGCCATGCAATGGCGTTCCGACGCCGATGGATTGGTGTCAGACATGCATGCCGGCGACTATTTGGCTCGTCTGGAACATGATTACGATTTGGACGCGAGAGCGAAGCGAATCGCCTCGAATGGCATGCCTGCCTGCGAGGAACTGCTTCGTGAGGCCGAATCACTTCTACGCAACGGCGTCTGAGTCGTTCCCCTCCAGGAGGAGGTCGCAGACGAAAAAAATCCCGGCCACCTTACGGATGGCCGGGATTCGCTTTATTTACGCCGAATCACGCTTACGCGGCGGCAACGACTTCCGTCGGGTGCAGCACGCCGCAGATTAGCAGCAGAGCCACGACAACGGCCAGCGCGATGCGGTAGATGGCGAACGCCTTGTACGAGAAGGTGGACACGAACTTCAGGAAGCCGATGATCACCACATAGCCGACCACGAACGCCACGATGGTGGCCGCGATGGTCGCACCCCAGCCCGGGAACATTCCCGCATTGCCTGCGGCCACATCCTTGACCGCGGAAACGGCTTCGAGGATGCCCGCGCCGAACACGGCCGGAATGGCCATCAGGAAGCTCACGCGCACTGCAGCCTCACGGGTATAACCCATCGCACGGCCGAAGGTGATGGTGCCGCCGGAACGGGAAACGCCAGGAATCAGCGCCAGCATCTGACCGATGCCGAAGATCAGCGCATCCTTCCAGGTCATCTCATCCATGGTCTTGACCTGCTTGGCGCGGGCGTCGACCACCCACAGCAGAATACCGAAGATAATCAGCACGGTAACGGTGATCCACAGATTACGCAGCGTGCTTTCGATGGCGTCCTTGAACAACAGACCGGCAATCAGAATCGGCAGCGTGCCGATGATGATGAACCAACCCATCTGCGTGTCGCGGTTATGCGCGCCCATACGGCTCTTGAAGTCCTTGCCCTCCTTGCCGAACAAGGAGCCGAACCACGCGCCGAGAATGCGTATGATGTCATGACGGAAATACAGGATCACGGCAAGCTCGGTGCCGATCTGGATGATGGCGGTGAACGCGGCACCCGGATCGGAGCCCAGCATCAAATCGCCGATGATACGGATATGGGCGCTGGAAGAGACCGGCAAGTATTCGGTCAACGCCTGCACCAGGCCAAGGAAAATCGCTTGGAAGAAATTCATGAACCCTCTTTATGTTCGTAGAAATATGGTTTCGTCTGCTTTTCCGTGACCAAGAGTAGCGAGAGGGGTCTAGTTTTCAAGGCATCCCGGCATAGTTGTCTCAAACCATGCACACAATGGAGCCAAAAGTACGCCGGCATGTCCGGCATGGGAGAAAGGCTCATCGGCATGGGCAAATACCGCAAAAGCAGGGCATTCAGCCCCGAAGGTTTCTTTGAATGCGAGGGACGCGGCCTCAAATGGCTCGGCGAGGCGCAATCGCAGGGCGGCCCACGCGTGGTCGACGTATACGACTGGGGCAAGGATTATCTCGACATTGAACGCGTGAACGCCTGCGGTCCGACCATCCAAGCCGCGCGCGATTTCGGTGTTGCGCTAGCTCATATGCATGATGCCGGTGCCGAACATTTTGGCTCCGCTCCAACTGGATACGACGGCACCTGCTATTTCGGGCCGTTGCAGGATCCCGTCCCGATGGATACCGGTGCCTGGGATGATGTGGCCACCTATCTGGCGGACGGCAGATTGCGTCCGATGGTACGACTCGGCATGAAACGTCGCGAACTGACCGACTATGACATGGAACTGACTGAAGCCGTTATCGACGCCTTGCCCGACATCCTAGGCAAGGCCGCCAACGACAAGCCCGCACGCGTGCATGGCGACCTGTGGAGCGGCAACGTCATGTGGACTGCTGATTCCGGTGACGTCGAAGCCGTGCTTATCGATCCTGCGGCTCACGGTGGGCACCGTGAGGAAGACCTTGCCATGCTCGACCTGTTCGGCATGTCATATCTTACGGACATCCTCGAAGGCTATCAGTCGGCGCATCCGCTTAAGGCCGGATGGCAGGACCGCATCACATTGTGGCAGCTCTACCCCATTGCAGGACATTGCGTGTTCTTCGGTGGAGGATATGTGAGCCGGTATCGCGCCATGTGCAGGTCGCTGCTCAAATAGGCGGGAATCACCCGCCACGCCAGATGTGAAAGAAGTCCGTATCCCAAGGTTATGAGTTGGGATACGGACTTCTTTTCATATGTCCCGTATTCGATTGGATTGCGAAAACTAGCGCAGCGCGTCCTTCAGCTTGGAGAAGAACCCCTTCTTCGCGCCGGACGACGGACGGGACTTCACGGCAACATGCTGGGCGTCCGTGTCGTGCATCTCGCCGAACCGCTCAATCAGCTCCCGCTCGTCATCGGACAGCTTCTTAGGAATCTCCACCACTACGTGCGCCACCAAATCGCCGCGCTCGTTCTTGTCGTCGAGATGCGTGACGCCGAGGTTCTTCAACGTCACGGTATCGTCCGGCTGGCTGCCGGCTGGGATATCCAGCGTCTGCCTGCCGTCGAAGGTGTCGATTTCGACTTCGTGCCCCAATACGGCCCAACTCATCGGCACCTTGATCCAACAATGCAAATCGTCGTCATCACGAGTGAACATGTCATCCGGCTTGATGCGGATATCCACATACAAATCGCCCGCGACGCCGCCATTTTCGCCGACCTCACCCTGATTAGCGAGACGCAGACGGGTGTTGTTCGCCACGCCGGCCGGCACCGCGACGCCGACATTGCGGGTGACGCGCACGCGGCCATGGCCGAGGCAGGACGGGCACGGCTTCTCGATGACCGTTCCATGGCCTTCGCAGCGTTCGCATGGCGCGGTGGTCATCATCTGGCCGAGCATGGTGCGTACCACGCGCTGCGCATATCCCTGACCGTGGCAGTCGGGACATTGTGTGGGCTGTGTGCCGTTCTGGCAGCCGGTGCCGCCGCATTCCTGGCACAGGCCGAACGTGTTGACCTTGACGTGCGTGGTGTCGCCGAACACCGCCGTCTTCAAATCGATGGTCGCGGAAACAAGCGCGTCACGCCCCGGCTGGGTGCGCGGAGTCGGTCCACCGCCGGTGCCACCGAATCCGCCACCGGTGAACATGCTGAAGATGTCCCCCATATCGCCGAATCCGCCACCGAATCCGCCACCGTGCATGCCGCCCGCATTCGGATCGTTCGGATCGACGCCGGCATCGTACATCTGCCGTTTCTTAGGATCCGACAGCACATCGTACGCGTTGTTGACTTCCTTGAACTTGTCTTCGAATTCCGGACCTGCGATGTCGGGATGGTATTTGCGGCTCATCTTTCGATACGCCTTTTTGATCTCGTCGTCGCTTGCCGAACGGTCGACGCCCAGCACTTCGTAATAGTCCGTCACGATTATTCTTTCTCCCTGTTGGTTCTGCGTGTCATTGTGCCATAAGGCGGGGTCAGTCGGCCGGCTGACCTTCATCGTGGGCGAGGAACGCCGTCAGATATCTGGCGACCGCCCTCACGGCGGCCATGGTCGCCGCGTAGTCCATATGCGTCGGCCCGATCGATCCGACGAATGCGACCGGTTCGCCCGCCTGCTGCGTATCATCACCGCTTTGATTTTCCGTCTGTGATGATGCGGCCGCATGCGTCGCGCCGTCCGTGGCGGCCGCGGAGGTACGCCCGTAGCCACTGGTTACCACTGAGGCGTGCAGCAAACCGGGCGTGTGCGTTTCGGAACCGATCGCCACTCCGACGCCGTCGGATTGCGTGGTTTCGCTCAGCGAGCTCATCAACTTCATGAGCACCACCTGCTCCTCCAACGCGTCGAACAGCGGGGCCAGGTCGGCCACCGTGCGTTGATGCGCAAGCCGTGAAGTGCCCGCCATGTACAATTCGCTCGCGCGTTCGTCATCAGCCATGCCATCAAAGGCCTGCGCAAGCGTTTCCGCAAGCGTGCTGATCGCATGGTATTCCTTGCGCGCTCCCATCTGTCGTACGCAATCGGCCGTGCGGGTCAGCGAAACGCCGGAGCATTGCGTGTTGATCTCGTTGGTCAGATGAGTGAGCGTCGTCACGTCCGGCAATTTCGTGACGTTGAGGATATGCTGCGCGACACGGCCGGTATCGGTGATCACTACGGCAAGCAGCGTATTAATGGACACTGGCACGATTTCGATATGCCGCAATGTCGACTTCGACAGTGACGGCGCGGCCACGACGGCGACCTGTCCGGTGATCTGCGCCAGCAGCCGGGCGGCCCGCTGCAGCGTGTCCTGCAGATTGACCGATCCGGACAGAAAGCTGTTGATGCCGCGGCGCTGGGCCTCCGATAGCGGAACGACCGTCGCCAAACGGTCGACGAAGTAACGGTACCCTTTTTCGGTCGGCACCCTGCCGGCCGAAGTGTGCGGCTGAATAAGATAGCCTTCATCTTCCAAGGCCGCCATGTCGTTGCGCACGGTGGCGGAGCTGACGCCGAGGTCATGATCCCGGGTCAGTGTGGTGGAACCCACCGGTTCCTGAGAACGGATGTAATCCTCGACCACGGCACGCAACACCAGCATGCGTCTTGATTGCGCCATGCGCGCCTCCTTATGCATAGGTGTGTGCCGGTACGCCTTATGTTTGACGGTGCTGATGAGACGTACCCGGAAAACTTCTTTTAATGTTTTAGCACTCCGGCGCCCGGAGTGCTAATTCGTTCGCTTCCAGAGTAGTTTCCTTCATGCGGCAAAGGCTTGCGGCGACTGGCATTGGGAGAGATATCGACAAACGAACATCTGAAGTTCACGCGAATGTTAATTGTGAGCGCTAACAGCACACAAACTACCAAAACACGCCAAAATTTCACCACAACGTCACCTCACATCGCTACTATGGGAAACGCAATGTGAGGGCGTCGAGCGCTCGGCACAAGCCGGATACGCGGCCCGACCAATTGGAAGGAAAGTAATCCATGACCGAATTCAAGGAGACCGAGCTGGACGAGCGCGCCATCAAGATGGCCAAGGTCCTGTCGGCCGACGCGGTTGAGCGTGCGGGACACGGCCACCCGGGTTCCCCCGTCTCCCTGGCGCCTATCGCCTACACCCTGTACCAGCACTTCATCAAGCATGATCCGAACGACCCCAACTGGGAAGGCCGCGATCGCTTCATTCTTTCCGGTGGCCACGCCTCCCTCACCCAGTACGTCCAGCTGTACTTCTCCGGCTACGGCCTGACCCTGGACGATCTGAAGAACTTCCGTGGCGGCGCTGACACCCGTACCCCGGGCCATCCGGAATACGGCCTGACCCCGGGCATCGAAATGACCACCGGTCCGCTGGGCCAGGGCTTCGCCTCCGCCATCGGCTTCGCCTATGGCCAGCGTTTCCAGCGTGGCCTGCTCGATCCGGAAGCTCCGGAAGGCGAGTCCCCGTTCGACCACAACATCTGGGTCATCTGCGGTGAAGGCGATATCGAAGAGGGCATCTCCGGCGAAGCCGCCTCCCTCGCCGCCAACCAGCAGCTCGGCAACCTGACCGTGATCTTCGATGCCAACCGCATCCAGATCGAAGGCGACACCAACCTGGTGCTGGCCGAGGACGTGCTCAAGCGCTTCCAGGCCTACGGCTGGTACACCGACGAGTTCAGCTTCATCCAGCCTGACGGCTCCTACAAGGAGGACGTCGAAGGCCTGGCCGACACCATCGCCAAGGCCCGCGCCGCCGCCCCGAACCAGCCGAAGCTCATCAAGGTCGACACCCTGATCGCATGGCCGACCCCGGGCAAGACCAACGACCCGTCCTCCCACGGCTCCAAGCTGGGCGCCGAGGCCGTCGCCGGCCTCAAGAAGCTCCTCGGCTACGACCCGGAGGAGTCCTTCCACGTTGACGAAGAGGCCCTCGCCCACGCCCGCAAGGTCGCCGAGCGCGGTCTCGAAGCCCACAAGGAATGGGACGAGAAGTACAACGCATGGCGCAAGGCCAACCCGGACAACGCTGCCCTGTATGACCGCCTCAAGGCCGGCGAACTGCCGGAGGGCTTCGACAAGGCCATCGATGACCTCGAGGCTACCTTCGAAGTCGGCAAGGGCGTTGCAACCCGTGGCGCTTCCGGTTCCGTGCTGAACGCCATCGCCGCTGTCATGCCGGAACTCTGGGGCGGCTCCGCCGACCTCGGTGGCTCCAACAAGACCGACCTCAAGGGCGCTGCCACCTTCGCCCCGGCCGAGTGCGCCACCAAGCAGTGGCCGAACTGCAACGAGTTCGGTCGCCAGCTGCACTTCGGCGTGCGCGAGTTCACCATGGGCTGCATCACCAACGGCATCCTGCTGGGCTCCCACACCCGTCCGTTCGGCGGCACCTTCTTCATGTTCTCCGACTACGAGCGTTCCGCCGTTCGTCTGGCCGCCCTCATGGAGATTCCGAACCTGTACATCTGGTCCCACGACTCCGTCGCCGTCGGTGAGGATGGCCCGACCCACCAGCCGGTTGAGCACCTTGCTTCCTTCCGCGCGATTCCTCAGCTTGAGGTCATTCGCCCGGCCGACGCCTTCGAGACCGCCGAGGCTTACCGTTACTTCTTCGAGAAGAAGAACACCCTGCCTGGTGCCATGGTTCTGACCCGTCAGGGTGTCCCGGTTCTTGCCGAGACCGCCGCCAAGGCCAAGGACGGTGTCAAGAAGGGCGCTTACGTTCTGGTCGACACCGAGGGCACTCCGGACGTCATCCTCATGGCTTCCGGTTCCGAGGTCCAGTGGGCTGTGGCTGCCGCCAAGACCCTGGCCGGCGAGGGCGTCAAGGCTCGCGTCGTGTCCGTGCCGTCCATGGAATGGTTCGAGGAGCAGGACGCCGAGTACAAGGAGGCCGTGCTTCCGGCCGCTGTCAAGGCTCGTGTCTCCGTCGAGGCCGGCGTTGCCATGCCGTGGTACAAGTACCTCGGCTCCTACGGCAAGCCGGTGTCCATCGAGCAGTTCGGCCTGCAGGGTGATGGCGCTCAGAACATGATCGATCTGGGCATCACCGCCGAGCACGTTGTGGAAGCCGCCAAGGCCTCCATCGCGGAAGTCGAAGCCGCCAAGTGATGATACGGGGAGGGACACGACAGCATGTGCCCCTCCCCTTTCACCGATAAACAAGATTTGATCCAAAAAGGTATCAAGGAGAAAAAACAATGACTGAAGCAACTCAGCGCACCTCTGACTCCGGTGTCTCGATCTGGCTGGACGACCTGTCCCGCTCCCGCATCGAGTCCGGCTCTCTGCAGGATCTCATCGCCAACAAGAACGTTGTCGGCGTGACCACCAACCCGTCCATCTTCCAGAAGGCTCTGCACGAGGTCGGCCCGTACGATCCGCAGCTGAAGGAACTGGGCAAGGTCGACGTTGAGACCGCCGTGCGCGAGCTCACCACCACCGACGTGCGCAACGCCACCGACATCTTCCGTGAGGTTGCCGAGAAGTCCGATTTCGTTGACGGCCGCGTCTCCATCGAAGTGGATCCGCGTCTGGCTCACGAGACCGAGGCCACCGAGAAGCAGGCCGAGGAACTCTGGGCCAAGGTGAACCGTCCGAACGCCATGATCAAGATTCCGGCCACCCTCGAAGGCCTGCCGGCAATCACCGCCACCCTGGCCAAGGGCATCTCCGTGAACGTCACCCTGATCTTCTCCCTGGAGCGTTACGAGCAGGTCATCGACGCCTACATCGAGGGCATCGCCCAGGCTGACGCCAACGGCCACGACCTGAAGCACATCGGCTCCGTCGCTTCCTTCTTCGTCTCCCGCGTGGACACCGCTGTGGACAAGCTGCTGGAAGCCAACGGCTCCGACGAAGCCAAGGCTCTCGAGGGCAAGGCCGCTGTGGCCAACGCTCGCCTGGCTTACGAGCTGTTCGAGAACAAGTTCGCCAACGATCCGCGTTGGGCTGCTCTTGAAGCCAAGGGCGCCAAGAAGCAGCGTCCGCTGTGGGCCTCCACCGGCACCAAGAACGCCGCCTACTCCGACTGCAAGTACGTCGACGAGCTCGTTGCTCCGTTCGTCGTCAACACCATGCCGGAGAAGACCCTGAACGCTCTCGCCGATCACGGCAATGGCGCTCCGTCCATCAAGGGCACCTACGAAGAGTCCCACGCCATCATGAACAAGCTCGCCGATCTGGGCATCAACATCAAGGATGTCACCGACAAGCTGGAAGCTGACGGCGTCGCAGCCTTCATCAAGTCCTGGGACACCGTCCTCGCCGACGTCCAGGCTGGCATCGACCGCGTCAACGGCTGAATCATTCGCTGATACAGCACCGTTAAACGGATAAAAGCCGAGAGGTCTCCATCTTTTGATGGAGACCTCTTTTTCGTATGCCGAAATAATACGCGCAGAAGACATACGGAAAGACAAAAAGGCCGCGATATCAGATCGCGGCCATAATCGAAAGAAAAGCGAACCGAAAATCAAGCCTGCCAATACGTGCTGAAGAAGTCGCCGATTTCGCCGATGGTCTCCTTCAACATGCTGATGCGAGGCAGATAGACCACACGGAAGTGGTCCGGTTCCTGCCAGTTGAACGCACCGCCGTGGCTGATGAGGATATGCTTGTCATGCAGCAGGTCAAGCGCGAACTGCTCATCGGAATGGATGTTGAACTTCTTCACATCGATCTTCGGGAAGATGTAGAACGCCGCTTTCGGTTTGACCGCGGTGATGCCTGGAATATCGTTGAGCATGTTGTACACCAACTCGCGCTGATCGTAGATGCGGCCGCCGGGCACCAGATAATCCTTGACGCTTTGATGGCCGCCCAATGCGGTCTGCACCACCGACTGCGCAGGCACGTTCGAGCACATACGCATGTTGGCCAGCATGTTCAGACCCTCGATGTAATCCTTGGCGAGACGCTTGTTGCCGCTCAGCACCATCCAGCCGACACGCCAGCCGGCGATCATATGGGACTTCGACAATCCGGAGAACGTCACGCAGAACAGGTCAGGCGCAAGGGACGCGATGGAGATGTGCTCCAACCCATCCATGACCAGACGGTCGTAGATCTCATCCGAGAAGATCATGAGCTGGTGCTCTCGCGCAAGATCGACAATCTGCTGAAGCACTTCCTTCGGATACAGCGCGCCGGTCGGATTGTTCGGATTGATGATGACGATCGCCTTGGTCTTGTCGGTAATCTTGGAACGCATGTCGTCGATGTCCGGATACCATTCGGAATCCTCATCGCAGACGTAATGCACCGCGGTTCCGCCGGCCAGATTCACGCAAGCTGTCCACAGCGGATAATCCGGCGACGGCACGAGTACCTCGTCGCCGTTGTCCAGCAACGCGGATAAGGACAGGTTGATAAGTTCGCTGACGCCGTTGCCGGTGTAGATGTCGTCGATGGACACGTTGGGGATGTTCTTCAGCTGCGCATACTGCATGATGGCTTTGCGCGCGGAGAACAGGCCCTTCGACGGCGAATAGCCTTCCGTGTCGGGCAGCTGCTGCGACATGTCGTAGACCACTTCATCCGGCGTGCGGAAGCCGAACGGTGCCGGATTGCCGATATTGAGTTTCAGGATGTGCGTGCCGGCGGCCTCCATGCGCGCGGCCTCGTCGGCGACCGGTCCACGGACGTCGTACAGCACGTTGTCGAGCTTGTGGGATTTCGTAAAAGTGCGCATGGTTCTTCCTTCTGTCGGTTGCTCGGATGCATCGTCAACATGGTCGGGCTGTTCACCGGCAAAATCCGGCAAAATCGCGGCATGCTCTTCCATGGGAACATCCTTGCCCATCAGCCAATCCTCGTTGACCCGCAGATACGCGGCAAGGAAATGCGCGATATCGGCACGGGGAACGGTTTTGCCACTGACGTATTGGCTCATATGGCTTTTGCCGAGCTTGATATTGAACTTTTCCGCAGCATGAACGAAATCAATCTGTTTAAGCTCGCGTAATGCCATGGCATCATTCAATCTGGTCGAGAATGATTCCGTCATGCCTATCCTTCCAGTTCAATTTAAACAAAAGCTAGTTCAAAGAATAGCACGACAGGGCACCAAGAAAGACAAAGAGTTCAATTTTGGTGGATGTGTTTCATGCCGCTGCATGAATGAGTTCAATTCCGTGAAAAGACTCCATGTGGGGGGGGGGGGCGGTCAAAGCAGATTGTTCTCAACCCATTGGGCCACGCCGTCATCGTTGTTCGAAGGGCAGATCTCATCGGCGATTTTCAACACGTCAGGATTCGCGTTGGCCACGGCCACTCCCCTGCCGGATTCACGAAGCATGGCGATGTCCACCAAATCGTCGCCGAATGAGACGGTCCGTGACAACGGCGTCGACATGCGATCGGCGAGGATGCTCAATGCATGCTCCTTATTGGCCTGCGGATTCATCAGCATCCACAGCGAGCCTTCGGAGATATGCACGTCGAAATCGTCGGGGATGAGCCGTCCCACACGCTTCCACTGCTCCTCGTTCGGGAACAGGATCAGCTTGTCCGCGGTGCCGTCCGGAACGTCATCGAAATCCGTGTATCGCCAGGTCTGCGTCTTCCAGTATTTCGTGACGTCGAAATTCGTGTACCTGACATCATCCATGACGATGCCCACTTCCATGTCAGGCAGTTCCTCCAGCAGGTACTTGCAGACCTCGCAGGCCCTTTTCGAAGAGAATCCGATCTTCTGCAGATGTCCGTCCTTCGGCAGTGTCGGTGAGGTGAGCATATCGTAATCGGACGAGACGGGGTTGAAATCCAACAGCGCCCCGTTGAGATAGGCGACGGCGTCAACCGGAAGCTTCTGCACGAACGAGTAGCCGGTGCTGACCGGTCGCGCGGTCTCCACCACGAATTTGATGCCGGCGTCGTGCATGCGGTTGATGCTGTCAATGGATCGTTGCGTCAGGAAACGGTCCTCGAAAGTCTTTCCGTCGTGCAGCAGTGTGCCGTCCAGATCGGCGACGACCATGGTCACGTCATCATATGTGTTGTTTGTCGAAGTCATTTGAATCCTTTGCGGGAGCAATCTAGCCGGAGACAAGTTTGGCCCATGACCGTGAAGCCGGTCATGGGCCAAACCAAATTACGTCAATCAGATGAGGTTGAATTTCGTCATCAGACCGAGGGCGATGATGATGGCCACCCACAGCAATGCGATGATGACGGTCCAACGGTTCAGGTTCTTTTCCGCGACACCGGAGGAACCCGCATTCTGGGTGAGTCCGCCGCCGAACATGTCGGACAAACCGCCGCCCTTACCCTTGTGCATAAGGATAAGCAAGGTGAGCAAGAGGCTGAGGATGACAAGAAGAATCTGCAGCACAAGCTTGACAGTAGCCATAGCGGACACGGGTGAACCTCCAGTTCGTAAACACTGTTTCTGATAATAGCGCATGGTGTTGAAAAAATCGAGCGTCCAACCATGCTTTTTAAAAGTTTTCAGGCGGTTGTTTCCAATGTCAGCTTGCAGATGCGTGTGAGTTCATCGACCTTCAACGCGGAGCCGCCGATCAGGAAGCCGTCCACATCCGGCTCGTTGATCAGTTCCACCGCGTTTTTCGAGGACACCGAACCGCCGTACAGGATTCGCACCGTTTCGCCGACCCGTGTTCCGAACGTATCGGACAGGTCGTTTCGGATCGCCCTGGCCGCGTCCTGTGCCGACTGAGGCGTAGCCACCATGCCGGTGCCGATCGCCCATACCGGCTCGTACGCCACAATCAGCTTCGCGGCCTCCTCATCGGACAGGTCCCGCGTCACGTCGTGCACCTGGCCGACCGCGAAATCGAGCTCTATGCCTTTGCGCCGTTCCTCGTAGCTTTCTCCGACGCAAAGTATCGGCTGCATGCCGGCAGCAAGCACGGCCCTCACCTGGTCGACGATGTTCGCGTCGTCTTCGGGATGGTATTTGCGTCGTTCCGAATGGCCGACGATCACGTACGAGCAGCCGAGATGGGCGATCATATCGGCGGAGACGTCGCCGGTGAACGCTCCCTGCGAGGTGACTGAGACGGCTTGGGCCCCGTAGCGGATTTTCAGATTGTCCGATTCGACGGCGACCTGCACGCTGCGGAGTGAGGTGAATGACGGCATCAATGCGATTTCGCAACGTTTGTAGTCGAAATGGATGGACCGAAGATTCCATGCAAGCTGCTGTACGAAATACGTCGCTTCAAGATGATCGAAATTCATCTTCCAGTTTCCGGCCACCAAAGGAATCCGTTTCGGCCCCATAATATTCGTCGTCTCCCGTCCGTGCTCGTCAAAGCGAAAGGTCGTTCTTGTGACATTGTATGCGAAATACGCAAAAGGTGCTCCCCCACCCACTGATGAGGAAGCACCCCTTCATGATTCTGAGATCAGTCGAGCACCTTCAGGCCCGGCAGTTCCTTGCCCTCGAGGAACTCGAGGGAGGCGCCGCCACCGGTGGAGATGTGCGAGAAGCCATCCTCCGGGAAGCCGAGGTTGCGCACTGCGGAAGCGGAATCGCCACCACCGACGATGGTGAATGCGCCGGCAGCAGTGGCATCGACGAGAGCCTGGGCCACGGCCTTGGTGCCTTCAGCGAAGGTCGGGACCTCGAACACGCCCATCGGGCCGTTCCACACGACGGTCTTGGAATCGACGATCTTGTCGTGGAAGAGCTTCTGGGATTCCGGACCGATGTCCAGACCCATCTTGTCGGCCGGAATGGCGTCGGCGGCCACGACTTCCGGAGCGATGTCCTCATCGGACTTCGGGAAGACCGGGTTGATGACGACATCGGTCGGCAGCACGAGTTCGACGCCGTTCTTCTCGGCGCGCTCCATGTAGCCCTTGACGGTTTCGATCTGGTCCTCTTCCAGCAGGGAGGTGCCGACCTCGTAGCCCTTGGCCTTGAGGAAGGTGTAGGCCATGCCACCGCCGATGACCAGACGGTTGGCCTTGTCCAGCAGGTTGTCGATCACGCCGAGCTTGTCGGAGACCTTGGAGCCGCCGAGCACGACGGTCAGCGGACGCTCCGGGTTCACGGTGGCGCGGGACAGTGCCTTGACTTCCTTCTCGACCAGCAGGCCAGCGGCGGCCGGCAGATCGGCGGCGACGTCGTAGTTGGAGCCCTGGGCGCGGTGCACGACGCCGAAGCCGTCGGACACGAAGACTTCGCCGAGGGCGGCGATCTTCTTGGCGTATGTGGCGCGCTCTTCCGGATCCTTGCTGGTTTCCTCCGGGTTGAAACGCACGTTCTGCAGCAGCACGACGTCGCCATCGTTCATAGCGGCGACCTTGGCCTGGGCGTCCTCACCATAGGTGTCGGCAGCCAGCGGAACGGTGATGCCGAGCAGCTCGCCGAGACGGGCGGCGACCGGAGCCAGGGACAGTTCCGGAACGACCTTGCCCTTCGGACGGCCGAGGTGGGCCATCAGAATGACCTTAGCGCCCTGCTCGCGCAGAGCCTTGATGGTAGGCAGGGCGGCCTTGATGCGACCATCATCGGTGATCGTGGTGCCGTCCAGCGGAACGTTGAAATCGGCGCGAACCAGAACGCGCTTGCCCTTGAGATCTCCAAGATCCTTGAGTGTCTTCATGTATATCCTTTCCTAGCCGCTTGTAAGCGTGGAATGGCCATATTGCCACTTACGCATAATACAAGCCCAAACGAACAAAAAACACCATACGACGGAAAAGTCGCATGGTGTTTTGTTTCCGGAAACGAAAATCAGGCCGCTTGACGGCGTGCCTTCTCCGTTTTCTCAGCCAATTGCAGCAGTCGACGGATACGTCCGGCGATCGCGTCCTTGGTGATTGGCGGGTCGGCGAGACGGCCCAGCTGCTCAAGGGACGCGTCGGCATGGTCGAGTCGGAGCTGGCCGGCGGATTTAAGATTGTCCGGAACGTCGTCGCCGAGGATTTCAAAGGCCTGGCGGACCTTATCGCAGGCTTCCGCGGCGGCCTTGGCGCTACGGCGCATGTTGGCGTCATCGAAGTTCGCCAGACGGTTCGCCTTGCCTCGGGCCTCTCCGTCGGAACGCTTTCCGGTCCATTCGCGGGCGGAATGAGGGGCGCCCATGAGGATGAGCATGCGTTCGATGGCATCGGGGTCGCGCAACGTCACACGTTCGGAGCTGCGCAGCTTACGCGGCTTGGCGGTGATGCCGAGACGACGCGCGGTGGAGACCAGCGCCAGCGCGGCCTCATGATTCGGACATACGATTTCGAGATAGCTGGCCTTGCCCGGGTCGGACAGGTGTCCGCCTGCGAGGAACGCGCCACGCCAGGCGGCCTTGATCTGGGCGATCTTGCCGTTGATGATGTCGCCCGGCAGACCCAGCACCATGTTTTTGGTGTAACGGCTGTACAGGCCGGTCTGCAGCACCAGAGCCGCGCTGCCCTTGGGGACGCGGACTATGAAGCGCTGCACCACGCCGGTCGGCGTCTGCCTGGAAACGGGGGTAAGCGTGGCTTCGTGGCCGTACAGATTTCTGATGGTGTCCTGCAGCCATATGGCCGCGTCTTGGGAATCAAGCTGCGCCTGCACGAGAATGTGGTGATCCACCGAGTGCAAACCATTGCCGAATCGAATCATCGCAGTCGCCTGTGCCTTTTTGGCGATGGGCAACTCGTTGTCGATTGCGGCCAGCTCGCTTTTGACGTCATCCAGAAGAGCCAAGAGCCAACCTCCTACTTTCCTGTTCTTCCCTATAATTTCAGGCGAGTCGCGGACTCGACCCGCACTGCTACCGGCTTACTGTGATACCGAATAACTTGGACAAAGCCGGCAGCTTTTCTTTGTATTTGGATACTGTCTTCTCACAATGCGGTCATCAATCGGCCGAACGCTTGTCCAGTTCGCGGGCCGATACGGAGACCGTGAGACCACGCGCACGCAGGCGCTTGGCCAAGGCCTCGCTCATGGCCACGGAACGGTGCTGGCCGCCGGTGCATCCGAACGCGATGGTCACATAGTGCTTGTCTTCCTGCGCATAACCTTCGATGGCGATGGCGATGGCTTTCTCGTAGGCGTCAAGGAACTCCTCCGCGCCCTCGCTGGAGAGCACGTAGTCGCTGACCGGTTTGTCCTTGCCCGTCAGCGAACGAAGCTCCGGCACCCAGAACGGGTTGGGAAGGAACCGGACGTCCGCCACGAAATCGGCGTCTATCGGAATGCCGTATTTGAATCCGAAACTGAAGATATGCACGGAAACCGTGGTCGGTCCGGAACCAAGCAGACCCTCGTACAGTTTCGTGGACAGCTGATGGATGCTCAATGCCGAGGTGTCGATGACGATGTCGGCGTGCTCTTTGAGGTTCTTCAGCAGGTCGCGTTCCTCAAGGATGCCGTCGATCAGACGATTGCCCTGCTGCAGCGGATGGGGCCTGCGCACGGATTCGTAGCGCTTGATGAGCACCTCGTTGCTGGCGTCGAGGAACAGGATGCGGGTCTTCACCCCAAGATCGTCCAGATGGCTCAGCACGGCGGACAGGTCGTCGAAATAGTCACGTGACCTCACGTCGATGACCGCGGCGAGTTTGTGGATGTTCGAACCGGAGCTGGTCATCATGTCCACCAGCGGGACAAGCAGTTTCGGCGGCATGTTGTCGACCACATACCAGCCCATGTCCTCGATGCTGTTGGCCGCGTGGGACCGGCCCGCGCCGCTCATGCCGGTGATGAGCAGCACTTCGAAGCCTGCGGCCGGAGAAGGCGCGCTCGTATGCCTGCCTGGTTGGTTGACGGCGTTGTTCTTTTCGTTCATCACAGGGCCTCCTTAAGCGCGGAGCGCATGGCATGCTCCAATGCTTCGACTTTCTGATGGCTGGTGGGCTCGGTCGGCGGATCGTTGTCCCATATGCCGGTCATCAGCCAGACTTGAATCATGGCTTGGTACAGCAGCATCTCCTCGCCGCCGATGGCGGTGCCGCCGCATGACCTCCAGGCCTGCATGAGCTTGGTCGGGCGGGGATCATAGACCACGTCGAGTAGCGTGCCGTTCGTGACTATGCCGGCTGAGGCAAACGCCTCGGCGATCGGATCGGCGGCAAGGCCGGGGATGGTGTTGATGACGACGTCCGCATGGGACAGCAGATTCGCCGCATGGTCCATGGCGACGATGCTTATGGAGCCGACGCCCATATGGCTTTCCGCCAATGGTTCAAGCGCCTCGTTCTTATCGGGATGGCGTGCCACGACGGTGACATGTCCAATGTGGGGCATCTCGGTGCAGGCCGCCAAAGCCGAGGTGGCGGTGTTGCCATTGCCGATGATCACCGCCTCGCCGTCTTGTCCAGAATCCATCCGCATGCCACGTGCCCGATACGAGTGCTCGAAGGCGAGCTCAATTCCCTTCACATCCGTGTTGTAGAGCCTGATCGCAGGGATGGCGGCGTTCTTATCGTTCGCGCCAGACCAGTCGAAGACGGCGGTGTTGGCCACCTTCAGCTCTTTCGCCCACGCGTTGCATGGCACGCCATATGGCTGGATGGTCTTCTTCAACGGCATGGTCAGGCTCAGTCCCGCCCAGCTGGAATCAAGCGACTCCAAAAAATCCTCAAGCTCCGTCTCGCCGACCTCGTGCCTGCCATACGACCAGCTGTCAAGTCCTAGAGCTCGATAGGCCGCATTATGCAATACAGGGGAAAGCGAATGCGCGATGGGTTTGCCAAGGACCGCGCACCGATGGTCCACCTCGGTCATGTTCCCTCCCTTACTCTCACCATTCATCATGCTAGCAACGCAGAAGCGATTGCTCGTTACAGATTCTATTTCTTTTCATCTTTCGGACTGTTTCCATCCGATTTCACTGTTCGGAGGGCATCCTCCGCCTTCGAAGCAATGTCAACGGACGAATGCAATGCCTGGTAAATGTTCTCGGCCTTGGCATGGCCGATGCCTTTGACCTGTTCGAAATCCTCCACGCTCGCCTCACGCATGGCGCGTACGGAGCCGAAATGGTTGAGAAGCCGTTTCTGATAGGCTTCGCCGATGCCGGGAATGTCGTCCAAAGCGGAACGCAAAGCTCCTTTGCGTCTGGTCTGACGATGGTAGGTGATGGCGAAACGATGCGATTCGTCACGCACCCGCTGCAGCAGATACATGCCTTCGGATTGTCGCTTGAGGATGATCGGATAGTCGTCATCCGGCACCCAAACCTCCTCAAGACGCTTCGCCAATCCGCAGACGGCCACATCGTCCACGCCGCAGTCGGCAAGCGCCTTGGCCGCCGCCATCACCTGCGGTTTGCCGCCATCGACCACGACCAGATTCGGCTTATAGGCGAAATGGCGACGGTTGGTGTTCTGCTGCACGGCATCCGTTTCAGGACCATTCGTGCCATCCGACCTATCATTTTGCGTGGCCATCCGACGCTCGTTGTCCATGCTTTCCCCGGAATCGCCGGCGATGTTGCCATGGCGGAAACGACGGGTCAACGTCTCATACAATGCGCTCAAATCATCCAACGCGCCCTGCCCGTCCGCACCTCGGATGGCGAAACGGCGGTACTCCGACTTTTTCGCGATCGCGTCTTCGAACACCACCATGGACGCTACCTGGAATGCGCCGCCGACTGTGTTGGAAATGTCGTAGCATTCAATGCGCAACGGCGCCTGTTCAAGCCCAAGAGCCTTCGCCACATCGTTCATCGCATCGGAACGTGCGCCCATATCGCTGATACGGCTCATCTTGCTGCGTGCCAACGCCTGCTTGGCATTGTCGTTGGCACGGTCCATAAGCTGTTTCTTGTCGCCTCTGCTGGCTACACGGATGGTGACGGCCGCTCCACGCAATCCGCTTAGCCATTGCTCAAGCCCTGCGCTGCGCGACGGTTCGATTGGAACGATCACCTCACGGGGAACAGGCGCGATTGGAGCCAGCAGGTCGGCACGTCCCGTCTGTTCCTGACGTTCGTTGCGTTCCTTCGTGGCCTGCGCACGGGCGATAGCATCCGTTGCGGTCACGGTCTGTGTCGAACCGATCGCATTGCGCTGCTCGGTCACGACGGTCGAATCGGAGACGGCCGCGCTCTCCCCCGTGGTTTCCGAATATACCTGAGTGATCAGATCGGCGATCAACTCCGCGTCGCTCACATCTTCGACTCGCTCCACACTCCAGTTACGTTCGCCGCGAATTGATCCGGACCGCACGAAGAACGCGTGCACGCTGGCTTCAAGCTCGTCGGACGCGATGCCGAACACGTCGGCGTCGACATCCGAATCGAACACGACGGCGTTCTGCTGGACCACGGTCCCGAGCATTTGGATCTGATCGCGCAGCCGGGCCGCCTTCTCGAATTCCAGTTCGGCGCTCGCCTGCTTCATGTCGCGGGTCAGTTGGGCGATATACGATTTGCCGATTCGGCCGGTCATCACGCCGACAAGCTGCTCGCACATCCTGCGATGCTCGTCAGCGCCGATACGGTTCACGCATGGAGCGGAGCATTTGCCGATCGATGCCAACAGACATGGACGGCCCGTCAACTGCGCCTTGTGGAACACGCTCTTCGAGCATGTGCGCACGGGAAACGTCTTCAGCAACGCGTCGAGGCTGTGCCGAAGATCCCATACCTTGGCGTACGGGCCGAAATATCTGGTATCGCGACGTTTGCGGCTGCGAGTCACCCATACGCGTGGGATGCGTTCGCCTGATGAGATGGCCAGATACGGGTAGGTCTTGTCATCGCGGAACACCACGTTGAATCGTGGGTCGAACTCCTTGATCCACGTGTATTCGAGTGTGAGCGACTCCAGTTCCGTACCCACTACCGTCCATTCGAGGCTGCGAGCCGTCAACACCATGGTCTGGGTGCGTGGATGCAGCTGGTAGAGCGGCTGGAAGTAGTTCGTCAGCCGGTTGCGCAGGTTCTTGGCCTTGCCAACGTAGATGACGCGCCCCTCGCCGTCACGCCACTTGTATACGCCCGGCTGCGCGGGAATGTCGGAGGTTTTCGGACGGAACAGGTCGCGAGTATCCCCCAACAGGGGCGCGCCGTTCTTGTTCACTCCCCTGCCGTCGGATTGGGTGCCGGCGTCCGATACTGCGGTTTCCCGTAACGCATCCGCCGTTTTGCGCCACACGTCCGGACTGTGTCGTTCGAAATCAGTCACAGCATATCCCTAAGGAACTTGCCCGTCCACGACTGTTCGCATTGCGCGACCTGCTCCGGCGTGCCTTCGGTGACGATGGTGCCGCCGCCGTCACCGCCTTCCGGCCCCAGATCGATGATCCAATCCGCGGATTTGACCACGTCGAGATTGTGCTCGATGACGATGACGGCGTTGCCCTTGTCCACCAATCCCTGCAATACGAGCAGCAGTTTGCGCACGTCCTCGAAATGCAGGCCGGTGGTCGGCTCGTCGAGGATGTACACGGTTTTGCCGGTGGAACGCCGTTGGAGTTCCGTCGCGAGTTTCACGCGCTGCGATTCGCCGCCGGACAGCGTCGGCGCCGGCTGGCCGAGCCGGATATAGCCGAGACCGACCTGCACCAGGGTGTCCAGGTAACGCGAGATGGACGGGTACGCCTTGAAGAACTGCGCGGCCTCCTCGATGGGCATGTTCAGCACGTCGGCGACCGATTTGCCGTTGTACTTCACTTCGAGAGTCTCGCGATTGTAGCGCTGGCCGTGGCATTCCTCGCAGTCCACGTACACGTCCGGCAGGAAGTTCATTTCGATTTTCAATGTGCCGTCGCCGTGGCATGCCTCGCAGCGGCCTCCCTTGACGTTGAACGAGAACCGTCCGGGACCATAGCCGCGCACCTGCGCTTCGGGCGTCTTGGCGAACAGCGTGCGGATTTTGTCCCATACTCCCGTATAGGTGGCGGGATTGGAACGCGGAGTGCGGCCGATCGGATTCTGGTCGACGTGGATCACCTTGTCGCACTGGTCCACGCCTTCCACGCGCGTGTGCTTGCCGGGCACGATGCGCGCGCCGTTCAGCTTGTCCGCAAGCACCGGATAAAGGATCTGGTTGACCAGCGTGGATTTGCCGGAACCGGACACGCCCGTCACGCAGGTGAACACGCCCAGCGGGAAATTGACGTTCAGGTTCTTGAGGTTGTTCTCGCGGGCTCCGACCACGCGCAGCTGCTTGGTCTTATGCGTCTTGCGGCGTGCGGCGGGCACTTCGATCTTCCGTCGGCCGGCGATGTAGTCGCCGGTGATGGAGCGTGGCGCTTCGGTGATTTTTCTGGCGGGGCCGGAATACACGACCTCGCCGCCATGTTCGCCGGCGCCCGGACCGATGTCGATGACCCAGTCCGCGTTTCTGATGGTGTCCTCGTCATGTTCGACGACGATCAGCGTGTTGCCGAGGTCGCGCAAATGATGCAATGTGCCGATCAGCCGTTCGTTGTCACGCTGATGCAGGCCGATGGATGGTTCGTCCAGCACATACATGACGCCCACCAGGCCGGAGCCGATCTGGGTGGCCAGTCGGATGCGCTGCGCCTCGCCGCCCGACAGGGTCTTCGCCGCACGCGACAACGTCAGATAGTTCAGGCCGACATCGTTGAGGAAGCCGAGTCGTGCGCGGATCTCCTTGACGACTTCGCCGGCTATCTGCGCGGCCGAGCCTTCGAGTTCTAGGCCGTTGATCCATGCGAGGCTCCGTTCGGCGGACATGTCGCACACGTCCGCGATGGACTCGTCGCCCACGGTGACGGCAAGCACTTCCGGACGCAGACGCCGCCCATGGCACGCCTGGCATGGCACCTCGCGCATGTACGACTCGTAATACTGCTTCATCTGGTCGGAATCGGTCTCGTCATGCCGGCGCATCAACGTGCGCACCACGCCTTCGAAACCGGTGGAATACTCGCGCATGCGACCCCAACGGTTGCGGTACGAGACCTGCACCTTGAAATCACGGCCATACATGATGGCGTCGCGCGCGTCCTTGGGCAGATCCTTCCAAGGCGTGTCCAGGTCGAAGCCCATCTCATCGCCGAGTCCCTCAAGCACATGGCGGTAGTATTCGCCGGTGCCTTTGGTCATGCCCCACGGTTCGATGGCGTTCTCGTTCAGCGTCTTGTCCGGATCGGGAATGACCAGTTCGGGGTCGATTTCCAGCTTGTATCCGATACCCGTGCATTCAGGGCAGGCGCCATACGGCGCGTTGAAGGAGAAGGTGCGCGGTTCGATCTCGTCGAGTTCCAGCTGATGGCCGTTCGGGCAGGCGCGTTTCTCGGAGAACGGCTTGCGACGGTCCGGATCCTTCTCGTCCAAATCGACGAAATCGGCGACGACCACGCCTTTGGAAAGCTTCAACGCCGTTTCGATGGAATCGGTCAGACGCTGGCGGATACCGTCCTTGACCACCAGACGATCCACCACCACTTCGATGGTGTGCTTCTTCTGCTTGGCGAGCTTGATGTCATCGGACAATTGCCGCATCTCACCGTCGATCAGCGCACGTGCGTAACCATCGCCACGCAGCAGTTCGAGCAGATCCTCGAATTCGCCCTTGCGGCCGCGCACGACCGGCGCGAGAATCTGGAAACGCGTGCGTTCCGGATACTTCAGCAACGTGTCCACCATCTGCTGCGGTGTTTGCGCGCTTACCAGGGCGCCGCATTCCGGACAATGCGGAATGCCGGTGCGGGCGAACAGCAGTCGCAGATAATCATAGATCTCGGTGATTGTGCCGACCGTCGAACGCGGATTGCGGTTCGTGGTCTTCTGGTCGATCGAAACCGCGGGGCTCAGCCCCTCGATGAAGTCGACGTCCGGCTTGTCCATCTGCCCCAGAAACTGGCGCGCGTACGCCGACAGCGATTCGACATACCTGCGCTGGCCCTCGGCGAACAGCGTATCGAACGCCAACGAGGATTTGCCCGAACCCGACAGGCCGGTGAACACCACCATGCGGTTGCGAGGAAACTCCAAGTCCACGTTCTTGAGATTGTGCTCGCGAGCGCCTTGGATGGTGATTTTGAGGTCGTTGGGTAGGTGGGTGAGGTCTGCTATGAGTGAGTCGCCTGTTGTTTTCATGGGGGCTTTTTTGATTTCGCGTGTGAGGAATGCGTCGCTGGTGAGTACGCGTTCGACCACGACTTCGTTGTGTGTCGTGTTGTTGCGTTTGGTTGTCATGGTGTTCTTCCGCTTGGTGTTGCCTGTTCTGTTGTATAGGATAGCGTATTTTTGTTGTGGTTTCGAACAGGTGTTCTATTTGGTGTTGTTTGGTATGTCGTTGCCGGGTATGTCGATTGGCCAGTGGTGTTGGTCGTGCAGGATGGTTGTGGCGTCGCGTATGGGGATGCGTTCCTGTTCGATGCGTAGGTATTGGATGTCTGTTCCTGTGCAGAGTGTTTCGTAGAGTTTGCGTTCTTCGGTGGTGAGTCCGGGTGTGGGTTGTGGGGTTTGTGTGGTGAGGGGTTTGTTTTTGGCGTCGAGTTGGGTGCCGTATTGTTCGTATGTCCGGTATGCGGTGGTGTCCATCAGTATGGATGTGCATGGGATGCCGGTGGCGCGTAGTTTGGAGAGGATGTCGAGTCCGTTGGCGTCCATGTCGCCCCAGTAGATGATGTTGGGGATGGTGGTGAGCCATGGCAGGAGTGTTGTGATGTGTGATGTTGCGGCGTATCCGTTGCCGAGGATGCAGATGGCGTGTTCGACGGTGGGCATGGCCTGGTAGGTGTCTTTGTTTTCGATGATGATGGCGTGTTCGATGTCGGTTGGCTGGTTGCGGACCCATGGTTGGGTGACGATGAGGTCGGGTTGGTCGTGGTGTTCGGCGTCCATGAGGCGTAGTCGGAGTTCGTTCGGGCGTTCCTGGAAGGTGAGGTTGTCTTGTCCGGTGAGCTGGCATATCGCTTTGCGGCGTTGGGAGTTGGGTGTGCCGAGCCATTTGGCGCTGAATCCTGGGATGGGCGCCATGCGTGGGGTCATGGTGTGGCAGTCGTGGTTTGCGAAGTAGTGGGCGGCTTGGATGACGAGGTGGAAGTCGGTGTCGTCGTGGTCTTTGAGGGTTTTGGCGACGTTCATGGCGTTCGCCGGTTCGAGGCCGAATTCTTTGGCGAGCGCGCTCATGCGGTCGTGTTCGCGTAGGTAGCGTTCGCGGGTTTGTTTGGTGGCGATGCGGAGGGCGGTGTCGAGGTCGGGTATGGTCACGGAGTCGATGAGCGGGCTTTTTTGTTGGATGAGTCCGCTGGAGACGATTTTGGTTTTCTCGCTGGTTTCGCAGTGGTGTTGCCGCGCCCAGTCGCGGATGGTTTCGTTTTGGGCGCGGATTTGGTTGTAGTGCTGCTCCAGTTCGGCTTGTTTGGGCAGTCGGATGGTTTTGCGCAGCGGCCAGGATTCGTCGGTGTCGTACATGTGCCTGGTGAGGTGGGCGTCGACGTATTCGTCGAGTTTCCGGCGGATGTCCGTTTCGCCTGTGGTGTCTCTGGCCGCTGCCATATTATGCCTCCGTCGCGGGTTGCGTCTGCTCGACGGTGGCGTCTTGTGTTTCGGCTTGCGTTGCCGGCTCGCGGTCGAGCTCCTGCAGGTACGAGTTGCCGGTTGCGGGATCCTTGTATGCCACGTACGCTTTGTCTGCGATGCTGAGGATCTCGGCGGTTTTGCTTTCCGGCGCGGATACGATGATCTGGAAGCCGAGGCGCGGCAGCACGGTCAGGGCGCGTTTCGTGTAGCGTCCGTCGGCTTTGATGAGGGCTTCGTCCAGGAACAGCGTGGTGTAGGTGGGCTTGCCGGTCAGGTCGCCGCCGAGCAGGTAGATCAGGGCCGCGCCGTAGACGAACGAGGTGAGTTCCTGCAACGCGCCGCCGGACTTGCCGCCGGTGGAGCTGATGCGTTCGTCGGGCAGATCGTTATGGTGCACGATCGCGTAGAACGAGCTGCGCACGCGTGGATCGAGGTTGCGCGCACCGTATTCCTTGATGCCGTTCGTGTCGCGGATCTGGCCGAGTTCCGCCTGGAGCCTGCCGATGAACGTTTCGCAGCCTGCGAACGCCTTGCGCGTCTCCATGGGATTGCTGCGCGCGTTGCGTGTCCAATCGTCGAGCTTCGACATGATGCGGCCCAACGAGGATTTGAACTGCCGGTCGATCGGGTGGAAGTCCACGTGGAGCGAGAGCCTGCCGCCGCGGGGGCCGAACTGTTGGCCTTTGAGCATGCCGTTGATGCGGTCGAGCTGCTCCCTGACGTTCTCCTCGTCGGTGTTGAACGCGCGGTTGAGCTGTTGGAAGCTCATATACAGCTTTTCGACGCTGTTCGCATACTCCTCGTCGGTCGCGGCGCGGGTGACGAGCATGTTGAGGTTCTTGAGCTCGTCAAGGAAATACGGATAGTCCTCCACGCTCGCCATGACGGTGTCGCCCTCCGTGGAATGGTGCTTCAGATAGTCGCCCATGGCGCGTTCCGTGTCGGCGCGCAATTGGACGGCACGCTCGTCGATCTGCTGGAGTCTCGCACGCACGGTGTTGCCGATTCTGCGCAGCACGCGCATGTCGAACGGCGCCGTCCCCTCGCGGTCGAAACCGCCGGCGATGCGTTGCGGCCGTTCCTGCGGACGCGACGTGTCGAAACAGGTCTCATACGTGTCGGCCAGCAGATTCGACACCATGTCGGGCAATGCGGCATCGTCGAAATCGGAGTCGCCATGCATGTCGAGCCATGCCTGTTCGGCCTGGACGGCATGCTGCGCGTTTTCCAATTCCGCTTCGGCACGGTACCTGTTCTTGGCCTCGTCGTCCTTCTGCCGTAGCAGCTGTTTCAACTCGTCCTGCAATTGTGCCAGTTCCGGATCGCTTTCGATCCGTTCGATCTGCAGACGGATCCGTTCCGCCTTCGTCTCGAGCCCGTCCACGTCGATCTTGCCCCATGGCAGATCCGCGACGGTCAATGCGAGCTCATGCTCGTCCTGCAGCAGAGTCATGGCGTTGGCCATCTGCCTGCCGCGGCGGTCGGCGTCCTCCAACGCCCGTTCCGCCCCGTCAAGCTGGCGTTCCAATTCGGCCAGATACCGTTCGTTCACGAAGCCGATGACCTGACGCAGGCCTTTGACGCCATGGAAGCCACGGTCGCCGGATTTGATCTGCCCGTCGACCTGCACCTGCCGTTCGGCCCGGTCCATGTCGTCGATCGCCTCCACGCAACGCGCGTCGAACCGTTGCGACGCGGTCTGCTCCTTCAACCATCCGACGAATGGCGAATCCTCCTTGTACCGCAGCTTCGACGACATCCACCCCTCGTTGCAGGCCGAATCGTATTGCGCGTCGGTATCGACGAAACGCCAGGCACGCCGCGTCATACGCGTCGGATCGATCGCGCTGACCTTCGCGGCGAACCCCTGCTCATGCCGCTTGTCCACGAGAATGGTCTGCGCGATGGGCGCGTACGTGACGTCCATCGCCAGACGCCATTGCTCGTCCCCCTCGTCCACGTCCATCAGTTCGGCCACGTACGGCAGTTCCGTCTCGTCCAAGCCCGTCGCCCGTGCGATGAGCGTGCGCGCATGGTCCATGTCGTCGCTGATGCGCGTCCTGTGTTCGATCTTGCGCCGGTAATCCTGCCTCAACAGGTCGCGTTCGCCCTGCCGGGCGTGACGTTCCACCACTATCCGCTGGTATTCGGATCGCGCGTCTTCCAAACGCTTGTCGTACGTGTCGAGCGACAAGGCGAGCGCGGCGCGTTTGGCGTTCCATGTCTGCTCGTCGGCGGGGAGTCTGCCTTCGACGCGTTCGAACCGTTCGGCGATGGCGTGCCGTTGTCTGCGCGCCTCGTCGGCGTCCTGGCGTGCGCGTTCGAAGTCCTTGCCGAGTTGCTGCAGGCTGCCGCCGTCGATGCCGTTCATGCGTTCTTTGACGGCTTCGATTTGCGTGTCGAGTTCGTCGATGCGCTGCTGAGACCGGTCGATGGCGTCCTGGGATTCCTTGGCTTTGCGTTGCGCCGATGGCAGTCCGGCGCGTACTTCGCTGGCCATGCGCGACCATGTCCATGCGGCGAGCGTCGTCTCGCCTTGCTCGCGGTCGGGGTCGATGGGCGTGTATTCGCGGCGTTCGCTGGCTTGTTTGGCGTATTCGCCGTAGCGGGCTTGTATGTCCTGCAGGATGGCGACGCGTTCCATTTTGTCTTCCATGCTGTGGAAGTTCTCACTGAACCGGTTGTAGTCGTCGACGGTTTCGCGGGCGAGCCGGATGGATTCGGGCACGTCGAGCACGCCCTGTTTGAAGATGTCGTCGAGTTTGGAGGGCGCGTCGGCGGATTGGATCTTGTGCAGGAGCCTGCATGCTTCGGCGCTTAGGCCCATGTCCTGCCAGATGGAGGCGTGGAACGCCTGCGCGTTGACGTGCGTCGTGCATCCTGGGTAGGTCTGTTCCATCAGTCCTCGCGTGAATGACGTGTCGCGGTGCCGGTCCATGAGGCGCGGGTCGATGGTCTGGTTCCAGGTGACGTATTGGCGGCGCAGTCCGTCCGGCCCGTCGCCTGCGGTCAGGTAGAGGAATTTTGCGCAGGACAACAGTCCTCCGTCGCTGCGGTTCGCGTATGTGTCGACGATCGCGCCCCAGATGTTCTGCGGGGTGCCGTCCGCGTCCCTGCCGCGCAGGAAGATCGGGGTCTCACCGTTTTCGCCGTCGCTGATGCCGATCATGCCGCGCAGGTACGTGTAGTCGTTGCGTTCCGAACGTCCCGAATTCGACGCCTTATTGTAGGGGGTGCCGGATGGGTAGAGCAGCGAGATCTGCGCGTCGACGAGCGTGGATTTGCCCGATTCGCTCGCGCCGGCGAGCAGGGTCACCGGCATCGCATCGTCCATGGACGGGCGGAACACGTGGTAGCCGCCGTAGGAGCCCCAGTTGACGATCTGCCGGCTTTGCAGCATCCAACGGTCGGAAACGATTTTCATGCCGTCTTCCATCAGTGTTCCCCTCCATCAAAAGCGTCATCGGCCGAATCGAAATCGAACGCGTCCTGCTCGACGCCGGACGAAACCGTCCCGGTCGAATCGGAAGTATCGCCACCATCCGCGCCGATGGACGAATCGTCATAACCATCGCCATCCGCGTCTTTCATACCATCGCCGTCCGTATCATCGGAGCCGAGCCACCGGTCGGCGAGCTTCTGGTCGAGCACCATCGGCACCAATGGCGTGAGCACGTACATGTTCTCGTCCCCCGTTTCCGCGAGATACCCGTAGGTGCGCATGCGCGAGATGACGGACGTGATCTTCTTCGCCGTGCCCTCCTCGTCGTTGCTGGCCGTGAGGAAGCCCGCTCCCGTGGCGAGCAGCGCGCGGATGTCGTCGAAGCTGATGAGCCAGTCGCCCGGCTTCGTCTTCTGGTTCTCGTACTCCAGCACCTTGATGCGCAGGGCCGCGAGCGTGGCGGCCTCCTCGCGGGTGAGGCTCACACGCGTCTTCAACGAGCGGATGTTCGTCTCCGCGTCCGTGACCGGCGACGCGTACATGATCCGGTATTTCGTGTTGTCGACCAGTCTGAGCATGTCGTTGTTCAACGACCGTTCCACGGCCTCACGGTACTGGCACGCCCTGTCGTACAGGCTGCCGCCGATGTAGCGTTCGCGTTTCAGCGCGATCGCGGCCATACGCGCCTCAAGAGGCATGTCTCCCGTATCCCCGTCGAACAATGCCGGCCTGTCCCTCGTCATATCCGGCCCTTCGGACGGCATGCCGGATTCCGGGCCTGTCTCCTCTTCGATGCCGATGCCAGTGTCGAATCCGTCGGTGTTGTCCGTCATGCTCATCCCTCCTCGATGATCTCGTCAAGCGCCGCCTCGGTGGTGAGGATCGGCCTGGTGCGCCACACGCGCTCGCCTCCGTCGATGGATACGCAATGCCATGCCACGGTTGCCGGTCCGTCCTGCGTGCGTAGGGCGCTTAGGAAGCCGATCAGCTCGCTTTCGCGCCGTTCCTCCCGGGGCAGCCGGTTGAAGCTCGCCGCGAAATCCACGAACCTGCCGTCCGCCGTTTTGACCGGATCGCGCCTGATGAGTCCGATCATGTGCGTCAGCCGCGGGCCGCACATCTCGACCATGGCCTTCAGGTCCGGCGCGTCGACGTTCGTCGAAGGCGCGTCGTCCAATCCGGCCGTGGCCGCGCGCGCCATCGATTTCGCGGGCCTGGACGGCAATGCCTGGAATTGCGCCGTGCCGGTGTCCGTACGGTATGGGCGTTCGTCCGAGCCGGGGTGCGTCTTCGCGTCGTCGCTGGCCCGCACGAACAGTCTGTGGAGCTTGTCGAGCATGGTGCGGTAATGCGTGTCGGTCTGCTGGCGCACCAGACGGCTCACCGCCTCGTCGGATATGCGGATCTGCCGGCGCACGTCCTCGATGCCCTCGTAGATGCGTTTGAGTTCGGCGCGTACCTGGGCGAGCAGGATGCCGGGCTCGCCCTCGAGATACGGGTTCTGGGCGATGTCTCGCACCGCCTCGTCGATTTCGCGGCGTCCCTCGTCAGTGACGATCACCTGGAACGCGTCCTCGAAACGCCGGCCGCTGTCGGATTCGTGGAACGACCTGTGGTATTCGTCATGGTAGGTGCCGAGCGCCTGCTCCACGCTGATGGAGCCCGACTGCATGCTTCGGCGCAGATTGTCGCCGTTGTCGCGTTCCTCGAGCGCCAGTTCGCGCAGGTCGATCGGCACGCCGCGCAGCGTGTTGTGGATGACGCCGATGATGTCGCCGACCTGCTGCGAGGTGAGCTTGTCCAACGTGTCGCTGTGCTTCAATTCGTCGATCTGCTTTTGCCGCTCCTCGATGTCGCGTTCGAGCAGGCGGATGCGTTCGCGGGGGTCGGCGGTCAGCTGCATGCGCGCATGCTCGATCTCCATGATGATGCTGTTGGCCTGCGCGCCGGACAGCGCTTTCGTGGTGTCCTCGAGCCGGTCGAGCGCCTCGATCGCACGGTGGGCGCGCGCCGTGAGACGGTACAGGTAGCGGTGCGATGCGACGTCGAGCGAATTGGCGAGCCAAGCGTAGTCGCCCTCGCCTTCCTTCGTCAGCTGCTGCAGGATCGTGTGCGCGGCTTCCGCGGACGTCTGCCCTTCCTTGGGCGTGTAATCGCCCGTTTCCGCAAGTCGGGTCAGACTGCGGGAGAACCGTTCCTCGACGATCTCGCGTGGCAGCTCGCCGGTGAGCGGGTCGAACGTGGAGCGCAGCAGCGCGACGTACAGCATGGAATTGCCGCGCAGCAGCAATCGCAGCACCCCGGTCTCATACACGGGCCGGAGCCGTTCCATTTCCCGTCTTACATCCGCCAACGGCGTCCCGTCCTTCCCTTAGCCACAAGTTTCCCGATGCGCATCCATTGTAAGATAGCATGTCCGTTTTCCCGTGATCGCGGCGGGAAAACCGTCCGGCGCGAACGTCATTTGAAGATGACGTAGCGGCACAGCAGGAAGCCCCAGACCGCCTGCATGCCCATGGTGACGATCTTGACCGCCATGGTGGGCCAGCCGAGCAGTCCGGGGATCCAGGCCATCATCAGGTTGGAGAACAGCAGGTTCCAGCAGTACATGGCCACGAACATGGCTATCGAACGCGCGTAGTTCGACGAGGATTTGAATGTGACGTTGCGGTTCATGACGTAGTTGAATGAGCCGGAGCAGAAGACGGCCACGGCATTCGCCAGACGGAACGGCAGGCCGGCCAGCTGAAGCACGGCGAACACGCCGAATTCCACGAAGGTCTGCATGGCCGAAACGCCGCCATAGCTGAACAATTGTCTGACGATGCCGTTTTTCGGTTTTCCGTCCGTCGGCATGCGGTCTCCTCCCGGTCGTCTCAAACGCTACGGCTGGAAAGCATAGTCACACATGTGGCTACGGACGCGCCGGAGGCGTTTCGGCCCGGCGGAATGAAAAAACGGAAGGACGCCCCTTCCGGAGTTTCCGGAAGAGGCGTCCCCCACGTTTTCGGATCGTGTCCGCTCAGATGCTCATCGCCATGAGCTGGGCCGCATACTCCTCCACAAGCTCGCTGTCGCGCTCCGTCCAGGAATGGCTGGCGGAATCGTCCGGCACGAAAGTGGTGTCGATGTCGATGTTCTCGTTCATTTCCTTAATACCTCCGTTCGTCCCACTTGCCCCCGGCGACATTGCCGACTTTCATGGAACAGGCAAAAGTCTGGACCATAAACGCGTTCGATGCAAGAGCGTGTTCACATCGTGGTCAAACGTTTTTCCTCCACGAGTACATGCCGTGTCTCCGGCGTGAAGACGATACGATGGAGGCATCCCTGCCACCAACCAAAGGAGGACGATGATGAGCGACGAACGCAATGAGGCCGAACCGATCGAACTGGGATACATCGAGGACCTCGGGGACATGATTTCCGTTCAGGAGGGGTCCACCGTGTCCCGCACCGTCATGCAGAAGGCCGGAGGCAACGTGGTGCTGTTCTCCTTCGACACGGGCGAGGAGCTCAGCGAGCATACGGCCGCGATGCCGGTGTTCGTGCAGACGCTGAAGGGACGGCTTAAGGTGACGGGCAACGGCAGGACCGTGGAGCTTGTTCCGGGAGGCCTGGCCTACTTTCCCACCCGCATCCCGCACGCGATATACGCCGAGGAGCCGTCCGTCATGATGCTGACGATGGTCACGCCGGCACGCGACAACATCGGCGACTGAAAAAAACAAGACCGCCGGCATCGGATTCCATTGGATTCGCCGGTGCCGGCGACTGCCGGAAATACAAGAAAAGCTCCCTCCCGGGAGCTTTCGTTTTGCGGAGCGGACAACGGGACTCGGACCCGCGGTCTCAACCTTGGCAAGGTTGCGCTTTACCAACTAAGCTATGTCCGCATGCTTTCCACCTTGGTGGGCAACGAGTTGAAAATATACAGGAGCGTCCGCCATCGCGCAAGCCCGGCGTGTCGCGTTTTTGCGGCGCCGGACTCGCGGCAGCTCCGCACGACGGTCAGACATAGTCGTACGGCATGCGCTTTTTAACGCGCCAGAACACGATAAGCGCGATGCCGAGCAGCAGCGCGTAGAAGCCACGGTCCGTCCACAATCCGTAGACCGCGCAATACAACACCAACGCGCGTAACGTATAGAACACGATCCTGCGCATGCCGGAACGCTCCCTGGTCTCCACCGTCATGCGCGTGAAACCGCCGCCCAACGTGCGGCCGGCGCGCCTCCACGGAATGATCCCTTCGAACAGGACGAACATGACGATGGTGGCCACGGCGGAGACGGCCGCATTGACGTTGTTCGCGCGGTTCACATCGAACAGCACGCCAACCAGATAGATAAGCGCCGTGACGGACAGCGACGCCGTTTCGACAAGGAACAGGTCGATCGCGAGCGCCACGCAGCGGCGCACGAAGCCTGGCTCGGTGGTGATGGCGTCTTCGTCGATGCGCTGTTGGGGTAGGAAGTGGGCGACAATGCTTCCCATGGCGTAGCCGAGTATGCCGCCGAGGGTGTTGGTGATGAGGTCGTCGACGTCGAATAGGCGGTAGGCGCATGGATAGATGCCCCAGATGCCGGTCAGCTGGGTGGTTTCGATGAGCAGCGAGGTGAGGAACATGGCCGACAACGCCGTGGCGAATTTCCAGCGGAAGACGCGTTTCATGAAGTAGCCGAGCGGTAGGAAGAACACGACGTTCATGGCCAGTTGCATGACGCCTGTGATGCCGTCGGTTCGGATGTCGTGGATGAATTCGAATGGGTTGAGTTGTGGCCTGAGATGGTGGGCGGCGCAGTAGGTGGCCGGGTTTTCTGGCATTGGGTACATGGTGAAGCATGCGAGCGCGATGAGGTAGAGCACCACGAGATATGCGGTTAGTGCGGAGGTGAAGCGTAGCCGGTTGTCGCGGTGGTAGAGCAGTGCGAGCACGGGCAGGGTGAGTAGGAGTGAGAGGAATGGCCAGATTGCGATGGCGAGCGCGAATGGCTTGCTGAAGTAGAGGACGTATGACATGGCCGGTTTCCTTTGCTGGGCGTGTGGGATGCGCGTGGTGTGTGCGTGGGTTTCGTTTCCGTTGTTGGTTCAACGGTAGTACGGCTGGTCGTGTCCGTGGCATCGTCCGTCGTATTCATTCCTTGGCGTAAATGTTGGGGTGACTCATCCTCTGGTATGAGATGGCCCGGCGTGTTTCTTCGTGTCTTTTTCCTCTTGCTTTTTCCGTTGGATTGCTTGGCGTCTGATCCGCGCGGAACCGATTTCGGACATCGTCTTCGCCGTCACCGCGGGAATCCTGTTCATGGCGTTCACGCCGAAACTGCTCAGCGAATAACGGAAGCTCCCGCCTTCCACGCGGAAGGCGTGAAAGGCGGGAGCTCTTATGGGAAGACTAAGGCGGATTTTAAATCCGAGGAATAGTCACCTTTTTGGCACCGGTCATGTAATGCCAGAAATCTTCCGTCCCCGGAATAAGGTCATGCAGAACGCCTGATGTTTTTTCGACCGCTACGCTCGGTGTGCCCGGCACCGGATGGTCATCTGTTGAAGACGCGAAATCGAGTCCGATGATCCACGCATCGGCACTCTCCGCGGCACCAATCGCCTTCATTCCAGGATATTCGGCGAGAACGAGATTGATGGCATCGGCCAATATCATCTGACCCTCCTTGCAGCATTCCAGTACTGATTCGTCGGATTCGGCTTTATACGCTTTATACGCGTCAAAACGTCACCGTCCATATTCAAATACCATGAGTCGTTTGCCGATCTCGTTTGCGGAGCGGGGGAATCATTCCGCCTGTTTGACGCGTTCCATCGTAGTATCCGTTGAAGGGCGTTCTTGTTGGTCTTGGTATCCATTCCTCTTATCACGTTTCCGCTGTATGCTTTAGGGAAAGCTGTTATGCGGGAGGATCATGCGGACCACGAAAAGCAAGAAACCCATCACCGTCGTATCGGTATGCGTCGCCGCCGTGGCATGCGCTGTCGGCGCGTACCGGTTCGTCTACCTGCCACTCCGGCCTGCCGATGTCAGTCATGCTCGGATCAGCATCAACGCGACAGGCAAGTTCGACAAGTCCCAGATCGATGACGTGGTAAAGGCGGACCTTGCCAGGCTGAAATCCTGGAACGGTTGCCGCGTGGATGCCGTCCGATATGACGCAAAGCGTTCGGCCGCGCTGCTTGCAGCCGAACACGACGTCACGGCTTCCGGTGGCAGTTCTTCGATTTCCGCGGCCATTGACGAATACGGGATGGACAATGTGATTTACCTCTCCAATGACATCTCTTGCCATGCCGGCTCGCAGAACTCGTCCCAAGATGGCTGGGGAAGCTGGTACGTGTGGAATCCCGGTTCCGCGCGGGCGGAACACGGATGGATCTTCATCGACGAGGGATATTAAAAAGTTCAACGGAATACCGTGCACCATGCCATGATGTCGAAACCATACGATGACGATTGGCTTTAGTACAGCATTGATAAAAAGCGGGCCTACGCGTCCTGATCACGCGGAACGCAAACCAGCTTTCGATGGCATAGGCATCGCTTGGCTTATCTGACTACTTGGTCGAGGAACCACTCGTCATGACTGGCCGATTTTCCATCCGTTGCGTTCGCGAGCGTATGTGCTTTGCACGGATTGATGCCGCTATACCCGTGCGGACCTGCAGTCGTGCGACTCCGGCCAATCAGTCAAGGATGATGCCGGCTTCACTCATCTGCCGACGGGCTGCGATACCGAGTTCCTCACTGACCGGTTCGGTCAGGTTTTCGATGACATGCACTTCGAAACCCAGCTTCTTCGCGTCGAGAGCGGTCTCCTTGACGCAATGCGATTCGGCCAGTCCGACCACATCGACCCGTGTGATGCCCGCGGTCTTCAACCCGTTGGCGAGTGTCCTGCCCGCGGCCATGGCGGTGGAGACTTCCTCACGGGTGGGAATGCGGTCGGTGTTGTCCTCAAAGCCTTCGAAGCCGGAATATGAGGGGGAATACTGGCCCTTCTTGAAATGATGTTCGATGTTCAATGCGGCGATGGCGGGATGCAGTTCGGCATTGGCGGTTCCGGCCTTGCCGTGCACCGGCCAGGTATCCACAAAATCAGGATGCTCGGACCAGTGGGTCCCCGGCTCGATATGCCAATCCTGCGTGGTCGCGATATATGCGTATTCGCTCCGACGCGCGTTCACATAATCCGCGATACGTTCGGCGACCGCATTGCCTCCCTGCACGCCCAGTTCACCTCCTTCGCAGAACGTCGGCTGCACATCCACCACAATCAAAGCCCTTGCCATGCTTCTTCCCTCCTGAAAGGTTCCGAAACCACTGTAGCGAATCGATCACGTGATTGGATAATTCGTTTCATCCACAACGTCGTCGTGATATATGCGCCTTTCCCCACGGCCCATCCTATAATCTGAAGAGACGATGACACGTAGGAAAATATGAGACCGGTGGAGCCGTTGCGCGTATCGAGCTATGCCACCGGTCTGTAGGTCGGTTCTGCCGAATATGGAAGTGTGGTTTTGTTAAAAAGCATGGATGATCTGATTGTGTCGGGGCTGCGCATCGATTGGAATATGCTGACTGATTCATACGTCAGTCGAATTCCCTCATTGCGTTCAATTGACGAACTTGAATTCCACAAGAATGTCACCTTTCTGGTAGGCGAGAACGGTAGCGGCAAATCAACCTTGCTGGAAGGCATCGCCGTCGCCTGCGGCTTCAACGCGGAAGGCGGCACGCGCAACTACCGTTTCAGCACATACGATGACACGTCGGATCTCGCCAAGGCGATGACGATATACCGGCAGTATGCGATCGGCCCATCAAGCTTCTTCCTGCGCGCGGAAAGTTTTTTCACGCTGGCGACACAGGCTCGTGAATACAGTCGCGGATATGGCGACATGTCCCGTTTGCACGAGATGTCGCATGGCGAAGGATTCCTGGAGATACTCCTGTCCCACACGGGAAAGGGTCTCTATCTTATGGACGAACCCGAATCCGCGCTCTCGATACAGCGGCAATTGACTCTGCTGGAGCACATGTACCGAATGGCAAACGACGGATCGCAATTCATCGTCGCGACCCATTCGCCGATTCTGCTCGGTCTGCCGGATGCGGAAATCCTGTCATTCGACGAAAACGGCGTCCATCCCTGCGATTATGAGGATACGGACAGCTATCAAATCACCAGGGTCTTCATCAACCACCGCGAATCACTGCTCCGGCATCTGCTTGGAAATGAAACGTGAGATGAGGTGAAACGGTTGCGGGTGTTCGCTATGATGTTCGATTGGCGTTTGAAGGAACACGAAAGACTAGAGGTATCACGGCATGGCGATTGAGGCGCAGGGACTTGAGATTCAGATCGGCGCGCGCACGTTGCTGCATCCCACCAACTTCCACGTTGCCAAGGGAGACAAGATCGGTCTGGTCGGCCGCAACGGCGCCGGCAAGACCACGCTGACCCGTGTGATCACCGGCGATATGCTGCCGACCGCCGGCAAGGTACGTGTCTCCGGCAAACTCGGCTATCTGCCACAGGACACGCATGCCGCAGACCCGGAGCAGACCGCACTGGACCGCATGATGAGCGCGCGCGACATCGCTTCGATCATCAAACGCATACGCAAGGCCGAAAAGGACATGACCGATCCGGATCCGGATGTCATGACCAAGGCGATGAACCGCTACGACAAGGCCATGCAGGATTTCGAAAAGGCCGGAGGCTATGCCGCACAGTCCGAAGCGACCGCGATGGCGGCCAGTCTCGGCCTGCCGCAGGACGTGATGGGCCAGCAGTTGGGTACGCTTTCCGGCGGTCAACGCCGCCGTATCGAACTGGCGCGCATCCTGTTCTCCGATGCGGATACGCTGATCCTTGACGAGCCGACCAACCATTTGGACGCGGATTCCATCGAATGGCTGCGCGGCTATCTGAAAAAATACGAGGGCGGTTTCCTGGTCATCTCCCACTCCACCGAACTGCTTGACGAAGTGGTGAACAAGGTGTGGCATCTGGACGCACAGCTCGGCCAGATCGACATGTACTCGCTCGGCTGGAAGGCCTACCTGCACCAACGCGTGGTCGACGAGGAACGTCGCCGCCGCGAACGTGAAGTCGCAGAGAAGAAGGCCGAACGTCTGATGCAGCAGGGCATCCGCCTGCACGCGAAAGCCACCAAGGCCGTGGCCGCGCAGAACATGATGCGCCGCGCGGAGAAACTGCTGGAGAACACGTCCGAAGCACAGAAGAAGGAGAAGGTGGCGGACATCCGCTTCCCCGAGCCGGCACCTTGCGGACGTACGCCGATCATGGCGAAGGACATCTCCAAAGCGTATGGTTCGAACATCGTGTTCGCAGGCGTGAATCTGGCGATCGACAAAGGTTCACGTGTGGTGATTCTGGGCTATAACGGCGCGGGCAAGACCACCACGCTGCGTCTGCTCGCCCATCTGGAGGATCCCGACACCGGATCCGTGGAATATGGACATGGCTGCAAAATCGGCTATTTCGCACAGGAACACGACACATTGGACCTTGACGCCACCGTGTTGCAGAATCTGATTCACGTGGCACCGGAACTTGACGACACACAGGCACGTTCCATCCTTGGGTCGTTCCTGTTCTCCGGCGATGACGCGCTGAAACCGGCACGAGTGCTTTCCGGCGGCGAGAAGACCCGTCTGGCGTTGGCCACGCTGGTGACGAGCCGCGCGAACGTGCTACTGCTTGATGAACCGACCAACAATCTGGATCCGGCGTCCCGCGACGAGATTTTGAAGGCCATCGCCAAATACGAGGGCGCGATTGTGCTGGTCACCCACGACGAGGGCGCGGTCGAGGCGTTGAATCCGGAACGCGTGCTGCTCATGCCCGACGGCGACGAGGACCTGTGGAACGACTCCTACCTGGATCTGGTGGCCGAGGAATAATCCCACTTCCACCATTTCCGGCACGCATATGGGAAAGCCCGGACGAATCAGATCGTCCGGGCTTTCCCATATTGAACGGTTCCTGTTACGCGGGAACCGGTTACGCGTGCACGTGTTTGGCGCTGTAGATGTCCGGCTCGACGTAGATCTCGAAATTGTACCAGGGCAACGCGGTGCGCACGGCCTTCTCGATCTTGTCGACGGTTTCCACGTCATAGTCGCGGTCGAGCTTGCTGGTCTGCACTTTGACGCACAGGAGGATGTCGTCCTCCGACATGTGCACGGTCTGCATGTTCAGCAATCGTTCGACGCCCGGCGTGGTGGTAACCGCCTCGACGATCTTCCCGCGCGTATCGGAATCCACGGCCTCGCCGATGAGCAGCGAACCGGATTTGAACGCCAGTAGAAGCGAGCCGACGATCAGGACCAGGCCGACCATAAGACCGCCCAACGCGTCGAACACCTCGTCGTCGAGCGCGATAGCAAGACCGATGCCGAGGCCTGCGAACGCCAGGCCGATCAGGGCGAGCGTGTCCTCCATGATCACCGAAGCCAGTTCGGCGGACTTGGTGCGTCTCCAGAAACGGAACACGCCCATATGCTTCGTGTTCGTGCGTTCCATACGCTCGTTGGCTTCCTTGATGCTCTGGTGCAGGCCGAATCCTTCCAGGCATGCGCTGATGACGACCACGATGAACGCGACAAGCAGTTCCATCCTGTTCACGTCACACAATGCCGGATCGGCGCTGATCGCGACAAGCTTCTTCACGGCCTCGGACGTCGAGAAGAATCCACCGACAAAGAACAGCAGCGTGGCCACGACGAACGAAGCAAGATATTTGGCGCGATACAGGCCGAACGGATGGTCGCCGTCCGTCTTGCGCTTGGAGAAACGTCCACCCACCATCAATACGATTTCGTTGGAGCAGTCGGCGATGGAATGTACCGACTCGGAAAGCATGGCGGACGATCCGGTGAAGAACGCCGCGCACAGTTTCGCGATGGCGACGCCGATGTTCGCACCCAACGCCGCCTTGACGGCTGCGCCCTGATGTTCGGCTTCCCGCACCTCCCCCATGTTGTTCGTGGTCGTACTGTCGCCTGCGGGATCGCGCGATTCGCTCATTGCCTTCCATTCTCGAATGTGTAACGGATAACATCATCCATTCAAGCACGAATACTGGCCGAGAAGCCGTGTGCGCCCGTGTTTCGAGACGTGCGTGTAACCTTCACTAGGTATTTGTCGCTTTCCCAAAAAAGGGGTATTCAATGGCATACTCGCATAACGCGCCGTTCCGCGCCGACGTGGTCGGCTCCTATCTCCGCCCGGCCGAGCTCAAGGCCGCGCGTGAGGATTTCGCCGCCGGCAAAATCGATGCCGCAGCGCTCAAGGCGGTCGAGGACAAGGCCATCACCGAACTCGTCGCCAAGCAGAAGGCCGCCGGCCTGCATGTGATCACCGACGGCGAATTCCGCCGCGGCTGGTGGCATTTCGACTTCATGTGGGGCTTCAACGGCGTGGACCATGCCGCCGCAGCCCACCGCGTCGCCTTCCACGACGAGGTGACCCCGGCCGACACCGCCACCGTGACCGGAAGAATCTCCGGCGAGAACCATCCGTTCGTCGAACATTTCAAGTTCGTCAAGCAGTTCGAGGACGAGAACACCGTGGCCCGCCAGACCATGCCCTCCCCCGCGCAGACCCGCTTCGTGCTCACCGGCAACGCGGCCGCCTACCCGTATGACGAGTTCTACAAGAACGACGACGAGCTGACCGCCGACATCGTCGCCGCCTACCGCCAGGTCATCGCCGACCTGTATGCCGCCGGCTGCCGCAACGTGCAGTTCGACGACTGCACCTGGACCCGCCTGTGCGATGCGAGCGTACGCGAACGTCTCGGCTGGAGCGACGAGGACGCGCTACGCCTGCAGCAGGAGAACCTCGACGTCATCAACGCCGTGATCGCCGACCAGCCGGACGACCTGGTCATCAACACCCACGTGTGCCGCGGCAACTTCCACTCCACCTGGCTTTCCTCCGGAGGCTACGCGCCGGTCGCGGCCAAACTGTTCGGCGAGGAGAACGTGGACGCCTACTACCTCGAGTTCGACGACGACCGTTCCGGCGATTTCGCGCCGCTCGCCGAAGTCTCCGGCGACAAGAAGGTCGTGCTCGGCCTGATCACCTCCAAGAAGCCCGACCTTGAGGATCCGGACACCATCAAGGCCCGCATCCAGGAAGCCGCCCAGTACATTCCGCTCGACCGCCTGTGCCTGTCCACCCAGTGCGGCTTCGCCTCCACCCAGGAAGGCAACAAGCTCACCGAAGACCAGCAGTGGGCCAAGATCGCACTCGTCCAATCCATCGCCAAGGACGTGTGGGGCGAGTAAACACAGCACGCCATCCACAATCAGCTATAAGGAAGGGCTATCCGTCTTGTTCGGCGGATAGCCCTTTGTTTGTTTGCCGGCGTTTTTAACGGGCAGGTCAGCCCTTCACAGCCTCATCGATGCAACGAATCGCGTTCAACGTACGCGGATAGCCGATATACGGCATGCACTGCGAGACCACCGCGATTAGAAACGCCTTCTCATTGCCAACGACCATATTCGCCTTGGCATGCGCCGTAAGCTGCGGTTCGCAACCACCCTGCGCGGCCAGGAAACACAACGTGACCATTTCGCGCTCGCGGGTGTCGAGTCCGCCGCGAGTGTAGTAGTCGCCGAAGCAGTTGTCGGCCAGCCACTTGTTGATGTGCCGGGTCTCCTCCGGTCCGGATTGCGCGAATCCGCGCATGTTCTCGCCGAAGATCTCGACCTGCTTGTCCTCTCCGGCCTGCGCGCGGGTCTCCGACGTGGTCGTGCCCTGCGGCTCCAGCGGCAGATGCACGTTCGCGGCTCCAAGGAAAACGTTGAGCTTCTTCAGGAACGGCAGGGTTCTCCCGAATCCGCAGTATGCGGTGGCTTGGTAGATCATCTCCTTGATGGCCACGGACGTCAGTCCTGTCTCGTAGGCGACCGGCAGCATCATTTCGAACGCGTCGAGACCCTGGCAGCCGACCAGAGCCGCGAGGATCGCCAGGGAGCGGGTCTGGTCGTCCAGATCGGGATGGTTCGCGCCCGGCTCGTTCACCACTTCCCCGTAAGCGAAGTCGGAAAACAGCTTGACATATTCCGGATCGGTCTGCGACAGCGTCCTGTCGTTGTTCCAGAACGCGTTCATCTTCCTATGCAGTTCCTCGAACATGGCTTCCTTTCCGTTCGATGTCTTCGCGCCGCATGCCGCGTTCATTCTATCGTCGGAAATGTTGCGTGCGGATAGCGGCCATCGTCGTCTGAATGTTCAGCGTGCGATCGCGCCCTTGCCGGGCTGTTTCTTGACGTTTTCGATGACGTCTTTGTTTTCCTCGAGAATTCGGTTGGCCTCATCCTCGTGTCCTTCGGCGATGGCGCGCCAATAGAGCGATTTGAGCGACACGTACGCCTGCTGGATGCGCAGGGCCTCGGCTTTCGCGGCCAGACGCAGCGATTGCGCGTCGAGTAGTTCGATCTGCCGTCGGGCGCCTTCCGGACCGTCGAAACGGTTCTTCAGGTATTCGCGCATCGATTCAAGCGGCATGCCCGTCGCCGCCAGGCATGCGATGGTGGTCAGCGATTCGATGTCCTTGTCCGAATAGACTCGGTGGCCTGAACTCGGATCGCGGGCGATCGGATCGATGATGCCGATCTGCTCGTAATAACGCAACGTCGATTCGGGCAGTCCGGAAATCATGGACGCCTCACGGATCGAATGCCAGGTGGTCGTCGTATTGCTCATACCCCGCACTCTAAAAACTTAAAGTGCTCGAAGTCCATATTCCGGCGTGTCGTATTGGTCCGACGTCAAACGGCATTGAGCGGGCAATGGAAGAGCCGGTATCCGAAAAAGTGGATCTGTCGCACGACTCCATTTTCATGTCCTTTTCGGCAATCGTGCGGCTTTTTCGTCCGTCTGTATGGGAACCGACGGACGAAAAAGCCCACGCATGCTCAGGCGGCGGTGATCAGCTCCGAGGAATCCATGTCGAAATCGGCCATCGCGTAGGAGCGGATGGCGGGATCATCATACGTGTTCATGTAGTACGTGTTGGTCTTGGACGAATATCCGCTGGTGAACAGCGTGCGTTCGAACTGGCCGTTGCCCATCTTCGCCATGCCGTCAACCATCTGCACGGAACCAAGGGTGTGGAACAGGCGAGACACGTTGGCCGCCTCGCCTTCCTGCTGCGGATAATGCGTGTTGGCATAAGCCACACGCACGAAACGCGACGGGGAGCTCACATCGCCCGGAATGCCATGCATGCTCACACCCGCGCCCCAAGCGGACAGGGACGCCTTGCCCCACGTGGCCGGCTCGGCCATCTCGTTGCCGACGCACATGTAGTTGCGCAGATTCTCCATATGGAAGCCAAACGTCGGCTGGTTGGTCAGCACGTCTACGTCGTCATGGTGCACATGCATGCCGTCCGCCATCTGTTCGACGACGATGCTGCGCTCGCTGTCGCCGATGATCCAATGCAGCAGCGACTCCTGCTGGCCGGGCACGATCTGGGAGACGAGGGTCACGTTCTTCAACGCCTTCTCGACTTCGTCGACGGAATCGAAATTGCGTGCCACCCACAGCGGGAATTCGAAGGTCGCGACGTTGTCGGTGCCTTCGACCGGCTCATGCACGAACTCCGCGTAGCCGGGGAAATTCAATCCCGCGATGGCCAGACCATGCTCGTTGGCGCAGTCGAAATACATCGGACGGTCGGCCATGACCACGCCCACGCCGATCACCGCGTTCGGCGTGGCTTTGCCGCTCGCGCCGAACACGTTGTCGTAGTGGTAGCCGCGTGGAGTGGCCAGGATGCTTTCGCCGTATGAGAAGCTCCAGTCGAGGTTGCGGCCGAAATACATGTTTCCCTCTTCGTCGGAGAAACGAACGCCAGTGCACATGATGGACTTCCTTCCTTTGTTTGATTGACCCGGTGCGTTCATCATACGCATGGACGGCTGGACGAACCACGGTTTCCGCCGACGGATAAACATGAAGGGTGGCCAAAAATGCCAAGAGTCGTTGAAAATGAAAAAATCCCCTTGTTTCCAAGGGGATTTTTCGAATGGCTCCTGCGACTGGGCTTGAACCAGTGACCGTCCGATTAACAGTCGGATGCTCTGCCAACTGAGCTACGCAGGAATGCGCTGTGCACAAGACATGAATTATACGCGGTAAAACGCAAAATGCAAATCCCGCGCGTGTCTCCCCTGCTGCGGCGGGACTACCGTCACATGCTGATCTTCGTCAACGGCATGGCGGAATCGATTGCGAAATCCGGTTCGGACGGTTTCACGCCGCTCTCCACCAGGTTCACGCCCAGCATGGCCACCATAGCGCCATTATCGGTGCACAGTTTGATTTGCGGGATACGCACTTCGACGCCATGCTTGGCTCCGACCTCCAACAGTTTGGCGCGCAGTTGGGAGTTCGCGGAGAAGCCGCCGCCAACGATCAGGGTCTTCGAACCGTACTGCTCGCAACCGCGCATCGCCTTCTTGGCGAGCACCGTCGCGACGGAATCGGCCAGCGACGCGCACACGTCGTCGATGGGAATCTCATTGCCTTCCGCCTGCTGCTGTTCGATCCAACGCGCCACGGCCGTCTTCACGCCGGAGAAACTGAAATCGTACGGATGCTGCTGCCCCGCCTTGCCTTGTGTAAGGCCCTGAGGCACTTTGATGGCATGTGGGTTGCCCAGCTGTGCGTGACGGTCGATGTGCGGGCCGCCGGGATACGGGAAACCAAGCAGACGTGCCACCTTGTCGAAGCATTCGCCGGCAGCGTCGTCGAGCGTGGTGCCGACCACGTCGATATGCCGCGCCACGTCTTCGACATGCAGCAGCGAAGTGTGCCCGCCCGACACAATCAACGCAAGCGTGTCCTTGGGGAACGGTCCGAACTGCAGCTGCGTCACCGCGATATGTCCGATGACGTGGTTGATGCCGTAGATCGGCTTGTTCGCGGCCCATGCCAACGATTTCGCGCCGGACACGCCGACCGCGAGACAGCCGGCGAGGCCGGGTCCCGCGGATACGGCGATCGCGTCGACGTCGGACAGCGTCATGTTCGCGTCGGCCAGAGCTTTGGAGACGCATGGCACGAACGCTTCGGCGTGCGCGCGAGAGGCGATTTCGGGAATCACGCCGCCGTAGCGGGCGTGCTCGTCCATGGAGGACGCGACCACGTTGGAAATGAGGGTGCGTCCCTGCACCACGGCCGCCGCCGTTTCGTCACAGGTCGATTCGATGCCGAGTACGATTGGTTCGCTCATTGCTGCTCCGTTGTGTGTGTTGCTGAAGTGTGCTCTGTATCCGCTGTTGCGCTGAAGCCGACGACGCGCGGCTCCAAGTCGAGGCTCATGGTGTACGCGTCGATGCCTTCTGGCTGGTAGTAGCGTTTGCGCAATCCCATCCGCGTGAAGCCGAACCTTTCGTACAACGCCAATGCCGGCACGTTGTCGACTCGGACTTCCAGAAGCATGCGTTTGGCGCCCTGCCGACGCGCCGAGACGATCAGTGTTTCGAGAAGCGCCGCCGCTATCCCCTGCCGTTGGTATGGTCTGCCGACGCCGATCGTCATGATCTCCGCGTCGTCGCCGTCGTACCAGTAGCCTGCGTAGCCTCGGACGACGGGATCCGCCGTCTGTACGGCATCGCCTTCAATGTCGAGCAGATACGTGCGTGCCGGAGCGTGGAATTCCTGCCGTACGGACTGTTCGCTCCACGCGCCGCGGCCGAACAGGTCCTTTTCCAATGCGGCGATCTGTCCGACGGCGGTGTCTTCCGGAATCTGGGAATGGTCGACAATCATGGGCGTGCCGTCACTCCGTTCGTTCGGCGCCGGCATGGTTGAGCACATGCTTGAGCGGGTTGGGCACTGACACGTCCGGACGACGCAGGTATAACGGTTCGACGGAGGTCGGTTCTGCCAACGCCTGTTCGCTGGTGGTGAAGGCCGCGAATCGCGCCAATCCTTCCGCGCCTTCGTCGAGCAGAGCATGGTCGTCGACTTCGCCGAGGGAGGCAATCGCATTCCACGACTGCGCGTATTTGACCGCACCATGGCCGATGACGTCGACGACGTACGGCTTGCCCGTGTCGGCGAGCTTCGTAAGAACGTCATTGACGCGCATCGTGATGGAATCCGGATAGTCGATGTCCATGTCGATCAACGTTATGGGCGATTGTCCGACGCCGTCCGCAACGGTGCCGCCGTCATACAGCGCGAAATACAGTTGCCGGCGACGCGCGTCGTTGACGGCAAGCGTCAGATGGCGGCGATCGTCCGTAGCTTGAGTATGTGCCAGGCATTGCGGCGCGAGCACGTCCTGTCCGACCAGTTGCGCGCCTGTGGCGAAGGCCAATGCCTTGGCCGCGACGATGCCGGCGCGCAGGCCGGTGAATGGCGCCGGTCCGACGCCGACGACGATGCGGGTGATGTCCGACGCCTGCAGTCCGGCCTGTTCGACGGCTTGCGCGATGTTCACCTGCAGTTTCTCGACATGGGTGCGCGAATCCGTTTCGACGATGGGTTCATGTCCGACCACGCCTACGGTCGAACCATATGAGGTGTCAATCACCAGTGTCTGCATATGCTTGAAAACTCCTTGTGCCAAACTGCCAACCACTGTACAACCGGCGCTGGAAGCCACGGCATGCGGTGCGGTCGGCCACGTCGGATGCGTCTTGACAGGGTCAGCGTTTTCCCGCGGTGAAATCGAACGAATCCCAGGCAGCGCCCACCGGCACCAACGTCACCGTGCGTGCGCCCGCGCTGGTCAGCTCGCCGTCCGCGTCCACGGCGGGCGCGTCAAGCGGACGGTCGATGTGGATTTCAAGCCGTTCCGGAGCCAATGCGGCGGCCATCTGCTCGCCCCATTCCATCAGGATGACGGTATGCTCGCCCGGATCCTCCAATTCCTCGTCCAAGCCGAGCGATTCCAATTCGTCCAATAGCCGTCCGACCGTGTCCTGTCCGGGCGCGTAGGCGTTGCCGCCGAGCCTGTAGGCGTCGACGTGCACCAGATGCGCCGGCGAACCGTCCGCGAACCGTCCCTCAAGCTCGCGTGCGATGGTGAAGGTCGGCGAGACGATGGGCTCTCCGATGCCAAGTCCCGCGCCGAACCCTTGCGCGAACGTGGTCTTGCCGGCGCCAAGCGGACCGGACAGCAACAGCACGTCGCCTCCACGGGCAAGCTTCGCCAAACGCTCCCCCAACGCCTGCATGTCCTCGCCGGTGGCGGCTGTGATGGTAATGGTGTTGCTCATGCGGCACGTCCTTTGCGGCTGATCAGTTCGATGGACCGTTCCAAAGCATAGACCGGGTCCGAGCCATTGGTTTTGCTTTGCTCGTCGGCCCATGCGAGCATCTGGATGCATGCGCTCATGCCGCTTGACGTCCATCCGGACAGTTGCCGGGTCGCGTTCTTCAACACCCAGGGGTTCGTTTTCGCCTCGGCCGTGGAAATGGTGCCCGCACGCACCGCCGACGCCTTCGCCATCGTCCGCAGCTTCATGGCCAGCGCGCCGATAAGCGCGATCGGAGCGGTGCCCTGTTCCACGGACGATCGCATGGCGATGATCGCGTCCGCCGTACGTCCCGACAACGCGAGGTCGGCGACACGGAAGCCATCCACCTGCGGATTGGAGGTGAGATATTGGTTGACGCGGGCGAGCGTCATGGGATTGTCGTCGAAATCGAAGCATAACTGGCCGACCATGGCCGCAAGCTCGCCGGTCCTATCCCCCAACACGGCCACGAGTTGCTGCGCGGCCATCGGCTCGACGCGGCGTTTGCGCCGTTCGAAGCATTGCATGACGAAGTTGAGTTTGGCCTCGGGCTTCTTCAGGTCGGCGACAGCGTCCTTGTACGCTCCGGCCTTGGTGAGCTGCTCCACCAGACGTTTGCCCTTCACACCGCCCTCATGCTGGCAGATGACGATGCACGCGTCCGCCGGCTCCTTGCACGCCTGTCTGCAGTAAGAGACCATGGCGTCGCCCAGTTTTTCGTCCGCGTTCTGCAGGTTGGTGACGATGACGATGGCGCGATCCGCAAGCAATGATGGGCTTACCGCCTCGTCGAAGGCGTAATGGTCGGCGCTTGCCGCGTCGAGTTCGATGGTTTCCGCGTCGGGATACCGGCGTTGCGCCTCGTGTTTGAGGTCGCGCACCGTCTGGTCGTTCAGGTACGAGTCGCCTCCGTACACGAGGTGGAAGGGCGTGGTGGCTGCGGATGGTTTCGGCATACCATTCAATCTCGCTGTATCGGTGGACAAAACCGGCATGGCCTATTCCTCCCATTGCAGTTCGCGCAATGCCTTCCGAGTACGTTCCATCCACATGCGCAGCCGTTCCACAGGGTTGGCTATCAGACGTTTTCCGGGCAGATCGGGTTCCTGGACCATCATGCGTCCGAACAGCCGGTGCGTCATGATCGCGGCGGCCGCGCAGGCGGCTTCCACCACGCAGACGAGGACCGCTCCCTCGACGCCTCCGGCCCACGGTATCGTGGCCTGGCTGCCGGAACCCAGTTCAAGGGCGGTCAGTTCCATGACCGCGGTGCCCCAGGAGGCCGCACGGGCCAGTTGCAGGCCGAGCCACGGAATCAGCCATGAGACGGCAAGACTGGCCAGGCCGGCCAATGTGGCGAAACCCACGAACGGCGCCACCATCAGATTCGCCGGTATGGAGAACACCGGCAGTTCCGGTTCGATGAGCACCTGGATCGGCAGGGTGAACACTTGCGCCGCTATGGTCATGGACAGAGCCTCGGCCACGAACCGTGGCAGGACCGGTTCCATCCATGCGTTGAGGGTGTCGGCGAACAGCACGATGCCGAGCACCGCGGCGCAGGACAGGGCGAATCCGAAGCTTTGCGACATGTGCGGGCATGCCATCAGCATAGCCAATGTGGTCCAGCTCAACGACGCCATCGCCTGGCCTCGTCTGCCGATGAACAGGCATGCCGCGCCGGACAATCCCATCAAAAGCGCGCGGGATACCGAATCCGACGGAAACACGCATGCCGACAGCATGATGTACGACATGGCGACCAGCAGTGCGGTGAATCGTCGCGGCAGAAGGAAGAACGAGCAGACGGAACGCACCAATGCGGCGGTCACGGCCAGATGGCCGCCGCTGACCGCCATGAGATGCACGATTCCGGACCTTTGGAACGCGTCCTCCACCTGTGCGGCGTATGTGGAATCGATGTCGGTGCCATCGCCCTCGGCCGGCACGTAGTCCTGTCCGAGAACACCCAATGTCAGTCCGGGGACGAGCACTTTCCCTTGGTCGGAAAGACGTGCGGTTTGGACGAAGAACGCCTCCTGCATCATGCCGATGGCGCGCATCGGCAGGTTTGGCGGCCTGACGTGTTCGACTGTCGTGACGTCGGTCAGCCACAACGGCATGGCACCGTATCGCGCTTCGGAGATGCGACCCGCGATCTTGTAGGTGCCGTCCTGTTTGAGTTTGCCGCATTCAGGCCGGTCCGCGTATATACGCGCTCGTGCCGAACTGGTTTGCCGTACGCCGTCGATGGTGACCGATGTGATGCGCGCGTCGGCACGGCAGTCGTTCGACCGTCTGTCGGAGATGACGGTCGGCGAGGTGGCGCGCGCCGTGACGACGACGGAAGCGTCGCCTTCCGCGGCCGCCCGAGAAGCCGGGTCGCGCCATTGCAGCAAATCATAGGTCAACGCGCTTGCCGCGCAAACCATCGCAGCGATCGCGCAGACCGTGACGCTCGCATGCCAGAGCGTTATCCGTCGTCGAACGGACGCCGGCAATCGTGGGAAGGGCAGTCCCGCCAGGACCGCCAGCGGTATCATGCAGGTGAGAACGGCCGGCAAAGCGCCGAGCATGCCGTCATGCGACATGCAATATGCGAAGCCGGCGTGCGCGGCCAGACTGGCCGTCCAACCGCATATTGCGGCCGGCAGCAGTCTCCAGTCTCGGCTCCCGCGCTCCCTGGTCAGCCAATCGCGTGTGCCCGTCATCTCACGCACACTTGGTCGCGGAACTTCGCCAGAGTCTTCGAACCGATGCCCTTGACTTCCAGAAGCTGGTCGACGTTGTCGAACCGTCCTATCTGCGTTCGATAGTCGAGGATGCGCTGCGCGGTGACCGGTCCGACGCCTTTGAGGGTCTGCAATTCGCCTAGGTCTGCGGTGTTGAGGTCAAGCTGGTTCGATTGCTGCGCTCCGTCTTGCCCGTCATGGCTGTCCGGTGTGGACGCGTCCTGCGTCGGCCCGTTTTCTTGCGGTGCCGGCGTTTGTTCCGTTTGCGGGGCCTGTTGCGGCTGCTGTTGGGCCTGTGAGCGTATCTGCGACCGCGAATGCTGCAGTTCGCTGTAGTGGATCGTCTGTTGGACGAGCATGGTCAGGCTCGCGCACAGCGCGCACGACAAAGTGAGGATCGCCATGAGCGCGTGGAACGGGCGGAACGCCAATCGTGGCCTGTCGCGTTTCGGCCGCTCCCCCTCGTCGGGTTTGTCCGTCGGCCGGACGCCGGCGAGCTCCGCCAAGGTCGATTTCGCGTCATGCGTCTTCCGCTGCGGCATCGGTCGTGCGGGTTCGTGTGATGCGGACGGTTCGTCCGATTGCGCCTCCATGGCCGTAAGGCTGTTGGGTCGGGACGGTTTTTCGGGCATGCCCAATCCCCGCAGCCGCTTCGTGGCGGCCGGCATGCCAGTGCCGCCGTCCGCCGTGTGGATGGCACGGATGGGGTGAGTGCCGCGAAATGCAAATATGCCCATGCATCCAACATTGGAGGATGCATGGGCATACTGTCCAGCCGAAACGGCTCCTGTGGTCGGAGAACGCGGGTTATCCACATTCCTGGCGTGTCGCCATGGTGCGGAAGAACCCGCGTCCTCTTATGCGGGCCGTCTCGTCAGAAGATCATTCCGCGGGAACGATGGAGACGATCTTCGGAGCCTTGACGATGACCTTGCGTGGCTCCTTGCCGCCCAGTCGGTCGGCGACGGCTTCGAGCGCCATCTTCTCCAGCTCCTTCGGATCGATGTCCGGGGAGACCTCGAGCTTGGCGCGCACCTTGCCCTTGATCTGCACGACCGCGGTGACGGAATCCTGTCCGACGTAACGTTCGTCGGCCTTCGGCCAGTCGGCGTGCGCCAGGGATTCGGTGTGGCCGAGCTTGCTCCACAGTTCCTCGCAGATGTGCGGGGCGATCGGAGAGAGCATCAGGATCAGCGGTTCGACGGCGGCGCGCGGCACGGCGTCGAGGCTGGTCAGATGGTTGTTGAGCACGATGAGCTTGGCGATGGCCGTGTTCGGACGCATGGCCTCCATCTCGACGGTCACGTCGGCGATCGTGTTGTTAAGCAGCTTCAGCGTCTTCGTGTCAAGCTCGCCGTCGGTGACGCGCACCTCGCCGGTGGTCTCGTCGATGACGTTACGCCACAGGCGCTGCAGGAAACGCATGGAGCCGACCACGTTGCGGGTGTTCCATGGACGGGATTCGGCCAGCGGGCCCATGCCCATCTCGTACAGGCGGAAGGTGTCCGCGCCGTAGTTCTCATACATGTCGTCAGGCGTGATGATGTTCTTCAGGCTCTTGCCCATCTTGCCGAACTCGCGGTTGGCATGCTGGCCGTTCCATGTGAACGTCGGCTCGCCGTTGGCGTCGGCGGGACCTTCCACCACTTCGGCGGCCGGCACGTACTGGCCGCGGTCGTCGGTGTAGGCGTATGCCTGGATCATGCCCTGGTTGAACAGCTTGTGGAACGGTTCCATGGAGTCGACGTAGCCGAGGTCGAACAGCACCTTGTGCCAGAAGCGGGAGTACAGCAGGTGCAGCACGGCGTGTTCGACGCCGCCGATGTACAGGTCCACGCCGCCGGACTTGCCGGCGGTCTTGTTGTGGTCCGGACCCATCCAGTAGTCGAACTCGTCCTTCTCCACCATGTGCTTGGTGTCGGTCGGGTCGATGTAACGCATGTAGTACCAGCAGGAGCCGGCCCAGTTCGGCATGGTGTTGGTGTCGCGGTAGTAGGTCTTCTTGCCGTCGCCCAAGTCGAGCTCGACCTTGACCCAGTCCTCGTTGCGGCTCAGCGGAGCCTCCGGGTTGGATTCGGCGTCCTCCGGGTCGAAGGTCTTCGGGCTGTAGTCCGGCACGTCCGGCAGGTTGATCGGCAGCTGCTCGTCGGGAAGCAGGTGCGGGGCGCCGTCCTCGCCGTAGACGATCGGGAACGGCTCGCCCCAGTAGCGCTGACGGCTGAACAGCCAGTCGCGCAGACGGTAGCTGACGGTGCCCTTGCCGACGCCGGCGGATTCGAGCCAGGCGTTGACCTTGTCGATGGCCTCGTCCACGCGCAGGCCGTCGAGGCTCAAGGAATCGCCCTTGGCCTTGGTCGCGTCGATGGAGGAGTTGATGACGATGCCGTCATGGGAGACGAACGGCGCCTTGCCTTCATAGTTGGCGAGGTCATCGCCGGATTCCGGCAGCGGCTTGACGGTGTAGATGACCGGCAGGCCGAACTTGACGGCGAAATCGTAATCGCGCTGGTCGCCGCCCGGCACTGCCATGATCGCGCCGGTGCCGTAGTCCATGAGCACGTAGTCGGCGGTGAACAGCGGCAGCTTAGCGCCGGTGATCGGGTTGATGGCGTACAGGCCGGTGAACAGGCCGGTCTTCTCGCCCGCCTCGTCCACGCGGTCCTTGGCGGTCTTGGCTTCGGCGGCCAGACGGTACGCCTTCACGGCCTCGACCGGGGTGGCGTAGCCGCCCTTCCAATCCTCGGGGGTTTCCGCCGGCCATTCGGCAGGCACGTTCTCAAGCAGGTGGTGTTCCGGGGAGACGACTGCGAAGGTGGTGCCGAAGAGGGTGTCAGGACGGGTGGTGTAGATCTCCATGTCCTTGACGCCGTTCGGGGTCTCGACGTCGAAATGCACGGAAGCGCCGTGGGATTCGCCGATCCAGTTGCGCTGCATGAGCTTGACCTTCTCAGGCCAGTCGATGGTGTCGAGGTCTTCGATCAGACGGTGGCCGTATGCGGTGATGCGCATGGACCACTGGCGCAGTTCGCGCTGGAACACCGGGAAGTTGCCGCGTTCGGACTTGCCTTCGGCGGTGACCTCCTCGTTGGCGAGCACGGTGCCCAGGCCCGGGCACCAGTTGACCGGGGACTTGGAGATGTAGGCCAGACGGAAGTCGTTGAGCACGTCGGCCTGCTCGGCTTCGCTCAGGTCGGCCCAGGCCTTGCCTTCGAAGCCCGGGATGGCGCGCTTGCCGGATTCGAACTGTTCGACGAGCGTGCTGATCGGGCGGGCGCAGCCCTTGGAGCCGGACGGGTTGGTGGCGTCCTTGTCGTACCAGGCGTCGTAGATGCGGGAGAAGATCCACTGGGTCCAACGCACGTAGCCGGGGTCGATGGTGGCGAAGGAACGACGGTTGTCGAAGCTCAGGCCCATGCGGTGCAGCTGGCGGCGCATGTTGGCGATGTTCTGTTCGGTGGTGATGCGCGGATGCTGGCCGGTCTGCACGGCGTACTGCTCGGCCGGCAGGCCGAAGGCGTCGTAGCCCATGGCGTGCAGCACGTTCTCGCCCTTCATGCGGTGGTAGCGGCTGACCACGTCGGTGGCGAGGTAGCCCAGCGGGTGGCCGACGTGCAGGCCCTTGCCGGACGGGTACGGGAACATGTCCATCGCGAAGTAGGACGGGCGGCCTTCTGCGTTATGGCCCTTGCCGTCCTTCAGGTCGCCATTGACGTTGGCGGCCCAGAAGGTGCCTTCGTCATCCCAGATCTTCTGCCATTTCTCTTCGATGCCCTGCGCCAGCTTCGCGTTGTAGCGGAACGACGGTTCGACGGATTCGTTCGGTTGCGCCTGCGCGCTTTTCTCAGTGTCACTCATAATGCATGAAATTAGCCGCGCAACTGGACACTTCGCAAGGAATCAACCACTATTCAGGCACGTGCGCCGCCGTTATTTTTCCGATGCCGCGGACGTGCCGGAGGACGGGGCCTTGGCCGTTGCCTTCGGCGGATTCATGGACGCGTCGGGCGTGTATCCGATCGACTTGCCCATGTCGGCCGCGGCCTTCTGCCACGAGCCGTCCTTGACCATGGCGCGCAATGCGGCGTCGATTTGCCCGACCAGCTCGTCCTGTCCTGATTTGACGGCGATGCCGTAGGACCAGGTGGTGTCGGGAACGTCGACGATCTTCAGATGGTCGCCTGTGTTGTTCGACGCCAGTCCGGCCGCGATCGCGTCGTCGGCGGCGACGGCGTCGGCCTCGCCGATCATCAGCGCCGTCATACATTGCGGATACGTGTCGCGTTCCGCCACCGTCGTGCGGATGTTTTTCGTGCGGTTGCGGATGTTGTCGTCCGCCGCGCTTCCAGCGACCGCGCATACGGTTTTATCGGACAGGCTGTCGGTCCCGGTGATTTCGGATGCGCTGTCGGAGCGGATGAGCAGCGCCTCCCGGACCGTCAGATATGGTCCGGCGACGTCGGCCTCACCATCGTGGGTCCCGTCCATGGAGAAGGAATCCACGACCATGTCCACCGTGCCGTCGGTGAGCGCGGAGGCTCGCATGGCCGGGGACAGCTGTTTGAACACGATCTGCTTTTCCGCGTATCCGAGGGTTTTCGCCACGTATTTGGCCACGTCGATGTCGAAGCCGGAGTATTCGCCTCCATGCAGGTATCCGAGCCCCGGCTGGTCGGCGGCCACTCCTATCGCGATCGTCGGCCCCTGCGCCGCGCCTTCGGTCACCACGGAAACCGATGTGCCGCACGCGCCGGCGCCGGCCGCAAGTAATGCCGCGCATGCCGCCGCGGCCACGTATCGCGCTTTTCCCATCATGGACGTCACTTGAACATGCGCGACCGGGTGAGGAACCAGGTGACGATCGCCGAAAGGACCAGTGAGATGCCGATGATCACCGCGAAGCCCCATGGCTTGTCCGTGAGGGGCATGCCGAGCATGCCTTCCTGGAAGTTCATGCCGTACATGGAGAAGATCAGGGTCGGAATCGACAGGGTGATGGAGATGATGGTGAAGATGCGCATCACGTTGTTCAGGTTGTTCGACACGATCGATGCGAACGCGTCGGTCATGTTGGCGAGAACGCCGCTGTAGATGTTGGCCATCTCGATTGCCTGCTTGTTTTCCGTGATGACGTCGTCGAGCAGGTCCTCGTCCTCCGGATACTGCTTGAGCCGCGGCAGCGTGGTCAGCTTCTCCATGACGATTTCGTTCGATTTGAGGGATGTGGTGAAGTAGACCAATGTCTTGCTCAGTTCCAGCAGCATGAGGATCTCTCGGTTTTGCATGGAGTGGCGCAGCTTCAGTTCGAGCTTGTCGCTTTCGCGGTCGATGATGCGCAGGTAACGCAGGTACATGGTGGCGTTGCGGTACAGGATCTGCAGGATGAACCGGGTCTTCATGTATGTGTTGAAGCCGCGGATGGTGCCTTCCATGAACGGGTGCAGCACGGGCGTGTCCTGCATGCAGACGGTGATGATGGCGGACTGGGTGATGATGATCGACAACGGGATGGTCTCGTACCAGTCGCGGCCGCCGCGTTCCTCCACGGTAGGAATGTCCACGATGATCATCGTGTAGTCGTCCTCGACGTCGACGCGCGAGCGTTCCTCGTCATCCAGAGGGGCGCGCAGGTCGGCCAGGTCGATGCCGGTTTCCATGGACACGTTGGCGAGCTCCACGTCGGTGGGCGCCGAGAGACATAACCAGGAGCCGTTCTCCGGTTTTTGGATTTGCTCCACCTGGCCGTTAATCGTTCTGAACATTCTCAACATGTCTCTCACCCGCCTTTCGCGCTTTCCAACGTTCTATCGCTGTACGGAAGCCCGATCCGCATGCGGAACGATCGCCGGATTCCCGGCTCGCCGCATGGTCGGGCAAACAACCTCATTAAGGATAGTCCCACCGTGAGAATTTGCCGTACGGACGGCGGTGATTTCATCAAGAGTTCACTTTGGATGATGTTTTCGGCGCCGTGTATTGGATGCTTATTGGATGATCGGCTTCCACAGCGGCATGCCGGGCGCGCGCAACGATTCGGGACCGTTCTCCCAGTCGGCGAATGATGCGATGGCGGGGCCTTGGTTGAATTCCTCAAGCTTCCAAGTGGGACGGTCCGCGTTCCTGGGGTCGGTGTGCGGGGTCATGCGCGTCCAGAAGGCGTTGCGCATCGCGCCGACGTTGTTGAGATCGTCGGGGTCCATGTCGAGCAGCACCGCCACGGTGGCCACGATCCATGAGCCGTGGCCGACGAGAAGCAATGTGGTAGGCATTGTCTCGTCATGGTGTTTGGCGACGATGTCGCGCACGGCTTCCGCGCCGCGTCGGCCCGTATGGATGCGGCTTTCCACGCCATGCTTGGTTTCGCCTCCCGTGTGGGCGCGCCAGGAATGGTAGTCGTCGGCGTAATGCTCGCAGATCTCCTCGCGGGTCATGCCCTCCCATTCGCCGAAGCTGCGTTCGCGCAGACGCGGGTCGAGTTCCACGTCCAGCCCCATGAGGCCGGCGAAGGCGTGCGCGGTCTGCTGCGCGCGGAACAGATCCGATGAGACGACGAGCATGCGGCGGGCCGCGGCGGGCGCGTTGTTGATTTCGTCGACGTCGGCCAGATGGGCGTTGCCGTATGCGGGTTGCGCGAGCTGGTCGTTATGTTCGGCGAGATGCGCGACTTTCGCCCAATAGTAGGTTTTGGCGAGTTCGTACGCGCTTTGGTCCGCCTGCCACCGTCCGACGATGTCGAGGGGAATGTCGATTTGTCCTTGCAGCCGTCTGGCGAGATTGTATGCGGTGCGTCCGTGGCGCAGGAACAGTACTTCGTCGATCATGGTTCTCGCTTTCTTGGTTTTCGCATCCGATCAGCGGATTGCCCGGAAGCCGACGGGAAACGGTAAAGAAAAAGGCTTCCGAATCTCTCCGGAAGCCTTCCAATCGTGGAGCTAAGGGGATTCGAACCCCTGACCCTCTCCATGCCATGGAGATGCGCTACCAGCTGCGCCATAGCCCCAATGTCTGCTCTGCAAACCTTGTATAAGATACAACACAGAGCAGAATCATGCAATTCGCGGCGTGTCGGGCACGTGGTCGAGGAAAGCCCCGGCCGCATGCCTCATAGGCTATTTCGAAGTGTCCGTCCCATTGCCTGACGTGCCGGATGATGTGCCATTGGGATTCGAACCGTTCGGCGTCGGATTCTGGTTCGTGGATGTCGAACCATTCGGCGTGGTGGTCGTCCCCGCGCCCGACTGTCCCGAATTGTTGGTGCCTGACGTCGATCCGTCGGATGGCGTAGTGGAGTCCGTGGACGAATCCGTCTTGTTCGAATCGTCTCCGGTGTTGGTGGACGAGTCCGAGCCGTCGGTGGACGTTCCGGTGCCGCCGGTTGTGGAATCCGTCTTCTTCCCGGTGTCCTTGCCGTTGTTCCTGTCGGAGTTCGTGGTGGAATCCTTATCGGTGTCCGTCGTGCCGGACTGGTTCTGCATATTGTCCTGCGTGCCGTTGTTTCCGCTGCCGTAGGTGGAATCGCCGGCATTGTCATCCGACGGCGTCTGCTTGCTGTTGACCATGTCACGCACCACGGTATCGGTTCCATGTCCGCCCGTGAATGCCAGGATCAGTCCGGCGCTCACGGCCACGCCGATAAGCGCGCTGACGATCGCGATGACGATCGGCGCACGCTTGCCATGCAGCCAAGCGTCAAACGACGCCCGGCGTCCAGCATGCTGGATACTTCCGCCGGCATTGTCCGGAAGCATGTTCGATTCGCGTCCTCCGGCCTGCGCGGAGGAGATGACACGGCCTGACGTTGCGGGCATCGCCGTGGTCGTATCCCCGTCCACGGACGTCATGACCGTGGTCTCATCGGATTCCTCCGCGGACAGCGTCTTGGTCTGCTCGCCCTCGGATTCGGCGGGAGCGATCACCGTGGTGGCGTCATCGCCGCTCTTGCCGGCACCGTCCGTACCGTCCTTGTCGTTGGCCACGAACGGTACGGCGTTTTGCAACTTCTCCCCCGACGCCTTGAGCACGTTCTTGTACACCTGCGTCGCAACGGCCGAGACGATGGAACCGGCGGCGACGCCAATCACCGATCCCGCGATGCCGATTTTTGCGGACAGCAGGAACGAGGTCACCGCGGCAAGCGCGCCCGCGAAAATCGATGAAAACGATATGCCCTTGAAAAAATTCTTCACAGAGCATGACGGTAGCCGATTACGCTTTGAAAAAACTTGCGATTCTGTGAAAAGCTTGGAAAAAACTTGGGAACGGGACGCGCGTCATCCCCCGTTTTCGTCGGCGGCTATAGCTGCGGATGCTCCCACTGCTCGGTGTCGGCGATCGCCGGACCATGGTTGTAGTCGACCAGACGCCACCGCAGCGCGCCCTGCAGTTCCAACGGCGCCAGCCGCACCCAATGCGCGTTGCGCATCGACAGAATGTCGGCGAAATCGCCATGCACTTCGCTCAATCCCAGCAGCGTCTGCAACGTCTGCGAGATCCAGGCGCCATGCGAGAACACGTACAGGTCGGTATCGGAGCCGGCCTTCGACGCCCAATCGTTCAACGCCTCGACACCACGCCTGCCGACGTTCTGCTTCGGTTCTGCGCCATACTTGAGCTCGCCGCCGCGGAACTGGGCCCATGACAGATAATCCTCGGGGAACCGTTTGGCGAGCTCTTCGACGGCGATGCCTTCCCAATCGCCGAAGCTGCGTTCTCGCACACGGACGTCGGGATGCACGTCGAGTCCGAGCGGGTCGGCGAACGCGTGTGCGGTGGCGGCCGCGCGTTTGAGATCGGAGCAGACAACCAGCTGGCATGCCGCTTCGGGATGACGGTCCACGTACAGTTCACGCAATGCGGACGCGGTCTGGCGAACCTGCCACATACCCACTTCGTCGAGCGGAATGTCGATCTGTCCCTGCAGCCTGTGCTGCGCGTTGTATGCGGTGCGTCCGTGGCGCACCAGTGTGATGGAACGCACGTGTGGCGTCATGGTCTCATCATGGTCGAGTTCGACGTTTCTGGGCATGCCTCTCACCTATCTGCCGGTTGTCTTTCCGATTTATTGCCTGTCTGCCGTCGTATTCGGATTGCTGGGACGGCGCATACCAAAACGTGCCTTCCGCATGATTTTCGGGAAGGCACGTTTCGATGATGGATGAAAAATCACGCTTCGCTGGAAACCGTCGGCTCCTGCTCGCCCTCGGCGTGTTCGAGCTGCAGGTCGATGCTCGGGCAGTCCTTCCACAACCGTTCGAGACGGTAGTATTCGCGGGATTCCTGGTGCATGACGTGGATGACGAAATCACCGTAGTCGAGCAGCACCCACTGGCCTTCGGTCAGGCCTTCGCGGGAGCGCGGCTGGCGTTTGCCGGCCTTGAGGTACAGGTCCTTCTCGATTTCCTCGGCGACGGCGAGCACCTGGCGTTCGTTCGAGGCGCTGGCGATGAGCATCGCGTCGGTGATGGCCAATGGTTCGGTAACGTCGAACGCCACGATGTCGGTGGCCTTCATGCGGTCGGCCGCGGCTGCGGCGATGCGGATGGCGTCGATGGAATCTTGCAATGCAGGCATGTTCAGCGCTCCCATTCGGGCTTCCAGCCCTCTACTACGTGTTGCGTGTTTTCGGAATAGACCATGGAGTCGGACGGGACGTCGTGGCGGACCACGGAGCCGGCTCCGGTGGTGACGCCGTCGCCGACGGTGACGGGGGCGACGAACAGGTTGCCCGCGCCGACGTGCACGTTCGATCCGATGGTGGTGTGGTGCTTGTGCACGCCGTCATAGTTGGCGGTGATGGTGCCGCCGCCGATGTTGGTGTGCTCGCCCAGGTCGGCGTCGCCGACATAGCTCAGGTGCGGCACCTTCGTGCCGTTGCCGATGTGCGCCTTCTTCATTTCCACGAACGCGCCGGCCTTGCTTCCCTCGCCGAGCTCGTTGCCCGGACGCAGATACGTCCACGGGCCGATGTTGGCGGCGCGGCCGATGTGCGTCTCCTGCACGCGGGAGCGTTCCACATGCGCTTCGGCGTCGATGGTGGCGCCGATCAGCGTGGTGTACGGGCCGACTTCGGCGGCTTCGCCGATCACCGTATGGCCTTGGAGGAAGCAGCCGGGCAGGATCACCGCGTCGCGTGCGATCTGCACGTCGTCCTCGATCCACGTGGTGTCCGGGTCGAGGATGGTGACGCCTTCGCGCATCCAATGCTCGCACACGCGCTTGTTGTGCGCCTTGGCGAGCGCGGCGAGCTGCACGCGGTCGTTGACGCCTTCCACGCTTAGCGGGTCGGGGGCGGCGAAAGCGCCGACGGCTCCGTTGGCTTTGGCGGCTTCGAGCGCGTCGGTCAGGTAGAATTCGCCCTGCGCGTTGTTGGATTTGAGGTTGGCGATGGCTTCGGCGAGCAGTTTGGCGTCGAACACGTATACGGAGGTGTTCACTTCGCGTACGGCGAGTTCGCTGCTGTTGGCGTCCTTTTGTTCGACGATGCGCAGCACGTTGCCTTCGCTGTCGCGGATGATGCGGCCGTAGCCGGTCGGATCGTCGAGGATGGTGGTGAGCACGGTCGCGCCGTTGCCGCTTTTCTCGTGAAAGGCGAGCAGCTGGTCGAGCGTGTCAGTGTCGAGCAGCGGCATGTCGGATGCGGCGATCAGCACGGCGCCGTCCAGATCGTCCTTCTGCGTGAGCTGCGCCATCGCGCATTGCACGGCGCGGCCGGTTCCGGGGATGTCGTCCTGGTCGACGATGGTGACGTGCTCGTTGTAGGAGCGTGCGGCTTCGGCGACGCGTTCGGCCTGGTAGTGGACCACCACGGCGAGCGTATCGGGGTCAAGGGCCGCCACGGAGTCCATGACACGGTTCAGGAACGTTTTGCCGGCCAAGGTGTGCAGCACCTTCGGTTTGTTGGAACGCATGCGGGTGCCTTCGCCCGCGGCAAGGATGATTGCGGCGCTCAGTGCCATCTTTCGCCTTCCGTTTTGCTGGTTTTCGCGGGAAACGTCCATTCCAGACGGATTAGTGGAGGACGCTTCGGATTTCAACGCAACCGCGATTGTATAAATAGGGTTCGGACAATGCCACAGCCGTCGGAAACGCCTTACGACGCCTGCGAAACGGAGCGTGCGACGCATCCGTACGCTTCGACAAGTCCGGGCAGGTCGGCTTTGGCGTTCGCCGGACTGGTGGATGGCAGCTGCGTCATCGGCATGCCGTCCAATCCATGCGCCCGAAGCAGCGGAACGCAGAGCTTACGGTACAGTTGCGCGGCTTTCGCGCCAGTGGTGAAGACATGGGCGATTTTCGATCGCATGATTATCGGGGAAAGATCATTGGGCACCGCATTACGGATACTGGCATCGCTCGCTCCATCGATGTCGCACGACTCAATCACATCCCATAACGCCATATGGTGACGCAAAGCGAAATCCCTACGCAACCCCACAATCTGGTCCGGGTCCCGGCACTCGCGCAGACAACCGTCATCATGGAAAACAGCCGCCATGACCGGCCAGAAACGATTGCGCGGATGACCATAATAAAACCGCATCTCACGCGACTTCGGACTTGGCACGGAACCCAACACCAACACGCGCGATCCGGCATCCCAAACCGGACCGAATCCATGTTCCACACGCATGGGCCACTCTCCTACCACCGCATCGAATACCGCGATGCGCCTTATTGTATTGCGCAATGTTGCGGCACGACAAACGGACGTGTATGTTGATTGCGGATACGACATGAGCAGCATATTCAAAGGAGAAAACATGCTCGAACCGACCACCGTCTATACGCCATCGCCAAACCGATACGACAGCATGACCTACAACCATGCCGGCGAAAGCGGCCTCAAACTGCCGGCCATATCCCTCGGCTTCTGGCACAACTTCGGCGACACCACCCCATACGACACCATGCGCCGCATCGTGTTCACCGCATTCGACAACGGCATCACCCACTTCGACCTGGCCAACAACTACGGCCCCGAACCCGGATCGGCCGAAAAAAACTGCGGACGACTCCTGCACGAATACTTCCACCACCACCGCGACGAACTCATCATCAGCACCAAAGCCGGCTACGAAATGTGGACCGGCCCCTACGGCGACCTCGGCAGCCGCAAATACCTGCTCGCCTCACTCGACCAAAGTCTCAAACGCCTCAACCTCGACTACGTGGACATCTTCTACCACCACCACATGGACCCATCCACACCACTCGAAGAGACCATGGACGTGCTCGCCACGGCCGTGAGCAGCGGCAAGGCGCTGTATGTGGGCCTGTCCAATTATGATGGCCCCACACTCGAGAAGGCCACCGCCATTTTGGATGAGATGCATGTGCCGTTCATCATCAACCAGAACCGTTACAACATCTTCGACCGCACCGTGGAACGCAATGGGCTCAAGGAGACCGCGCACCGTCTTGGCAAGGGACTCATCACTTTCTCCCCGCTCGCCCAGGGACTGTTGACCAACCGGTATCTGAACGGCGTTCCGGCGGACAGCAGAATCGCACATGACGGACGATTCCTGCAGCAGAGCGCGTTGACGCCGGAACGGCTTCAGCAGATTCGCGACCTGAACGATCTGGCCGCCGAGCGTGGACAGACGCTCGCCGAAATGTCGCTGGCTTGGCTGCTGCACGACGGCATGGTGGCTTCGGTGCTGGTCGGAGCGTCCCGTCCACAGCAGCTGATCGACAACATCGGTGCGCTTAGAAACACTTCGTTCAGCGACGATGAGCTCCGCCGCATCGACGGGATCTCGCTGTAGACGGGCCGCCCCCGCGCGGCAGTCGCGCACGAGGAAGCCGGGCTCCGGACGGAACCGCAACAAATGAGCCGGGCGCGTACGACATCGATCGTACGCGCCCGGCTCATGGCTTATGCGGTCGTGGATCGCAGGCTCACTCCTGCGGGTAGGAGTCGTCGAAGAAGCGGCGCTCCAGATGCACGATGGTGCGGAACACTTCGGCTTCCGGACCATCGATGGAGCAGTATTCGTTGACCAGGGAGATGAGGTCGCCGACCCACTTGCGGAAGTGCGCGCCTTCATGCAGGTCGACCCAGCCCTTGTGCGCCGGCACCTGCTGGATGACGTCGGCGTCGACGGTGCGCTTGGCCCATGCGAGGTACAGCCATTCCATGCAGCAGATCGCGGTGATCAATTCCGGCCAGCTCTTGTCGGACAGGCTGTCGAGGTATGCGCCGTACTCCTTGTTGGCCGGGGTCGGTTCGGTCGCGTCGTATTCCTCCTGGCTGACGTGATAGGCCTCGAGGAAGTGCTCGAAGTAGGTGGCCTCGTTGTCGGCGAACCACTGCGATTGCGCCGCGAGCATGTCCTTGGTCTCCTGACGTGGGGCGAGTTTGATGAGACGCGCCATCATGCCGTTGTTATAGAACTTGAAATCCTGGATCAGATACGCCTTGAGGATGGATTCCGGCAAGGTGTCGTCAAGCAGCTCGCTGACGAAACGCGAGTTGATGGCGTCGTACCAGTCCTCGGTGTTGAGCATGTACATGAGGTCGGCGACGGAGCCGGCTTCCGCGCCCAGCCAGGCGTAGTCTCCACTGGCGGGTTTCGTTGCTTCTGGAACGTGGTTGGTCATGATTTTCTCTTTTCTTGGATACGCCGGCGGACGGCCGGCATGTTTTCTGTGTTTGTTGTTGGATTGTGAGTTGCGTGGTTCAGGCCACGACGTCGGCCTTGCCTGATTCGAAGCGGTCGAGCACACCGGTTTTGGCGAGCGCCTTTTGTACGAACCACATGAGCGCTCCGCCGAATACGGCTCCGGAGATGACGCAGCAGACGGTGAACACGACGCCTTGCAGTGTCGACCAGCCGGCGGTGACGACCCATTCGTACAGGCCATTGGATAGGCCGGTCAACGCGCCGGCCAGGGTCACGGTGAGCAGGTTCCACTTGCGGTATGCGAAGACCGCGAAGCCGATTTCGGCGCCGAGTCCTTGGGCCATGCCGATCAGCAGTGCGTGCGCCACGCCGAATGGATTGCCCAGCAGCGTTTCGATGACCGCGGCGATGGTTTCGCCGAAGAAGGCCGCGCCGGGCTTGCGGATGATGATGGCCACGAGCGGGCCGGCGAACAGCCACATGAAATGGAAGAGTCCGCCCAGGCCTGGGGTGAGGCTGTCGAACAGGGCGGTCGGGACGGCGTAGATGAAGTCCCAGGCCCAGAAGATCACGCCGGATGCGACGGCAACGATCGCGGCCACGACGATGTCGACCACACGCCATTTGACGTTGGGTTTGCGAACTGCGGAAGACTGGTTTTCTTCAGTCATATAGGTATGTGCCTTTCTCTTATGCAAAGGCACGGGAAGTAGAGAGACGTCCGTGCGCCGGCATTATCCGGTATACGTTCATACGGTTGAAGCGGTTGCTTCCTCTCAGCCATAATGGCCCCCGTGTCCGCAAGCGATATTACATGGTTCGGCGCGTTTCCAGGCTGGTATTCCACATGTCGGCCAAAAGTCTCGTGAAATGGAAAAATGGGTTCCGTGTTTTTCCGAAAGTCCTGGGCCTTCGGGAAAACACGGAACCCATCGATATGCGGGAAAGCCGCTGTCGGCTATGCCAGGATCGACGCCGTGTCGGTTACCGTGATCAGCGGTTCGAACAAGCGCATCGTGTTGAGCGCCAGTTCCTGGTTCTCCGGGGTGCTGCCGGCGCAGGCGTCGGCCGGAACGCGCACGGCCACGCCGTTATCGGCCGCGGCGAGCACGGTGGTGAGCACGCAGCAGTCGGTGGCCACGCCGCAGACCGTGATTTTCTTGGCTCCGCCGATCGCGTCGATCAGCTGTTGTCCCCATTTGCCGAATGTGGTGCGGTCCACCACCTGATGGCCTTCGGCGAGGGCGGCGGTCTCGTCGGTCAGGTCGTATATCGGGTCGTCCGGCGGTACCAGGAACTGCGGCCAGTCCTTGAAGTAGTCGACCCAGGCGTCCTTTGGTGGAATCGGCGCGACGTAGCGCGTGTAGACCACGCGGTCGCCGAACGCCTTGGCCAGTTTTGCGAACGCTTCGTTGGTGTCGTAGTAGGTTCCGTCGGCGCAGGCCCAAGCGGACCATTCGCTTTCGGCGAATACTTTCTGACGGTCGATGACGACCAGCCACTCATCTTCAGCGATCATCGTATGTTCCTTCCTGTGCGATCGCACCGTTCGTCACTTGGCTTCGATGGCATCCGCCGTTTCGGATGCCGGCAGGTCGGCCTCCTGCTTGGCGATGTCTCCACGCTGGAACGCCAACGCGCCGAACAGGCCGACAAGCAGCGCCACGATCACGCCGAGGTTGGCGGATGCCCAGCTGCCGTCCTTGCCGCCGATCAGGAAGAGGAGGTAGCCCTGCCAGGTCAGCCAGTTCGCGGCGGTGTTGACCACGAGGCCCCAGCCGAGGATGGTGCCGACGGCGAGGATGACGAACGACTTGACGTTCCACTTGCCGTAACGGCCGTTCGGATCATACAGGTCGGGGGTGCTGTAGTCCTTCTTGCGCACGATCACGTCGGTCACGAACATGCCCGCCCATACGGCCATAGGCACGCCGAGGGTGGTCAGGAAGCCTTGGAACGGGCCGATGAAGGTGTCCGAGAAGAAGGTCACGTAGACCACGCCGGCCACGGTGAGCGCGGCGGTGAGGCCGGCGGCCGCGGTGCGGGGCAGTTTGACGCCGAAGCTCAGCAATGCCAGTCCGTTGGAGTAGTTGTCCATGATGGAGCCGGACATGAGGCCCAGCACGGCGACGATGGTGTACGGGATGAGGTACCAGATGGGCAGGATGGAGGCCATCGCGCCGATCGGGTCGTTGCCGACGTTTTCGGCGAGTTTGGCGTTGGATCCGGCGAGCAGCAGGCCGTAGAAGATGAGAAGCACGTTGGCGATGGACGCGCCGAACGTGGTCCAGAAGACGATGCCGCTGTTGGAGGACTTGCGGGGCAGGTAGCGTGAATAGTCGGCCGCGATGTTCACCCAGCCCAGGCCGAAACCGGTCATGACGAAGAAGCAGCAGCCGAGCATGGCCGGCAGGCCGCCGGACGGGATCCGTCCGATGGCGTCGAAGTCGATGTGGCCCCATCCGAGGATGAAGAAGCCGACGGTGATCACGCCGGTCACGATGGTGATGACCTGCTGGCAGCGCATGATCAGGTCGTAGCCGAAGATGCCGGCCACGACCACCAGACCGACCACCACGATGGTGGAGATGAGCTTCGGCGCGGCGCCGGAGCCCCAGCCGAGTTTGGAGATGGTGGAGGACATGGCGAGCACCGCGGTGGTGGTCAATGAGATTTCCCAGCCCAATGTGGCGATCCAGCTCAGCGCGGCCGGCACCTTGGCGCCTTCCACGCCGAAGGTGGCGCGGGTGAGCACCATGGTCGGGGCGTTGCCGCGCTTGCCCGCTATGGAGATGACGCCCACCAGCAGGAACGACACGACCACGCCGATGGTGGTCATGATGGTGGCCTGCCAGAAGGAGATGCCGAATCCCAATGCCCATGCGCCGTACGACATGGCGAACACAGAGACGTTCGCGGCGAACCAAGGCCAGAACAGGCTGGCCGGCGTGCCTTTGCGTTCCTCTTCGGAAATGGTGTCTATGCCCTGTTCCTCGACGGTGAGGGCACCTTTATCCTTGCTCATTTTCGGTTATGTCTCCTTCGCTTCCTTGCACTTTCCGAGAAAGTGCCCGTGCCGGCGGCAAAGCGTTCCTTGTCCGCTTCGCCGAACCGTTCGGACACATCATAACCCAACTTATAGTCATTATGACTATAAGGTTTGCATGGCAAGCAGCTTCTCCACTTCGATTCTGGAAGGACATGTGGCCGGACCCCGTCGCGTCACCGCGATGGCGGCCGCCGCGTTGGCGATTCCGACCGCCTCGCGAAGCCCCGTCCCCCGGCTCAGTTCTGCGCACAGCACGCCGGCATGGCAGTCGCCGGCGCCGTTGGTGTCGATGGCGTGGACCGGGAATCCCGCGACGAGCTCGGCCTCCGCCCCCGGTCGGGCCAGCCATGCGCCGCCTTTGCCGACGCGGACGATCAGCGCGGAGTCCAATCTCCGTGCCATCCGCTCAATCAGCGTGCGGAACGTTCCCTGGTGCATCGGCAATCCCAGCCGTCCGGCGATGAGGACCGCCTCCCGTTCGTTGCACGACCAGACCGGACGGTATTCGACCATTTCGCCGAACGTCTCGTCGTCGATGTCGGCCACCACCGGAGACGGGTCGAACAGCGCGAGGAAACGGCGATTCGGCGCGGTCCGGCGCATGAATGCCCGCAAGCCCTCGCCGGTATGGTGCGCGAAGGTGTATCCGCTGATGTGCACGACATCGCCATCGGCCGGTTCGACGCTTTGGAAGGTGGATTCGTCGCCGCGGGCTTCGGCGCCGCGCATCGAGATGAAGGTGCGTTCGGCCGTGCCGTCGGTCAACGCCACGCAGAATCCGGAGTCGACGCTTTCGTCGGTGGGACCGACATGCCGTATGCCTTCGCTCTCGAAGACCCTGCGGATCGTGTCCGCCCAGGGGCCGGTGCCGAGGATGCCGGCGTGCCGGGCGTCGACGCCCATCTGACGTACGGCGTGCAGCGTGTTGTAGCTCGCCCCGACATGGATGCCCGCTTCGTCGGCGAATACGTCCTGGCCCGGCTGGGGGATTTTTTCGACGCTCATGGTCAGGTCCACGATCGCCTGGCCCAAGGAAATGACCGTTCCGTTTCCCATGTTTCACGCCTCCCGTTCTCTCAGGGCGCACAGGCCCGCCACCGTCCGGTCCAGGTCGAGCCGATCGTCGTCTTTGAGCTGGCGCAGCACCTGTCCGCGCATATCCGGGTCGAAGCCGTCCGGACCATGCCATGCGCCGAGCATCGCGCCGGTGATCGCGGCGATGGTGTCGGTGTCCCCGCCAAGGGAGGCGGCGAAGCACAACGCTTCGGTGGGTTTATCGAAGAAACGCGTGGCTATGGCGAACGCCGCGGCCACGGATTCGTTGGCCTCCACGCTGGTGCCGCAGTCGCGTCGGAGGATGGTGGCGAATTCGCCGTCGGACATGGAGCCGTCTTCTCTGACGGCCCATTCCATGAACATCTTCACGCGGGCGACGACGGACGCCTTGGCCGACCAGTTGCCGCGCGGCGGCTGGGATTCCACGAACGCCAACGCTTTCGAAAGGAAGCCTCGCTCCCCCGCGATGGCGAGGCTCACGGCGGCGGCCACCAGCGTGGTCGATTCGATGCCCTGCATGGTGTTGTGCGTCACCACGCAGGAACGCCAGGCCTCCTCGGCCAAGGCGTTTCCGGGAATGAAGGCGATGCCGACCGGGGTGGCGCGCATGGCGCCTCCGTTCGTGGTGCCGAATCGTCCGGTAAGCTCCGGGTCGATCCCTTCCGCCAGCGCCTGCAGAGCGGCCTTGGTGGATGGGCCGAGCAGGTCCAGCGAGCCCTTTTCCTTCATCTTCGCCTCCCAGCGCAGGAGGTCCTGGGCGTACGCGTCGTTGTCGATTCTGCCATGGTCTTCGATGAGGCGGGCGGCCAGCACGAAGGCCTGTTCCGTGTCGTCGGTCACCGAGCCGGCCTTCATATTCGGCGCGATCGGCTGTTGTGGCACGGCGTCCATCAACCTGCGGACCGGTCCGCCGTAGCATTCGATTATTCGTTCGGCCGACATGCTTTGGGTCGGCATGCCGAGCGCGTCGCCGATGGCGAGGCCGATCATCGCGCCGCGGGCATGTTTCATCAGACGCTCATCGATCGCCATGGTTTCCTCCGTTCTCCCCCGCGGTGACGCGCAACGTGAAGTGGCTGGGGTCGAGGAACGAGCGCACGTATTCGACCAGCGTGCCGTCATCGCTGAAATTGTGCCGTTCGGACAGCAGGAACACCGTCTCCGGGGTCTTCTCCAACGCTTGGGCGATCGGGCCGAGCCTGTCTGCGGATACGTCCATATATCCGGAGGCCGCCTGCAGTCCGGCCTGTTTCATGGTTTTCGAGATGGAGCCGTCCACGAGTCCTTCCATTCGTTCGATGACCTCGCGCAGCGCCGGGATGGCGGGCAGATACGAGACCTCGTACGAGACCGGCGTCGACCGGAAGAGCCTGCGGCGCGCGATTTCGTAGAACCGTTCGCACTCGCTCTCCCCCTCCAACGCCAAAGGTCGGCCGACCAATGCGATGGACAGCAGTTCCGTGGTGGTCGGCGCTCCGGAACGCAGCGAGGCGGAGGCCCAACCGTCCGGACCGCTCATATCGCCGCCGTTGAACGCCACATAGCTGCCCGATCCCATGCGGGTCTCGATGAGTTCGGCCTTTTTCAGCTGTTCCAGCGCCCTGCGCACGGTGCCGCGGGACACTTGGTACTCTTCGGCCAGACGCGTTTCGGACATGATCCGCTCCCCCGGCTTGAGCGTGCCGTTTCTGATCTGCTCGGCAAGCTCGTGCCGCAGGTGCTCCGTTCGGGTGTAGGCAGTCATCTTCGGCCTCCGGACGACATTGAAACCAATATTGAACAACTATGTACAGGGTAGCACAGGTTTGTACAGGTTGCGTGTTGGTGGATGAATCCGCAAAGACGCGATGGGGAATACGGTCAGCCTGACAGGCTGTTTCGTCTTCCCGCGCCCAAAAGCGGGAAACCTGCATCGCTGCGCGTTCCATGTCTTTCGTTTCGAAAAAAGTTCGTTCGCGCGCTTAGTCTTTTTCCTGTGTCTACACTTGATTGCGGAGCCGGCAAAAGCGCCGGCGGCATCGTAAGGAAGAGCATTATGAAGATCACAGGACTCGACGAGGAGCGGCACGGCCGGCGTTGGAACGGACAGCGCGCGTTGGTCACTGGAGCCGGACAGGGCATCGGCCAGGCCGTGGCGCAGCTGCTCGCGTCCAAAGGCGTGAAGGTGGCGGTCAACGACATCGTGCCGGAACGTGCCGAGAACACCGTCAAACTGATTGCGGACGCCGGCGGAGAAGCCTTCGCAGCCATCGGCGACATCGCCGATCCGACTGTGGTGGAAGACCTCTTCAGGCAGCTCGACGAACGGTTCGGCGGCATCGACATCCTCGTCAACGTTGCGGGGATCATCATCAAGGACTCGCTCGACGACACCGACCTGGAACGGTGGAACCGCATCCTCGCGGTCAATCTGACCGCGGACTTCCTGACCATCAAGCAGGCCGTCAAACGCATGCGCAAGCAGCATTACGGGCGCATCGTCAACGTGTCTTCCATCGCCGCGAAACATGGCGGCGGCTACTTGGGCGGCGTCGCCTACGCGTCCACCAAGGCGGGCGTCGCGGCGCTCACGCGAGGAGCGGCCAGGGAGTACGCGCCGGACGGCATCAACGTGAACGCGGTCATGCCGGGACTCACCTACACGCCGATGACCGCCGGCATGCCCGATTGGAAACGTGAGGCGATCGAGGATTCCACGCTCGTCAAGCATGGCGGCCAGCCGTACGACATCGCGCGTGCGATCGTGTTCCTCGCCGATCCGGAATCCGGCTACATCGACGGCGAAACCTTAGATGTGGACGGCGGCACCAGCCTCGACTAGGCTCCACGCCTTCGCTTTGCCCTGCCGCGTGCATCCGGAGGCGTCAGTCCCGGTCCGCTCTCAACTCAAACACGCTATATGTGGCAGGTCAAACTGGATACAAGGTTGTCAGGGGGTATGATTCATGCCCTCTAACAGCTTGCTTTTCGGAAAATCTGCCACATATAGCGCAAAACGATTCCCTCAGCGCATGAATCTGCCACATATAATGGATTCCGTTTTTCTTTGGACCGGCTTTCGCCAGCCCATTGCCGAGACGGAATCGATTTAGTCGAGCACGACGCCGGCTTCACGCATTTGGCGTCGTGCTTCGACGCCAAGCTCCTCGCTGACCGGTTCGGTCAGATTCTCGATGACATGCGTCTCGTATCCGAGTTTTTTCGCGTCCAACGCGGTTTCCTTCACGCAATGCGATTCCGCCAATCCGACGACGTCCACGCGCGTGACGCCAGCCGCCCGCAACGCATTGGCAAGCGTCTTGCCCGCCGCCAGATCCGCGTCGACCTCCGTTCGTGTGGGAATGCGGTCGGTGTTGTCTTCCGATCCTTCGAAGCCGGAGTATGACGGCGAATACTGTCCCTTCTTGAAATGGTGCGTGATTTTCAGTGCGGCGATCGCGGGATGCAGTTCGGCGTTCGCGGTGCCGGCCTTGCCGTGCACCGGCCAAGTGTCGACGTAATCGGGATTGTCCGACCAGTGCGTTCCCGGTTCGATATGCCAGTCCTGTGTGGTGGCGATGTACGCGTATTCGCCGCGATGCGATTCGACATACTTCGCGATGCGTTCGGCGACGGCATTGCCGCCTTCCACACCCAGTTCCCCGCCTTCGCAGAACGTCGGCTGCACGTCCACGATGATCAACGCCTTGCCCATGGTCGCCTCCTACTTGGTTTTACGATGCTTCCCTGGCCAGCATAACCAGTTCCGTCGGCAAGCGTCCGGCATGATTTGTCAGAAGACGATCGTCTTCCTCTTTCCTTTGGCATTGCGCGGATATTCACGGATGCGCGTGACGTATTCCAGATTGACCGCTTCGACGTTGCCGTCCTTTTCCAGCACGATGCCGCCGTCCGTCACGTCCTTGACCGTTCCTTGAATGCTTGAATCCGTGCTCGTCACGGTGTAGATGATGCATTCCTTTCCAATGAACTGCCTTGCCAGCTCCTCCATCACCTTGTCCTTTCCACTGTTCCTTTTCCTGTTCAGCACGTGCCTGATTGCGGCGTTCCTTCGTTGTTTCGCCATCCAGAAAAGAGCCAGGATGATGGCCAAGGCGAGCAGAAAATAAACGGAATCCATTCCCCCTCCTTGGTTTTTGCCATCGTTCAATGCACGAACAGAAACACATCTTTTTGCAGATTACCAGACAAGCGCCTTCCGCATGCCGGCAAACCTGCGAACCGCAGAAAAACATTTGGCGAACGGAAAAATATCCGCGCGCTCGGCTGGCTGCCGTCAGATGAATTCGGCGCCCAGTTTTCGTAGTTTTTTGAAATACTTCGCTTTGCTGCGTTCGAACGTCGTGCCGATGGCCCGCTCGTTGACAACCACATGGTAGCCGTTTTCGATTGCGCCCAACGCGGTCAATGCCACGCAGCCGCCACCGTCCACACCAACGATCTCGACCGATTCCACACCGTTTTGCTTTAAAAACACGCGCAGTTCGGGATTGGATAATACGTCGCCCACATACTTCACGAAGACATGGTCCGACACCACATGCAAACCTTCAACCAGTTCCGATTCCGGGGTGCCTTCATACACTTTGAACAAGGCCAGACGCTTGATAAGGCTGCGTTTCGTCACGTTCCTGACATACACGACCATGCATCCCTCGCCGGAACGGGCGTCGATGACGTCATTCACAGCCCTTAGCAACGCAGGCTTGTCGTATTTAAGATACGACGCGCACCGCTCCCCCACGTACGCCTCCTGCATGTCGATGACCAGCAGCGCCTTACTCATGTTTCGGCTCCCCTTCCGCAGATCTAGTGCTCGTTTTTCACGCATTGGTAGCACGATTACGAATACCGGAACCACCGACATACGAGGTTCGAGTTGTATGCCATGAAAATCTGCGTCCAATAGAACAGGGCATGATCGATTCTCTCGTTCCGCTCGTACCTGAGCCTGTCCACGAGACGCATCTTGCCGGTCATGGCATCCTCCTTCCAACCATCAAAAACAGTATACGGCCGCTTACGAGTCCCTGGCCTGTTTCCTTCGATGAATGGAGCTCAGGCTTGTCAGGCGTAACTGAACACGCGGCTCGTTCGAACATCGCGAATGCTGAAAGCAAAATCTCGATCCGAGTACAATTGCACCCATCAACGACGATACCAATGGCAAACGAGGTGAAAACTATGGGATCACGTCTAGGTGTGATCGTCAAAACCATTGACGGCTGGGACATACGTTACGATCATTGGTCCGCACAAACACTCGGCCGCGACATCGCACTCGACGGATACGAAGCGACATTGACCAGAATACGCCAGATGGCCCCATACGGCGTGGACACCCCCCAAGAGATGAAAAGCGCGCCATGGCTCGAAGGCACCCTGTTCATCGATATGACCACCAAACGGAATCGTCTGGGCCGAAGAAAGCGAAGGCTGCTACCTTCCCCGGCTCATCAACGCCCTGATCGAACTGACATGGCCAGGATGGACCGCAATCTGGTCCCCCGAAGGCACACGCGGCACATTACGCGCCACCGGAGCCGACACGGACATCATCTACACCGATCATTCGTTCAAAGACCTCGGCGACTTCGACGCCGCATCGGATATGGCCCCATGGACCATATCCAACGAAACCGACGCATTCTCCTGCACAACAGAAAACAACAAAACAATCACTTGGGGAAACTACATCGACCTCGAAAACATAGCCCTACTCGGCCCCAACAAAATGCATACGCTCGTCAACAAAGTCATCCAAGGCTGCAACGAAGGCAAACCCTGGCAATGGAACCTCCAAACACACAACAAACAACCCGAAAAAGGCATCCACATCGACTACATAAACAAAACAATAAAATGGTGGTCCATCTACGAAGACGACTGGGCCATCAACCCATTCAACGCACTATGGCCCGGATGGACGCTACATTCAAAAGGCGACAACTACGAATGGCACGAAAACATCACCGGATATAAGATGCGCGACTGGAAACAAGACGTCACACAATGCAAAAACACACTCACACAAACCATCAAACAAGGCATAAGAACCAACCCCATCGAACGACTGACAGGAGCGCTCGCAAAACAGGGAGTTGACATGCGGGTTCGTCCCGCCACGTTCCAATTCGTCCCTTCAAGAATGGAGCAACCGCCGGAACGCATCTTCGCGTATCTGGACCGTTTGGAGTCGGACGAGCCTCTGCCACCGGCGCATTTCATCAACAGAGATGGCGAAATCATCCCGGCGTGCCAGTGAATACGCGAAAATAGCAGGACAGGCGATAGTCTAACATCAGTCGTAATTCGTTTAATACGCCAAGCCTCAAGGAATCCGCCACATCATATAGCGCATATCAAAAACCGATTTCACACAGCCTTTATAAAGTCATGCAACACACGTTGTGTTCTAGATGGAAAACCATATTTGGCAACGACTGTCGAAAGAAAACTCGGGTTTTTCGAGTATGCCGTACTACTCAATGCTTGAGCAAGAATGTTGTCTCCCGCATACTTTTGAACCTTCTCCGAGTATTTCATTGCCTGGTAGCTTCTGTTCTTGTCACGAGTGAGCAGAATCAGGTTCCCGATCAGATTGCGAGTGGACTCGAAATCCTCAAGATCCGCAAAACCATCTTTGTAATCCTCGTATTTGTCGGGAAGAATATGTTCGATATCGTAAGTGTTTCCTTGTCGCTTACGGTCGACGTATTCTTCAAAGTGCGACGGATTGCCCATCAGCACGTTCACATAGGAAGTGAAGCGTGCAAGAATGTGCAGCATATGCCGTTTGGAGAACTGATTCAGACCAAAACGGGTGATTCCTTCAACGGACATGCCCATACGACGAAGCGCACGAACATAAACCATACCAATTGTTTTGCAATCTGCATTGCGAATGTCCTGCATTACATGGAACAACTGGTATTTATTCGTATTCCAGTTGGCCTTTTTGAAATTCAAAATTCGGATGGTAGCGAAGTCATCTACGAATTGCGCCGTCATCCGTATCTTCTTTTGTATTATGTCATCAGTGTCATCATTTTTGATGGCGGCAATGGCGAGCATGGTTTGATAGGTCAAGTCCCGGTTTGCGTTATAGAAAACCTCTTCATGTCCCGTCGTGAATTTACTGCCGTAATCCATCATTCGTAAATAGACGTCGGTAACACGCGTCATTTCGGTAAGAACAAAATTCTTGTAGTCATTCGGCTTGGCAAGCCCCATCACGGTACGGGCATTATTGCTTACCCAGGCATGGAATTTGTCTCCAAGAAGCTCATAGTCCTCATCTTTGGCACCGCGTTTGGTATCGCGCATACGGTTGGCGTACTTTGCGCGAAGCCAGATGGAGACAAACTCCACATCCTGCGTGTTCACCATACCGCTCGTATCGTAGGAGGACGCGTTCTTGATACGGCTGATATTGCTCTGCCACTCCTGGTTGACCTTAATGCGATCGTCTTCAGCAACATGCTGAATGACGAAGGCCTTCATCATTTCAGCACTATTCAAGCTCAGTCCGCGGTCGTTCATAGTAAGGAATATGGTGTGCGCTTCGTCTTCAGATGGTGTGTCGATTTCTAGAAGAAGCACTTTCTCTATCAGCCAGTTAATAAAGTAAGGTAGCGCTTCTCCTTTCAACTCATCTGGGAAAAGATCCTCAATATCCTGATATCGATCAAGCATATTCCGCACGCTCTCACTCATGGGCAAGTAGGTTTGATCTTTCTGTAACAGAGCTTGCATGCAAGGCTTGCGATCCTCCACGTCGATATTGAAGCTTTTCTTACCGAAAGCCTTTGAAAAAATCATGTCATCCAACGGAACAATAAGATCCTCGTCCTCGACCGTTTCCTTCTGCAGGTTGTTCAAGTAAATGATGAGCAACGTCAACGAGGTCAGGCGCTGCTGACCATCAATAAGCTTCTTTATGGATCCACCGGTGCAAATGATGCAACCCATGTAATAAAACCCGTAGTCCATGACCTCTTCTGGCGTATCATGATCATCCGGTTTATAGAATTCCTCAAAAGTGTTTTGAAAGTCAGCAAGCATCTGCTCAATTTGCTTCCTTCCCCACCGATATTCCCTTTGGAAATAATCAATGGTGTACTTTCGGCCACTCAGAATCGTTCTAAGCGTGTCTGTTTTATCGATTTTCTCCATAACTCTTTGCCCCATCAATTTGTTTTTCGGCTTTAAAATCTTCGGTGAATTCAGCCGAATCCATATGACCTCGTCGCAGACATTGATACGACATCTGGAAGTCATATTCACGATTGTTTCCGGAAACTATTATCCTCCGGCTCAGCCAGATAAGGGGAAACGACACGATGGTAATGCCGTCGCCATTAGCCGTCACCATACGGTTTTGCCATTTGCCAGCCAACGCTGCAGGGTTGCGGATTCCACTACAATGCAGCATTGGTTTCGTTCGATTGATACGGAAACGCGACCAACGACCGGCACACTGGCTCAGGGAGATGGGGTAAAGGATGACGAAGACTTCCAAGGATGCGGAAAACCTATGAGACCGGTCGCTCAATCGCCATTCATGCAAACCGGCGATTCAGTCCGCAGCACCATGCAAGCGGAATACATCAGGCTTCCCTTTTCGCCTTTCCCAGCCTCCTTGACAGTCTGGTAGCAGGCCGTTCCACGGCAAGATAGAACGCCTCCGCTGCCAGAAGGCACAATGCAAACAAAACCACCGGGCGCAATAGACCCTGCACGGGAATGTACGGCACAATCCAGTCGCGGACGGGAAGATGGGTCAGATACAGGCTGAATGAAATGCGCCCCAGCCAACGGACAGGTGGCGTGGAAAGCAGGTTGGATACCACGTTGCAGGTAAGTGCGACCACCACCAATATCAGGCATCCGCACACGGCCAAAGGTTGGGCGACAATACCAGGCAGCAAACCGAAACCGCTTTGGCAAACCAAGACGATGCCACACAGGGCGAGCGGTACGGCAACGACGTCGCGCATCGTCTCGCGCCCGTTGTCCGTAAGCCGTTTCGCCAACGCGACGCCAAGCGCGAACATGGCCATGTGACGCAACGGCGGCCACTGCGTCCACTCCGACAACAGCACGCATGCGAGCGCAATGGGTGCCACGAATCGCATGTCGGTGGCGATGATGACGTATACGGGCAGGGCGAGGCTGAAAAGCAATTCCCAGCACATGCTCCATGATGGCAGGTCGACCATTGCCAATGTGGAACCGTCCACTCTGGTGCCGGCGGTGGTCATTGAAAGCATGTCGAGTTGGGTGAGCAGATTGTGGAGCCAGACTGATGGCGAGGATGTGCTGAACGCGTTTGCGTATTCTTCCGCTTTCCACCCCATATGCATGGCGATTGTGGAAACGATGCAGCAGATCCCGATTACCGTGCAGGTGGGGATGGCGAGTCTGGCGATGCGACGCAGCTGGTAGCGAGACCAGTTGTATGTGTCGATTCCGACGCGTAGCGGAACGATGGAAAGTACAAGTCCGCTGAGAATGAAGAATAGGGTGACGAATTGGGCGCCTGGCAATAGTTGGCGGAGGGCGCCTCCCGTGTAATGGTATGCGACCACTGCCAGGGCCGCGAGTCCTCTGAGCCCGTCCAAAGCGTATATGCGTGTGTCGGAGTCCTTCTCTTTTTCGTTCACGGGTGTACCCTATCACGTGCGCTGGCTGTCATACATCCGCCTACGTGCGTTTGGCGTGCGTTGTTCGGCGTGCGTTCGACAACAGTGCCATCGTCGAACACGACGCCACATAACTTCCATTCGTCTCTCTTCCCCGCCCGACTGTAGTGTCGGATCATATGGAGATCCGCGAATACGACATGATGACGGACGAGGCGCGCGGCATCCGCACGGCGGCGTTCGTCGTGGAGAAGGATTATCGTCCGGAATTCGACGAATGGGATGAGCCGGGCCGAGCCACGCATCTGCTGGCTTTTGGAAACGGCCGCGCCGTGGCGACATGCCGTCTCTACCCTGATCTCGACCATGCCGATCAACCCGGACGTTGGGTGATTGGTCGTTTGGCCGTGGTCGCCGACGAACGTGGCCATGGTATCGGCAAGACGGTGCTGGCCGAGGCGGAACGTCTCATCCGGAAGGCCGGTGGACATGTTGCCGCCGTACACTCCGAAGATAAGAATTTCGCGATGTATGAACATCTTGGCTACCGCATCACCAGCGAGCTTTTCGACAACGGTACGCATGGTTGGCTGGTCAAGGCATTGAACTGAATCCGGAGGAAGCGGCCATCACCTGCGAAAGCGTCCGACACGCGGTATCAGGTGATGGCCGCATATGGCATAATAGACACTTGGCGGAAAACCTCGGGTTTTATCGCCGTTCCCCCATGGTGTAATGGCAGCACACGGGTCTTTGGAACCCTTTGTCTTGGTTCGAGTCCAGGTGGGGGAGCTTGAAATGGGTCCTCGCGGAGAAGCGGGGACCCAAATTCATTTGATCCACATCCATCAACGGCATGACGAACGCGCGCGGTCCGATTGCGCCATGTGACCTTCCCTCATTCTCGTCCGGCTTACGCAGGTAACGCACGCCGGCCGACGCGGCAAGCTCGCGGCGGGGAATATCAGTTGCGGAATTATTCCGCAACTGATATTCCGAGCTGGGTTCTATGAAGTTATTTGTCACCAGATAAGAGACTGGAACTTCGAAAAACACCGCGGCTTTTGCCAAATCGTTGATGGTCCACGCAATGGCTCTACTGTATTTCTGGCTAAGCGTAGGTTGGCTTATGCCAAGTCCTTTGGCCAAATCTGATTGCCTGACTTTTGAACGTCTTTTTAACCAGAACATGTTATCGGTGATGATCTGTTGCAACTCGTCCGAAAAGTTCATATCTGCGTTATTGCCGGCGCCTTGATTGATGTTTGTTTTCTCGTCCATGTTTTAAATTTTGCCATATTTTTATTGCTTTGTCCAATACTGTGCTATAGTATTGGTATGCATAATAAAACATCAGCAAAACCAAACAATGATGTTATGAGGCATCGCATCGACGAACTAAGAAAGGAGGCTGGAATGACTCAAGACACTTATGGCCGTGAAATTTTGCATTGCAGCCAGGGAACAGCCTCTCAAAAATTGTCTGGGCAACTAGCCCTGAGCGCCTTAGATATTTTCCGTTCTGCAACTGCATTCAATGTTTCTACGGATTATCTGTATGGCCTCACTGACACACGTACTCGAAAGGATGCAGAAAAAAGAGAAACCGCTATGGCACCTGCATAGGTCATCTGAAATTGAGTCCGTGGACGAATTGCAGTTCGCATCCGGGCGGTGGATGAAACCCATCCAGCATTTCCCAAAACCTAAAACAGAAGAGAGACAGAAAAGCCGGCAAACACCGTCAACCGCGGTGATTCCTACGGTAGCCATTCACCGCGGCAACCACGGAACGTATGAACCGGCAAGAACCACCATCGAACAAAACAGTCGGCAACAAACGACCAAGCAGGTCGTCGTCCGCAAGCTCCGCATCCGACAGACCGAATCCGCGGAAACGATGGCCAGGATGAAGCGATTCCAACGCTTCAAGCCAGCAATCGTACGCCACGGAGGCCCGATCCAATGGAACGGCGTCATCAAGACTGCAATCTTCGAAGGACACAGCCGCAAGAGCAATCTCCAACATGGAGACGTCATGCTCCAACATGAATCTGTAGTCCGACGTGATGGAATCCAATGCAAGGGAGTCATCTCCTGTCATAGCCATTCCAATCTTTTCGTCGGGTTCCTATACCAACCACTTGGCGATGGGCCAATATCGCTCAAATAGTAATGCCCGCACATGAGTTGCAGCTCACATACGGGCGGCGAGTCAATCCCATCCAGCATTTCCCAATTAACCAAGGTTCCACGGTCACCAGCCAAGGAACCAATCGCAGAAAGAAGAGATCACAATGAGCGATTTCAACGAAACCTACGCAGATGCAATCAATTCCAACTCTGAGGAAAGGACCAGCTCAATGTCTGATTATTCCACATCCACCACACCGAATGAAACCCGATATCAGGAAAACACGCCGACCGTCACCCCCGAAATCGTGGATGCCGGCACCGACGTGGACCTGGTCGAGACCAACCCGGTTGCCGCTCTCGCCGGAAACTTCCAAGATGATGAGCTGACAGCGCATCCTCTTGCTCCGGGTGAGACCAATTACACCGAACAGGAGGCTCTTCAGACCACCGAAGATCTCAAGGTCAAGCTCCTGCACGCTCTCGAAGCCCAGTACGATTTCACGCATGCCGCGGAAAGGGCCTTCGATGGCCATATCTGGGTCGCTCTCGGCTATCCCGAGGGCATGAAGGGCTGGGTCGCATACTGCGCCGACAACTTCGCCGCGGAGAAGATCCGCGCGACCGGCCAGCAGCGCACCGACCTGATCACTGGGTTCACTCCGGGCAAGATCAGCAACCGTGGCATCGCCGCTCTTCTTGGCGTCGATGAAAAAACTGTTCGTAATGCTAAAGCGAAAGCAGGTATTGCTCCCGCAGAAGGCAAGGTCCGTGACGCGGCAGGCAAACTCCGTCACGTAGACGCGGGCAGCATGTCCAGTGAGGAGCGCCGCAAGAAGATTGTGGAACTCTCCGATGCCGGCAACAAGCAGACCGACATCGCCGAAATCCTTGACGTGAGCCAGTCCACCGTGTCCGACACGCTCCGCAAGGACAGGATGCGTCGCATGAGCGAAGGACTCGAACCCGCCAAGATCGACAACACCGATTTCGACAACGCCGACGACGACCAGCCGTTGGACCTCGACATGGGCAACCGCGAGACCGACATCCGCTCCTACATCGACTCGTTCGTCAGCCAGTCGTCGGACGCCCGCGGCGCCATCAACGAGATGGTGCATCTGCTGGAATCCGACAAGTGGCAGCCGGGAGGCTCCACGGTGAGCGAGATCGTCTCCCGTGGCGGCGCGAACATCTTCGGCATCATCAGCGACATGTGTAAGATGCTGCGCCTGCTGAACATCGACGTCGACAACGTCTTCGACGGGGCGGACGCGGAACTTGATGACACCGACAACGACTGGTCGCGTTTCATCGACGGATGCACCGAACTCGCCATCGTCTGCCAGGAAATCACCGCCTGACATGCGACCGGGATCGGACGGGCGGATCCCAAGGGGTATGGGTCCGCTCCCCCGCCACTGAACCAACCATCATCGCCGGTCGTGGACCGGCAGAGAGAAAAGACTGAATCATGAAATACACCAAAGACGAGGAAGCGCGGGCCGAAAGGTCAAGCGTCAAAATGTGGCCCGGCATCACGGCCGGCATCATCATCGGCCTGATCGCGTTCGTGTTGAGCTTCGACGCCCTGCGTCTCGTGTTCGTGGCATGCGGCATCAATCCGTACCTGAGCTGGGGTGGCCCGGTGTGCGTGGACGGCACGATCCTCCTGTGCACCTGGGCCACGTGGGGATTCAAGAAGGGCCACATCCGAGGCAGCGCCTATCCGTGGGTCGGTCTTGTCCTGTTCAGCAGCTTCTCCATCGCCGGCAACGCCCTGCATGCGATGCTCAACACCGGATTCCACCTGCCGGCATGGGTGCCGCCGGTCATCATGAGCATTCCCCCGGTCGCACTCCTGTACGCGACCCATTTGATCGTCATCATCGCGGGAGACCGTCTCGACAAGATCAACACCGTCCTTCCCGTCGGCTTGACCGTCATGGAAGACACTGACGTTCCGGCTCCCGTTCCCGCACCATCCGCCATGCCGGCCCCGGCCATCCCGTCCGAACCGCCGGCATCGGCTCCCGAACCGGCTGAACCGGCGAAGCCGGAGATTCCGGACCTGTTCGACTTCCAGACCATCGTTCCCGCCATGGAGGACGATGCGGTCCCAAAAGCCGATGAGGCCGAAGCGCCAGCCGCCGACGCCTCCACCCCGACCGTCGAACAGCACGCCATCCCGCAGCCGGTGATGCGTGAACCAGTCATCATCCCGACCCTCACCATCCAACCCGACGAGCGGGATGCCCCGACCGTGGACGGCCAGGACGAGCCGGCTCCCGAACCCGTGGGACCGGACGTGACGGCCGTGGAACCGGCCGACGTGCCGGAAGAGAAGACCGACGACGCCCAGGCGGAGGAAAAGCCGAAGCCAGGGAAAACCAGCCGACGCGGCAAGACCGGAGCCGATGACGAGGCGTGGCTCGCATGGATCGACGAGCTTACGGCTAAAGGCGAGAATCCGACCGCGTCGAAGGCAGTGGACGCGGGACTGGCCGCGAGCGGCAGCACCGCGAAAAGGTATCTCGCCCGCATCAGAAGAGAGCATTCGGAAAGGTTCTAAGCCATGGAACACCACAGCATGAGCGACAAGGACTTCCACGCGCGGTACGGCGTGACCCCGCGGGAAGTGGAGGACGCGTTGGACGAGAACCGCCGTCGTGTCGCCCGCAGACTCTCCGAATGGGGATACGCGTGGGCCGTTGACGAGATTATGTGCGACGTGGCCGTGGAACTGCTCAAGGGAGGCCTGCGCAGGTGGGCCTCCTATGAGGAACGCAAACCATTGGGCGCGTTCGTGAACACGCTGATCGGCAACCGGTTGGGCGAGTGGATGCGTACTGAGCGGCCCAAATACCGTAGCGGCATGACCCACGCGCCGCTACGCCGCAGGAAGCGGAAGGACACGACGCCGCAACGCGAGGCTTTGGACGCCACCGAAGCGAGAAGAAGGATCCGCAACGAGAACAACGCGGCCCTTGCCGACCGACTCTGCGAGGAAGCCGACGTGTTCGGCGATCCCGATTCGACCGTCATGTCCGCGCCGGCGGGAGACAAGTCCAGTTATCAGGAATGGTTGACCGGCGGCACCCAGCCGTTGGAACTGGAAAGCGACAAGTACGCGGCCGACATGGAGGGCCTGCGCCAGGACGTGACGACTCGATGCAAGCGCATGGCTTGGGAGATGCTGATCCGTCAATGCCTTACCGCGACGCGTGGCTCCGACGCTCTCCGCAACGACATCCGTCGTTTCCTGGAGAACCATCATCATGGCCTCGGTCCGAGCATCGACGACTACCCGTACATTCTCGCGGTCATCGATAAGTACAGGAAATGATCGTCCATCGGCCGTTACCGGACCCCGGTGACGTGGAGATGGATGCCGGCATGGTCTTTTCTTCTTTCTCCGCCATGCCGGCGACATGCCGGCCATGCGCGCCGAACGGCAACGGCGCCGCCGACGCGTGTCCGGCACCCCCTCGACAGAAACAGAACGAACACCACAACCGACAAAGGAGCAGACAATGATCAGCGTCATCAAATGGGCATGGCAGGCCAAGCCGGACACTCCGGCCGAGAAGCTTGTTCTCGTCAGTCTTGCCAACAGCACGTTCCAGACGCCTCGGGAGGACATCGCCGTCGTGGGCGTGCGCGCGTTGAGAGGGACCGCGTGCGACATGACGCCGGCGGAACTCGACGCGATCCTGGACCGTTTGGAAAAGCAGGGTTTCATCACGCCGCTCGCGGCCGACAGCGAACCGGTCAAATGGCATATAGGCGCGTTGGAGCGTGAACGTGGCGAGGAAGGTCCTTGGAAGGCATGGCGTCTCAACGCCAAGACGGAGGAAAAGGAGACGGTGAGATGAGCGTCAGAGCTGTCTCATGGGCGTATGGCCTGAACCTCGGTTCCATGACGCAGAAGGCGGTACTGCTCTACCTCGCATACCGGGCCCGTGAAGAGGATAACTGCGCGTGGCCTTCTGTGAACCTCATTCAAGTGGAGACCGAATTGAGCGAACGTGCCGTGCGCAAGGCGTTGAGGGAACTGCGGGACAAGGGACTGATCGCATTGGGAGATCAGGAACTCGCGGCGGTCGACTTTCATGGAGACGTCGTTCCCGTGAACCGTCGTCCCAAGGTCTGGACCCTGCGGTTGGACGCTTCCACCGAATCGTTTAACGGCGTCGAACGTGCCGGGGACGTTCAAACGGCATACACGGGAAGGAGCGTCCGATCATGACTGTGGTGACCATGGTATGGGTCCAGGAACACGTGCACGAGGTACGCAACGCGACCAAAGCCGTGCTCTCGTATCTCGCTTTCAAAGCTCACTACGATGACGGGACGGCCGCATGGCCCGCGATAGGAACCATCGCGGGAGCATGCGGACTGAGTGAGAAGACCGTGCAGCGTAGCATCGACCAGCTTCTCGATCTTGGCCTGCTTGAACCCGGACAACAGACCTTCAGCGCCATCAATCCGAAAACGGGCAAGCCGGTCAGACGGAACTATCAGACCGTCGTGTGGAACGTGATCTGCAAGGAATCGAACCTGCCGACCGAACCGTTCGAGGACCGGAACGCGTCCAAGGTCCGTGCCGCGATGAAGCGCGCGGACAAGGCGAAAGCCAAAATGCCTTCCCCGGAACCGGAGGGCGGGGAAGACGACGGACGCGAGGACAAAATGTCTGGCTTTTCGGACGAGAGGCAGCCGGAAGAAACGAAAGCCAAAATGTCGCCTCTGGAAAACGTTGAAAACAAGCCGGTTTCCTCCAATCTTCCCAAAATGTCGCCCCTGGAGCGGCAAGGCGGGGAAGACGATGGAAGCGAGGACAAAATGTCCAAAAATCTGGACAAAATGTCGCCCAATAATACATTGAAATACAATTACCCCTCTCTCCCTACGGGAGAGCTCCCCGCAAGCGGGAAGCGCCCCGGCATGGAGGACGGAAACAACACGACGACGGGAGGGGATTCCGACGCGGCGACCGTGATGGACCATCTCGCTTCCGTCCGTTCGAAGCTGTCGTTGACCACCACGGAACCGACCAAACGCGATTTGTCCAAGATCGGAAACCTCGTCAGCCGGGTCATCAAAGCCCATGACGGCGACCGTGCGGCCTCGTTGGCGCTTATCCTCGCGGTCATCGACTGGCTGCCCGCGAACACGTTCTGGCTCCGCCGTGTCGATTCCGCGCGCCGTCTCGCCGACAACTGGGACCAGATCGCCAACGACTGGACCGTCGCCCAGATCGAACGCCAACGCGAACGGGACGCCGAAGCCCATGAGCGTGACCGTAGGCCCGTGGCCCAGCCGACCCCGGTGCCGGAACGTCATTCGGAACGTCACGTGCATTCGCTTGTCTGCGAGCATGTCCTGAACGACATGCGGCCGCACGAGGACGAATACAGCCACAAGGGAAGCCTGCGCTACGGCAAGCCATCCGAATGGCAGATGGCGTGCATGCGGCACGCCGACGAGCTCAACCGGCGCGACGGCATCAGCACCGCCGCATGATCCGAAAGAAGGGATACGAAATGAAAGACTATGCCGCATGGCTCAAGGCTTGGAAAACCTACAACCTGCACTTCTACTCCGTACCGGCCTGGCTCATTCTCGCCCTGGTGTTCAGCCTGATAGCAGGCATCGCGTTCGCGGTCGCCCGCGGCTTGGCAAAAAAAGAGCAGCCCGACAGGCCCGGCCTGCTTGTCAACGCCATGCTGGTCGTCTCGCTGGCGTTCGGCATGGTGGGCGGTCTTGCCTTCCTGCAGTCCATCTGCATCACCGCCGAGATGTTCAAGGAACCTTTCACGGCCGTGTCGGAACCTTTGAAATTCGGCTCCCGATTGGAGAAGGACACCGGAGTGAACGGGCTGTCCTGCGGCACGAGCCTTGACCTCACGGTCATGCCCGCCGACGGGACCTATGACTGCCGTTATCTCGACGGGCACGGCACGCTGCATCGCGACGCGACGCTTGTCGTGGATGGCACCAAAGCCGGCCTGTACAACGGGCAAGGCAAAACGATGTCCGCTGACTGAACCTCCCGCCGGGAAAGACAACCATAACCAGCCAAGCGAAAGGAAAACACGATGAACGGTTCCGGACAGCGGACCATCCCGAACGTAGTGTTTCCCTTCCGGTCGATGATTTCGAAAAGCTTTTCAGTTGCCGACAATGGTTCGGAATATCAGGTGCGAGGAAACCTCGCACCTGATATTCTCCATTGCGGGTTCGCCGCCTGAGTCCCCATCCGCCAATCCTCCAGGCGCCGGGACGATTGGTTTTGAAACAGAATATCAGGTGGGACATTATGTCCCACCTGATATTTTTATTGGAGTGCCGGCTTCTCTTTTACTTCGGGCATGTTATCCACGGCCATGCCTCGTCCTGTCGGATATTTCCCGTCGTGAACCGTTGGAAACGGCGGCGTCATTGTACACTGTAGCCATCGGACACAAGGAGGCTGATGCATGTCGAACACGGGATTCAAGGTTCGTTTCGATGAGAACGGCGACATCGTGGATATTCTTGGGGGGGGGGTGTCTTAAAAGCACTCCCGAGGAAAAAGTCAGGCAGCGTTTCATCGAGACCCTGATCAACGAGTACCATTATCCGGCGAACACCATCCGGAGGGAGGTGCCGATCCAACATGGGTCGAAGGAGCTCCGGGACAAGGACGGGAACCCGGTGCGCGCGGACATCGTCGTCTACGCGTCCAAGGCCGCCTGCCTGAACCGTGACCAGGGCAAGATCAACTTCGTGGTCGAATGCAAACGGAACAAGGTGGAGGACGGATACGCCCAGCTGGTCTCGTACATCTTCAACACCAGCGCCAATGGTGGCGTCTGGACGAATGGTGACGGCACGGTCTTCTACCGGAGAGAGAACAAGGACGGCATTCAAGTCCTCGAGGAAACCCCCGGTCTGCCGAGATGCGGCCAAGGATGGGAGGACGAGCAGACTCCACGCATAGGAGAGTTGGAACGGCCCCGCAATGTGCGCAGACTGTTGGCGATGTGCCATAACCGTCTTTACGGCAGGGGCATGGAGAACGCGGATTCCGACCTTACCATGGACATGGTGCGTATCCTTCTCGCCAAGATCTATGACGAGACGGTGACTTCCGACACCGCCTACCCCCATTTCTGGATCACTCCGGAACAGTACAAGTCCGAAGACGGGCGGGCCGCCGTGGCGAAAACCATCCGTAGCCTGTTCCATGAGTACGCGGAACAGTATCCCACGGTCTTCGACAAGGACGAGGACATCGCCGTCGGCGACTCCACCCTCGTCGAAGCGGCTTCCGTGCTCCAGGACTATTCGTTCGTCAGCAGGGAGGACGATGCGGACGACTGGGATCTGATGGGCGCGGCGTACGAGCAGTTCACCCATGTCACACTCAAACGCCAGCAGGGACAGTTCTTCACGAACCGGCTCGTGGTCAAAGCGATGGTCGATATGCTCGACCCCGACATAGCCGACAAAGTGCTGGACCCCGCCGGCGGCAGCGGCGGTTTCGCCACCGCCGCGTTCAGATACAAGCGGCGCAAAGCCATCGACGGCACCAAACCGGGCAGCCCACAACGGGAAAGACGGCTCGGCTTATGCAAGAATTCGGTGTTCCTGGTCGAGATCTCGAAAAGACTCGTGAAGATCGCCAAAACGGCGATGCTTCTGACCGGGGACGGCAACACCGGCATGACCCAGGGAAACTCACTCGACAAGTATTCCAATCTGGACGGGTGGATAACCAGCCACTGTCCAAAAGGCACGCCGGACATCATCATCACCAATCCTCCGTTCTCCGGGCAAAAAACCGAATCCATGATGATGGATCCGGACATCCTCAAATTATTCGGTTTCGGACACAGACCCGATCCGGAAGGCACGTTCCCCACGATCACGGACGATGATGATCGGGATGCCGGCCACGGCACCCTATTGATCCGTCAGGCGCCGGAGCTCCTGTTCCTCGAACGCTGCATCGATTGGCTCAAGCCGGGCGGTCGCATCGGCATCGTCCTTCCGAAAGGAATCCTGGACAACCGCACCTACATCAACTACCGCAGGTGGATGCTGTCGCGATGCAAGGTGGATGCGGTGGTCACGCTGCACAAGAACACTTTCGAACCCGACACAGGCGTTCGAACATGCGTCCTTTTCCTCTCCAAACCTTTGGAAGACGATCCGGTACCCGGCGACTACACCATCTTCATGGCCCAATCCAGAAGGGTCGGCAAGGATTCGAAGGGCGAACCAGTGTTCGCACTTGACGAAAAAGGCTCCGCCACCAGCGAGCTGGATGAGGACCTGACCCAGATCGCGGAAGCATACAAGACATTCAGAGACATCGGAACGTTCACCGAATCCGAAACCTGTTTCACCGCGGAACGCGGCGAATTGGACGACAATCTCAACCTCAACCCGCAGCATTATTCACCCGAATTGAACGCGACGTTGGAAAAAGTCAGCAAATTCGACGACAAACCCGATTGGTCGGTCACCACCATCGGCCAACTCGACAAGAACATCCGCATCTACATGGGGCCACGATGGAGCTCACGAAGCCTCGTCGTCGAAGACCCAAGCGACACGACGAATCTGACACCGTATCTCACCGCCAACGGAGCGTTGGAGCAGCGACGAATGACCGTCAAATGGTTTGACATGTCGCGCGCCACCGACAAACAGAAGGAATGCGTCAGAATGCTGCGCGTGCAGAAGGGGGACATCCTCATTTCCCGTTCCGGCACGATCGGCAAAGTCACCTACGCCACGCGGATACTCGCGGACAAGTACGTCATCAGCGACGACCTGGTACGCGTCCGCGTTCCCGACGAGAATATGAGGGCGTATCTCCTGGCGTTCCTGATGTCGTCCACGGCGATGAATCTCATGAAACTCGACGAGTTCGGCTCGGTGCAGCAGCATCTCCAACCAAGGCACATCTGGGGTCTGCCCGTGCCCGTACCGGATTCATGGGAACAGGTCTCTCCTATCATCGATGCCGGGAAGGGAATGATCTCCGCAATGGAGCAAACATCATTGGCCGATGAGTCCCTGCGGACGAACGGCTTCGATTCCCTGATCGAATAAGCGAGGCACCATTTCCTGGCACGGAGGCAGAATATCAGTTGCGGAATTATTCCGCAACTGATATTCCCCGCCGCGAGCTTGCCGCGTCGGCCGTCATAGTCTTGCGTGGTCTCATTCGCTCCATGGCCAGGCGTTGCCCCATATCGCGACCGGTTTGCCGAACCTGATCCTCCATGGTTCCAGATCGAGGCTGAACGAGTCGAACGCCCAATGGAATCTTTGCGGCCAATCATCGGTGAACACCGGCAAGGGCAGTACCTCTAGCGGGGACTTGTCTTCAGGATCGCTGAACACGCCTCCCCGGCCCTGATAGTTGTCGTAGACGAAATTGTCTCCTTGGAGACTGCCGCATTTCGGGCAGGTTATGCCCAGATATGCGTACCCCGCCGACTTGGAATACGTCGGGCGTACACGCCAGCAGTCGGAAAGCGTGCGCAGGAATGGTTGCGAGAGTATACCGGCGTTGTGGGCGTCGCTCCAGGATACGACGCGGCAATGGTATCCGTCCCGTCCCTCGAGTTCCAGGAACAGTCCGCTTTGGATGACCAAGTATCCGCACTTCCAGCAGGGCACGCTGCGCAGGCCTTGGACCAATCCCACTTTGTGGAGTCTCCAGAGTTCCAGCTTGTAGAGGTCCGGGTCGTCTCCCGCCGGCCAGAACGGTTCCGGCTCGTCCACGTACAACGGGCGTGTTCCAGATAACGGGCGCATCTCGATGCTCATAGTTCACTCACCTTTCCGTCTGGCCTGTAATGGACGATACTATCTTCTTGACCGGTCCTCGTCGAGTCGGTTTTGCTTCTCCATGGCTCCCGTCCACTCCCCCTCGCTGATTATCGGCGTCGTTCTCCCCCGCATCCGCGTGGAATGGATTGCAATAAGCGTGCCGATGATGGGAGGAGCCTATGGCGGAGAGGACCGGGAACGGCGGGCATGGTCTGGTGAAAGGCGCCACCGTGTTCGGTCTGGCCGTGCCGATGATCGTCATCGTGCCGCTCGTCATGCTCATGAGCCTCAGCACCATCCTCGTCGCCATGGTCCAATCGCAGTACGGCACGAACTGTGGATTGTCCAACGCGGCCGGAACAACGACCTCATGGGTCGAATGGGCCAAGAACATCGCCGCGGACGATTCCCACGGCTACAGTCAGCCGCGTCGTACCGGCAACCCGGACTACGATTGCTCCAGCCTGGTCTACTACGCGTTGAAACAGGCCGGCCTGGACGTGGGCTCGTACCCCTTCTCCACCTACGGTGAGGACGCGGCCCTGAAGCACGCGGGATTCGAACGACACGACTGGTCACGCGTGTCCGACCTGCAGACCGGCGACATCGTATGGAGTTCCAGCCACACGGAGATCTACATCGGCGACGGCAGGTTCGTGGGCGCGCACCACGACGAGAACAATGGTATTGAAGGTCCCAAGCCCGGAGACCAGACCGGCGACGAGATCAGCATCGACTCGTACGCGGCCGGCTACGCGGCCTACTACCGGTACAAGGGCTCCATGAACGTGAACGATCCCCATGGCGGCCAATCATCCGCGCAGGCCGTGTCCGGCAGCACCGGTTCCACGAACGTGGTCGGCATGAGCGAGAAGGACGCCGAGGCCTGGTTCAACGGGCAGCAGGGGCCGAACAACCTCTGCGTCGCGTACGCGTACGGCCAATGCACGTGGTGGACGTGCATGCGGGCGAAGAAACTCGGCTGGAAGAACATAGGCCAATATTGGGGCAATGGTCAGGATTGGGCGCGTTCCGGCGCAGCGGCCGGCTACAAGACCACTACGGACGCGCCGGTCGCGGGTTCGATCATCAGCTGGCCCGCCGGCGTGCAGGATTCGGATCCCACGTACGGCCATGTCGGCATCGTCGAAAGCGTGGACACCGCGAAGGGCACCATCACCACCAGTGAGAAGGGCGCCGGCTACAAAGTGTATTCACGGACCATGCCGATCAGGAATGGTGGCACGTACGTGCTGCCGAACGACAAGCTCACGGGCATGGGCGCGTCCGGCTCGTCCGGCACGGAACAGTGCGTGACGGGCGACGACTCCACATCCGACGTGTCCGGGGACAAGGCATCGGCCGCGGACGCGAAGAAGATAGCCCGACGCAAACTCAAGGACTTCGGTTGGGATGATAGCCAATTCGACTGTCTGGACAAGCTCTGGACACGCGAATCCGGTTGGCAGTGGAACGCGACGAATCCGTCCTCCGGCGCGTACGGCATCCCCCAATCACTGCCCGGCAGCAAGATGGCGTCCGCGGGACAGGATTGGAAGACGAACGCGGCCACGCAGGTCAAATGGGGATTGGGCTACATCCAACAACGCTACCAGTCGCCTTGCGGCGCTTGGGCCCATTCCGAAGCGACCGGCTGGTACTGATGGACCTCGAATGGAAGGAAACAGAAATGGAAGCATTGAACCTCGCGGACAACGCGTTGAAGGGTTTGAAACCCGACCCGGCCTGGGATGTGTCCGGCGTCCGAGACATGGCCGGCGGCGTGATCGCCGTCGCGCTCGTATTGTGCGTGGGCGTGATCATCATCGGCTGCGTCAGCCTCATCCCGGGACTGGTGTCCAACAACCAGATGGAACGCGCGTTCAGTTGGAAACGCCTGCTCGCCGCCATGCTCGTCCCGTTCGTGATCGGAGCCGCCGTGAGCGGATGGGGTTGGAGCTGCAACGTGTTCGGCTCCAACGGGTTGGGCGTGAACCGTTCCTACACGCAGGCGTCCGGCAGTGGGAAAACCAACCTGAAGGACGGTCGAGGCAAGGGCGACGACAGTCTGACCGGACTGGTCAAACAGTTGGGCGACGACATCGTGTCCGGTATCTCCGACACGGTCAAGACCACCGTGAAAGGCGCCGTCGACGACGCTTTGAAGGGTTGGAACTGGGTCTCCGGCGGTGACGGCAAGGGCAACATCTTCCAGAAGGCCGGCCAGGGCATCAAGGACGGCGCGACCGGCCTATGGAAATGGTTGACCGGAAGCAAATAATCCCCCTGCCGATTATCGGCGTGGCCGGGCCGTCCGGCCGCGTGGAATCTTCTGAAAGGAGTGTGCATCATGTTACACAATCTCGCGGCGCCCGCCGCGGCAACAATCGTGTCCGTCGCCACCGGCCTGAACAACGGTGACATCTCGAACCTGAAGGTGAGTCCGAACTTCACGTTCTTCCCGTTCATGCAGTTGGTGTCCGACATGGTCGGCGGCCTGTGGGCGTTGAGCCTGTACATCGCCGTCGGAGCGTGGATCTGCGCGGCGATCGCCTGGATCGCCGGCCGTGTGATCCATTCCGGTCCGATGCAGCAGTATTCCGGCACGGTGTTCATCTGGTGTGCCCTGGCGACGATGATCCTGGGCAGCGCCATGGCGATCGTGAAGTTCTTCGCGACGCAGGCGCTGTTCTGACGGCTCCCGCCTGACACACCCCTATTCACGCCGTGGCCGGGCCAGTCCCGTCCACGGCATTTCCTTTTTTGAAGGAGGCCAGATGTCACTCATCATCCAGACCGTCTTCGCGAACCTTATCGACTGGCTGTTCAAACCGTTGGACAACCTGTGCTCCCAACTGTTGACGGGCGCCTTCAGCGGCCTGGTGGGCAGCATGTCCAACGACGAATGGAACGTCGCCATCACCGCGGCGAACCGTATCGGCTGGATCATGGGATTCGTGAACATGGCGTTATGCGTCATCGGCGCCTTGCAGGCCGCGGCCAAAGGCAGCGTCGCCGACGTGATCAAAAGCTTCGCGATGGCCGTGCTCGCATGGCCGTTGACCGCGGTGTGCATCAGCGTGATGATCACCATGGACGGCATCGTCGGACAGATCACGCACAAGATCCTCACCGTCCCGTTGAACGGTGCCGGCACATCCGACCCGTTCGGCGACAGCATCGTGTCGAACCTCATCGGCACGATCGTCAAGACCACCGGCGGATACGATCTGATCATCCGCTGCGTCGTGGACTTCGTGCTTTTCCTCGCGGTCCTCGCCCTGGCGGGCATGCTCGCCGCACGCGACATCAGCCTGATCCTGCTGGCCTGCGTGGCGCCGCTGCCGGTCATGATGACCGGTTGGAAGGTCACGCGTCCCGCCGCGGCGAAATGGGCGCAGGCCGTGGTCGGCGTGCTCCTGTCCGCACCGTTGAGCGCCCTGGTCATCATGGTGGGTTCCGGCATCTGCTTCGTGTCGAAGAACAATCCGAACTACGCGGAATCGTTCTTCCCCGCGCTGATGGGCATCGCCACGATCATCCTGGCGTGCTTCAGTCCGAAGCTCATCATGCCTGCCGTGAGCTTCATCGGCGAGAACGTTACCGCCGACATGCAGGAGCGTGGCGGCAAGATCGGTCCAAGCGCCATCAAGGCCGCGGCCCAGGTCACGGCCGGTGTCGTGCAGGCCGCGACCACGGGCAACACGAGCGGTCTCGGCAAGGCGTTGAACTCGGGAGCCGCGTCCGTGCTTTCCGCGTCCCAAGGCAATCCGGGCGAATTGGGCCGTTCCCTTCCGGGCCTCGCCTCCGGCATCAAGGACCTGCTGCCCAAGGACGGGCAGGCCGGCGGCGCGGACGGCGACTACACGTCGAACGGCGGTGTTGGCGATGACGCGCGGAAAACCCAGTCCACGCCGGACGTCCAGCCGGACGGCGCGGACCATTCCGGTTCGAGCCAGGTCATGGACGCCGCTTCCCGTCCAAACGACGCGCCTCCGCTCCCACCATCGGCGACGGATGGAATGGACCGTTCCGGTTCGAGCCAGGTCATGGACGCCGCGGCGAAAACGGATGGGAACGAGACCGGTTCCGGCCTATCCTCCGTCCCTCCCGCACCGCAACCCACGCCGGACGTTTCCGTTCCCAACACGCCAAGCGCGCCGGGAGCACCCGGCGTTCCAGGCGCTCCTGGACCGGCCGGTGGCCAGGGCGGTAGCGCGTACGCCGAAGGAGGCCAGGGAGGCCAGGGTGCGGACGGTGGCCAGGGCGGCCAGGGCTCGGACGGCGGACAAGGAGGCCAAGGCGGTACCGGTGGCACCGGTGGCACCGGTGGCCAGGGAGGCTCCGGCGGCATGGGCGGCTCGTCCGGCGGTTCGAACCCGTACCAGGGCGTCAACGGCTCCCCGTCCGGTCCGACCGTCGGCTGACGCCATCCGTTATCGACACGCGGCCGTGTGGCCGTAATACCGGAGGGAACCCGCCATCCTGGGCCCGACCCCAGGCGGGTTCCCTCCATTGTTTTTCCGACAACCGATAATCCGATGGAGGTTTCCATGTCCGATAACGAATCCAATGCCGGCCGGAGCAGGGTCCCCGCCGCGTCGTTCAGCCGACTGTCCGCCACACGCGTGGTCCTCGGCCTCGACAAGGCCCAGCTGATCGTCTGCGTCATCGGCCTCGCCATCCTCGTGGCCGGAGCGGCCATGGGCTTGAACGTGCCGATCATGATATTGGGCGCGCTCGTCCTCGCCTACGGCATCCCACGAATCCAGGGATTGAGCCTCGTGTCATGGACATGGATCTGGACGCATTGGCGTGGCCGGCTGAAGGACGGCACGAACCGTTGGGCGTACTCGCCGCTCGCGTCCGGCCGCCCGTTGGGCGTACTGGGATTGTACGGGCACGTCGAGGACCGTGCCCAGACCATCGAAGGCGACGGCGTGGAGGTCGTGGGCACCCCGTTCCAGGGAGCCTGCTACCTGTGGGATCCGGACAAACGGCAGGCCACTGCCGTATTGACCGCGAACGTGGAGGAATGGGTTCTTTCCTCCGACCGGCAGAAGGCCGGCCGTGCGATGGCGTTGAACACGATGCTCAAGGAACTGTCCGAAACGGACGGTTTCGTCGAATTGAAGGAGACAAGCTTCGTGCTTCCCGGCCACACTCCCCCGGAACCCGAATACCTCAAGGACGATCGGACGCCGCAGTGGGCGCGTGAGGATCTGGCGAACCTGTGGCATCTTCCGGACATCCTCACCCCATTGCAGAACTCGAACTACGTGAGCGTGAGCGTGAACGCGGACCGTCTGCCGCACGTCGTGAGGAAGGACCGGACGGAACGGGCCGCGGTCGGCATCGCCATGGGCGACCTGATCCGCATGACCGTCGCCCCGTCCCTGCTGGACTGCGGCGCCCGCCGGAACACCATCCACTGGTGTTCAGTGGACGACCTGCGGTATCTGATCCGCACCATCGCGGACCCGGAGCATGCGAACGACCGTCCACCGGTCAACAGGGACGATCCGACCGTGACCTGGTGCGAGGAAGCCAAGGAACACGACTACATCACGTTGGACTCGTGCGTGGCGCGCACCTACTGGATCTACCAGTGGCCCGACTTCGACGTGCAGGCCGGATGGATACGCGACCTGGTCACCGACCGGCGCATGATGGCGTTCTGCCATATCTGGCGGCCTTTGACGATGGAACAGTCCGAAGCGGAACTGCGCAACCGCAAGAGCAGTATGCGCCAACGCGCCAAACTCCAGGACCAGCGTGAGAAAAGCCGCGACGAACGCCGTGAGGAGAAGGAGCAGCGGCTGCGTGAACTGGAGCAGGAGGCCAACTGGCCGGACACCGACCACCAGGGATACGTCACCCTGTTCGCGTCCAGTCTGCCGGAACTCGACGTGTTCGACCGCGACATGCAGAACAAGGCCAAGAACTGGCATATGAAACTCAACCCGATGAAGGGCCAGCAGCGTGCCGCGTTGACGACCATCCTTCCCCTCGGCATCTGATCGGGACGGTTGACATGGACGATCGATGGATGCGGGCGCTTCTGCGTCCGCTAGACCTGCTGGCCTTCCTGTCCATGACGCCCGTCCCGTCGGATGCGCGCACCCCGCATCCAGGGCGCGTCCCGCCGGCGCGGCGTCCCATTCCCGGAAGGGCGTCGGACGGGGACTGGACCGTCCGCTGGCCGCGTCCGCCGCCGGCCCGCGCCCGGCGATAACGGCCCGCCGGCCCGTGAACTAGCTGAAGGACCGCGGCCGGGGGCTGCGGGGAACGGAGAAAAGAAAAATGAACACATTGGTGAATGAGCTGCTGTCGAATCCGGCATTCCGACCGCTGGTACTACTGGATGTGCTTGCGGTGTTCTTGATGATCATATGTCTGGTCTTCCGACGCATGAGGAAGGGCTATTACGTCGAGCAGGCGAATGACGCCCGCAAGGCGACGATGCTGAACATTGCAGTCCGCAACGTCACCGGAATGGGGGTTTATTCGGCACCCGGCTATTGGGACAACGGGGATCTGAACCTATGCAGGTTCGAGCGCGCCAACGGCGACATCGTTCCCGGCGCGGTGGAGGCCGACGGGGAGGGCGGGCTGCGCGTCTATGAGATAACAGGCGGCTCACACCGGTCCGACTTCAGCTACCGGCTCCTGGGCGAGGCGGAATACAAGGAGATCTGGAAGAAGCCGATCAGGAGGAGGTTCTGACATGGGAAGGCAGAGGGAACTGCTGAGGCTCTCGATCCTGCTGATGGGACGGATATGTGCGGAGGACGAATGAAATGAAGGATATGACCGTGGAGACGTTGAACTTCATCATTCTCTGCATGGGACTGCTGTTCGTGATGGCGGGAATCTTCCTGATCGTGGGAAAGCTGGCCGGGAAACGTCCGGCGTCCATTGCGGTCGGTGTGCTCATGATCGCATGGGGGCTTCTCTGCGGCATCCCCGAATCAAGATCGTGGATGCTCGCACGCGCCACCGACCTGGAACACCTACTGGAGGCCATGTGGGCGGGGCTCGATGGCGACGGCCGGATGCTTGTCTACATCTTCGCACTGTGGCTCATGGGCGCAATCGTCATAATGGTGGGAGGCCGTCGATGACATCGATCGACGGATTGTTCGCAATATTGGAGGACCGGGGCCTGATGCCCGCGGTCGCATTGTTCTCGCTCTCGGCCGTTCTCGGGCTTCTCTACCTGAGCTCTGGGAACCTCAAGGCGCCGAACCCCCACCTCCGACAGGACGTGGATGCCAGGCATTCCATGCGCAGTGACATGGCCCGTCTTCCGATTCGAGGAATGACCTTGAATCGGGCTTGGACGGCTTATCTACCACGCTTCCCCGTCACCCGCGTTCCGCGATAACGGATACCAGTCATGTGGATTCGTCGAAAAAGGACACAGTCGGGAAGGAAAGTAAAAAACATGAATCTTGAGGATTCGATCGTATCAACCATTTCGGATGCCAAACCCATGATGATCCTGGCGCTTTGCACTATTGTGCTTTTCGTCATTGTGGCGAGCCTCATAGAGGCATGGCTAGCCAAAGCGCGGAAAGCGAAGTCCGAGGTCGATACCCTGCCTTCCGGTCCAGAGGCATCCCAGCGGTCAGTAGAGAAGAGCGAGGCTGTGGAACAGGCCGTCGACAATGCAGGCGGATTCGACCTCGACGAAAGAAGGAAGGCCCGCGCGCCGAAATCGATCCCGGACCGGCGCCCATGGTTCTTCAAAACCGTGATGGGGCGCGGGCTTGTATGCCTGCTGACGAAGGTCATCCCGATCCTTCTCCCCGTCGTATGGTTCTCGCTGGTCGTCATGGGCATGCTGCCGAACCCGCTGGCGCTATTCGACTTCTCCACGGACCCGCAGCCGTCGTTATTGAATCCAGCCAATGGATGCTTCTGGCTGCTTCTGGTCATGTTCATCGTCGTCGTCCTGCACGATTCACTGCCCGCCCTGCTGCGAAGGCTCGGTTGGATGATGGATAAGCCCAAGACCGCGTCGGCCTCGTTGACGTCCATGGTGGAGAGCCATTACGGCGTATCGAATCTGGAGGTCGACTGGTTCGGCGCCGCGGCCGGAGGGGTCCCGCCGTTCGACGGACTGTACTCCTGCCGCTACGACACCGGACGGCGTAGGAACAACGGCGTACTCCGCGTGCGGAATCATCGTGTCTGGCTGTATGGGCCGGACGGATGCGAGGAGGAACGCCATGGACACTGAGCATTCCTATTACGCCCGCGTTCTGGATGAGGTCGAGCGTCTGCAGCCGGTCGGGGCTGGTGGCGGGATACTGGTATTGAATCTCATGTATCCCTGTTTCGAGCCTGGGGCGCGGGTCGGCATGGATCTGTCGGTGCGTTCCGGCGAAGACGCGTTTCCCGTGGGGACGTGGAAGGTCGGTCGACCGTACACGAACCGGTATATCCACTGTCCGGTGCGCACGGCCGGCCGCAAGGTCTCCCGTTGCGGTCTTCCTTTGGTGGCCCCTCTCGACCGGCTCAATGGAATCACTGGATTGACATGGACCGTGACGGTGGACCTCCCATATGCTGATGATCCGATCCGGATCATCCACAGGAGTCTCATATTCGACACGCAACTTAAAGTCATGCTCACACCGGAACGGCCTCACGGCAGTCTGATGGCGGAATGGCCGGCCATGGGACAACCGGACCTCACATTGAAAGTGAACGGAATCAAACGGGCCTTGTCTCCGCTGGTCGAGATTGATGGATGCGCGGGAATGCCAGGCGTGTTCATCTGATGACCTGAAAAGTGAAACGGGAATGGAAAGTGAACGGTTCCGTCACATGGCTTGTAGACGGTGTTCTTCGTGGTGCGCGTGGGCGGCCTGAATGGGTCCAGCCAGGGCGGCGAGGATCGTGGTGGCGTCGGAGTCCTCGACCGTGAGCGAGGCCATCAGATTGGAGGCCTGATCGCCCGTGAGCTGCGCGGCCGGAGCTGTCGCGGGAGCGGGCTCGTTCTCGTCCGCCAGTCGTTCATAGATATCGGTCATTTCCGTTGTCTCCATTTCATCCAGCAGGTATGTCGGCCAGATGCTCGATGTGGAACACGAGCATGTCACGTCCCTGCGGCCGGGCGAGCACTTCTATCAGCTTGTCGTTCCATGCGCCGGCATGGCATTAATCATTGCAGGTCCTAATGGATGGGCTTGTTTCGGGACCCGTATCCTTATCGCGGCGGCTCTTCAGTGACGCATGTGAGAAAGCATAGTGAATGATAGTAAGGAGCTGAAGCGTGGCGGAGGATATCGACAAGGTGGAGCGTGCGCGTCTGGCGCGCAAGGCGATCATCGACCATATGGATTGCGACGACTGCACGGAGGATTACGTGTTCCTTCTGCGGCAGGGTGGCCGTGAGTTCGGCATGGGACTGACCACGGTGCTTTCCATGCTCGCGTTCGCCGAACATGAGGGCGCGGTGCCACCCCTCTCGACGGAATGGTGGATAAAAGTCAGCAGGAGGTACCAGTGAGTTTGGTCCTGACCGATGATAGGCGAATCGTCCTACGATTGGAACCGATATCGGTTCCGGTTAGTGGAGGTTCGCCATGGATGTTTTCAGAACAGGTCGAAGAGGACGCGTTGTGCCGTTGACGGAAGAAAATTATCGGCGGGAAACGAACCGGAAAGCACCGTTCGTGCAGATGCGGGGCGGACATCCCTCGTATTTCGCGGTATGTCCGGCGTGCGGCAATCCGATCCTGATCTGCAACCTGTTCAAAAGGACTGACGGAAGCCGGTCGGCCAATCCGTACGGCCGGCATTACTCGGCGTCGGTTCCTGGAGTCGCGGACTATGACGAGACCGCGTACATGTTCTGTCCGCTGTCCAGGAACCATTCGGATCCCGGTAACACGCGCCGGACTCCGACGGATAAGGCCGGACGGGAACTGTACGCTCTGATGCGCGACCAATTCGACCGGTATGTTTACATCTGGGAGAAGACCACGGGCCTGCATGTGGGACGTGGATACGCTCGGGAACTGCTGTCCATGTGGCGTGCCGATGAGGGATGGCAGTATTATCGCGCCTCCTATTTCAACCAGTCGTTCATGCTTTTCTACGCCGCGCCCGCCCAGAACCTGGTGGGACGGTACTTGCTGGTAGATGGCCCATTGCACTGTTATCTGAAAAAGCTACAGATCAAAAGCATTCGTTTCACTCCGACCAGGATGGATGGTTATGTCCGTGTCGATAGAGCGGAGGGCCATGGTTTCGTCGATTTGTCTTTCCTTATCCACGATCAGAGTCCTGTCATGCGCGGCGAGCATTGCGTGGAAACCTATCGGCTGTCCGTATGCTTGGGTGACGTCCGGTTCGAACCTGATCTGAAACTGGTCTTGGATACCGGTTTCCTGGACAGTCTCATGGCGAAGGATGATTCACATAGGAACCGAACGTTGTTGGACATGGCCGCCGACGTGTTGGATTAGAAACCCGTATCGGCTGTTATCGGTCGGCCGTCATGTGGGATGGTTGACGGAAACGTCCGGGCTTCTCCTTCCTCCCCTTGAGGGAGCGTCCGGCGTTCCCGTCCGGCCTACGCTTCAAGGCTGGTGAGCGATCCCGTCCGGATGGGTTCTACCCCTTCCCATCCGACATTCGACGGGAGCCGTCCGCCGGACCGTTTTCTGTCCCGTTTCTTTTTGTCTATCTTCTCGACGGGAGGTCCGGCGGGCGGCCTTCTCATTTTTCTTCAGGAGGTTTCCCATGATTGACGACGACGGTTACGACGGCATACGGTCGCATGGCGTGGACCCGGATTGGAATCCGTTCTCCACGCCACGCGACGACGACCCGGACGATATCGGCTGGGATGACGGCAGTGAGACGCCTCACGCCAACCCGTCGCGCATGTCAAGGAAGGGCGTGGCCGTCCTCACCGCATGCACGCTCGTCATCGCGGTCGCGGGCATCGGCATGGTCATCACGGAATCACGGTTGAGCGTGCGCCACGACCAGCTCGTCTCGGAATGTTCGGACGCGGTGGCGTCCATGAACCGGAATCGTGAACGGTTGGAAGGACTCGTGGCCGTGGACCTCAACATCGACGGGTCCGTTCTGGACGGGAAAAGGGCCGGACGATACGAATCGTTACGGACCATACGACGCGCGCCATCCATCCAATGCGACGCGACTCTGAGGAACAGGCAACTCGAATCGAACACGGCGAAGGCGAGGAAACAGGCGTCCGCATACGTGGAACAGTCCAAACGGGTGGCCGCGTTCCGGAAGGAGTACGACAAGACCCGATCCGAGAAGTCACGGCGTGACGACATGACGCGACTATCCAGCGACCTGCGTGCCGCGAGGGACCTGCTCGACCGGACGGCCGGCATGGAACTGTCCGTCCCGTACCTGCGGTCCAGGCTCGCGGACACGGTCGAACAGGCGGAACCGTTCGACGGGGCCGACGATGCGGACCATCGACGCGTGTCGGCCTTGGCGGACACGTTGGAGGACCTGATGAATCAGGTACGAGAAAACGCCGGACTATGAGACAAGGGACGTGGCTGGCCAATGCGGGCGGATATGCCGGTCATGGGGCGGCTCCATTAGAATGGGCATCATGATCGACATCCAAGATTTTGAATCATGCGAGACTTCCGGACAGTTCTACGGCGGGAACGCCGGACGGAAGATCGGACTCGTCTGGAGGGCCGGCGACTGGTTGGTGAAATTCCCCGGAACGACCAGGAACCTTCAGGGCAGCGTTCCTTCGTATACGACCGCGCCGGTGTCCGAATGGCTGGGATCCCACGTGTATGCCGCTCTTGGCATACCGGTTCATGAAACGGTGCTGGGAATCCGTGATGGGCGTATCGTCTGCGCCTGCAGGGACTTCACCTTCCCGGATTCCAGACTTGTCAATTTCCATGATCTGAAGAACTCGCTTTCCGATGACGAGCCAGGATTCACTGAGGACGCGTCCACCGGTTCCGGAGTGGTGCTCGCCGACGTACGGTCGGCGATTCACCGCATCCCGGTTCTTCGCTCGATCGATGGAGTGTCCGACCGGTTCTGGGACATGTTCGTGGTGGACGCGTTCATCCGCAACATAGACCGGAACAACACGAATTGGGGCGTGCTCAGGAATCCACGCGGGGAGTTCTCCCTCGCGCCGGTCTACGACAATGGCAACTCGTTCAACAACAAAAGAACCGACTCGGGAATCGAACGCCGTCTCGCCAACCCGGATCTCATTCGCCAAGACGCGTTGGACGTCCGCTCCTGCTACGTGACGGATAGGGGAAAACCCATCGCCCCATTGAAATACCTCGCATCAGGACAGGACGAGGAATGCACCAAGGCGTTGGATCGCTTCATGGAAAGATACGATCCACGTTCCTTCCATGATCTGCTTGGCTCCATACCGTCCATGTCGCATGGTCTCACCGTCGTGCCTGATGGTTTCCACGAATACCATCGCAGGGTCTGCGACTATCGGTACGAGCACGCGTTCATGGAGGCATGGCGCGACCTGCATCCAACTGTGGGTGTCCCGTCCAGTCCGGAAGCATCCGTCCCCGAGCCTCTTCCTGATCCCGATCCCTCCGTCTTACCCTCATCTTCTGTTCCGACGTGTTTCGACGGTCCGGGAATGTGACGCGTCCGTCTCGATATCAATGGTCAAGGAACGTGGAACGGACAACCGGACCATCGAAAGCGTATCCTGAAAAGTCGCCTGAAGGTTCCGGACTGGGAGAGGATGACGGGCAATGAGCTGGGCGGACCTGTTGAAAAGCATCGTATGCGTTCTGAACCTCATCGCATGCGTGCGGTTGACCGGACCATATCTGATTCCGAAACGGTCCGACCGTGAATGGTCGGAAGCGCGACGTCGTACCGACCTGTACTGTCGTCTGGCCGGCTGGATAGGCGTGTTCGCCTACTCGTACGGACTGGGTCACGGGCTCATGCATGCACGGGACGGATGGACCGGCATGGCATCCGGCGTGGAAGTGATCCTCCTGCTGGTCCAAATCCTGAATCTCGCCATCTGGACGTATCTGCTCGTTCGCTCGCATGGCAGGAGCCTGTAGCCTCTTCCCTGTGCGATATCAACAAGGGGTTATGTGGGTAATATGAATCACATACGTAGTCGAGAAGGAGTCGTCATGGACGAGAAAGACAGCATGACGCCGGACACCATCCCGCAGTCCACGCCCGTGGACGGGACCGTTTCGGCCGGAAGGAAGAACCGCAGGCCGGTCGTCATCGGCGTGGCCGCCGTCGCGGCCGTCGCGCTGGTCGCGGGTGGCGTGTGCGGATACAGGGCGTACGAGAACCATCGGGTGTCGGTGGCGCGCCAGGCGTGCCAGTCGGCCGTCACGGACCTGGGTAAGACGGTGAAGTCGTATAAGGCGCTGCTCGGCGCGGATGCTACGACGGCCGCGTTGAAGACGGATGCGACAGGCGTGAAGGACGTGAAGACCCTTGACGCGCTCAAACGGGCCGTTGGGGCGGAGACTCCCGCCATGGTCAAGTGCGACGCGTCCGACAAGACCGGTCTGGACGAGGCCACCGCCAAGGCGGACAAGACGGCCAGGAGCGTGAAGGCGGATGCGAAGACGCTGCAGGCCGCGGTCAGGGCGGTCGAATCGTCGAAGCTCGACAAGACGGTGGACGATGCGGACGGACTGTACAGGGCGACGGAAGGCAAGGTCCAGGACGATAAGACCCGTGACGCGTTGAAGCAGGCCATCGCCAAGCGCGACGCCGACGCAATCGCCAAGGCCGTCAAGGCCGTGAACGATTCGAAGACGGCGAAGGACCAGGCCGACGCCGAGGCCGCAGCGAAGGCGCAGGCCGAACAGGAGGCCGCAGCCCAGGCGGCCGCCGCACAGCAGGCCCAACAGCAGGCGCAACGCTCGTACTCGTACGGTTCGTATTCGTCCGGCGGCTGGTCCGGTTCCGCCGGTGGACGGTCCTATTCCGGCGGATCGTATTCAGGCGGATCGCAAGGCCAGGGTGGCGGCTCCCCGAGCGGGAACTCCCCCGCGCCAAGCATCCACTACGACTGGGAAGACAATACTGGGGATCAATACAATTGCCAGCCGGATAAATTCTGTCCGCTTGGATGATTCATTTTCCCCTTGTCCTTTCCGCAGGCCCCGTCCAACAATGGACGGGGCCGTTTTCGTCCGCACGGCATACCACCCCGAACCAATATTGCCCCTTATCGAGGCGTGCGCGCGTGGAACGGATTGGATGGGCCGGTCCCCGTGAGGGGAACCGCGCAGGGAACGTGCGTTCCCGCCGTCCCGTCCCGCCCGCACGGCGGGACGTTCTGCAAGCAGAATCTCTGAAAGGAGACGGAACATTGGGTTCCAACAAGAACAAGAAATGGGGCAAGGCCACGATAGCCGGCCTGGTCGCCGCGGCCACGCTGGCGTCCCCGGTCGTCGGCGCGTTCGCCGCCGACGGTGGCGGCGGCTCCGGTGACGGCACGGGCACGGGCGACGGCTCCGCCGGCGGCACCGGCAAGATCACATGGGTGTACAAGGACTCCTTCGGCTCCCCGACCCGCGAGAATGTGAAATCCGCCATGGGATCCGTCGGTGTGAAGTCGATGGACGGCAGCGAGTCCAACAGCGCCATCGACGAGGCCGTGAACGGCGCGAACGCCGAATGCGTGGCCCGTTCGAAGGCTTCGGGCAACCAGAATCCGACCTGCCGCCTCGTGTCCGTGGGCTTCGTGCACACGCCCGGCGCGAACGGCGACTGGTACACGGGCGCCAACGGCTCCTTCAGCGCGGACCAGTGGAAGGCGGCCTACAACGCCTCCGGCATCCCGAACGGCACCTATTCGTATCAGGGAGCCAACTACACGACCCGTTCGTTCTTCTCTGATGGACAGACTTCCATCAATAGTCTCGCCACCCGTGAGATGAACAAAGCCCCGCGCGCGGTCGTCGCCATCGTCCTCGACCAGGACGAACCGCCGGTCGACTACGATCTGACCGTCAGCACGCAGGCGGGTGGCCTGTTCACCCAGGCCGGTTCGACCGATGACGTTTCCGACGCGATCACCACCAGCCGTGGCGGCAGCACGATCTCCGAGGACGTGACGGGCACCGTCACGCTGCATTGGACCGGTCTGGACGGCACGACCCGTACCGCGTCCAAGCAGTTCACCCAGAACAACAACACGACCAAAAGCGTCTCGTTCGGCTATAGGGACGTGGACAAGTCTTGGAAGGTCTGGCCGGCCGGCTCCTACTACTATGATGTGACCGTCGGCAAGCAGGGCCACATGAAGGCCGCGGCCATCCATATGGGCGCGCAGGACGCGAAGGAATCCTGGAAGCCCGTTCCGACCCCGCCGTCGAAGAAGCTCACCAACATGGCGGGCCAGCAGGTCACCGCCGAGGCCCAGCAGATCGCGTCCGGCAGCCTGTATACGGCGCACATCACCGCCCAGTCGAACGCGTCCGAGCATTTCTGGCTGTACGACACGATCGACGTGACCGGCCAGAAGGTCCTGATCGGCGGCGCCGACAAGGACGACTATTCGAAGATCACCGTGACCGACCAGGACGGCAACACCGTCAAGGCCGACATCACGGTGGACGATTCCCATGCGGGCAAACGCGTCGTCAAGGCGCACGTGCCGAACCCGGTCTCCGGACAATACACGTTGAACGTGCCCCAGTCCGCGACCCCGACCGGCACGGACTACACCATCCCGGACGACAGCCAGGCCTGCTGGACCGGCGACGAATACGGCAATGCGGATAAGAGCCACTGCCAGACCGGTAACAGCGAACAGGTCGGCAAGGTCACTCCGAAGCCCGACAAGGTGTGGGTGTTGGACTCCAACGGCGCCCTGACGGCCGAGGATCCGCAGCATACGAACGACAAGGGCAGCGACAACCGCACGTTCGTGACCGGCGACGCAATCGGCGCCGTGGTCAACGGCCGTATCCCCGCGCACCTGCTCAACCCGTTCACCTCCTACGCGATCACCGATGATTGGACCGCTTCGGCCCAGTGGATCGACTGGAACCACAAGGACCAGGTCAAGGTGTATGTGGATGGTGCGGACGTGACCGACCAGTTCGACATCACGGTCGACACCACGAAGCACACGACCACCGCGACCGCGAAGCAGTCGTTCCTCACGAAGACCGCGTTCGGCACCAAGGACCGCAAGGTCAAACTGTACATCGGCGGATACGTGAAGCAGACGCCGAACGCGCAGGCCGCGGCCGACCAGAGGAAGCTGACCAACAAGGCCTCCGAGAAGTGGAACAACGAATCCCAGCCGACCAACGAGCCGCCGGTCTACGTGCGCAATCCGAAGCCCGACAAGGTATGGAGCGCCGACCAGGGCCAGGCCGCCACGGCCGAGGACACGGCGTGGAGCAACAAGGTCAACGCGGACACGCACACGTTCGTCCAGCAGGATGATTTCGGCGTGACCGTCAACGGCCTGCTGCCGAAGAACCTCGCCAGGAAGATGAGCTCCTACGAATTGGGCGATGATTTCTCCAAGAGCGCGAGGAACATCGACCTGGATTCCGCGTCGGTGACCGTCACCATCGACGGCAAGGACGCGAACAGCCTGTTCGACGTGCACAAGCAGGACGACAGGGTGTGGATCACCGCGAAACAGTCGCTGCTCGACACGACCTACAACCAGGCGGCGGACCGCAAGGTGCGCATGACCATCAAGGGCGCGTTCGCCAAGGGCGTGCTCAAGGCCGGCCAGAAGGTCCAGCTCACCAACGGCGATTGGGAGAAATGGAACCAGCAGACCGTGCCCGGCAACGAGCCGCCCGTCAGGGAGTGGAGCCCGAACCCGGACAAGAGCTGGATCAAGCTCGGCGATGACGGCACCTGGCAGGCCGTGGTCGATCCGGACGAGACGAACAAGACCGGAGCGGACACCCAGAAGTTCCTCGACGGCGACCAGGTCGCGTCCGTGGTCAACGGCGTCATCGCGTCCGATCTCGTCAAGGTCACCGACATCAAGCTGACCGACGATTACGCCAAGGCCGACTACATCTGGGACCTCACGTCCGACAAGTCGAAGATCCGCGTGTACGAGGCCGACGCCACGACCGACGCGGCATCCTCCGTCGCGGACATCGCGAACAAGGGCCGTGACGTGACCGACCAGTTCGACATCACCGTCCAGGGCACCAAGGTCACCGCGACCGCGAAGCCGGAGTACCGTGCCGCGCAGGCCGGATTGAAGAATCCGAAGCAGATCAGCCTGCTCCTGCCTGGCGTGGTGAACTTCGCCAACGGCAAGGGCGCGGCCCAGGTCCGCAAGGACTTCAGGAAGGCCGCGGGCGACGAGCTCACGTTCTGCGAGAACCCCGACGGCTCCAAGCTGACCAACTCGGGTTCCGAGAAGGTCAACAACGAGTCCCAGCCGACCAACGAACCGCACATCTGCGGCTACGTCCCACCGGTCAAGAAGAAGGTCATCGCCGAAGGCAGCCAGGGCGGCGCGAACAACGACGCCGACGACAAGGTCGTGTATCCGGGCCAGAAGGTCGAATACCGTCTCACCACGCAGCCGAAACTGCCCGCCGACCTCGGATACCGGATCGTGTCCATCCAGGACACCGACGTGTACGACCAGTACCTCGAACCCGACCCGCAGACCCTTGAGATCACCGACCTCGCCACCGGCGGACAGCTGACCACCAGCGACCCGCAGATGGGCGTCGAAGGCGACTACACGGTCGCATGGGACACCGCGGCGCACAAGTTCACCATCACATACTCGAACAAGTACGTGGCCGAACATTGGAAGGCCGGCACGAACCCGCAGGTGCAGGTCCGTTTCGAAGGCACCGTCGCGAAGAACGCTCCCGTCGACCGCAAAGTGGCCAACCAGTGGGCGCTCACGCTGAACAACATGATCACCCCGTCGAACATCGTCGACAACCTGCCGCCGGTCCACAACCCTTCCAAGAAGGACAACCAGTCCAAGGAGCAGGGCGATCCGACCGTCAGCATCGATGGGAAGACCATGCTGCTGGGCGATACCGGCAACTATCTGGTCACCCTCGACCTGAAGCAGACCGACAACGCGTACCGCGTGTGGAAGGCCGGCATCACCGACGATTTCGATGACGGGTACGTCGCCATCGACGAAACCAAGATCGAAGTGCTCGACCGGTCCGGCAAGGACGTGACCGGAAAGTTCAACATCCAGGTCAAGGACGGCGTCGCATACGTGTACGCGAAGACCGTGGACACGTGGATCCCGAAGAAGGGCGTCACCGTCAAGGGCGACCCCCAGCCGAAGGACCTCGCCAAGTATTCGACCAACGGCAAGCATGATCCGCTCAACGATCCGGCCATCGACCAGAACCTCCTCGGCCGGACCTACCAGGTCGTCATGCCGTACAAGGTCGTCAAGGTCAAGGATGGGTACACGGTCAGGAACAAGGCCATCCAGGTCACCAACGACACGACCGTGGAGACCAACGAGGTGTCCAACCCGCTCAAGCCCGTCAACCCGGCCAAGGACGTGACCGTCAAGGTCGGCGGCGAAAGCATCGACGGCAGAAGCGTGTACAAGGACCGCACCTTCCTCTACCAGCTCGACAGCTCCGTCATCCCGGCCGACCGCGCCTACCCGCAGGTCAGCCAGTGGAGGATCGTGGATCCGCTGAACACCGAGTTCGACCAGTACACGGGCCAGTGGGCCGTGTACGCGACCCGCGACCTGTACAGGGACGGCAAGGTGCTCGCCGCCAAGGGCGACAAGCTCGCCGGCAACGGCTTCGACAGCTCGAAGCTCGGCGGTGAACTGTTCACCGCCACGGCCGACGCCAACGGCGTGGTCACCGTCGAGGCGACCGAAGCGTACCGTGCCCTCGTGTCCGCGGACAACGCGCATGAGAACGGCTGGCGCGCGTACATCCAGTGCAAGCGCCTGAAGGTGTCCGAACGCGTCGAGAACCAGTTCACCGAGATCTTCAACGACAAGGAGTTCCAGTCCAACATCGTGTGGACCCGCACCCCGGACATGACCCCGTCGATCCACATCGAGAAGTACGACGTGGCCTCCGGCGAACAGGCCGGCGACCGCGACGACGTGAAGGACGCGTTGAAGATGGCCGGAGACAGCCAGCAGATCGCGTTCAAGATCACCAACACGTCCAAGACGGACTCCTCGACCGGTGAGGGCGCCTGGTATCTCGCCAAGGACCTGAAGATGGTCGACAGGACCATCGCCGGCGAAGGCGACGTCACGGACCTGAAGTATCCGGACGATTGGGATACCCTCGTGCTCAAGCCCGGCGAGTCCACCGTCATCACCGGCACGTTGAAGGGCGTCGAGCAGGGCGGCAAGCACACCGACCGTGTGAAGGTCACCGGCACGCCGCTCGTCGAATGCCCCGTCACCGACCAGTTCGGCGGCCAGCAGCCCACCGACGGCAACCAGACCGGCGACGAGAAGTCCGACGCCGGCACGAAGGTCGACGGCGACGCGTCCGACACGACAGGCCTCAAGCAGGTCAAGGTCGGCGACAGGACCCTATGCGAGGACACCACCGTGGACTCGAACACCGACGACTGGAGCGGCTACCGCGAGGATCTCGCCAAGACCGGCATGGCCATCGGCGGCGTCCTGCTGTCCCTCATCGCCTTCGGCGGTGTCGGCGTGACCCTCTTGGGCGCACGTCGCAGGACCTCGACCGTCAAGCACGGCGTGCATGCCGCCAAATGATCCGATGACCGTTCGGATCCGCCATACGGCATGAGTGACGCCACGGGCGGGATGTTGGAGGATTCTCCAACATCCCGCCCTTTTCCTTTCCCGGACCGTGGATGCCGTACAAGGCCGGCGTGGCTCGTCCGAAAGAACGGCCCACGCCCCCATCCATCTTATTGGGGTGCCACCCGTTCGAATATCTGCGCTCATACGGCCATGTGCACGTGGGAATGGTTGAGAGATCCGACAACCGGCCGGCGATCCGAAAGCGGACGCCGACGATATCGGACTTCCACGGCAGCGTGAGCCGTCCGTGCAGAAAACAGAAGAATCCCTATCAAAGGAGACATCCAGTATGGATATGAAGAAGATCTCAGCCGCTTGCGCGACCGCCGCCGCGTTGGCCGCGTTGTGCGTCCCGGGCTCGGCGTTCGCGGCCGACGGCACGCTCACCCTGAACGCGGGCGACGGCAGCACCCTCGCCGGACACAGCTTCACCGTGTACAAGGTCGCTGGATACAACGACGTCGTCAAGGACGGCGCGAACGTGAAGAGCGTGAGCGCCTCATCCCCGGACGCCACGACCGACGCGTGGGTCAAGGCCGCGTTGAACAAGAACGGCGTGACCTACAACACGTCCGAAGGCCGTAACGCCGCCGAACAGCTCCTGCGGTTGAAGACCGATTCGGACACGCTGCGCAAGGTCGCCGGCACCCTGCAGTCCACCGCCGCGTCCAGCAAGGTGGCGGCCGTGAAGACCAACCAGACCTCCGCCACGGGCAGTCTGAACCTGACCCTGCCGGAGGGCTATTATCTCGTCGTCGACGCCCAGGGAATCCCGATCCTCGTGTCCACCACGATCGGCGGCAGCGTCAGGATGAGCAACGGCCAGACCCTCGGTTCCACCCAGATCAAGACCAACGTCACCAAGATCGACAAGAAGATCAAGAGCGTGGACGGCACGTGGAAGGATTCCGCGGCCGCGACCAACGGCGAGACCCGTGACTTCAAGGCCACGTTCACCGTGCCGAACAAGCTGGCCGTGGACACCATCACCCTCGAGGACCACATGACCGGCATCACCTACATCGACGGCTCCTTCCACGCGACCACGTCGTCCGGCACGGACGTGACCAACCAGTTCGGCACCATCGGCAAGGACAAGATCGGCAATTCCGACGGCACCGGCTTCAAGGTCACCAGCCTGCAGAGCCTCGTGGACACCGTCCAGGGCAAGCAGGTGACCGTCACCTACCAGGGCAAGGTTGTCAACGCGTCCAAGGCCAACAAGGCCATCAACCAGATCCTGATCACCTCGAACTGGCTGCCCAACGTGGTCCCGCCGGACGTGCCGACCCCGAACCCGGGCACCGATGAGACCCCGGTCCCGACCTACGACGTGAACCTGAAGAAGATCAGCGCGGCCGACGGCAACAAGGTCATCCAGGGCGCGAAGTTCAAAATCCACAACGACAGCCTGAACCAGTGGTACACGTGGGATTCGGCCTCCAACCAGTGGACGTTCGGCACGGACGAGTCCAAGGCGACCGAATTCTCCACGAACGCGCAGGGCGTCATCAACTTCACCCGTCTGGGCGCCGGCACGTACACCGTGAAGGAGACGCAGGTGCCGACCGGCTACTTCAGCTTCGTCAAGCCGAGCTTCACCCTCAAGATCACCGACGACGGCCACGTGACCATCACCGGCAAGGACCAGCCGGGACTGACCGGCAAGGTCACCAACGCGGACGGCAAGGCCACCACGCCGACCGCCGTGGTGAAGAACATCGACAACATCACCCAGCTGCCGCAGACCGGCGCGACCACCATGGCCGTCATGCTGGTCGGCGCGTTCGCGATCATCCTCGTGGCCACCGCGTCCGGCTTCGCCGCCTACCGAGTCCGCCACGAGAACCTGGACGACGGTCCGGCCATCGCCTGATTTTTCCGAATCGTCCCCGGCCTCGAAAGCGAAGGTCCGGGGATCCAGGAGCCGGGATCGTGCGGCCTTTTCTCCTGTCAGCCGCACGATCCCGGCCCTCTTCCAAAAAATACGGAACTCACATATGAATCACAAAGGATGAGGGAAAATGGGATTCCTTACAAGACTTCTCGCCGGTCTCACGGCGGCCGCGGCGTTAGGCACCGGCCTGGCCGGCACCGCCAACGCGGTGGACACGAACGGCGCGGCCGGGACCACGAAAAGCGTCGTGAAGCTCACGGCCGATGACACGAACAACCTGCCGGACCATATCGTCAACGGCAGCTTCGACTATCCATCCGTACCGTCGTGGACGGGCTTGGCGGGGTCGAGTTCGAACAAATTCAACAAGGGCAAGCGGCTCGCCACCATCAACCCCGGTACCGGCAAATACGGTTCGGGATGCGCCATGTCCACCACAGGCAGGGCCATTCCCAATTGGAACAGGTCGAGTTTCGCCTGGAGCTCCACCCAGGGAGACACGCATTATTCCGGCGGTATGAGCTGCGAGGCCGGCAATGTGGAACTCAATTACGATTCCGTCCACCACAACCAGTTCGCCGAACTGACCGCCGACCAGCAGGGCACCGCGATCTATCAGGATGTGAAGGTCACGCCGGGCACCATGATGAAATGGAGTCTGAAGCATTCCAGCGCGACCAGCGCCTACGTGGACAAGATGCAGGTCATGATCGGCGAACCATACAAGGAGACCGTGCAGGAGGCCACCCGCATCGCGTCCGAGAACGGCAACAAGGTCGGCGAGAAGATGACCACCATCTCAACCCCGACCACGTCCGACCGCGCGGACAACAAGAAGTGGGATACGTACTCCGGCACGTATCTCGTGCCCGACGGGGTCACCACGGTACGTTTCACCTTCAAATCCGTCGCGTCCGCGGAATGGTATTCCGGCAATGATCTTGACGATATCGAATTCTCCCGTTCCTACAAGTTGACTTATGACAAGAACTCTTCGGATGCCGCCGGCGAGGTCCCGTCGAATCAGCGCGGCAAGGAGAACACCGTCCAGCCCGCCGCATCGAAGACCAATGGAACCGTGAAGACCGTCGCGGACGAGAACGTCCGGTCCGGTTCCCTTGCTAATGGCGATTTCTCTTACCCTTCGTTCTCCGACATTCAGAAGAACGAGCAGGGCGGCGATGCCGATCTGCGCACGTTCCTCAAATCGGATGACGGCACGCTTTGGTACAACATGTCCGCCACCGATCTTTCCAAGTACGGAAAGATCGGGCAGATCCCCGGTTTCGACTCTTCCAGGTTCGCATGGTCCAGTACCGAGAACGGTTCAAGGGTCGAATTGCAGCAGGACCGCAACACCAAGAACACGTATGCGGAGATCGTCGCCCAACAGGACAACACCAGCATCTACCAGAACGTGTCCACCGGCAACGGCGGCGTGCTGTACAAGATCCGGCTCAAGCACGCCAGCCGCCAATCCTCCCATGCCGACAGGATGCAGGTCCTCGTGGGATCCGACACGGACCATGCGACGCCTGTGGAGATGACCCGCGTCACCTCTAACGGCCATGGCGACAAGGTGGGCGGGAAGTCCACCACCATCACCACGAAGGTGTCCAACACCGATCCCCGCGATCATGGCGCACAATGGGAGACCTACGAGGGCACCTACCTGGTGCCCGAGGGGCAGAAGAACACGGTGTTCATGTTCAAGAGCCTTGAGGGATTCAAAGAGGATGCGACCCTGTCCGGCAACAACGTCGGCAATCTCGTGGACGACATCGAGTTCTCCCGCGCATACCGCCTGACCTACGATAAGAATTCCGGTGACGCATCCGGTTCCGTCCCGTCGGACACGGCCGCGAACACCGTCAAGCAGGCCAAGACGAAGACCAATGGCAGCGTGCGTCTCGCATCCGACGATGTGGCGACCTACGCCGCCAACGGCCTGCCGAAGCAGCTCGTCAACAGCGACTTCGACCATGATTGGCGGAACATCGTCACCCAGTCGAAGATGAGCGCGAAATACAATTTCGCCAACATCGACCCGGCCCACGGCGACGTGGAGGTCAGCGGACCGTTGAACGGCAAGGGCGAGGCGTCCAAGCAGTGGGTGCACCTCAACGGGTTCGACGCGAACAAGTTCGGCTGGAAATCCAACCAGACCGACACCAGGGTCGACGGGCGCGGCGGCATCGTCGAGATCCAACGCTCCCGTGCGAACGACAACATGTACGCGGAGATCACCGCCTCGCAGGCGGGCACGTACCTGTATCAGGACATCGACACCGCGCACGATTATCCGACCGTGTACACGGTGAAGCTCCGGTACGCGCACAGGAACGGGACCATCAACTCCAATGAGAAGATCCAGATCCTCGTCGGCGCGCCCGGCCACGAGCAGCCGGTGGAGATGACCCGCATCGCGTCCGACCGGGGCAACAGGCTGGGTGAGAAGTCCACCACGGTGAACGCTCCGAACACGGATGGCTGGCTCGGCTCGTGGGACACGTTCCAGGGTTCGGTCGTGGTTCCCGCCGGTCAGAACGTCAGCAGGTTCACGTTCAAGGCGTTGGGTTCCATCGACGGCATCTCCGGCAATCTGATCGACGACGTGCAGTTCAAGCTCGCCTACAAGCTCTCCTATGACAAGAACGCGAACGACGCCTACGGCCAAGTCCCGTCCGACACGACCGCGAACACCGTCAAGCAGGCCAAGACCAGGACGACCGGAAGCGTGAGGACCGTGGCGGACAGGACCGCTTCCGGTCTGACGGTGCATGACTTGAAGAAGGGCGACATCGCTCCGGCCCAGTACGGCGATTTCAAGTTCTCCACGACCGATGGGTTCACCGCGGACCAGATCACCGACGTGAACGGCTTCACCGTCAAAACGAACTGGGATCCGTGCGAGGAGAACCAGGCATACGCCGGTGTTCTGGCCACCATGTACCAGCCGAACGGGAATGGCGCGAACCTGATCCTGCACCATGTGGGACAGTGGCGCGACTCCTCCGGCACGCAACGGTGGCTCAACGCCAGGATCACCGTGAACGGCCAGAACCTCGGCACGCTGGTTTATATCCCATCGACACGTAAGTTCGTGGCATCGTATGGCAAGTGGGACAAGCATCCCTCGTCCCGCCCGTATATGGATGTGACCGTCGATTTCCTGCTGGACGACGGCTCCACGCCGCAGGGACTGCGTGGTGTGACCGGTTTCACCGACCTTGACGGCGGCACCAGCGGATACAACGAGGGCGTCGAACTCGTCAGCGGCTTCGATGGCGCGTACGTGCGCTCCGACGCGCATCTCGCCCGGTTCGGCACGAACGGCTGGGCCGGCGCCACGGATGAGAACGAGAACAATGCCGACGCGCATGGAATGAAGCATTACGTCGGCGCCACGTTCACCGGCTCGTCCTTCCGCGTCCGCTGGTCGGTCGCCTCGGGACAGGCCCGCGGGTCCGGCTTCCAGCCGGTCGATTCGACCATCGCCTACCGTCTCACCTACGACAAGAACGCGCAGGATGCCACCGGTTCCATCCCGTCCGACACGGCCGCTGACACCATTCGGCCCGCGAAATCGGAGACCGACGGCAAGGTGTCCGACCTCGTGCAGCGGACCACCACGCATGAGGACGGCAGCGTGACCGTCAAGACCATCGACACGAGCACGGACGTGGTGTCCGGCTGCCAGGTCTACTATCCGGCCGGCCAGAGGATCACGTTGGCGACCATGGCGAAGGACGACGACTGCTGGGATTCCAGCATGCTGTCGCGTCCGGGCCACACCCAGCTGGGTTGGAACCAGGACCGGAACGCGACCCAGGCGCAGGCCCAGGTCACGATGGTCGAGGGCGGCATGACCGTGTACGCGGTGTGGGTCGGCAACCCGGTCCTCACCTACGACACGAACAAGCCGAGCACCTGGTCGGGCCAGATGCCGTCCACCCCGGCGTCCGTATCCGTGGCTTACAACACGGCCGCGGCGGATGGTTCCGGCTGGCGGGCGGGCGACACGACGAAGATCCGCGGCTACAGGTTCCTCGGCTGGTACACGGGACCGCAGGACAATGCGGGCCTGTACGACTGGACCAGGCCGTTGACGGGCAGCGTGACCGTGTACGCGCACTGGCAGCGGTTGCAGGCCAACGTGGTTTACAACGCGAACGGCGGCACCGGTTCGCATCCGAACACGACCGGCTGGCAGTATTCGGATGTGACCATTCCCGGTGACACGTCCAAGTCGTTCAAACGCGACAAGTACGTGTTCAAGGGTTGGGGCACTAAACCCGGTAAGGCGGACGTCGTCTATAAGGACGGCAGCAAGGTCGCATTGCAGGACAAGGACATCACCCTGTACGCGCAATGGCAGGAGGTTCACGAGAACTTCGTCGAAACGGGCGGTATCGGCCTGCCGATCGCCATCGCGGGCGGCGTCCTGCTGCTCATGTTCGGCATCGGCTCGACCGTCATGCTCACCAGACGCATGAACGGCCACGGCATGCCGGACGACGAGTGACCGGAACCCGGTGACGGAAGGGCCGGCGGACGGCCATCCACCAACTCCATTCGGACGTGGGCGGAATGGTCCGGACGCCGGCCCTTCCCGTTGCCCATCCCCGTCGATATTCGTGGAACGGATCGTGGCAAAGGTATGGACGTTATGGATTGGGATTGGATCATCGAGGGCGAACGTGCTTCGGAGGGACGTCGCATGCGGCGCCTGCGCCGCATACGCGCACGGCATGCGAGACGCGTGTTCCGCGCGCTCATCGCCGTCACGGTCGTGTTCTGCCTGGCGGGCGTGGGCACGTTCGCTTGGCTTGGCGTGGAACAGGCCGGAGCGGCCCGCAGGGCGGCCGAATCGTCCGCCCTGGCCGCGAAGGACGACCATTCGGCCGAACATTACGCGCGCATGGTCGCCGCGGCCCGCGAGTACAACCGGAGGCTCGCCGCCACGCCGCATGTCATCGGAGAGACGTCCGGCAAGGACGGGACCATCGATGGTGATTTCGGTTTCAAATCGGACACGGAATACCAGAACCTGCTGGATTTCGGCGACGGGATCATGGCGACCATCGAGATCCCGTCCATCGGCGTGGACCTGCCCGTCCGCCACGGGGCCGACGCGTACGCGTTGGAGAACGGTGCGGGACACCTTCACGGCACCAGCCTGCCCGTCGGCGGGCAAAGCACCCACAGTGTGATCACCGGACATACGGGAGTGGCCGACAAGGCCCTGTTCACCCGGCTCACCGAATTGAGGAAGGGTGACGTGTTCTACGTGAGGGTCGCGGCCCAGACCCTCGCCTACAAGGTCGAACGCATCCGCAAGGTCGATCCGGACGATCTGCGCGACGTGCGCATCCAGCCGGGACGCGACCTGGTGACGCTGGTCACCTGCACTCCGATCTTCCTGAACACGTATCGGCTGCTCGTCACGGGCGAACGCGTGAGCATGCCGGACGACGCGCCCTATCCCGAGGACGCGCCCAGGACCACCGGCCGTGACGCGCGCCCGCTGCTCGTGTCCGGTGTGGCATTGCTCGCGGGCATGCCCGTGGCGATGGTCGAGTCCAGGCCACGCGTCCGTCCGTACGGACGTCACGGCATGAAACGGTAGACGCCCACCCGCCGGCACCGCCTCATGCGGGGGTAGACTGGTGGGTATGCGCGCCATATGCCTCCGCGACCGCGACACGCCGATGGCGCCGATATCGGATTGGGGGCACGTGGAATGGTTGTCGGAAACGTCGCAGGGATGTTTCCATTGGAGCCACGACCCCGATACGGGGCATGGCATTGGAGGGAGAATTATGAACAAGAAGGCTTTCGCAACGGCCGTCGCATCCGTGGCCGTCGCGGGCACCATCGCCGCGCCGGCAATGGCCGACGAGACCGCGACCACCCCGGTCGAACAGGCCCAGCAGGCCGTCGAGCAGGCCCAGCAGGCCGTCGACCAGGCCGCGGCCCAGCCGACCACGCAGCCCCAGCAGGACCAGGTCGCCGCGGCCCAGCAGGCCGTCACGGACGCGAAGACCAGCCTCGACCAGGCCACGGCCGGCACCCAGCAGGCCCAGCAGCAGGTCCAGCAGGCCCAGACCGGCGTGCAGCAGGCCCAGCAGAACGTGCAGCAGGCGCAACAGCAGGTCGAGACCACCATCAACAACGATCCGAACGTGGCCGCCGCCCAGACGGGCGTCAACCAGGCCCAGACCAACCTCGACAAGGCCCACGACAGCCTCACCGCCGCGAAGGACAAGGCCGACCAGAGCGCGAAGAACGCCGAGACCATCAAGAAGGCCATGAACGACAGCCAGTCCATCCGTGACGACGCCGCCAAGGCCAAGGAACAGGCCGACCAGGCCGTGAAGGACGCGCAGCGGAAGGTCGACTCGACCGACAAGACCAAGCTCGACCAGACCACCGCCGCGAAGCAGGACGCGCTCGGCAAAGCCCAGACGAAGGCCGACCAGGCATCCGACGCCGCGCAGCAGGCCCAGCAGAAGGCCGACCAGGCGAAGAGCCTGCTCGACGAGGCCACCCGCATCGCGGGCGACGCGAACGATCCCGCCAAGATCCAGGAGGCGCAGGACAAGGCCAAGCAGGCCGACCAGGCCGTGAAGGACGCTAAGACCGCGCAGGCCCAGGCCACCGCCGCCGAGGCCACCGCGAAATCCGAGGCCGACAAGACCCGCACCCAGGCCGACCAGGCGAAGGCCGCGCTCGACAAGGCGAACGACATGAAGGACGCCGCCCAGGAGAAGGCCGACCAGACCTCCGCCGCCCTGGACAAGGCCACCGACGCGAAGAACACGGACGCGAAGGCCGTGAAGGACGCCCAGGCCGCCAACGACAAGGCGCAGGCCGCGCTCGACAAGGCCGACCAGGCCGTGAAGGACGCGCAGGCGCAGGCCGACAGGACCAAGGACGAGTATGCGGCCGCGAAGGACGCGTACGACAAGGCGCAGGCCGCCGCGGACGCCGCGAAGCAGGCCGCGGACGAGGCCGCGAAGGCGCAGGCCGAGGGCGCGGCCGGATGGTTCAAGACCAACAAGGCCGAACAGGCGTACAAGTATCTGACCGACGACAGCGTGTCCCAGTACCTGGAATACACGCACATCGGCGCGAAGGACGACGCGACCAGCCTCGACAACCTGCTCAAGGCCCTGGACATGATCGACGAATGCAACAAGCTGCGCGCCGACCATGGTCTGGAACCGTTGAAGGTGTCCGAGACCGCGATGGCGATGGCCATGGTCCAGGCCAACTACGCGGCCAACGGCCATTACAACCACAACTACCAGTACGATAACGTCGGCGAAAACCTCGACTGGGGCTTCTCCGACGACGATCCGTACGACGACTGGTACACGGCCGAGAAGGAGACCTACGACGCGGCCGTGAAGTCCGGCGACTATCCGGACCTCGCCAAGCTGTCCCCGTACGACGTTTTCCTGAAGTACCCGGACCTGTACCAGCAGGTCGGCCACTACCTCAACATCGTCGACCCGGAGTACATCGCCACCGGCATGGCCTACAGCGGCTACGGTGAGACCAACTACGATCACGCGTTCACGCAGGAGTACTTCAACGACTGGAACTCCTACAACGCGAACGACACCACGTTCGATGCCAGTGTGTACCGCGCGAAGGTCGAAGCGTACGTCAACCAGATCAAATCCGCGCAATCCACGTACGAGGACGCGTTGAAGCAGGTCGAGGCCGCCAAGACCGCGCTCGACAAGGCCAACACGGCCCACGCGTCCGCCGTCCTCACGCTCGACAAGGCCACCTCCGACCTGCAGGACACGCAAGACGAATCCGCACGCACCACGCAGCTGCTCGCCGACGCGACCCGCAAGGCCGCAGAAACGCAGACCGCGTACGAGCAGGCGAAATCCGCCGACGAGCAGGCGCAGGCCAGCCTCACCACCGCCGAAACCGACCGCCAGGCCAAGCAGACCGCGTACGAGCAGGCGAAATCCGCCGACGAGCAGGCGCAGACGCGTCTCACCCAAGCCCAGGCCGCGCTCGACAAGGCCAACACGGACGTCAAGCAGGCCGAACAGGACAAGACCGCCGCCGACACGCGTCTCGACGTGCTGACCGACGCGAAGAACGCCCTCGCCAAGGCCCAGACCGCATACGACCAGGCCAAGAGCGAAGCCGACCAGGCCCAGCAGGCCAAGCAGACCGCGCAGGACGAACTCGCCCAAGCCCAGACCGCGTACGAGCAGGCCAAGAAGGAAAGCGACAAGGCCGCCCAACAGGTCAAGGACCTCGAAAACGCCAAGACGGACCTCGCGGCCAGGACCCAGGCCCTCGCCGCCGCGCAGGCCGACCTGGACGCGAAGACCCAGGCATACGACGCCGCCAGGAACGAGGCCGACAAGGCCAAGCAATCCGAAACGGACGCCGAAACCGCGGTCAGGAACGCGCAGCAGGCGTTGACCGACGCGCAGGCACGCCTCGCCAAGGCCAAGAGCGACGCGAAGGACACGGAAGCCGTCAAGACCGCGCAGGCCAAGGTCAAGGAAGCACAGGACGCGCTCGACCAGGCCAAGACGATCCTCGCCAAGGCGCAGGCCGACCTCAAGCAGGCCCAGACGGTCGAAGCCCAGGCCAAGAGCGACTACGAGACCGCGAAGGCAGCGCTCAAGACGGCCCAGCAGGCCGCCAACCCGAAGCATGACGACAATGCCGGCCAGACCAGTCTGAACGCCGCCCAGCAGGCCACGGTCGAAGCGGCCGACAAGGCCGACAAGGTCATGGCATCCACCGGCGCGGACACGAACGGCATCATCCTCGCCGTCGTCGCGTTCGCCGGCATGGGCGCCGCCACGCTCGACCTGAAACGCCGCCGCATGGACGTGACCGCACGCCACGGCACGCGCTGACCCAATTCCCCCTCCAACAAACAGGCGGCCGGAACAGGACGACGGAAAACCACATGACGGTTTCCCGACTCTGTTCCGGCCGTTTCTCTCTCAGGACCCAGATCCACCACGGTTCGGTAAAATAAGCCAAAGAAGGAGAAACCATGCCCAACACGCAACTGCGTCAACATATCGACGACATGCCCGGCATCCTCGCCAAACTTGAACGGATTCCGGAAATCACCACCCGACTGGACCTCATCGACACCCTGCGCGCCCACGCCCTCTCACTGGAACCGTTGGATGGCGTCGAAACCATGGCATTATCCGATTACGACCGCGACTGGCTCGTGAGATACACCTACAATTCAAACGCCATCGAAGGATCGACCCTGACTCTTCAGGACACATCCCTTGTATTGGAAGGCGAATTCGTGCCCTCGGATTCCCCGGCACGTTTCGTGTTCGCGGCGCGCGGCGTCGCCGACGGCATGGCCTACGTCCGCGAATACGCCTCCGAAAGACGTGAACTCGACCCGGAACTGATCCAAAGGATCCACGAGGTGACCGCATTGGACCTGCAGCCGTTCGCACGCGGCACGTTCCGTCCTTACGGATATCTGGCGAGAATCACCGCGACCCGCGTCAAGACCGCCGACCCGTTGGAGATCCATGACGACCTGCAAGCCCTGATCGACGGGCTGAACGGAAGCGACGCGCACCCGTTGCTCAAGGCCGCGGCGTTCCATACGATGTTCGAAAACATCCATCCATTCATGGACGGCAACGGCAGGACCGGCCGGCAACTGCTCAACCTCATGCTGTTGGAGAACGGATACCGTCCCGTGGCGATCAAACATGACGCCGGACGTGTTTACGCCCGGGGTCTCGAATCCTGGCAGGTCGACGGTGATCCCGAACCGTTCTGCTCCATCCTGTTCGACTGCGTGGAACAGGAGGAACGCACGTTCATCGACCTTGTCGAACGGCTCCGTCATGATCCGAAAACCACGGACGGCTCCATCGCCATGGATGCTCCGGGCCAGGATGTCCAACCGCCGGATCCGGCCGATGTTCCGGACGATGCACGGCCGGACGATCCCGGCATCGGCCTGGTCTGACCCTCTTCGCAGGTCTTGACGGCTTCCAGCATGAGCAAGCCAGCGAGACCGCATCCCGAACATAACCGAACATCCGATACCATCCTACAGACGGCCGGAACAGGACGATGGAAACCCATATAAGGGTTTCCCGAACCTGTTCCGGCCGTCCGTTTCCCCTGGAACGTCCACATGAACGAAGGACATCCACGTTGCTACCATGGGAAACGGGAAGCAATGAATCCATCCACCATAATCGCGGGGTCCGATGCTATTTGAAATGAACCGTGTCCTAATGTGCCGGAACCATCCGGTACTGGAATTCGCGTACTCATCGAACGCGGGTTTCATCCTCGAAGTGGGTGACGTGTTCGATCCGAGCCGCGTACCGATCGGCATGTACGTGGATGGACAGCCCCGACCCGACAGTGATTCGGTGACCGCATGGTGGCGGTCCCGGGGAATCCCCGCCACAAGGGACGGCCTGCGCACGCTGCTCATGGCCACGGGCATCCCCTCCGGAAAAGAACTGCTCGACCGTTCCATGGGATTGAGCCTGTCCGACCAGTACTGGATCCGTCCCGCCGGCATGGACGCGCTACGTTGGGAGGACCTCAACTTCTTCCACAACGATTTCGACGAACGGCTCGGCAAGGCGTTGTTCACCGGCGACTCATCCCATATCGGCGACGTGAACACGCCGGACGTGACCAGCGCCGGAGACCTGCCCAAACGGTGGATCATCCGGAACGACGGCGTCAGGACCCTCATCAAGGCGGGACGGTCCGGCCAGGAGCCCGACAACGAGCGGATAGCGTGGAAAACGGCCCGCCTGCTTGGCATCGACCATGTCGAATACCGTGTGGGCAAGATCAACGGGGCCAGGGTGTCGGCATGCGACGAAATGCTTTCGGATACGGAGGAGCTCATTCCCGCCGGACAGATCATGCGGATCTTCCGGAAGGGAGGATACCGGGAACGCCGCGACATCTGGGTGGACGCCTGCCAACGGCTCGGCGTCGACCGTGAAACGATCATGCACGCCACGGATGATTTCCTGTTCCTCGACTTCCTGCTACGCAACACGGACCGGCATTACAACAATTTCGGTCTGATCAGGGACGTGGAATCCTTCACCATCCGTCCCGCCCCGATCTACGACAGCGGAGCGAGCCTGTGGAACGGCATGGATCCCGACGCCATGGACAACGGGGACTACCGGACGAAACCGTTCTGGACCGACCAATGGGGAGAGGAGGACAACGCGTACTGGCAATTGTCCCTCATCGACGATTGGGACAGGTACGATCTCAGTGTTCTGGACGACGTGCCCGACATCGTCCACGAACAGCTTTCCACCAACCAGCGCCTCTCCCCCATGCTCATCGACCGGATCACGGGCCTGCTGCGTGGCCGGCTCCCGATCATCAGACGTCAAAGGAACACCACCGCCACCCGCCACATGATCGGCATGACTCCCATTCATGGATTGGACAATCCGTCCACGGGTCAAGGACTCCAACCGCCGGACCCGGCCGATATTCCGGACGATACGCGGCCGGACGATCCCGGCAGTAGCTTAACCTAGGGAAATTTTCAAGAAACGAATGGCTAAAAAAGCGACAAAACGGCACCTTGTCAGTTTTGACAGTTTTTAGTATGCTGGTGAAGGCACGATAGTCGATTCTGGAGGTGGAATATGAGTACCGGCACGATGGAATTGGAACACTCGCATGTTGGGAGAGCCGTAGGTTCCCATTCCCATCATGTTTCACGCAATAACAAGACCCGCTATGTCTTGCGCAACGTCAAGGCTCATCGCACGACGAAGAAGAGCACGTCCACTGGGAACGCCACGGCTGTGGCGGGACGTCGTGTCTTGATCGACGCTGACGGCGTCGTGACGGAATTGAACGACAAGGCCTTCGAAGCGGCTATGAACGCGGCGATGGGTGTCATGGGACGGCACCGGATGATCACCACCGGGCAGGCCGCGAAGCTGATGAACTGTTCGCCCCGTACCGTCGCCCGTATCCTTGATTCCGGACGGTTGCCCTTCACCCGTAACGGCGGAACCGGACGACGCATGGTCGACGTGGTCGACATCATGGAATACCAGCGTCAGGAACGTACGCGCATGCGGGAGTCCTTGGACGCCATGCGACGGGCGGCTCGGGAAATCACAATGGACGACGACGAAATGGCCGCCTACGTCGCGCAGTTCGACTAACCCGGAAGGGACCACAACGCCATGACCCAGCCGGTTGCGTTACTGGACGCCAACGTATTCCCCACCACTTGGCTGCTCGATATCCTCCTCACATTGGACGAACATGAGATCGTCGACGTGGTATGGTCCGAACGCATCCTCGACGAAACGCGTCGAGCAATGGTCGAACGCCAGCATCGCGATCCGGAACGTATAGACCGTTTCCTGGACTCTATACGTTCCATGAATCCCACGCACTGCATATACGGGTGGGAGCCTCGCGAAACATTACTTGATGAGCTGCCCGATCCCGATGACAGACATGTGCTCGCCGCCGCTCTGGTTGCCGACGCGGACTACATCGTCACTTACAATCTCAAGGACTTTCCCTTGGAAAAACTCAGTCGGTATTCGATCACGGCCATCCATCCCGACGTTTTCCTGTGCCGCATGCTGGATCGGGACACACGTGGAGTGCTGGATGTGATGGACACGGTCGTCTCCAACAAGAACAATCCGCCACGCACCATGGGCGAGGAACTGGCCCATCTCAGAAAATTACGGCTCAACACGTTCTCCGACAGACTGAAGAGCCTATATTCCGAATGATCTAAACATCTGGTAAACCACCCGGCAGACGGCCGGAGCAGGACGACGGAAACCCATACTGGGCTTCCCGACCCTGTTCCGGCCGTTTTTCTCCCTTGCATCCCTATCCCGCCTCGCATGCCTCCCGTCCAACGACGGTCGGGAACGGAAAAGCAACCCTCCGCAAGACCGCACACCCTCATCATCTCCCCCGTGACGGTATCGGACGGGGCGCGTGTGGAAATAACGCGGCATAGAGGAACGACAATCCCCGCGCAAGGAGGATGAGATGGACAAGATCGTCGTCATAACCATCATCGCCGTCTTCTGGCTCCTCGGACTGCTGACGGCATGGAGCATGTGCGTCGTCGCGGCACGAGCCGACCGACGTATGGAAGAGAACCGCCACGCCCGCCAACGGATTCAAACGCGCCGGCTGGAACACCAAAGCTTGACGGGAGCGGCGCCGACTACAAGAACAGATACATATGATTAGTCTTCGATTCAAGTAAATCGAAGATCTTACAGGCTAAAAATGGCCGAACCAATGGGAAAGACCGCAGAGAGTTTTTTCTGTTTCGTACTGGAAATGGATGCTTCCAGTTTTTCCGTAACGTCGAGGAGTGCGGCTGTCTGACGTTCCAAAACGGCAAGACGCTGTTCTAATGGTTGTCCCATATTTGAAGCAGGAGCATAGGGTGGAACAGTTCCATTTTGATCCTGTTTTTGATCGGACTTTTTCCTCTGCTCTAGTTTTTTATTAACCAGCTCAAGTTCTTTGTCAATTCGCTTAATGCTATTAGTGAAAGAATGGTAACGATAACAATTAAATAGTCTGCCTCTCCAGTTTTTTCTCGATGCGCAGGTCCAGGGCAGACGCATCAAAAAATAAGCATAAGCCACGGCACACAATGCAATGCATATTAGAACTAGTGTGTCATGGCTCCAAGAGGGATAGACCGTGAGCAAAGGAAGGAGCGGAGAGAAAAAAATAACCATAAGGGGCCAAAGAAGAATCCCCATTACCCTAATGAAAGAGTGTTGTTCAGCGTCGACAACAACTTCGAGAAGCATGGGGACAAGAAGCCCGGTGTACAACAAAGAAATCAGCAGTGCACAGATGAGGATCGAAAGAAATAGCAATCCAGAATTGCTGGACCGGTTACCGAGAAGAACGGTGAAAAGCACAGAGCTGAGCAGGAATGTCGGAATAAATACAAGCAGTACAGGTGGACCGTAGCGGTGCCACTTGAGGTATTTTGTCTTATTGGCCTCGCCGGGTAGTTTTTCAAGTTTATCTGCGAGATCTTTCTTCTCTGATTCAAGTTCTTTCTTCTGCTCTTCTTCTGAGCGTTTAATTCGCTCTTCTTCGCTGTAAATCCTACTGGCATTCGCCAATATGCACGACCAAACCAAGATGAACAGGATGAAGAGGGGTCCGAAAATAGGACCGTATTCCTCTATCAGGCATGGGGTCAGAATCCCTGTGAGAGCCAGTATGAAAACGGAAGTTCCGATAGATACTGAGGAAAAAAGCTCTATCGTCCCTTTTACTCTGGTTTTCCCTTCTAACGCAATCACCACAACAATGGCAGCGTTCAATGTCAGAAAAGTCAACAAGCATGTAAGCGGATCGGAGCAGCCTGGTCGAACATGATCCGCGGCATCCGCCCAAACCTGTTCCAGAAAGGGAATAATTGACTTGGTAACACTAGAGATATTCCATTTCCAATCTGACTGGTGCTCCGAAAGGAGCAAACATGCCAAGCTGATGAACATCGTCAGCCAAGACAGAGGCGCGACCCAAATAATCTTCTTCAAATCAAGTAGAAGCAGCTTTCCCTCCATGCGCCTCAATTTTAGAATGGGATCTTTTTCTTTATCCAAAATTACCTTCTGTCATTCTTGGAGAAATACCGCTGTGAACCCGACCATTCCGGTGGATATCCTATAAACCATTATCTCATAGGGGGCGGGTTTTCTGTCAATACGATCCTCCGTTAAATGACATGTTTTTCGTTAGAATTTTTCGGCATACTGGTTTTCCTGTGGATATCCGCTGCTGATGAATTGCCTTTTTTGTGAAAGCATTCGATTCCCTCCCCCTGTCTGATATCGTCCGCGTGCCATGTGGATTGTGCGGAACCGTACGGTCGCATGGCCGGCCGATTCCGGGACATGTCCTAACTAGGGAGGAATCCATATGGCTGCAACCCTTTGCATCCTGGTCCTGATGGTCGTCGCCGCCTCATGCCTGTATGAGGCGTTCGTGTACATGGCCGTCAAACAGAAAAGCACCTTCGTTGGCCGCAAGACCAAGGAAAAGGTTCTCGCCATGAGCCGTAAGACCCGTCAAGGCAAGGCCGTCCTGTTCATCGTGCTCGCCGTCGTCTGCTTCGTGCTGATGGTCGTGGCGGGCATGCTGATGGCCCATGCCGGATACAACGTGTGACGTCGGACCGGCTCACATCCATGATGGGTGGGATGGTTCCGTATCCACGGGATTCCTCCCGCCCATCTTCCGTCTTTTCAAAAGAGGTGGGAATGTCCGTCGACGATGAAGACGAATACGACGGTTCGGAAGCAGATGGCATGGAACCGGACGGCGATGGGGCCGATCCGTTCGTGCCGATGTTGGAGGACGATGGGCACAGGCTCGGCCGTCCCGCGCGGCGTGGCGTCGGCGTGGTGGGTTTCGTTCCCGCGCCGACCAGACTGTCCATTCCCGAACTTGACTGGCTCATGCGCGTGCGTGACGGCGCCGGCCGGTCGGTGCGTGTGCCGGAACACCGGTATTCGCGTTCCGACCGCGGCGCGGTCGAATCGGCTCGCGGACGCCTGTATTCGATGGTGTCGAAGCAGGTCAGCCAGACGAAGAGCCTGTACAAGGCGCGGCAGCGTGACGAGGAAGGCATGCTCCCGTTGGGTTCCGCGAGCCCGTTGGACATGATCACCCGCGATTTCAACGAACGTCCCCTGATCCCATGGCATCAGACCAGCACGGGACGGGCGGGAGTGCTCACCACTTTCGTGGCCGGTTCCGGCGCGCAGCTGATCCCCGGACCGCCGATCGGCATCGACGCGCTTTCCCGCGAACTGTTCCAATTCGACTGCTGGGGTACGTACGACGCGCACATGACCACCAGTCCCGACCTGTTCTTCAGCGGCCTGCGCGGCCAGGGCAAAAGCTATTGCGCGAAGACCATCGCTGTCCGTGAGATCGGGTTCGGACGCAACATCATCGTCCAATCCGACCGGCAGGGCGAATGGAAGGCCATCGCGCGGGCCATTCCCGGCGGGCAGGTCGTCTCCCCCGGCAAAGGCAACTATCTGAACCCGTTCGCCATGCCCGACATGTCCCACCTCAAATCCGAGGAGGACAAGCGCGCGTTGCGCCAGGAGGTCCTGGCCGGCAGGAAAAGCGCCATGATGGCGTTGGCGGAGGCGGTGAGGGAACCGGACCGTCCATTCCCGTTGGACAAGGACATGCTGTCCCTGATCGACCAGCTCATTGCCTCGTACGGTATCGGTCCGATGACGTTGCAGGCCGCGGTCAAACGACTGTCCGACTGGGATTGGGTGGATTCCATATACTCGCATATCCACGGCTTCGAGCATTACCGTGATCTGGCGCGTGAGAAGGCCAGCGAGGCGGCCCGCGTGTTCTCCCCCATGGTCGATGACGGCACGATGAGCGGCATGTTCGACAAGGAGTCGACCATCACGTTGGATCCGGCCGCGCCGATCATCGTGTTCGACACGTCCGGTCCCGTGTTCCAGGATCCCACGTTGAAACGCGTGTACACCGCGGCGGTCAGCTCGTGGATTGACCGGCTGTTGCAGGCGCGTGACGGACTGCGTCGCATCATCGTGTGCGAGGAGGCGTGGGACCTGCTGAGCAACCCGCAATTGGTCGACTCGTTGCAGACCCGGCAGCGTTCCGCGGGCCACTGGGGGTGCGCCACATGGCTGATCGTGCATGGCGTCGCGGACATGACCCAGGTGTTCACCGCCGGCTCCGGCCTGCGCGGCAAGGTCGAACAGTTGATGAATCTGATGGAGACGAAGATCATCTACCGGCAGGGTGGCGAGAACATCCCCCTGCTGAACCGTCTCATCCCCGACTTGAGCGAGGACGAACTCGACCAGATACCACGTTTGGCGCAAGGCTATGGCATCTGGCGTATCGGACACGAGCATCCACGCATGATACTGCCCATCGCCGGCCCCATGTGGGCGGACGTGTTCGACACGTCGAGCCTGCGAAAAGCGTCGTGAGACAAGCCCTTCCAGGGAAAAACAATCGCGAAGGAGGAATGGTATGGCCCGATATTGGAATGATGGCTCGTATGACCGTGAGGAACTGAACGCGGACAACCGTCGCAAGGTCATGGACGTGTGGAAAAGGTTTGAATCGTCCAAGACGGGCGTATGGCTGAGCCGGCACACGCATCTGTTGGAACGCCTGTCCGACGAGGAAAGCCATCTCGTGGTCCGTGCCGGCGCGATGGTGTGCGTGTTCGCGCTGATCCTCTCCATGATCATGTTCCTGCTCGTCAAGGGCGGCATGCTCGCGTGGACGCTGCTCACCCTGCCGGTGTTCGCCATCGCGTTCATGCTGGTCATGGTTTTGTGGATCTTCTGGGACGCGTACCGTGATTCCGGCGAAAGGGCCGCGGACTGGCTGTCCACACGTCCCGGCGTCGCCACCTGGCGTCAGATCGCCGCGGATTACGGTCCACGCGCCGTCAACCGTGACGTGCTTCCCTCCGTCCTGCCGCGCATGCTTGAGGATTTCCGTTACCGCAAGCCGGGCGCCATTCGTCCGCGCCCATGGCATGCGGCATGGTATGTGGGCAGGTCGTGGAACATGGAGGTGTGGCTGGGTTCCGAACGGCACATCTACGTGTTGGGTCCTACCCGTTCCGGCAAGACCGTCAGTGTCGTCATCCCCAGCGTGGTCGAGGCTCCCGGCTTCGTGCTCGCGACCTCCACGCGAGGCGACATCATCAAAACGACCCGCTACCTGCGCGAATGCGGCGTGAAGGATCGGGTGACCGGCGCGTCGTATGGTGGCCGTGGCGCGGGCACCACGCACATCTTCGATCCCGAAGGCATCGCGGAGAACGATCCGGACACGCGCCACAACATGAACTGGACGCCGTTGCAGGGTTGCGACGATCCGGCCGTCGCGATGCGCCGCGCGCAGACCATGGTCGCGATCGGCGGCATGGGCTCCGGATCGAACAACCAGGAGTGGGGCGTGAGCGCCACCATGTATGTGCAGGCCATGCTGTACGCGGCGGCCATCGCGGACCGCACCATCAACGACTGCTACAAGTGGAGCCTGTCCCCGGAGAACGCGCAGGAGGCCGCCGACCTGATACGCAAGTACACGAACGAACGCGAGATGGACCGTTGGGCCGCGACCCTGAACGCCCTGCCCCACGTGGACCCGAGGCAGAAGGGCAGCGAATGGTTCGGCGTGAAGAACGCGTTCAGCATCCTCGCCGACCCGAACGTGCGAGCCCGCATGAACCTCAGCCCGTCCGACCCGCGACTGATCGACCCGAAACGCATGGTCCTGCGCGGCGACACCGTGTACGTGCTGTCCAAGCCACGCCGTGACGGCGGAGTGGCCGGCAACGCGGGCATCTTCGTGAGCCTCCTGCTCGACACGTTCCAGGAGGCATGCCAGGATCTCGCGTTCGACAAGGCCTCCGGCTCGCGCGGCAAGATCGAACCTCCCGCCCGATTCGTGTTGGACGAACTGTCGAACATCGAGAAATGGCCCGGTCTGCGCAACGCCATCACCCAGGGCGGCGGCAACGGCTACCAGCTGATCATCGTGGAACAGTCACGCCAGCAGATGGCCGACGAGAAGGACGGGTACGGCAAGGCCGTGGAGCAGACCGTGTGGGAGAACTGCCATCGGATCATGCTCAAGGGCGTGTCCGACGACGAGACGTTGAAATGGTGGATCAGCCAGATCGGCACGCACCACCATACCCGCCGCGAATCCTCCTGGAATCCGGGACAGGGGCCGTTGGGCGGATTGACCACTCGCCACGAACGTGAGGAATCCGTCACCCAACAGGAACTGAGCCTCCTGCCCGTCGGCTACGCGCTCGTCGAACCATTGGGCCAGGCGCCCGCCCTCGTGCACATGATCATGTACATGCGCCGCGCATGGTGGCGGGAAGGATTGGAAGGCATGCGTCCCGCACGATCCACGCCATGGCATGAGAGGAACACGGGGAAGGCCATGGCATGAGCGACGGGAACAAGGTGGACGAATTCTACGACCGGATGGCCTCTCCGGATCCGGAGAACGGCGAGGCCACGATGCCGGACGACGACGTGAGGGACGAAGGAAACGTGCTGTCCACGCCGGTCGCCGGCGGAACGGACGTGACGGACGGACTGGAACGGCCCCCGTATTGGACCGACGCCATGGAAAGGCAGTTCCGCCGCAGGGTCTCGGCCGATTTCGAACGTTTCGTGAAGGACGTTTCCAGGAACGGCACGCCGCCGGCCATCGACCAGTGCGAACACGCGTACGGGGAACTGCTCGACACCGTCAAAGACAAGTACAGGGAACTGCTCGGCCATGACCTGCCGGGCACGGCCGCCACGAACGTCGACAACGTCATCAAGCAGGTCACCTTCATGCCCGCCATCGACCCTCTGCACGGGCCGGGACTGTGGGCCAAACTCCCCCAGCACCGTATGGACGAGATGGTCGAGGCGCGGCCGGTCGATTTGACCGGCTCGCCGACCCGCATGGACATCGACCTGATGATGCTGCACACCATCCGCATGGGACGTTTCCTCACCACGCATTACACGGATTGGGCGCAGACCCTTCCCGCATGCTGGATCCGCCACGACGACGTGGTCCAGGAGGTGTATTCGCTCAAATGCTATATGGACCTTGTGGCCGCCAGTCCTAACGGAGGATTCTACGCGCCGACGCTGCAATCGCTCATCCATTCGGCGTTGGAACGCGTCAAAGAATACCTTTCATCGGCCGAAACGTCGAACACCGACCACAAGCACCACCTGTCCGGACCGGACGAACGCAAACGCGAACAGGCCCGGAAGAAGGAATACGCGGACTGGTTCAACCGTGAGGGAGGCTGGTCCGGCGAACCACGCTTCGATCCGTCGTGGGAGTACCGCAGCACGGACGAGGGTCTTGACAGCGTATGCGACCTGCTGACCCCCACCCGCGTCGAGGATGATGGCGTGGCCGACGACGAGACGCTGTCGGACCGTTCCCGCCAGTGGAGGGAGAACATGCGGATGCTGCGGGACAGCTACGACATGGACCATTCACCGGAACGCCTGCAAACCGCGCGGGACGAGGAGGAGCGGATGCGCCGCGTCTGGCTCGACTACAGGAACCGTGAGCGGACGAGCCGCGACAACCTGGACCGTGCGGTGACGTCCGCGTCGATGCTGATGCGCGACACCGGCCGTGTCCGGCTCCTAACGGACACGGAACGTGTAACGCTTTCCGGTCTCATTTCCAAGGGGCGGGAAATCCTACGGGAATACGGCAAGAATCCGTTGGATGAAGGCTATGAGCCATGCTCCATCGACATGCAGGACGATCTGACCGCACGATTGGACCGTCTCGTGGACGGGGATCCAGCCGACGTGTTCAACCGTTGCGAACGCATGCTCGACCAGATCGACAAGACCTTCGAACGTGGAAGGGAGACACCTGATGAACGTCGGACAGCCTAGCCTGTTCGACCAGTTGACGCCGTCGGACTCGCTGAGGGACGACCTCGACTGGCTCGACTCCCTACAGGAGACGGAACCCGCTCCCCGCAAAACCCGCGGACGAGGCCGCAAGCCGGACAAGACCCGGCATGATGTTGACGCCACGCCCGCACCACGGGAGGAAAAGAACACCACTCCCAAACCGGAGCATGAGACACGCCGGCCGGCTGACTCCATCACGGAACCGCCCGCGCCCATGCTTCTCATCCCCGACACCGGCACGGACGACGGGACCATGACGGGCATGGAGCCGGACGGCATGACGGCCTCGGACATGACTGACGACGGGACCGTACCCGTCGAAACCGAATCCGTCCGAACGGTTCTGGCGGACGACGACACGTCGGACGTTCTCTTTGGACTGGGCCTGGAGGACGTGGCCGACTCCACCGACGGCGGGACCCGCGACAAGACCACGATGAAATGGGTCGCACGCGTCCTCATCGGCGTGGGCGCCATCATCCTGCTGCTCCTGCTATTCGCATTGGCCGGCTCCCATTCCGCGTCCGTCAGACAGAAAGCCTCGTACGACCGGTTGCAGACGTCGATGAGCCAACTCGCCACGGCCAACACCAAGGCGAAAGCCACACTCAAACAGGCCGGCCGGCTTGGACTGGACGACTCCGCGGACGCGTTACGCCACGCCATCGAATCGAACGGCATGCTCATGAAATCCAAACGGACAGGACTGTCCATCGAGGCTTCCGACCGGCTGGCCGGCAAGGCCGACGAAGCGTCCGAACATACACGCGAATTGTCCGGCAGGATCGCCAAGACCATCAAGGACAAGCCTTTGACGGACGCGAAACGCAAATGCTCCGCCGCCCTGGACAAGGCCGTGAAAGCGTCCGACGATGCGAAACCATCCGACGACACGACCCGGAAGGCGAAGGAGACGTTGGACAAGCTGGCCGCGCAGGCCCGCGGACTCGGTTCGAAAACCACCGTCGGACAATGGAACGACATGGCCGCGAAACTCGACAAGGCGCGTGAAGACCTCACGAACGCGTTGGACGCCAAAGCCAAGGCCGACGAGGAAGCCAAACGGCAGGCGGAGGAACAAGCCCGGCAGCAGGCGCAACAACAGCAACAGCAGGCCTCTCCCACGCCACAGCCAACCCCGCAATACCATCGTCAATCCGGAGGCTCCACCAGCATCCCCCGCGGGAACAACGGCGGAGGAACCACGAACAACAACAATGGCGGAACATCCAACGGCAACTCCGGCGGATGGTACGTGCCACCGGAAACCAACGACAACAGTCTGCCGAGCAACGACTCAAGCCTCTGACAAACGGGAAAGGAGCACAACAATGGGAAAGAACAAACATCGTCAGGCGTCCACGCCCGAATCGAAGAAGCAGGCGGCCGTCTGGTGCGCGATCGCCATCATCGCCATCACCGTCATGGTCCTGGTCGCCAACCCATGGAAACAGCAGACGTCCACGACGTCCACGCCGCAATCCAGCCAATCCGCGCAGACACGATCCCACAAACAGAACAAGAAAAAGAAGACGACGAAACCGTCCGGCACCCTGCAACAGCAGGCACAATCCATGTTCATCGGCGGCGCGGAACAGATCGCCGACGACGTGCGCGACCTGTTGAACGCGCCGGAGAACTCGAACGTCGACACGCTCGGCAACCTGCTGTACCGGCATAACCGTCAGGATCTAGCCGAAGCGACGGATCTGTATGACGCGATCGGCCAGCAGAAGGACATCGACACGATCCGCAGCCTCGCACGCGAATGGTATCCGCAAGCCATGCAGGCCGGCATCGAGGCGAGACGTGACGACCTCTCGTCCGGATTGGACAACACCGCGCGCGAGGTCGCCACCATCGAACGGGACGATCTTTCCGGCACGCAAGGCTGCGGCGATCTCAAAGCCGCGTACGAGACCGCGAAACGACTCGTGGACTCCAAGTCGGATGATTACGACGCTTTGACCAAAGCCCAGCAGAATCTGACCACGGCGATGAGCGGCTGCGCGACCAACCTCGATCCGACGAACCGGGAGAAAGTGTTCGGCCGACCGCAGGGAACCCTCAAGGAAGATAAGGAGTAGGAGAACATGGCCACCACGAACAACCGCTCTTGGAAAGCGCTACTGCCACGGAACGGCGGCATCGGAGTGTGCCCGCAGATCGGCAGGGTGAAGATCCCGCCCGTCTGCCCACGTTCCACGCTCAACCTCACCGGAGGCAGACGCATCAAAACCGTCCGCGCCTGCTGGTTCGAGGGCGACGAGGCGCGTTTCGTCTCCCTCATGCCGTCGACCGGTCGAATCCGCAAGGAATTGGAATCGTTGAAGGGCGGCGAGACGGTCGAATTCATCGGACGTCCCTGCGAATGGCATGACATGTCTGGGCAGAACTACTATATCGTCATCGTCACCGACATGGACATCATCATGGCAAAACGGCTAAGCGCTTGAAAAAATCAAGTAGATTCGGTATGACGTATGTCTGTTAGGCCAAAACATCGCGAGACACACGCCATACCGAATCACATGGAACCTGGAATGCGATCACCGTAAGGCAATTGCCTAACATACGAGTCCATGTATTCCCAATCGGGGATATACCCATCATCAGAAAAACGATGCTCCGCATCTATTATTGGATGACCATCTTCAGTCTTCTTGATGGGTAACTTGATTGTGAAATCCTTTTTGTAATGGGTATTAAGTTCCCGTCCGAATGCTTGAAACTTAGTTGATGCTTCAAGACGGATAAGCGTTGCGATAAATAGTTTCGTTTCCGTGGAGATGTTTTCCCTACTTCTGAGAACTGCGACATTCTGTGCTGTATAGAACGGCGCAGATTGCACGAAGCATGAACCGAGATAGCTTCCTCCTAGAGACAGAGTCATATCTCCAGCTAGGAATGCCTTCGCCCCGGGAACTTCATCAATTTTTGCCACCACACCATTGCCGTTACTATCGCGGGATACATAGTTATATTTAGGATGGCAGGTTTTTGTCTTTATCGCATCTATTCCATTACCCATACAGGCATCAAATAGCTTGCATAACAGAAAAGGTTTCCAATCAGAAACGTCAATTCTCTCATCCTTTTTCGCATCATTAGCTGTAGAAAGAGGTTTGAAGTGGAGTGTCTCCATATATTGCTGGATCCACTGCCAATCGGGTTGCCCATCTTTTGCAGGAAGCTTAATCCATGTGTTATTCATGTTATCAAGAGTCCATTTGCGACCATATGAAAACCGACATTTCTCATGTTTGAGCACAGCACAGATAAAAAGACCGGTCGCCGGGGTGAGTTTTCCGTATCTAGCACGCAGATATAGAGCATTCACATCATCTGTTGCCCAATAATCTTTAGGCTGGTAAAAAGCTTCTCCAACAGAACCGTTATAGCTTAGCGAAATCGTATTCCCTTTATGAATGGGGTCTTGGCTTATTTGATTTGAGACGCCATTATTGGAATCTATCGCCCCAATATATGGGGTTTTACCTTTTCCTGCTTTTACCTGTTCTTCTGCTGTGAGTCGTTTCCCCTTCTTAATTTCGAAAAGGCCTTCTTTCCCACCGAGTTTGAACCATTCCCATGCATCTATATCAAGCTTCATATACGCTCCCCGTCTTCACAAGATATGCCAAATAGTCGTTAACGGTTTGCTGAAAATCTTCTTCAGTAAGTGTTGTGTAATCAGTTTCCATATACGCTTCGCACAGCCATTCATCATCTTTCGTGACTGCATGCATGGCGCTGAAACCCGCTTTCACGGTTTTGTTACGATATAGATTAAGCCATTCCTTCTCGATTTTCTTCCATTCGCTATGACCATTGAAATCAAACTGTTCGACCCTGCCAAGGCCTTTCCTCTTAATGAATCCATCATCCTTATAAAAACCGAAGAATGTTTTGCGCCTAGGTTTTCCTGTGGCGTGATCAAAATGCGGCTTGTTTAACGTGAACAGCATACAGACAGCCTGTACTGCTGCACCTGGATAAAAAATCTCACTTGGCAAAGAGAAAACCGCATCGAGGGTGTTGTCCTGAAGCAGCTCCTCCTTCATCTTGGTTAGACGAGTACCTGTGCCAATGGCCGCAGCCATCGGCAGAAGGACAGCGAGACGGGTACCTTCCCACTTCTCGGCTTTAGCTATATCCGACAAGTATTTTACAAAAACCATGCCCTTGGTAGGGTCGGATTTGCCATTTTTCTCAGAAGATGTCCACTCTTTTTTATAAGCATCTGGGATACCTCGGGGCTTGGCATTATAAGGAGGGTTCATCAGAATCACATTTGGTTTCGCCCCGACAATGAAGTTTTTCAGATCGAAGCAGGATCCGAATTCGACATTGCTGTTGCCGTCCCCGTGAATGAGCATATTTGTGGTTGAAAGACCGTATGCCTTTTCCTCGTTCTCTATGCCAAATATATGTTCTTGCTTAATCTTGTCTGCTAGTTCCTTGAACTCAGCGTCTGTATGACCGTATCGTGCGTCGGCCAACTCGTGAACCATGGCTTGGACCAGGAAGGAGCCTGATCCGCAACAGGCGTCAAGGACCCTGTCCTTATAGGTGACCTCGGTGAGACGGGTCATGAAATCAGTGATATGGTCGGGGGTGAACGCTTGGTTCTTATCGGCCTTTCCCACATATTTGTTGAATGTGATGAAGAACAGGTTAAGGATGTCCTGACCCTCGGATGAATTGGAATCGATGAACCTATAAATTTTCATGAGGATAAAGGACAGTACCTCAAGCCAATCCTTCAGCGTAAGCGCCTTGATGTGCTGCTCTTCGAGCACATCGCGATTCAGAAGCTGGATTTTGATTTGCTTATTCTGGCTTCCGTCCAGTAGGTTTTCTAGCATTTCGCCAATGGCGTTTCTGATTCCTGAAGGGGTGAATTGAGACCATCTTGCTGCGAGTTTTTTCCTGGTCGTCTCATTCACTCGTCCACCGCTGCATCTCTTCTCTACTTCGTCCTTGACGAAAAGGAGACACGTTCCGACGAATTGGCTGCGATTGCGCTCGTCAATATCCTTCTTGTGAAGCATTTCGTTTAGCGCATAGGTGTTGCGCATCACGGCTTCGCGGTCGTTCTGACGATCCACCGCGAACAGCTTCTTGTAATGCGCCATGCAATCAAGGACTGTCTCCCCCGGAAGCAGATGGTCGTCGTCCACCTCGTCTTTCCATACACGAATCTTGTCATCATTGGTGTTGGCGAGTATCGCTATAACCTTTGCACCGCGATGCAGCGCATATTCCTCCTCAAGATAGGAGGCGAGCTGTTCGGAGTCGGAATCGACGAATTCCTGCTTAGTCTCGACAATCACGGTGTATGTTCCGGTGTCGTCCTTATCCACGAACCGGCGATCCAGCTTATAGTGATGTGGCTTAACGCCGCCTAGGGCCTCGGTCAGTTTGCCCAAATTACCGGCATCCTTGGCATAGCTCCACTCGTCCTCTTCTATATTGGCTGTTAGATACTCCGGACCAATGACATCAACAATTCCATGTCTGTTCATTCCAATCCCTCCCATCTCCGATTCACATTGCTTCTCCATGTTAGGTTTAATCCGCACCCGTCGATACCGTGTGTCGGTATACCCTCTGAAAGTGTTTCAATTGCATAAAAGCAGTAACTGTCTCCCGTTATTATTGTCTTTAGCTATAGTTTCAAAAGAAAGGCGATGGGATGAGCCCAATCGATGGCATGGATGCTGATCGGAATGAAACGTTTTTCTTGAATCTCGGTGCTTGGCCCCGTAGCTACGGCAATCCCCTCGAAGAGGCAAAGAAGCATCTATTAAAGCGTAAATGGAAATTGAGTTCCGAAGTTAAGAACTCATCATGCTGTTTTGAGAAACAGTCGACGCACCTCTATGTCCATTTCCTTGGATTTGCTGTGGTGACAGGTCAAAATGTGTCCACTGGTACTGTCATTGCCGATTGTGGTACGGAGTGGCTTGGCAACACTTCTCTTCCTGGAAGAGAAGCCAAAGTACAAATAATTGATGGGAACAATTGGAAAGAAGAGATTGCCCAAGCGGCAGCGGTCTTGGCATTAAAACAGCTAAGAGATTGGACTGCCGCTCCTACTTTTGGCGGGCAGGTCAATAGTTCGGATCGTCTCTTCCTTCAGCTTCAAAGGATCCATGAGCTTTTTCCTCCGAATGATGAAAAAGTAGAGGGATTATACGAGGAGAAACTTCATGAAGCTACGAGGCTAGTAGAGATAATTAGACGAAACGCTTCAGTGGAGTACCGTAGCAACAGATTCATTCCCATATTAAAGGCGATTGAACCGTTTGCGATTCCAGCGGGCACTTTCTTCGTTGGCTTAGGAACTAATAATGGCAACCAATGGGCATGGGTGTGCGCAGGTGTGGCATTCGGTGCTGAGTTGATTATACGTTTGTCTTTAAAAGCGTGTGATGTAGATGAAACACCTATTTTGCAGCTGTCTCACGAATCAGCGGAATCTGAAAACTAATTTTCTAGATTTTCCACCTTCGATGATGTCTCTTTTCATTACTCATTAACCAGCTGGTCTTATGGGACATTGATTTTGAAACGGGTTTTGGGACGCTTTTCACCGTCAAATTGAAGACTCCGGAGCATCGTACAAAATCTGTTTCAAAAACGGACGTTTTCGGAATAAGCATAGAATCTGAATGCAGATGAGGAATCATTTATTAGGGGCGTGCTATGTCTGCATAACCGGAATTAGACGATAACGTCCGGATTCTTGCGCATTTTCGGATTTCGGCCTTGATGGAAAGGGACATGGACCGTGCCGGGTACGATTTTCAGTCGCCAGACAATGAAAAACCGCGATTGGAAAGAGGCACGGAGCCAGACCCGCGGAAATCATACAGTTCGACCAGGCCATGTTCGAGACCAAGCTCGACACCATGGTGCGAGAGAAGGTCGAGCGGATCGTCAACGCGATGCTCGACGCCGAGGCGGACGAGATCGCCAACGCCGCCAGATACGAGCGCACTGGGGAGCGGAAGGCATACAGGGCCGGCCACTACGAACGCAAGCTCACAGCCAAAGCCGGCAGACTCGCTTTGAAGGTGCCCAAGCTCAAAGGCGAGGTCTTCGAATCCGCCGTCATCGAACGCTACCGGCGGCGTGAGCAGAGCGTCGAGGAATCCCTGATCGACATGTACCTGGCGGGTGTCTCCACCAGACAGGTCGACGACATCAGCCAATTGCTGTGGGGAGACCGCATGCCCTCGCAGACATTGAGCGACAAGCTCAAGAAGGTGTACGGGGACATCGACTCGTGGCGCACGAGGCCGTTGGAATCGGAGTATCCGTACGTGTTCATGGACGGCGTGTGGCACAAGCGCTCCTGGGGCGGGCGCGTGGAGAACGTGAGCGTGCTCGTCGTCATCGGCGTGGACTCCGAGGGTCACCGGGAGGTCATCGGCGTCGCCGAGGGCATGAAGGAGGACGGGGACAGCTGGGAGCAGTTCGTCAGAGGCATGATCGAACGCGGCCTCAAAGGCGTCCGGCTGGTGGTCGGAGACCGGTGCGCCGGGCTCGTCTCCACGGTCAATTCCATGCTGCCGAAGGCGAGATACCAGCGGTGCATGGTGCACTTCATGCGCAACGTGCTCTCCAAGACGCCGCCCACCCACAGGCAATGGGCGTCGGCGGCCCTGAAGGCGATATTCGCCATGGAATCCCGGGAATCCGCCCTGGCAAAGGCGGAGTCCGTCGCCGCGGAGATGGAGGCCAGGAGGCTGAAGGCCGCCGCGAACTGCCTGCGCGAGGGGTCGGCGAGACGACCACGTACCTGCTGCCGGAGTTCCCGGACGGACACCGCAGGCGCATCCGCACGAACAACATGATCGAGCGATTGAACCGGGAGATCAGGCGGCGCACGCGTGTCGTGGGAAGCTTCCCCGACGGGAACAGCGCCCTCATGCTCGTCTGCGCGAGGATCAGATACGTCACCGACAACGAATGGTCGACCCGCCGCTACCTCGACATGTCCCGACTCGATGACACCCTACAGGCAGCGAACTGATCATCGCGCCATGGACGGCCATGATCCAAAGTGCGCAACCTTTCGGGCACTACCCCTCGCTCAGCTCTACTCCCACAATGGCTAAGAGCACATTGCGGTGGCTAAAGTCCCTCAAATGGTGGCTAAAGTCCACGGCAGTTATCCACCGAACCTACCTAAAGTCCACGCATGTCGGTGGCTAAAGTCCACACTTGTTCGATTACTATGGTGGCTAAAGTCCACACTGGATTTTGGTATGAAAATGCCCCCGCGAGACGGCAATCTCCGGAGGCGTGGCAACCACGAAAGGACCGTGATTGGCAATGGATGATGATACCCGTTTCAAGGATTTGACGCTCCCGGAGGACGAGCCGTGGATGTCGCACGGCTTCATTTCGAAGATCGCCGCGCAGGTCTCCCTGCCCTACCGCAAGCCGAAGGGCGGCGTCAAGGAGATCGAACGACGCAACGGCAGCCTGGTCGTGCGCTACGTGTCCGGTGCGGACTGTCTGCCCTATGGCAAGTACCCGAGACTGTTCGACGTGGGGCCGGCCCGTGCCCATCTGGAGGGGTCCGTCGATTCCGTTTCGTGTCCGGTGCGCGCGTTTGATGAACGCAATCGCGCCCTGCATGGGTACATCCAGGAATCACTGTTCTGATACGCAGAAAAGTAAATTAACGAAGAAATGATAGATTTTCGTAAAGTGCGTGGTAAACACAGGCAGGCGTATATAACATCTATTATTTAGGTTGATGCGATATGACTTTAAAACACACAAATCAACGTCGGTATATTATTGCGCGTAGATGCATTGTGGTAGTTGTAGTGCTTATTTTTGCACTAATTTCATATTTATTAATATGTAGAATTATTCAGATTCGCGAATCTGAAAATCTTTGTGAAGTTTATAGAGAAGATGCAGTTGCTGCATATGATCATTATTCTGGGTGGATTAATTCGAGTGAGATAACTGAGTATATGGAGCTTTCTGATTCTGATGTTGAATCTCCTAGCGTATTGCATCGTTTCAAAGATGATGTACAGGATGTGTTGGATTACCTTGATGATGAACCAATACCAACATGTAATGCCGGTTTCTTTGAATATGATTTAGCTGAATGGTCAAAATCTCCAAAGTATTATGATAATCAATTGGAAAGCCTTTGTAGCGATGCCGTCAAAAGTGAAATTGAGCTGATTAACGTTATCGAAAAATAACGTGTTGTAACATTAAATGCAATACAATGATATGAGGGAAACAATCATCACTAGACAGTGAGGCCAATATGTATAGAAAGTGGAGCAAAACCGTACTGGTTGCTATATCTGTAACTGCATTGGCGTTCGGTATACCTAATAGCGCATCGGCTCAGACATCTCAAAATCTTGATGATGTATTAAGTGCTCCCATTCAAAACTATATGCAGAATATAGAGGATGCGTACAAATATCCGTATTCGGATCTTACGGAAGCGCATTTGAATGCACTTTTGCAAAGCGACAGCCGGGATGATCAGCAAAACGCTATTGCTTCAAGCCAAGCCGCACAAGATTTGGTTTGTTTCCAGAAAGGTTCATTGGATATTATATCGGCTTCAGTGGAGTCGTCCATTCTCTCGAGTGAAGTAATTTCCAACACAGCACAAGTTGCCGTTTTGGAAACAAAAACAATTGAATCGCATTCATCTGATGGTTCTACGGTGACTCTGTATGACGGGGAGACCGAGGATCTGACATCAGTTTGGCAGGACATCCATATTCTGACATTGTCAGCGTCATCTGGAAATGCATATACAGTAATTTCAGACCAATTGGTTGATTATTCAGAATACATGCAAGCAAATGATTTGGCTGCTTTTGCAAAGAAATACAGCAAAAACCAGAATTTGTTTGGCATAGACAGTGATTTACCCGACACGGCATACACTGACTCTGTTCCGAACACTCAAGATGAGGGGAACCTGCCAGGTGACACATCGCCGCAGCCTCGGGCATCACAAATCTCGGAAGGTCGTATGCTTAATTATGTAGATGAATGGACCACTGGGCCGGTAGATGCTTTTAATACCGAATATCCGATTTTCAAATCTGGTGGAAACTGTACAAATTTTGTTTCTCAGGCAGTGCATGCTGGAGGCCAAGCTCTTGTTCCGTATAATCTTGTAACAAAATACTTTACGAATGTCTGGGACTATGATACAGAAAAGAATGATTCTTCACGGACCTGGTCTAATGCGGATTACAACTATAAATTCATGCTCAACCATTCTGGATCTTTCACAGCTGCCTCTTCTGTTTTCAAAACATATATGGGGTCGATTATTTACTATGATTGGATTGATAGTAGTGGTGCCAATAATCCTGATGGTACTTTAGATCATGCAAATATTGTTGTTGGCGTATCCAGTGATGGAATGCGTTATATATCACAGAAATCACCACTTCGTGCAAACATACCGTACAGCACATTTTTACTTAAAGCGTATTCGGAAGGAAAGACTAAGATTAATACAGTGGAACTAAACCTCATTTATTAAAGAGGCTAAATACATTCTTAGCAATATACAGCGCGGCTTTTCTGACCCTAGGCCAGGTAGACAGAAAAAGTCGCGCTGTATTTGTTGATATAGAACCTAATATTCATTTGGTTTGAAGCCATTGTTCTATGGCTTGGTTGATGGTCTCTCCCATTTTCATGCCGTTGTCCGCACAGTATCGTTTGAGTTCGGCTTTGAGGTCCGCGTCCATCTGGAACGTGGTCATGACCTTGCGGACGGTTTCGCCGTCGCCACGGCCGGTGTTGTCCTGCACGTCCATGAGCCTGGTCACTGGTTTTCCTTCGAGTTCGCGGCGTGGCTGCATGCTCATGGTAAGTCGTCCCGAGGCCTTCTTCATCGCAGTTCCTCCTTCAGCTCGTTCCACACGTCCTCGTATCCGTTGAGATTGCTTCTGAACGTGTGGCCGAAATCGGCTTTGAAATCCTCCCTCAGCGGGATTTCCGTGTCGAAGATGCCGGCCCCGTATTCCTCGACGGCGGTCCTGAACGCGCGCAGGGCGTTGGTGCCCTTGCGGGCCATGACGATGAGCACGGCGTAGTCTTTGCCGGCGTCCTGGCATTGGGCGGCGGTGAGCATGGTCTGCTGCAGGTCGATGGGCGAGGACAGGGTGGGGATGACCACGAAGTCCGCGTTCTTGATGGCCTCGTCCACGACGGACCCGTTCGGCGGGGTGTCGATGACGATCAGTTCGCCGTTGCGGTCCGGGCGCCGGTCGCGCGATAACGCCCGGTTTTTTGCGCACTTTGTGATTCGGGCTTCCCGGATATGAACATGGCTCGCACCGGGTACGATTTTCAGTCGCTAACACAGGAAAACCGCGATTGGAAAGAGGCACGGGCCATGTCCAAGGAAATCATACAGTTCGACCAGGCCATGTTCGAGACCAAGCTCGACGCCATGGTGCGCGACAAGGTCGAGCAGATCGTCAACGCGATGCTCGACGAGGAGGCCGACCTAATCGCCAACGCCGCCAGATACGAGAGAAGCGATGGACGCAAGGCGTACCGGGCCGGCCACTACGCGCGCAGGTTCACCGTCAAGGCCGGCAGGCTCGGACTCAAGGTGCCCAAGCTCAAGGGCGCCCTGTTCGAGTCGGCGGTGATCGAACGCTACCGGCGGCGGGAGCAGAGCGTCGAGGAGTCGTTGATCGACATGTATCTGGCCGGCGTCAGCACGCGCCGCGTGGACGACATCAGTCAGCTGCTGTGGGGCGAGCGGATGCCCTCGCAGACGCTCTCCGACAAGCTCAGGAAGGTGTACGACCAGATCGACGAATGGCGCAACCGGCCGCTTGGGGGCGAGTGCCCGTACGTGTTCATGGACGGTGTGTGGCACAAGCGCTCATGGGGCGGGTCGGTCGAGAACGTGAGCGTGCTGGTCGCCATCGGCGTGGACGACACGGGCCACCGGGAGGTCATCGGCGTGGCCGAGGGCATGAAGGAGGACAAGGCCAGCTGGGAGCAGTTCATACGGTCCATGATCGAGCGCGGCCTGAAGGGCGTCAGGCTCGTGGTCGGCGACAGGTGCGCCGGGCTCGTCGCCACCGTCGGCGAGATGCTGCCGCAGGCCAGATACCAGCGGTGCATGGTCCACTTCATGCGCAACGTGCTCTCCAAGGTGCCGCCCACCCACCGCGAATGGGCGTCCGCCGCGCTCAAGGCGATCTTCGCCATGGAATCACGCGCGTCCGCCCTCGCCAAGGCCGAGGAGGTCGCCCGCGAGATGGAGTCCAGGAGACTGAAAGCGGCAGCCTCCTGCCTGAGGGAAGGTATCGGCGAGACCACGACCTATCTGCTCGACGAGTATCCCCCGGAGCACCGGCGGCGGATCCGCACGAACAACATGATCGAACGCCTCAACAGGGAGATCCGCCGGCGCACCAGGGTCGTCGGCAGCTTCCCCGACGGCAGGAGCGCGCTCATGCTCGTCTGCGCCAGGATCCGATACGTCACCGCCAACGATTGGTCGAGCCGCCGCTACCTGGACATTGTTCCATATGAGGCTTCTTTCCGGTGTGGCTGCTTGATATCGTCTCAATCATAAGGATAGGGTTTTTATCGCCTGCGACCGAAACCCCGCCATGTGGACAGCTTTTCCGCAGTTCTCGCCCCTCCCCGCAAGTTCACCGGCACGCCAGAAGCCGCAGACAATACATCATCGTCGGCAACAAACAGACGGAAAGCCGACACAGCGAAGAGGCGAACCCCCGATCATTCGGTGACCTGCGTTAGCTGGGACAGCCATAGCTTATCGGTTCTGAACCTTTCGACGTTCCTTGACCATATGTGGTATTCGGGATCATCCTCATCGGCGCCCTCGTCGGAGAACCCATACGCCTTGAACAGGCGCATGCTCGCGTGGTTGTCTGGATTTATCTGGGTCATGATGTACGGGTCGCGTCCCGTGACCGCCGAATCATTGCCGACCCATCTAAGGACCGTGGCGAGCAGCATACCGCCAAGACCGTTGCACTGCTCGGACAAGGCCGTGGCTATATACGAAATCGCGTACGCGTCCGAAGACCCTATCCATCCGAACTCGCAGAATGCGAGTACGTCGGAATCACCTTCGCAATACAGGGCCATGCGCAGAACATCGTCCGCATTCTCTTTCAGGTCAAGACCTCTGATATACCGTTGGACGTCCATCGCGTATTCGGGTGCCCCCGCTCCGCAGCACACGAATCTTCGGACGGCGAGCTGGTCGTCCGGCCCGCAGATCCTGCTGCTTATCATTCGGAAACGCACTGAGCCCGTCCACGCCTGTTCTTCCTGGAGGATGCTTTCGCGAGCTTCATCCATTTGGCGTCCACTTGGTTGCGAGGTTTCCCGTCCTTCGGAGGGACGTATGCCGGCATCGCCTTGACGCCAGCCGCAACGGTAATCATGTGGATACTCCTAGCCAATAAATGTCTCGTGTCAATTGAAATATATCACATGCTCCGTCCCATCTCGACCCCCGGTGTCTAGTTAGAAATGCAACGCCGTTCCTGTTCCCGTTGTTTTCCCGCCGCCAGCTGGAGTACGGGTAGACGAAGCACGTATCCATTCCCAGCTTGTCACGCGACCGGGCGTGCCGGGCGAACTCGGTGTCGTTGTCGTGTGTGTCTTTGCCGGCTCCGGCCTTGATGAGTTCCAGCGCATCACGCCGGAATCCGTCGTCGTAACATCTCCTTCGAACCTCACGCATATGAAAGGACCGCACCCCGATCGTCGAATCTGAATTTCTTCAGTCCGAACAATCGGAGTGCGGTTCAATTTCTTCGTTCCTGTTCCCGTTTCGGGTTTTCGGATGATGTCACTCGCCCTGCTGGGTTTGCTCGGACTGCGTCGGAGCCTGCTGTACGGCTTGCGCCTGCTGATTGGCGAGCATCTGCTGTTGGATGAGCACGCTGTTGGTCTGCGCGGTGTACTGCTTCTCGGCCATGTGCATGCTTTCCTCGTGGCGCAGCTGGTCCGCGTCCGTGAACACGCGGGCCTGGATCTCCTGCGCGAGCTTCATGAGCTTGTCCTTTTCGAGGATGCTCACGGTGATGGCGTTCGCTCCGCCGGACGGATCGTGGAAGACGAGGCTGGCGCTCATGACGTTGGCGAGGTTGGCCGCGGCGACGAGCAGGCAGACAATGGCGACCAGGGCGTTCGAGTCGAACATGCCGAAGCCGACGAACAGGAAAATCAGACCCCACACGAGGCTTCCGAGGTTAAATTTCGTGTTCGTGTCGACGCTGGCGATGTTGCGCAGCGGAATGGTCTTGGTGGACGCTCCCAACGGGATCAGTCCGAACAAGGTGTTCGGCGCCTTGTACTGCACGCGCGTGCTGGACGCGGCGACTGAGGTCTTGAGCCAGAAGATCACCACGCTGGGGCTGAAACGGTCGCCGATAATGTTCTTCTCGCCCGGCGCGTACGTGAATTCGGTCATGGTCTGTGCGGTTTCGGCCATGTTTTCTCTCCTTTTGTCGTTGTATTTTTGTTTTGCCCGTCTCCCCCAATCGTCCTTACGGTTTCCGATGGGGGAAGCGGAGACATTTTTATTGGTCTTGTGGCGGATCGGCCTATTGGAGGGCGTTGGATGGCGGTCTGAGTTTTTCGAATTCCCTTCGGACCATCCGACGTTTCGCCCTGTTCCAGAATTCCTTGAGCTCCCCGCCTGTGGCCGGTTCCTTCCGGTCTTCCCCTGCGGCACGCGTCACAGTATGAATTCCAGACCGTCGGGACCGTTGGCCTGCGCGACCGGACCGATGGAGTCGACGATATGGCCCGGTACGGGATTGTCCGGCGAACAGTCGGAAAATTCCAACGCCTCCCTTTTCTTGAGGGGAGCTTCCGCAGAATTGACGCCAAGCCGGTAGATCCGTTTGAATGTCCTGCCCATATACGTGGCGTCCGTGGTTTTCACCAGAACGGTGCAATGCAGCGTGTCCGGAATGAACACCTCGTTTTCGCTACGCGTCTTTCCCACGTTTCCGACCATCGGCACGCCCTCTGAAACCCCGTCGAAGACATCCGCAAGATCGTCGGAACGGGCTCGGATGTCTTCTATTTCCGTTCTTACCTGCTCCGTTTCGGACATCGGTGGAGTCCTTTCTTGTGTCGTTCCATCCGGTTCACGTGCGAGTCCGCCGATATCGGAAAACGGGTCGGAAGGGAGCGTCAATCCCTTCCGACCCGTTTCTCTTCCTCACGCCTTCGGTCTCATCGACGAGGTCACATGCTGAGGCCCGGCCCGTCCTGCATGCCGCTGCCGGGGTCTACGCAGGGGTCCGGGACCGGAATTTCCGGTTCGTCCATGTCCATGGCGGGAAAATCGGACGGGTATGACGGGTCGTCCGCGGTTTGAGCGCCTTCCTGTCCGTTGGAGCGGAACGTGGCCTCGGCTAGGTCCGCCTGCATGCCGTCTTCCATGTCGTCCTGCTGTTGGGCGGGCCGCCCCTTGATCTCCATGTCCATTTTGGCGATCCTGTCGGTGAGCTCGTCGTATTCCTTCTGTCCGCTCCACGGCCTGGACAACGCGGTCCACGCGTTGTCCAGATCCGCCTTGGCGTTTTCGAGTCTTACGCCAAGACTTTGCGCGGTATCGGTGTTGCCGGAGATGATTCTGCCGAGCTGGTTGATGACGTTGTCGGCGCTATTGTTGATGTCGGGCATGCCGTTACCGGACCAGTGGACGTGCCTGTCTTTCAGACCGACGACCGGATGGAACGCGTTGAGACCTTTGACCCTCATGTCGCGGTTCTCTATGACGACGGTCATGCCGCAGTACTCGCCGGCCTCCACCGTCTGTCCGTGTCCGAGCCTTCTGGCGATGCCGGTGAGATCGTGGATGGCCTGCTTCCGGTCGGTGATGGGGCCGTTGCCGAGGTCGAGGCCGCATACGCCGCGTTCCCTGTACTCTTCGCGCAATGCCGCCGCCTTCCGGAATGCCGGCTCGTCGTCGACGGCTTCGGCGTGCTGGACTTCGAGACTGTCCACGGTCGGCTGCAATTGCATGTCGATCTTGAATCGGATGGACTTCTGCTGCGCCGCGTGTGCTCGTTTAAGCAACGTCAGCTGGGTGAGCCTGTTCTCGGCCTCCATGCGTTCTGCGATCTTCGGGTCTCCAGTGGCGAGGGCCTTCATCTGCGCGAGGTTCAACACGGTGTCGTCCACGTCGGACGCCTCGCGGGCGGGCGAATCGGAGTTCATGATCTGGCTGATGAACCCGGCCTTGCGTTCCACGGTCTGGAACATGTAGCTGTCGAATGTGCCGACGGTCACGTACCGGTAGTCCTCCACCTTGTCGAACATGTTGCCCTGCCTGCGGACACGGCCTTGACGCTGTTCGAGTTCGGCCGGCTTCCACGGACAGTCGAGGTCGTGGATGGCGAAGAGCCTGTCCTGCACGTTCGTGCCGGTGCCCAACGTTCCGGTGGAGCCGATGAGCACACGCACCTCGCCCTTGCGGACCTTGTCGAACAGGGCCTGCTTCTTCTGCGGGTCCTTCTCCTGGGCTGCGAACATGATCTCGTCCTCGGGGATGCCCTGTTCCATGATACGGCGTTTCAGATCGGATTGGATGTTCCACTTTCCGGACGCCGTGGTCGACGAGTCGCAGAACACGAGCTGCGTGGCCTTGTCGGCCGCATGCTCCTTCCAGATCCTGTAGATGTTCTCCGCGCAGACCTGTACCTTGCCGTGTTCCATCGGCTTGACGTCCGGGTCGGACACGTCGAGCAGCTTCGGGTCGAGGCTGACCTTCCTGCCGTCGTTCGTGATGTTGAGCATGTTGTCGTCGGACGGGTCGACACCGCCGTCCCTGACGACTTCGGCGCGCTGCACGAGTTCTTCGACGGCTTTTTTCTGCGATTCGGTCGGTTCGACCGCGACGGGGATGACGTCGCAGTCCGGCACGTCGAGGTCGAGCTTGTCGGCGGTCAGCAGGTCCGCGTAGTTGTGGAACGTGCTCATGAGCTCCGGCAGGTTATGGAACTTCGAGAAACGCTGTTTGATCTGGTATCCGCTTCCCTCCGGCTTGACCTCGACGCTTTCGACGATGCTGCCGTACGTGTTGGCCCAGCTGGTGAACGCCTCCACGCCCTGGGCCTTGAGCAGGCCTGGGGCTAGATAGCGTTGCATGTTGTACAGTTCGGCCATGGAATTGGACACGGGCGTGCCGGTCGCGAACACGATGTTCGCTCCCCTGCCCTGATCGCGCAGGTATTCGCACTTGTCGAACAGGTCCTCGCATTTCTGCGCGGCCGCGACGTCCACGCCGGGCACGCTGATCGTGGTCGCGATGGCGAGGTTCTTGTATTGGTGGGCCTCGTCCACGAACAGCATGTCCACGCCAAGGTCCTCGAAGTCGATCCAGTCCTTGTTGTTCTCGCCGCCACGGAGCGCCTGGAGTTTGCCGTCGACGCGCGCGCGGTCCTTCTCGTTCTGTTTGACGGTCTTGCTCAGGTTCTTCTCCATCTTGCCGATCTCGTCCTTCAGCTTTTTGGCGGCGAAGTCGTTGCCGTCCGTCTTCGCGGTCTCGATGCTTTTGAGCATTTCGCTCTTGCGCCGGTCGAAGTACCGTTGCCGGCGTTCGGGACTGACGTGCATGCGTTGGAACGTGTCCTGACGGACGATGACCGCGTCCCAGTCGCCGCCGGCGACCTTTGCCCAGAAGCGTGCCGCGCCCTTGCCGGCGCCGTCCGCCTCGGTCATGGAGAGTATGTTCGCGTCCGGGTAGAGCGTGAGGAAGTCCTTGGCCCACTGTTCGGTCAGATGGTTCGGCACGACGATCATGGGCTTGGTGGCCTTGCCGAGACGTTTCGCCTCATGGCATGCGGCCACGCCGGTGAACGTCTTGCCGGCGCCCACGACGTGGGCGATGAGCGTGCCTTCCTCGGATTGCAGGATCCTCGCGACGGCTTTGCGCTGGTGGCCGTACAGGTCGATGTCGCTGCTGATGCCGGGGAACGTGAGATAGGAGCCGTCGTATTCGCGTGGACGGATTCGGTTGAACCGCTGGTTGTACACGTTCTCAAGCATGCGCGTGCGGTCCGGGTCGTTCCACACCCATTCGGTGAATGCCTGTTCGACGGCGTGGCGTTTCTGGTAGAGCATGGCCGTGGCCTGCGGGTCCCTGACCTTCCTCTTCCCGGTCGGATCGTTCGGATCCGGTTTGGTGAGGTTGCTGGTCGTGGAGTTGAGAGCTCCCGCGACGATCTCGAACGGGTTGCGTCCCGGACCGGTGCCCAGGCCGTATTCCTGGATGGTGGTCTCGTCGAGTTTCGGACTGAGGGACGATTTGACCTGCCAGTTGCCGGTGGTCTCGTCGTGGCTGACGGAAAGGCTGCGCAGGCCGCCTTCGGTGATGTCGGGCCGTTGCCTGATCTTGAACGTGTCGATCATGAAATCGCGGATCACGCCGGCCGGAATCCATGACGAGCCGAGTTTCGCGGTGATCTCATCGTGGGTGAGCCTGTCGGGAAGCGACTTCCTGAGCCTGGATTCCAGGTTCCTCAGTTCCATCAGGCGTTCCGGATCGGGTTCCTGCGCCGGATGGGCCTCCATCCATTCGTTCCTGCGTTCGCGCCATTGTCCGAGTCCTTCGACGCTGACCATGGAACTCAGCGGGCGGTATTCGTCGTATCGTCCGTGATGGGATGGGCTTTTCAGGCGTGCGACGTCCATGGAGTACAGGTATTCGCAGATCTCCGGATGCGAGCGGAGCTCGCGGGCCATCGCGAGCAGGTCGCATCTGGATTCCCTGCGGTAGCCAAGATCCTCCACCTTCCACAGGCTTGGATCGGTGATTTTTTGCAGGGTCTCCTTCGCGTCTCCCCATCGGAAGTCGCGGGTGTTGAGGATCGTCGCCACGACACGGTCGTCGATGGCTTCCGGGTCGGCGGTCACGGCCTTGTACAGCATGCGCATGGTGCTGTTGGCGATGCCGTTGCCGTCTCCCGACCAGCCTTGCTCGAAGACGCTTCCGAACAAGGCGTTCCCTTGGGGATTGTCCGCGTCCCAGTTTTTGGCGAGCAGTTCGACTCCCGGCTTGCAGTCGTCGATGAACTTGGAGGCCATCGCCATTTTCTGGCCGTTGTGGGCGTCGGACACGTCGGCGAACCATGCTTCCTCCACCATGGCCTTGGTCGTGTGGAGAGGGTCGGTGGCGCTCTGCCATGCTCCCGACTGGCGGAGTTCCCGCACGGCCTGTTCCGCGGATACGGCGGGTTCCAGGGAACCGTCGTCGAGTCCGTTCTGGGCGAGCCAGTCATTGGTCCGGTCGTGTTCCGGCCGGCCGGCCAGGTCCCGCAGCAGCCGCTCCACATGGTCGATCTTGCCGCCCACGTCTCCCGACAGATACTCGTCGGCGGGCACCGGTTCGCCGCTGTCCGGGCCTGCCACGATGAGGTCGCCGAGACGTTCGGACGTTTCGGCCGTGTCCCGCGTGCCGAGCAGCCGGCCTATCAGGTCGAGGTCCACGTGCCCCATGCGGTCGAGGCTGATGGACAGCGCCTCCACGGGCTCGTCCACATGGTCGGGCATGGGCGGTGTCGGCGTGACGACCCTTTTGGAGAGCGTGTCTCCCTTGGCTTCGAACCCGTCGGCGTTGGTCTTCTCCAACGCGTACAGCTGGTTCAGGCTCGCGTCCGTGGCGTTCGGGTCGAACACGCGCAGGTTCTCTTTGGAGTTGAGCCGGCCGTAGGATTCGACGAACCGGTCGTACGCCTGGTCGAGGTCCCTGATGCCTTGGGCCACGGTCTCGTCGTCGGTCTCCGGGTCGCGTTCGCTGGAGAGCAGCCGTTCGGTCCGGTCGCGCAGGCGCAGCATGGCGGCCATGCGCTCGTCGCCGCCGTTCCTAACGCGGGAGTGCGCGGGCACGACCTGCCCGTACATGTTGCCGTACCAGATGTGGCCGTTCTCGTCGACCGTGTACCGCATGGCCGTCTGCCTGGTCGCGTCGGGGACGACGATGGGCTCGTTGGCGCGTTCGCCGAGCCTGTCGTGCAGGCCGATGCCGTAGGCTTCGAGCTGGCCGGTGAGGATGCGTTCGACGTTTTCGCCCAATCGGCCGATGTCGTTGGTGCCGGTGACGTCGATCTGCGGGCCGAACGGTCCCGATCCGACGGTCATGGTGCCCGCCACGTATTCGGGGTGCTCCACGAACAGCCTGTTGGCGTTGACGCCCTGGCTGAATTCGACGGCGTCCACCCATGCGGCGTCCACGTCCGCCAAAGGCTCGTCGCGTTTGCGCAGAACGAGGATGTCGGAGACCACCTCGGTGCCGGCCTGGCGGCCGAACGTCTCCCTGGGCAGACGGCATGCGGCTACGAGTTCGGCCTTGCGGGCCAGTTCGCGGCGCATGCCCGTCGTGTTCTTGTCGAGCGTGTACCGGCTGGTGAGCACGGCGACGAGGCCTCCCGGACGCACCGTGTCGAGACTGTGCCGGATGAACCAGTCGTGGATGACGGTGTTGTCGATGCGGATCGCGTCGCTGTACGGCACGTTGCCGACGGCGAGGTCGAACGCGCTCTCGGGCAGTCCGGTCCGTTCCATCCTGTTGGCGATGATGTCGTCGTCCGGGCACAGGTAGCGTGCGATGCCGGCGCTGATCGGGTCGGCCTCGATGCCGGTGAACCCGTAGGATGAGCCCGCCGGAGTGGAGCGGATGAAGTTGCCCGTTCCGCAGCCGGGTTCCAGGACCATGTCGGGATGCTTCGGATCCCGGCCGAACCCGGCCTTGCCCAACGTGTTCCAGATCGCGTCGATCAACGGCCGTGGAGTGTAGAACGCGGTGAGCGTGCTGCTGCGCGCGTCGGCGTATTCCTCGTCGCTGAGCAGTTCGCGCAGCCGGCCGTTGACCTCAAGCCACGGCTGGCTGGTGGTGTCCTCCTGAAACGCCTCCTGGGCTCCGCCCCAGCCCGCGTACGCGGCGAGGGCGCGGATGTCGTCGTCGGTGGGTTCTCTGCCGCTTTCGTCGAGGTCGCGCAGCACCTCGATGGCGTGGACGTTCGCCCTCGCGCGTTCGAGATTGGATCCCGCGGTCTGCCGGTCCGGGTCGAGCAGTCCGCGGTCGGTTCCCCTCAGAGGGCTTCGACCACTTCCCTGATGGCCACTTCCTCGCTTTCCAGTTCCGCCATCTTGAGTCCCTTGAGCCACGGATCCCAGTTGCCCGGCTTCTTGAGGTGTTGGTGCGTCTTGTCCCAATGGTTGATGTACTCGGTCCTCACGCGGCCGAACCTCTTCATCATCTCGTCCATGTAGGCGTCCATCGCCGGCATCCCCTGGCGTTGGAGCTCCTTGAGCTGTTCCGGCATGTGCTCCGCCATGAACAGGTACCTCATCTTCTTGATCCCGGTGTACGGGCAATGCGTGATGTTCGTCATTTCGGGTCGTCTCCTTCTTCGCATCGTTTTCTTCCGTTTCATGGGAAGAGTCCGAATTAGACACCGTGCCTAATTTCGTTTGGCTATAATTTTCCCCCCGATTCTGCCGGGAGTCAAGTCCGGACGGCATGTCGTCGAAATCGAAGGCGAGTTGTTCCGCTTCGATGGTGGCCGCGACCACCGGTTCCGGAGCTTCCGCGACGTTCTCCGACGCCAGCCCGTCGCCGCTGTCGGGCAGGTCTCTCCCCTCCCCGGCTTCGGATTGTGTCCCCGCTTCGGCCGCGGGGGCGTCCGCGCCGGATACGATGGCATCGTCCTGTACTGGCGTGGAGAATCTGCGTCCGTCGTGGACCATGTCGTAGATGAGGTCCTTGAAACGGTCGTCGTCCATAAGACGTCCGATTCGCGGATGGTCGGCGACGGCGGATCCGAGGCCCTTTTCGAAATCACGGCTGCCGATGGCAGTCGATCTGTCTGCCTCGCGGATGATGGACCTCAGATGCCGGTCCGCGGCCATATGGTCGGCGATGGCGTCCACCGTGGCGTACGATCCGGCGCTGGCGCCGAGCATATCCTCGATGTCGTGGCGCATGTGCGTGCTTTTCGTGCCCAAAAGGTCCGGGTCGAGGCCCGTATGGTGGAGCCATGCGTCGTAGACCGTCCCGTATCCGCAGTCGAGCCGCTTGGACAGTTCCTCGAACACGCGTTCGCGCACGATGGAGTCCACCGCTCCGGTGACCGCGTAGAAATCGTGGCCGTCTCCCATGGGGAACGATTCGACGGCCTCGCGGAACGTGGTCCGCGGGTCGATGCGGCCTCCTTCCGGATCGTCCGGGAATTCGTGGGAGTACCAGTCCCGGATGCCGGATTCGAGACCATCCACGCCGTTCCAGTCGAATGGTTCCGCCGGCGTATCCGTGGATGATGCGGCGGCCGTCTCCGGCTCCTCGGCCATGTCCGCGGCATGTTCCGTCCGGTCGGCCATGGCCATGACCTCTTCGGCCGTCACCTGGTGGTTTCCGTCTTTCGTGACCATGGTGACGGGCAGTACGTCCAGCAGTCTGTCGATGTTCTCGCGGCGTCGTTCCCGGTCTTGTCCGGCTGCCCGTTCCGGCCGTCCTCCACTGGTTCCTCCGGCGTCGAGGATGTCCGAGACCTGTCGGGCGGCGTCGTCGGACAGCAGTTCCACCGTTCCTTCCGGCATGCCATGTCCGCCGGCCAGTGACGTGAAGACGATCTGCGGACCGTGGCCCGTCTCATGTCCGGGCTTCGTGCCGGCCGTTCCGGAAGTATCGGCGGCGGTCGTATCGGGCGTGTCCGTCGCCGTGTTGAAGGAGTCCCATGAGTCCGGACTGTCGAAGATGCCTTCGCGGAGACTCCTGAGTTCCGTTTCCGTGGCCTCCGGCCCCTCGTGGACCATGCCTTCATCGTCGAACCAGTCGAGCCGGTAGGCCATGGGCGTTCCGTTCGCGTCGCGTGCGGCCACCTCGTATCCGGCGAACTGGCTCGCGCCGTTCTCGCTGGTTCCCGCGTCCGTGTCGTGCGCGTCGATGTAGCCGATGACCGCATTCTCGAACGCCGCGTATTGGCCTGACAATGCGGCGTCAAGGGCTGTTCCCGTATTGTCGGACGGGTCTTTCATCTCCCGTTCGGCTTGGTCGATCCACTCCGTGGTGAACCATTCGGGACGGTCTTCCGGCCTGATTGTCCCGTCGATCTCGCGGAGTTTCGCGATCTGCGCGTCCACGCTGCCGGCCCATAGGTATTTATCCGCATGTGATGGGCCGAGGAAATAGTCGACGTCGTCCTTGAGGCGTCCGAGCAGCCGCAGGTTGAACCCGTAGGTTCCGTCCGCTCCGGGAGATGCCGCCAGGGTCCGTTCCGCGTTGGATGCCGCGGCTTTCGGAAATCCCCGTCCGGCGAGGATGGTCCGTGCCTGGGTGTTGCCTTCCGACTGGGCGATGAGGCCAAGCATGTCCTTGCCGAGTTCCCCGGCGTATTCCGTCGCCGCCGTGTCGATGAGCGTGCGCCAGTTCTCATCATCGTCGTCGGGCATGCTGAGGATCATTCCCACGGGAGCGTGCTCCAGCATGGTTCTCGCGGCCTGTCGGACGACTTCCCGCCGGGGCAGGTCGAGGCTGTATCTGCGGTTCATCGGATTGGTGTATGTCGTGAGAAGCCCGGGTGAGGTGATGACCCGTCTGATGGCTTCGGCTTCGCTGTCCATGTCGAATTCGCCTGTGCCGATCAGGGCGGAGACCACGTCCGGGTGGTTCTCCGTTTTGATCATGTCGTCCAGGTCCTTGCGGTCGAGCCTGCCGGATTCGACGGCGTTCTTCCTGGATGGCCACCAGTCGCGGCCGCTGAGACGGTGGAGCAGGTCGTCCGAGGCTTTCGGCAGCATGCTTGCCGCCAGTCGGCTGTCCGTCTGGTTCCAGCAGCACAGGTCGATGGCGTTCTGGCTGAGTTTGCCTGATTCGACGAGCATCTGCAGCAGTCTCGTGTTGCTTTCGGTGCGGGCCATGTCCTCGAGCAGACGTGCCGGCGTGCCGGCATAGCGGATGACCGCCTGGCGGAGTTCCGGCAGTCCGCTGGCCGCGAGGGTTTCCAGATCGTCCTCGTCGAGGCTGGAAAGGTCCGCATCGTGGGTCATTTCCACGAGTTCGTCCAACGCGTTGTAGTCGCGGTTCCGCCATTGCGGGTCGAGCAGATGCCGTGCGATCTGCTGTGGGGTGGAATGTTCGCGCGCCCAACGCAGTTCGGCCCAATCGTCGGAGCGGTAGAGTTCTTCGACCTGCCGGCTGGTGTTTTCGTCGATCATTGTGGCTGTTCCTTCCATTCGGCTCACCGCATGCCTTCCAATGTGGGGCGTGGCTTGTCGTCCGCCGTGTCGGCCGATGCCGGATTCGGGTACGGGAGCATGTCGGAGAGTTGTTTCGGTTTTTTGTTGCTTCCCATGTACGGTTCGTCCGGCAGGCTGTCGCCGTCGAACGCGCGCGCCCAGGGGTTCAGCGATGCGGGTGGACGCCACTCGTCCGTCGCCGGAGGCTCGGGTTCCTTCCTCCTTCGTGTTGGAATGGTTCTCGCCGTGTCGGGTGTGTTCAGTTCCTCGTCCGTTCCGGTCTTGTCGTCACGCATGATGTCCGTCTCCTTTCACATTCCGATCCCGGGTCCGGTGGCTGGCATGGCGCCTTGGTCGATGCCTGGATCCGGGTCGGGCAGGGCGTTCGCGTCCGGGAAGGCCGAAGCCCAGGGATCCCCGACCTGTGCCGGTTGGGTCTGGCTGACGGCATCCGGCATGGTGGTGGTGGAGTGAGCATCCGGCATGGATGCCCATGGGTCGTCGGCCGCTGTGGCGGAATACCGGTCCTCGATGGCCTGCAATAGGCTTCTGATGGCCGAGAGGCGGTTCGGTTCATGGCCGATGTATTCGGCGATGGGGCCTTCGGCCGGTTCCGTATGGTTCCATTTCTCTCCGGCGAGACGCCAGAGCCATTCGCCGTCCGATGCCACGATGCTGCCGAGGACCTGCCCGTCGGGCAGTTCCGCGTCGGCGCGTCTCGGACCGTTCGCCCAGGCCGGGCCGGACCGCAGTTCCACGTCCTCGATGGTGAAGTCCTTGCCGTCGATGCTGAGTCTTTTCACGTCTTCCATTGGTTGTTCCTTCGTTGGTTTTGTTTGGAGTTCCGGCATGTAGTCGATGGGATTGAGTTGGAATGAGGAGCACAGTTGCGCGAATGCCTCGAGGGTGACGGCTGAGCCTTTTTTGATGCGGGTGAACATCGCCGGGCTCACGCCTGCTTTTTCGGCCAATGCGGCCCAAGGCATGCCGGTTTTGTTCCGATACCGGTTGATGTCCTCGCGGAACCGTTCCATATCGATGGATGACATGGTTGGTTCTCACATTCCGATTCCGGGACCCATGGGACCGTTGCCGGAGTTCGGGTCGATGCCGGGATCCGGATCGGGAATGGTCGGCCCGCTGGCTTGGAACAAGGCGTCCGGGTCGACGCCGGTCCACGGGTCCGGCGCTTTCACGCGTGCGGCGGAGGATCGTTCGTCCATTACGCAGACGCGGTCAGTGAGGTCGGCCGGCATGTCGTCCGCGTATGCGCCGACGCTTTCCAGGATCGGCGTACGGTTGTCCCATACGAGCCGGTCCGCGGTGGTCTGGTCCATGCCGACCCAGTCGCCGTCCTTGTTGACCCTCAGATACCGGTCCCTGTCGGGGTTCCATCCGCCGTACATGGTTTTCTCCGCGATCTCGCCATCGATGAGATGCTCTCCGACGGTTTCGCGGGCGGTTTCGGACGGGTAGGCGCGGTAGTATCCGAGGTCGCTTTCCGGGTCCATGCCGTGGACGGTATCGACGATGTCGTGCAGCAGTCCGATGTTCTCCGGCGTGCGTTCGATGAGATTATCGGCGTCCAGTTCAAGGGCGATCTGCGATGCGGCGGTGGCGCGCGCCATGACGGCGTCCGACGGGTCTTCGTCGCGGGTGGTCCAATAGGCGCCGTCGTTGCTGGACCATAAGGCATCGGCCGCGGCATCATGCCAGTATCCGGGGTCGTTCCAGTTCGCGGACCATTCCTTGATCTCGTCGTCGAAGCCGGTCATGTTCGTCATGGCGATGTACCGGTCGTGTTCGATTCCCGGTGGGAGGACCGAGTCGAACTGGTCTTCGGTGACCCAGCGGAATTGGTCGTACCTGTCGGGCTTGTAGCAGTCCTCTCCGAGCTGGTAGCATTCCTCGCCGATTCCGATCGGCTCTTCGATGGCGTTGCTTCGTGCGAAGAGCGATAACCGTTCGGTCGCCTGGTCGCGCCATGCTTCCATCTGTTCCAAGGTCGGGTTTTCCATGTTCGTCTCCTTTCCGTCACATTCCGATTCCGGGACCCATGGGACCGTTGCCGGAGTTCGGGTCGATGCCGGGATCCGGCATGGGAAGCCCAGCGTCCGACCGTCGTTCCGGACGGTCCGGCAGTGGGACGGCCCGCATGCGTTCGATGGCGTCGGCGGTGAGTGATTGGTCGAATTCCTTGGACAGTCCGGGATCGGTGGCGATCTTCGCGAGTGTGGACGCGGTGGAGAAGTCGATGCCCGGATATCTCATGCCGAGTTCCCGTTGCGTGTAGAGGATGGTCCAGTCCTGGATCTCCTCATGCCGGTCGAGGATGCTCCCGACGGCGCGTGCGAGAGCGTCGTGGTCCAGGAGGGACAGTTCCGACCGTTGGCTTACGTCGACCATGATGGTTTCCTTTCCGACGGGCCCATCCCGTCTTCCTCCCGTTCACATGCCCCCGGTTTTTTCGCCGCCGATATTTTTTCGAGGATGAAAAACCGATATCGGTTGGGATGCGTGTGGAAGGGACGCACCATTCGATATCGGGAAGGAATTGAAGTGCGTCTTGTGATCGCTGAGAAACGTTCCGTGGCTTTCGCCATCGCGCAGGCGTTGGGTGATGTGAGACAGGGCGATGGGTATGTTTCGGCCGGAGAGACGCTCATCTCATGGGCGCAGGGCCATCTGGTGGAATTGTCGGATCCGGAGGAATACACGGACATGCCTTGGTCAGCGCGTAAGTGGACGATGGAGTCCCTTCCCATCGATCCGAAATCATGGCGTTGGCGTTTGAGCGGTGCGAAGGGCGCGGTGCAACGATACCGTTCCCTCTCCGAACTGCTTCGTTCCGACAAGGTGACCGAGCTGGTCAACGCGTGCGATCCGGACCGTGAGGGCGAGGCCATATTCCGACGTATCCTCATGGCCTCGAAGGTCTCCAAACCTTCACTGCGCCTGTGGGTCGCGTCATTGGACGAGCAGGCGATCCGCGACGCGTGGAAAAGGATGCGTCCGGAATCCGATTACGATGGTCTGGCCGACGCGGCGGACGCCAGGGCGAAAGCCGACTGGCTGGTCGGCATGAACGCGTCACGCGCCCATACGCTCGCCTGGCATCGCAGTCTGTCGCTCGGACGAGTGCGCACACCCACGCTGAACATGGTCGTCCAACGTGATCTCGCCATCGAATCACACAAGCCGACTCCGTTCTGGCGACTCATCGTGCCGATGGACGGGTGGACGCTTGAAAGCGGGAAGATCGAGGACCGGGCGTCGGCCGACCGCGTGCTGGCCGACGCCAAGGGACTGGCCGTCGATGTTCTGGAGGTGAAACGGCGTCGCGAGCATGCGAAGCCGCCGACCCTGTTCGACCTGACCGGATTGCAGAAGGCCATGAGCGACCGGCACGGGCTGACCGCCGAGCAGACGCTGGACTGTCTGCAGCACTTGTACGAGATGAAGGTAGCGACCTATCCCCGCACCGATTCCAAATACGTCACCCATGATGACGTGGACGGGTTGAAGGAACTGCTGCAGCCGAAATACGCGTTGGGTTTCCTGGACCAGAAGCCCGTCGACGCGATCCACGACCTGTATTCCGCCGGCGGCTTCGATCCGATGCGGTGCGTCGCGGACGACAAGGTCCAAGGTCATACCGCAATCCTTCCGACGCGGCGTCTCACATACGACGTGTTCCAGCATGACCTGACGGACATGGAACGCAAGGTCATGACCGTGATCCTGACGCGCATGTGGGCCGCCTGCGCCACGGACCGTGTCCACGACACGGTGAAAGTCGATGCGGCATTGGATGAACGTCATGCCGATGGTTCCACGGAACGGGTTCCGCTGTCCGCATCGAACGATGTGACGGTCGATGCGGGTTGGACCGCCATCGAGCACACGTCGAAAACGGACGGCGCGGAGAAGAAGCCCGCGAATCGGATACCGGACTCCCTCGGGAAGGGACCTCTCTCCCAGTCCGGCTCACCTTCCCTCGCCGAGGGCGTGTCCGCACCGCCGAAACCGTTCACGGAGGCCACACTGCTGTCCGCCATGGAGCATGCGAGCCGTTTCGTCGCGGACAGCGATCTGAAAGCCGCCCTGGATGACGACACGAGCCATTCGGGAGGCATCGGCACGCCCGCGACCCGTGCCGGCATACTCGAGAGCCTGGTCAAAAGCGGCTACCTGCAGCGTAAGGGCAAGCAGATACGCAGCACCACCGCCGGACGGATGCTCGTCGGCGTCGCCATCGACGAGTTGAAGGATGTGAAGCTCACCGCGCAATGGGAGCAGAGCCTTGCCGACATCGAACATGGCAGGGGCGACGAGACGGTCTTTCTGACCGAGATCCGCACGGCCTGCGCGGCGATGCCCGGCCGTGTTATGGAGATGACCCAGCGGGACAGCCTGCGACAGTTGGCGCAGCAGGCCGGCGAACGTGAGTCGTTCGGACCCTGCCCGCGTTGCGGCAAACCCGTGGTCAAGACCGGGAGCGTCTGGCAGTGTTCGTCGAACAAGAGCGTGAGGGATGATGCCGGTGCCTGGAAGCTCGGCGAGGGTTGCGGCTACAAGATCTTCGCGGAGAAGTTCGGCAAGAAGCTGACCGATAGCATGGTCCGCCGCACGTTGGAGGGCAAACGTCCGAAGGTGTCCGGCCTGAAGTCGAAGGCCGGCAAGACGTTCGACGCGCGTCTCGTGCCGGACCGGCAGTATGGCATCGGATTGTCGTTCGACGATCTGAACAGGAAAAGGAAGTAGATCACCGTATGCGCACTTCTTCACCACCTTCTCTTTCGATCACCTGCATAGCCATGGACAATGTGAGAAAGATCCTGAAGGACAGACACCTCAATGTAAATGGATTTCTGGCCTTGATCCACGACAGGCATCCCGATTGCGGCCTGCCATACCACAGTTTGCGCAGGCTTGTCTCCCATGAGCGAAAGATGACTATCGATGAGGCAATTCTGATTTGCGACGTCCTTGACGTCCCGTTCACGTCCTTGCTCAGTTTCGCGGGAGAATTTCCTCACGGGCAGCTCAAGGGCATGACGGCGGTGGATATCTACCACGCCATTGAACAGGATGATCGGACCAAAGAAGGGTCAAATAATCACTAGATACTGGGGATATACTCGAATTGTTCGACAGACGATTTCACCTGCCTGGCATGAAAGGACTCTGGTTTGCTGCCTGAAGACGTATATTATGTATCAACCGATGAGGGAACCCCGGCGACTCGCTCCAACGCTTGGGACATTGGCTTTGGCCTGCAGGCCGCGGACGGACTTACCCCGTCAGACTACGCTATAGAACAGTCCAAGGAGCAGATTTCGGGAAAAGCCTCCTATGCCGAAGTCGAGCATCGTCTACGTGAATACCATTCCGCGGATAGTGAAGAGGCGGAGCATTTTGAAGCTGACATCGTATCCACCAGAATCAGTTCCCTCCTCCAGACTGAATCATTCGTCTTCGCTCCCCCGATGCTCAGGCAGATTCATCGTCATCTTTTTGACGGCGTATTCAAAAATGATTGGGTTGGACAGTGGAGGCAGGTCAATCTGACCAAAAAGGAGCCAGTTCTTCAAGGAGATTCAGTTTCTTACGCTCCCTTCCATCTGATTGGAGAGATGCTGGATTATGATTTCGGTCAAGAAAAAGGACGACAGGCCAAGTATCCCCAAATCGGCAGGCATGAAATCGCTTCCTCTGCATTTGGATTCATTTCTGGAGTATGGCAAATTCATCCATTCCGTGAAGGAAACACTCGAACGACTGCTGTATTCGCGATACTGTACCTCAGACAGCTTGGATTCATAATCGGCAATGAGCCTTTCGCGTCCAACGCCCAATATTTCCGAGACGCTCTTGTACTTGACAATACTTTCGACCCCGACTTCAAGGATCCGGCTCCTCTTCGTCGTTTTATGGAAAAGGCTCTTTTCAATTCACCTATAGAATTGGAAAACCTGCGAGATTCTTATTTTGCCGTCCAAAGTACGCAGAGCGATCCTTTACCAGAGCCCGATCCATCAGTGGATAATGAGACATCTGCCGGCATAGCAACTCACGAACTCAATTAAACTAGGAAGTCAAGCAAAAGCGGACAACATATGGTGGACTGATCTTTTTATGTGTTGTGGATTACACTGCCACAACGCATAAAAAGATCAGTCCATGGTCAACACGAGCGTCGGAACCTCCATGCCAAGTTCCTCCAACCCCACAGTCTTATCGAGCGGAGTCTTACGCCAAGCTTGCCGAGACCAGAGCCACCGCGTTCTCAATAGTGGTCACGGACGGACAGAATGCACAAGTCGCCGTCCTCAATCATGTATACCAGGCGGTTTGCGGAATCGATGCGGCGGCTCCACGCACCCTGCAGTTCCCATTTGAGCGGCTCTGGCTTGCCGAGACCCGCGAATGGAGAACGCATCGCATCACGTATCAGCGCGTTGACCCGCTTGAGGGTTTTCTTATCCTGAACCTGCCAATACAGGTAATCGTTCCACGCGTCATCAGTCCAACGCAGCATTATCACTCTCCGACCAGATCATGTGAATCGGTGGAACCTGAGCGTACCTGTGCCATGCCACGGCGGACTTTATCGAACAATCCGGGATTCTGGTAAACGCGCAATGTCTCCATAAGCGAATCGTAATCGTCGGCGCTCATCACCACCACGTTGTCCCTCGGATCCTTGTTGGTGATCAGAAGCATATCCGCGTCATCGTTCACGCGACGTAGATATGATTTCAAATCCTTGCGGAAATTGGTGTACGCGACCGCCGTGACCATGCCATCCTCCTTCAACGACAATTACATGTACAGAAAATGGTACAACAAAAGTCGGAAAGACTCAAGCATGATTCATCTATACTGTTTTATAGAGCTTTATAGAAGCATATAATGTTTTATATATGTTTAGATTGTTTATATTCTAGGGAGTCCCATAAACGACAATCCACCGACCCAATGCTTGGTCGGGGGATGGAAATGAGACCACCCCGCCGGTTTCGGCTCTCCCAAAAGACTTCTTGCTCGCCGTGAAGAACGGGAGAGGTTAGCAGTGCCTCAACCGGCACTTCCCTGTTAGCCGATATCATCGTTCATGTCGAGAAAGCCTTTTTGCAGGAACTGGAAAGTCCGCACGGCGGTCCCATGGTCCAGATGATGGCGGTGCATCTCGACCGTCCAGAATGCGATGCGGGATACAGTGGCACACTTCTTAGCAAAGACGAGGAAAGTGAGCCAAAAGAACTCCGCATGCCGCAAAATATCAATGCATTATTACTATGCTTCGCGGAACAGTATGAGGTTATGAAAAACGGAATCATCCAGACCGGCAGATTTGGACTCGATGGGAAAGTCTAATGAATCTATTCGCCTATTGGATTGGAGGAACTGCGAACAGTTCTTCCTGATTCGTGTGGATTGGTTTGATTCTTCAATCAGGACTGTTTTTATGTGTTGCAGCACATATTGCTGCAACACATAAAAAGGTTATTCCATGGTTAGCGTGAGCGTTGGAACCTTCACTCCGAGTTCCTCCAACCCCACAGCCTCTTCGAGCGGGACCGTTCCTCCGCTTACTCGGTAACGAGCAGCGGCTTGCGTTGTAGCATGTTCTGGATGAGCGTGCCCATGTCCGCGACCGGCAGGTAACGGGCGATGACGGTCCAGATGATGGCGACTTCGATCAGACCGAGGATGACGGTCACCGTTCCCCAGACGAGTTGCATCCAGAGTCTCGGCCCGGTGGCCGCGCGGCCGGTCACGCCGGCGATCACCGTGAGGATGATGAGCGCCGGCACCAGTATTGTGATGTCCCAGCCATCGAACCATCGGCTTACTGAGACAAGCCATTCTGTGAGGGTTTTGAGGAATCCTGGAATGGTGTATGCCATGTCGTTGTCCTTTCGTGACCGGTTTCCAGTGTCGTCTGTTCCACGTGCGGCTGGGCCTGTATCGGCTGGTATGCCTGCATGCGTTGCGTTTTCGTGGTCTTGACCGTGGTGAAGGTGTGGTTGATGCGGCCGTTGAGGTTGGCCCAATGCTGTTCCTGTCTGCCGCTTTCCGCAGGAGGCCTCTCCCCTAGCGGATTGTCGGCGTCCTCCACACTCCACATGGCGCGGTAGACGACGACGTCGCGCAGGAGACGCTTGTCGGAGTCCCCGGCCGCGGCGAGTACCTGGCCGACCCATGCCTGCTTGGTTCGGCGCGCCTCCTGTTCGAGGCTGTCGATCCTGGTTTCGATGAGCCGTTCGTTCTGCCGCACCAGGTCGAGGGCCGCGTCATGCTTGCGGGAGCGTATGGGAGGCAGGATGCCACCCACCCAATCGTCGTGCACGCTACCGTTGACCCGGTCCAACAGGTTGGCGTTCAATCGTCCCGCTATGGTCGCCGCCCAGTCGGGTTCCACGGGCCGGTTTTTCTTTTTCAGGTCCGGATCGTCGTTGATGATCCCGCGTGCGGTTTTGCGCAACGCTTCCCATTCGGGGAACATGGACTGGTCGATATCGTCCCGGGCCTGTATATGCGCGTCAAGCATGGCCTTGACCGCCGGCGTGTACCGCTCGTCCATGCTGAACCGGCTGCGGCCGGGGTCCAGGGATGGTTCCTCATGGTATGGGATGCCGGTCTCGTCCATCATGTGCCGGACCGTTTCGATCATGTCGGATGGCGCGTCCATGTCGAGCGTGAACGTGCCGCCTGTTTCCGTGCCGGCCGCGGGCATCATGCCGCGTGCCGCGTGGATGGCGGCATGTTCGGCCTTCTCCGCCGTGAGCCTGCGTGGCTTCTTCTCAAGGCTTTGTCTGATGATGGCGGTGGCGCGCTTCGGGTCGGTCATGTAGGCGCGGGACCAGACTCCACGGAGCCATTCGAAGCTTGGACTGCGTTTGATCTTGTCCACGGTCCTCGCGTCATGCGTCTTGCCGAGCATGGCGAGCAGGTGGGGGCCGGCGATGAGGCCGGCCGCGTAATCGTGTTCGCGGAGCAGCCGTTTCAGATCGTACCGGTCCTTGTATTCCTGTTCCATGGTTTCGGTCGCGGTCATGGTCTCCGTGTGGGTCAATAGCGAGTCGAGCATGCGGCTCATGGCGATTTTCCTCGGGTCTTCTTCCGCGCCGGTGAGCATGTGGTCGATATGACGGTCCTCTTCGCTTTTGCATCCGAACAGGAAATGGTTTTCCTCCTTGCCACGCGTGCCGGCCACGTACTGCAGATTGCACGCCGAGTTCGAGTCAGATGGAAACAGGGCGGCGCACCGGTCCACGGTCATGCCCTGGCTGCGGTGGACGGTGGCAGCGTAGCCCGCCTCGCAAGCCTTCCGCAGGACCTCCTTTGGAATGTTCCAGACGGTGTTATCGGAGAGGTTCACGCATCGTGCGCCGGACTTGCCGGTGGAGATGACCCTGAACGTCATGCCGTTTTCGAGCGATCGTCCGTTCTGGCCGTGTATGTCCTTCATGTTGTCTCGGCAGACGATCTGGTCTCCGGATCCCACGTCGAGCCCATCGCGCAGTTGGAACAGTTTGTCCGGGTCGCTTTCGCTTTTGCCTTGCGCGCGCCGTTCGAGGATGAACCGTTTGTTGATGTCGCGTACCTGCGCGTTCGTTCCGGCGATCAGCAATGTCGACTTGCCCATCGACTGCCATTTGATGCACATCTGGTACGCGTCTTCCTCCACGTCCGCGTCCTCGCCCCAGTGGATGCGGTCATGCGCCAGATATTCGTCCACGAGCTGCCGGCACTGGTTGACGCTCGCTTCGTCCAACCGGTCGCCGCCGTCGCGTAGCCGTAGGGTCGCTTCCGGTTCACCTTCCCACCTGCGGCGGGACGCGGCTCCTTCCGGATCGTTGGCCCATTTCTCCGCTTTGGCGGTGAAACGCCATATGCTTGACAGTCTCGCGCACTGGTCATGCCGGTCCGCGTAGCCGAGCATGCCGCCCGCGCCGGATACGGAGTCGAGCTGTTTCGGATCACCGGTGAGAAGGACCTTCGCGCCACGCATTTCTGCGAGCCTGGTTATCCATTGCAGGTTTCTGCTGTCGACCATGCCGGCCTCGTCCACGATGATCAGCTGGTTGGGTTTGATCGTGTTCGACGAGTCCGTGACATGGTTGGCAGTGATGTTGATGCGGGCGAGCAGTCGTTCCAACGGGTTGGACGCGTTCCTCAACTGTTGTTGGAGTCTGCCTTCCTGTTGGATCTCGGCTTTGATCCGTTCGGGATCGTTGAGGGCCATCAGCATGGCGATGGTCTTGCTGTCGCAGCCGATGCTGTTGCGTAGTTCTTCCACGGCCTTGTGGCTGGTAGCGAGGCCGAGGACGCTTCCCGCGCCGTACCGTGCCTGCCATGCCTCGGCCACGGCCTTCATGGTCGTGGTTTTTCCCGTGCCGGCCGGTCCGATGATGCTGCTGACCAGTCGTGGATTCTCCAACGCGTACGCGGCCGCTTTTTTCTGGTCCTCTGCCAGCGGATAGCCGCCTTGGGCTTGTTTCCTTTCGTTCCACCGGTCGAGCCATTTCTCGCCTTCGCCATGCGCGTAGCCGACATTGGCGGTCTTGTTGAATCCTTCGATCATGTACTGTTCGGCCTGAAGCACGTCCTTGGTCGTGTATTTGTCGAGGTCCGCGTCGTCGAACACGCTTCGGCCCTGGTGCGTGGCGAGGCTCAGATCATCCATCATGTCTTCCGGCAGCTTGTACCGGTCGGGTGTGAGTTTGACGCATTGGCCGAGCGCCCTGTCGGCGATCTTGTTCGCGACGATGATCCGCTGCTTGGGGTCTATGCGCACGCCTCGGAGCAGGCGTTGGGCTTCGGCCCTCACATTGCTGCGGGTCCATGTGGTGTGCGCGTGGGTCGTGGCCTGGATTGTGGCCTGGGCCTGCCGGTCGAGGTATTCCTCGCCGCCTCCGGCGAGTTGGGTGAGGTCGGCGAGCTGGCCGAGCAGGAGTCTGGCCACGTCTTCCTCGCATTCGGCGTCCACATGCATGAGACTGCTTTTATGCGAGTTCACGTCCTTCATCATCTGGTCGAGTTGGATATCCGGTGCGACTTCGCCGAGCTTGCGGTACCAGTGTTCGCGTTTGGCTTGCAGGGATGGTTGGACTGCCGGTTTGGCTTTGCGCGTGTTCCTCCACACTTCGAGATCGATTTGCGCCTTGCGTTTCGGACCGACTTCCTTGCCTGTCTGCCGTTCCTCTTCTTTGATTTTCTCTTCGACCAGTTTGGCTATTTCCGCGTGACGTCCGCTGAAGGCGTCGATGAGTTCCTGCGGCACTCCCTCGACCTCGTTGACCACGGCTTTGGTGCCGGTGTCCTGTCTGAGGGTCCACGACCAACCGAACCGTTCTGTGAGCAGGTCCTGGAGCAGGTTCTCATGCACTTCGCTGATCTCGACCAGGCTTGCGTAGATCTTCCGTCCGTCCAACGCGGTCCAGACCTTGTCGGACGAACGGCGCACGCGGTTGCTGAGGACGACGTGCTCGTGTGGCTGCGGGTCGCCGTCGCGACTGTCGTAATGGTCGAACACGAAGCCGGCCACCCCGTCGGCCGATACGCTGGCGACGCCGCCCTGGCCCGCGCGCGTGGTCGCGTATTCCTTTTCGAAATATTCGATGGTCATTTCCGTGGCCCTGCGCATGCATTCGTCGATTCCGTCACGGGTCTCTTTATCGCCGAATGCCCAGAGGATGCTGATGCTTTTCGGCTGTCGTGTGGTCAAGTCGAATCCGGCGACCGGAGCTTCGCCGTTGTCTCCCTCGACCAGTTTCACGTCGCCGAGGTATTGGCCGTTGGACGGGTTGCGTCGTTCGTTGATGAGCTCGCGCACGGTTTTGCTGGATGCCGTGGTGCCGACCTTGCCGCCGACGAGCTCGGCTCCTTTGCCGATCCAATAGCCTGGCGGGTTGCCTGTTGCCGTATAGTATGCCGTTGGGTCGGCAGGGTTCAACGCGTTGTCGCCATCGATCGCCTCCCGCGCGTCACGGAGCGGGTATTCGGCGTTGCTGAGTTTGGTGAGGTTCATTGACATGGTTTGTTCACTTGTCTCCGGTGGGTATCGGCCCCGTGTATCCGAGATGCCTGAGCAGGCGTTCCGCATCACCCTGCGAGCCGTACTGGTCAATAGCGCGCATGAGGTTCGCGATGTATCCGTTCGCCGTCGCCTGTCCGATGAGTTCCGGCTTATAGCTCAGAATGGTTTTCAGTTGGAACATGCATGAGAACCGACTGGTTTTCCTGGCGCTTTTGATTTCCTTGTGCGCGTTCAGGGTGGATTCTCGTTTCCCGTCGGCCCTTTTCCGATAGTCCCCGCCTTGCCTGTTCAACTGGTCCAAGGCCAGTTCCGCCGACTTGTTCTTTTTGAAATCGATCGCGTCCTGTTTCCGCCGGGCATACGCCGCTCGGCACGACCTGCTGCAGAACCGTGCGGTCGGTCCTCGTTTGGGCTTGCGGATCAGTTTGCCGCAGATGGGACATATTCCATCGATCAGCCCGTATCTCTCGTCCAGTTCGTGCCGTCTGCGTTTGATCTCTGAAGCCCGCATGCGCAGTCCGATGAGCTGCCGGTCTTCCTTCTTTCCCATGACCGATCCTCACTTGTATGTCCACGGACCGCGATCGTCGGCCCATCGGCCTCCCGCGATGTTGTCCTCGCGCCAGATATGCTTCAACGCGGTCTCATAGGTGACCGTCGTCTCCTTGTGGTCCAGGTCGCCCGTGTATTCGTCCTCGAGTCGTTCGCCCGGTTCGTCAATGCGTCCCATGAACGTGCGTGGCGCTCTGCCTTCCGGACTCACGTCCGGATCGTCGTTCCACCGTCTCACGCCGTTCCAGTGGACGCTGTCGGCTATCAGATTCATCCCGTCCGAACCGATCTCGGCGGACAGCCAACGGAAATCGTCCCCGTAATCGATGGGGATCATCGGACTGATCTGGAACATCAATATCGCCTGACGGGTAATCTGATAGACCATTTCGACCACCGCCCTGTCATGCCCGGGAGCGATCTCGTTGTAGTCGGCGATCTCACGACCCAAAGATTCCAAGGCGTCCCGCCGGTCGAGCCACGCCTGCAGCAGACGATCATCCCGCTCCTTCTCGATACGCCGACACTCGTCAGTCTTTTCCATCCGAATCTTGCGTTTCGAATAAGCCTTGGCACATTTCCTATGCCACCGCCGATACTCGCCCTTCCTTCCCGCCTCCGTGGTCCTCTGACAGACCTCGCTTTTCTGGTTGACCAACTTCCCGCACACCGGGCAACGGGGATATTTCACTGCCTTTTCCATACCCAACCCACATTCTCCACGCTCTTAATTCGCCGATATCGGGTCAAAACCCCGACAGCGAATTAACAGCACCCATAAAACGGCGGTATTCCGCCGTTTTCAGGCGTCAGCCGCGAAGCCGGGTGCAAGACGCGCGTGGTTTCTTTTTTATGCTTATAGTTTTTGTTTTGGGGTCTGTTTTGGTTTCTTCTGTCTTTTTGTCTTGGTTGTGGTTCTTTCTTCTTTTTTGTTGTTGTCTTTTTTCTTGTTTCTTCTTGTATGGTCTTTCTTCTATCTTTTTTCGTTTTGGTTTTTCTTTCTTGAATTCTTTCTTCTCTGTGTTCGTTTTCCCCTATCATTGTTTTCGTACGAAAAGTGCTTTTGCGCTCACGTGCAAACATGGCCGCGTCGATATCGGGACCATGCCGATCATGAGCCGGATGATCCTGGTCCGGGGTGGGAAGTCCGGAACGAGGATTCGATATCGGCTCGGCTCTCTCTTCGCGCAGTTTGGACCATACGGGTCAGGATGCGCCGGCTCAATTCTGGCCTATCGGTTTGGCGTGGGCTTGAGCCGATATCGAAGGTCATGCCCCGGCTCCGATATCGGCTGGTGGTTTGTCTTTCAAGCCTTATGGACACGGCCTGTGATCAATGGTCCATAAGGGACCATTTCGGTTCTGGACCGATATATCGGCACGTGATCCGCATGCCGATATCGGTTCGGCTCATTTGGGTCAATTGAGCCTTTGGCTTTATTCCAAGGGTTTGAGGTCATGGACCATATGGTCCATGGTTCCGGATGGTCCTGGTCCTTTTCTTTTCCGGTCCGATATCGGGGACGATGCGTTGGCTCCGATATCGGTTGGTCGGGGTCCATCGATGGCGCTTCCTTGGGCCATTCCGATTCTGCTGCCGGCCGCTCGGCATGTGATTGGAGCAGTGGCCCGCATGCCGATATCGGATTCGTGGCCGGTGGTCCAATCATGTTTCTCTACATGCCCATCGATGACCGGACGTCATTGTCCGTGTCTTCCGTGATGGCAGTCGGATTCGGTATCGGGAGTCCGATGGAAGGTCGCCCCGACTTGATCCGTTCGGTTTCAAGTCTCCGCGACTCCGCGGAGGTGAGCCCTCCCGGCAGCCGGCCAATGGCATAATCTCTCAACCATGCGCATAACGGAGCGGGATCGTCCGATTCGTAATATCGAAGAAGCCTGTTAGTGAAATCACGCTTCAGAGACGGGCTTATGGCGAATACGCCAATGCCCGCGTTGATGAGCACATGGTTCGCTGCCATCAATGCGGTACGTTTATTGCCGTCGTTGAACCATTGTCCGCGTGTGATGGCGCAGAACATGAGCAGGGCTTGATCCTCTGCCGACCTTTCGGACTTCGATAATGACAAGATCACATCATGTTTGCTTCCCAAGAAAAAGAGAGCCCATGAGTTTTTCATGGGCTCGAATCTGCGGGATTTTCTAGAAGGCCGGCTCCTGTGGTTCGGCGAACTGGTCCTGTGTGGCAGTGGGCCATGGATCATTCGTTGGCTGGGCCGTCTGCTGTTGCGGTTGGACCAGCGGAGCGTGTTGCATGCCGGCGTTGGCGGTGGCCTTGGTGATCTGGACGGTGGCGTAACGGACGGAGGCGCCGAGATCGTCCACGTTGAGCTCGTAGCTGCTTCGCCTCTCCCCCGTCTCGGTCTGCCAGTCGCGTTGCACGTATCGTCCGCTGACTATGACCCTGGTGCCCTTGCGGATGCCGGAGGCGATCATATGGTCCGCCAGGATGCCGTAGGCTACGCAGCGGATGAACGTGGTCTCGCCGTCCTCCCATTTGCCGTTCTTCTCGGTGACGCTGGTTTGGGCTACGCGGAAGTTGACGACGGTCCTGCCGCCTGCCGTGCGCTTGGGTTCGAGATCGGAGACGAGATTGCCCATGAGGGTCATGGGAATCTGGTTGATTGTCGCCATGATTGGTCCTTTCTTTCGAATTGCGGCCCATGTGGTGGGCTTATCCTTCTCACTTCATCGTATGTCGATATTCCATGTGCCCACTCAGTCCCATGCTTGTTCTCTGAATTTGGCTTGTTGCTGGGCGGTTTATGGCTTTTCGCGCCGCGTCGAGCATTCCGCGCGCGAGGTCTTTCGCCCGGCCTGTGTCTATGAAGCTTGACGCCGATCCGAGCATGCTCAGATGAGAGGTGAAGAAATCGGCGGCTGCTTCGACTCCGGCGTCGGTGGAAGGCGCGAGTCGTCCGGCGGCGTACGCTTCGATGATCGCGTCGCCGACGGTGAATGCTCCTTCGATGATCTGGCAGCAGTCGTAGTCCTGACTGTTTGCGTAATCCTCCGCCTCGTCTGCCACGATGCTCATTTCAACCCTCCTTCTTCCGCTGGATAATTGTTCTCTGCTAGGCTTCGTGCAACCATGTCAGTCTTCCCTTTCATTCCACTTCCCTCGCCTGGTGGCCTCAGCGCAAAGCGCTTGGTAGAGCATCTGCTCCTGGATCGCGTCGGACAGCGCACGGTGTTCCTCGACGTCTCCGATGTGGTAGTCGACGATGAGGTCCGCGACGCGGTGATGACGCTTCTGCGGGTTGAGCTCCCAGCTCATCTCCTTCGTGCACGCCCACTTGCAGTCGAACACTGGCGAGGTCGGATCGTAGACACGTTCGGCCACGTCAAGGAAACTGACGTCGAATTGAGCGTTGTGCGCGATGATGGTCAACGGCTCCCCCGCCGGCCAGACATGGTCGATCCACTGGTGGAAGCGCATCATCGCCGCGCCGGCGGTCGGCATGCCCTGGAGCATGCGGTCGGTGATGCCGGTGAGGCCCGTGATGAATTCCGTCAATGGATGCTGCGGGTCGATCAACTGCTCGAACTTCGGCCTGCTGTTCTCGTTGCCGGGTTGCACGAACAGGGCGCCGATCTCGATGAGCGTGGCTCCCTCCTCGGGATGGAGGCCGGTGGTCTCCGTGTCAAGCATGATGTATGTGTCGATCGGCTTGTCGAGCGGTTCGATGCGGCGCGGATTGCGACGGTCGATATAGCGTTCCCAATACATTTTTGTTGTGTTTCCTTTCATGGTTGTGGTTCCGTCCGGAGTGGATGGAACCAAAGATTTTTCGATGGAAGTCGATTTTTCGGAGTCGGTCGAACCGATGCGAGGCTAGAGCTTCAGTCAATACTCCCTCTGGCCTTAAGACGCCACAGAGCCGTGGGCGTGGGGCTCCAGCCGTCTAGCAGCAGAAGCTCTTCGTCGGTCAGAGGGGACTCCATCAGGGATATGCGGCGCGTGACCGCGCGGCGTGCGCGAGTCAGTCCCGAATCGTATCCATGGGCGATTTCCCTTTCACTGTGGGGATACCGGCTGGCCTATGCCCTGCCGATACCCCAAGTATATCACACATGTGTGATATTTTGCAGGTGTCTTCCTACTTTTCCAGAGCCCAATCGGCGACCTTGCCGGTCTCCTTAAGTCCGATGGCCTGGCGTGCCCCGTCCTGTCGTCCGTGCCGGTAGGCCGACTGGCTGGATCCCGTGGGCTTGGAGAGTTTCGGCCGACTGTCGCTGAAGGTGACGTGTTTTTCGACCCATTGTTCGACCTGGCTGCCGCGGACGGTGACGAGGTCCCTGCCGGCGCCATCCGATTCCATCTCCCGCCGGAGGATTGCGTATCTGCGGGCGATCTCCTCCTGGAATCCGCGGTAATAGCCGTTCCTCCATGCCGCGTTCGCTTTCGCGCGTGGTGTCGTCCTGGCCCGTTCCCGCCACATGGCAGCTCGGCTGGTCTCCATAGCCGTCCAGATGGCTTCGGTCTTGTCCACGTCGGAGCGGGCTCCGTAAATGCTGATGGAGCAGACGACGTTCCGTCCGTTCCCGGCCCGCCGCCATCCGTATGACGCCCGGCATCGGTTTCCCAGTGCGACGATGTTGGCGAGTTCAGCCATGTACCAGTTGCATGGGTTGGCTTCCAGGTGGATCATACGGCGGATGATCTCGATTGCGTCGTGGTCCTCTTCGAGCTGCCATTCCTCGATGGCGTGCCGGTCCATGAGCCTTTGGGCCTGTTCGAGGGCTATGCGCTGCTCGTTGTCGGACGCTGCGGGATCGTTGGCTATCGCCAGCAGTCTGCGCACTCGTTCCATGATTCGTTCGGCGTCCATCGTTCTCCTTTCCGAAGGTCAGTTGATGGCGAGGTTGATGGTGATGATGGGCTTGTCAATGCTGGGAATGCCGTCCGCCGGCCAGTCGATGCCGGCCTTGCGGAGGATTTCATTGACGCAGGTGCTGTGCGCCGAAACCAATTCCCACTGCCAGCACTGGCGGTTGCACATTCCGTAGCAGCGGTCCCACAGCATGTATCCGAGATCGTCCATGGCGGGCTTGGATTGGTTGAGCAGGTCGCGCAGGGCGAGGACGCTTGCGCGTTCGCCGGCTTCGAGGATGACGGCCTTGCGCCACGTCATGCCGGTGACCCAGCCGCCGCCGTCCACGACGTCGACGCTCTTCTCAAGGGTGACGGTCAGCTTGTAGTTGCACATTTTTCCTGCTCCTGTTTCTCTTGCTCCGTATGTTCACGGGCGTCCGACCCGATATGGAGGCCGGACGTTTTTCTTTTCAGTCGTCGATGGCGTCTTCGAGATGGCAGATGGCGTTCGCCTCGTCGCCCCAGCCGGCGTCGCAGAAGTATTCGTACTCCCCCGCCTCGTTCCTGGTGGTCCAATAGCCTTCCTCGCCGTCGATGCCGTTGGCGTTCTCGACCCACCAGTATTCCCGACCGCCGTCCACGGTCGCGTGAAGCTGGACGTCCCACCTGCCGTACAGGCCCTTCACTTCGATGTTCCTCGGCTTGGACTGCCGTTCGTATGCGCAGTGGTTCATGTTCGTGTCTCCTTGGATGAAACCGGTCCCTGAATTTTTTTCTTTTGGACCGTTTGGTCGAGCGATAGCGTTAGCCGCCGGAACGTCCGCGAGCACGCCGAACCCCTTGGGGTTCGGTATCGCGTGGCGCGGACGCGAGGGCGGTTACGATCCTTGCCGTAGGCAAACGGCCCAAAAGAAAATAAAAGGGTCGCGGCGCGCTGGGCGCCGCTCCATTTCCCTCCGGCCGGGCCGCGGCCTCCGTGGCGCGGTTTGGCCATTATTGGGTCCGGGAACCGGTTCCCGGCGCGTGGAGTCCAGAGGACGTTAGCCGTCCTCTGGCCGCCGGAGGCATCCGCCCGCGATGTCCCGCGGGCGGATTCGGGCTTGCCTGTCTAACCGTCGATTTGCTGGCGGAGTTCTTCTATCTCTCTGGAGAGGATGGCGAGGAATTCCCGGTAGGTGTCAAGTTCGACCGCCATGTCGATGGCTTCGGCCTCCAGTTCGAAATGGCAGTCGCCGTCATCGGTGAATGTGATGTCGGGGAAGTCGAACCATTGCCAGCTGTAACCGTCTGGGTCGCCATGCCATCCGTCTTTGGTTTTGACAAGCGTGTAATGTTCCGTTCCTTCGTACTTTTCGGAAGTATCGGACAGCCTGCGGTCCGAATTTTCGTCGATGTCGCTCATAATGCGGCTCCTTTGATTCCACCGGTTTGCAAGGGAATAATCCGGAGGTCGGCGGAACTCCCTCCGGACCGCCATGTCGGCGGAATGCGTCTCTAATAGGAGTTGGTCGCATGGCCGATGATGACGCGTGGACGATCGGTGCCGTAGCGCAAGCGGCGTAGAGAGGCTCGGATCCGGAATGAGAGCGCGTACGCTCCCGCGGGGATGATGAAGATGAGGACTTCGACCAGTCCGCCGACGAGTTCGGCGCGGGATGTAGGGTCCGCCATGAGTTCGTTGAATGCTTCGAGCATTGTTGTCCCTTTCGTTCTGGGGGTTTCGGCTGGCCTATGTCTTGCCGATAGCCCCCATTATATCACAGTATTGTGATATTTTCCGGTTGTGGCTTGTCTTTTTCAACGGTTTCCGTGTTTTTTCGCGGGTGCGGGCATGCCGTAGACTTCTCGCACCAGTGGCCCGAGGGGGCGGCTCGCCCTGAGCAGGGCGCGCAGGTCGTTCTCTTCGATGGGTTTTTCGCCGTGCCCGTCGGTCTTGAGCTCGCGGAAGGTGCAGGTGTTGACCCCGTCGTGGTGGACGCCGACGTATCTCAGGTCGTCGTGGCCGTCGATCTTCCAGGTCTCGTATTCCATACCGGTCCATGGGCTGTCGGAGATGATGTCGCCGATGTTGTCGAACCTCACGACGCTGGCGATGGTGCGGCTGCCGTTCCAGAGTCCGGCCTTGCCGAGGATGATGACGGGATGCGCGAGCTCGAGGTGACGCAGGTTGTCCCGCTCGTCGGCACGGTATTCAGTGTTGAGGTCGTCCGCGGCGATACGGACGTTCGCGTCGTATTCGTCGATGGATTCGATGGCTTCGACGAGTCGCTGCGGGGCCGGCAGTTCGCACTCCCCCACGACGTATTTCCATGCCTTTTCGAGGATGACGTCCACACCGTACGTCGCGTCCGCCATGGTCTCTTTCGGGTTTTCGGCCATGGCCGTGGCGAGGTGCGCCGCCTTCTGCTTCCAGTCGTCGATGATGGCGTCGATCTGGTCGGTGTCGTTGGTCCAGATGATGTTCTGCTGCATGATGTCGCTCCTTGATGTCCTGTCGGTCCCTGAATTTTTTCTTTTGGACCGTTTGGTCGAGCGATAGCGTTAGCCGCCGGAACGTCCGCGAGCACGCCGAACCCCTTGGGGTTCGGTATCGCGTGGCGCGGACGCGAGGGCGGTTACGATCCTTGCCGTAGGCAAACGGCCCAAAAGAAAATAAAAGGGTCGCGGCGCGTCCATGCGCCGCTCCGTTTCCCGGCCCCGCCGCGCATGGGCATGGCGGGGCACGTTCCGTTGTCGGAATCGTCCCGGAGCGAAGCGGAGGGTCCGTCTCCCCCGGCGCGGAACGCGCCGGGCCGGGTGGGCTCCGGCGGCTTCAGGGGCCGGAAAATGATGGGGGTCGGGCATTCCATTGGTAGGAATGCCCGACCCCCATTCGATGAGCCCGCTTATCAGAGTGCGTGCCGTCCGCGCCTTTCATCGGCCTTCAGGTAGGCTTCGCCATCCGTTCTGACGCCTACGACGATGATGACCATGGTTCCTTCCTTGAGAACCGGCTTGTATACCACTCTGATTCCAAGGTCCCTGAACTTGATTTTGCACAGTCCGGCCAGATGGGCTCGGTTCGCGTTGCGCAACGGCTTGCCGTATCCGCCCTGACTGGATGGCAGCGGATTCTCGCTGACCTTGGCGATGCCTTTGAGCACCTGTTTCTGTTCTGTCTTGCCCAGTCTGCGCATGTCCTTCGCGGCTTCTTCGAGCCATTCGACCCGCCAGCTCACGCCATCTCCGGGGTCGGCGTGCCCGCGATGTCCTCTTCGGTCAGGCCGAGCCCGGCCATCAGGTCGGCGTTGGGGATGGTCGCCCGGCCATTGTTGTCCTCGATGCGTTTTTCCGCGAGGCGGACGTCCTCCGTGTCCTCAAGACGATCGAGAAGGTCCTGATAGTCGTTGATGCCCATCAGCACATAGGACGGCTTGTTGCGCTTGATGATGATGACGGGCGCGCGGTCGGCCTTGTTCAGCACGGCTGAGGTCCGCCCGTTGCTGAGCTCGCTGACTGGCACGAGGTCGTCAAGCACATCCAACGAATTGAACATGACAATCTCCTTATCTGGTATCTGTACCATATTTAATACCATTTTAGCATGTGTGGGCTCAATCCATGCATGTCTGCCGTGAATCCGGCCGATTGGGAGAGGTGTCGGACCGCCGGAACTTCCGGTGGTCCGCCACGGCGTTTTCCGCATCGGCCGTCACTGGTTCAGCAGCTCGTCGATGCGGCCCAGTCCGATGACCTCGACGCCGGTGGGGATGGTCGTTCCGGCGAGATTCGCCGATGGGATGATGATGCGGCGGATTTCCAGCCTGCGCACGGCATATGCGGCGAGGTCGGTTCTTGGCCGGCATCCTCCGATGGGAGGACGCCGGCCCGTCGCGCGGTCAGTCGTGGAAGTTGAGCCACCAGACCTTCCTGCCGGTGTTCCGTTCGAGTTCGTTCAGCACCGTTGCTGTGGTGGTGTCGTTCCACAGTCCGCCGTCGTACCAGCCTTCCTTGCAGATGACGCAGAGACTGCCTATGGCGGTTCTTGCCAAAGCGTCCTCGCGGTTGTACCGGTCGGCCAGTTCACGGCATGTGATTCCCTGCAAGGCGTCGACTCCCTCCCATTCTCCGATTTCGTAATAGTCGTAGAAACTGTCCTCGTTGAACGTGGACACGGCGTCTCCGTCCTCGTTGAGGTTGAGCCTGCGATATTCGGCGTACGCCTTGAGCGCGGCCTCGTCGTCAAGCGCGAGTCGTCCGGCGGCGGCTTTTTTGAACTTTTCATGCATGGGGTCGGTGTCGTTCCCGTGGTCCTCCAAGTAGGCTTGGTCGTCGGCGCGGCCGTTGGCGATGATTTCGCTTCGGGTCTCCTTGACGTATTCGTCCACGTCGGCGTATTCGCTCCATTCTGCGAGGATTCCATAGATGTCGTCCTGTTTCTCCGCGATGACCGCTCCGAGGAAATGCATGATGTTGCTCCTTGGGTCTTGTGTGGGATTGCTCCCGAAAATTTTTTCCTTGTGACCGTTTGGTCAAGCGAAGCGTTAGCCGTCGGAACGTCCGCGAGCACGCCGAACCCCTTGGGGTTCGGTATCGCGTGGCGCAGACGTGGAGACGGTTATGATCCAAAGGCTTTAGCCGAACGGTCACAAGGAAATGCTTTCGGCGACGGCGCCCGGGGCGCCGCTCCGTTTCCCGGCCCCGCCGCGCATGGGCATGGCGGGGCACGTTCCGTTGTCGGAATCGTCCCGGAGCGAAGCGGAGGGTCCGTTGTTCCCGGCGCGTGCGCCGTCCGGGTGGGCGCCGGTCCGCCGCTGGGGTTCGACGCCCCTGCGGCGGTTTCGTCAATCCGAATGGGCGTGGCTCGCCGCGTATGTTCGGCATATGTCCCTTACCATGTCGTCGATGCGCGCGCAGCCGATTTCGTCGGTGACGAGAAGGATGTCGTTGTCAAGGTCGAGCCAGTAGACCACTTCGTCGGTGTCCACATGCCACTCAGCGAAAATGCAGTCGCGGAATGGTTCGACGCCACGCGGATATTCCTTGCATTGGGCGTCGTAGACCGGCGTGTAGCGTTTCAGAGTCGCTTCCGTCTGCCGGATGCTTGCTTCGGCGGTGTCTTTATCGATCCATCCGTCGCACCTGATGTCGTCTGACTGTATGGTGTCCCTGATTTCCATGTCTTTCCTCCTTTTCCGGAATCTATGGGGTTTGCCGACCCGTCACGGATGGATGGCAACCCCCAATCTTTTTTCAGAGGCTGTCGATGAAGCCGAGGATGATGCGGCGTTCGCTCTCGGCCTTCTCGCTGCGTATCGTGCCCTGATAGTTTTCGAGGGCGTCGAGCAGACGGCTTTTCTCGGGATCGTGCTCGCGTTCGCATTCGACGCACTCCCATTCGCCGTCCTTGGTCTCACTCGCGTCATTGTCGCAGATGACGCTGCCGCACGTGGAGCATCGGACGGTGCACGCCTCGCACATGTGCCTGCCGCATTGTGAGCAGGTGTTGCAGCACCGGCATTGGTTTCCGCCGTGGATGCCGACATGGCAGTATGTGCCGTACCATGCTTCGTCCTCGTCGGCATCATGATGGTCGGCTGGTTCCTCACGGTCGTACACCCATTCACTGTTCGGACGGTCGTACCATGGTCTGTCGGGCAGGCTGGCGGTGGTCAGCGAAGTGTAAAGGCACTGTTCGATTTCGTCGTATGCGTCGCAGAACAGGTTGTCCTTGCCTGTTTCGATGCTTCCATTGCCGCATTCCGCGAGCAATGCCTCGGCGTTGGAGTCCGTCGCGCATCTGCCATGTTCCTTCAGAAACGTCTTGACCTGTCCCCACGTGTAGGTGACGGCGCAGACTACCTCATCGTCGGAATGCTTGATGCTGTCGTTCATGTTCGTGTCTCCTTGGATTGAATCGGTCCCTGATTTTTTCTTTCGGACCGTTTGGTCGAGCGATAGCGTTAGCCGTCGGAGCGTCCGCGAGCACGACGGATCCCTTGGGGGCCGGACCGCGTGGCGCGGACGTGGAGGCGGTTACGATCCTTGCCGTAGGCAAACGGTCCAAAAGAAAACAGTGGATGGCGGCGCGCCTGTGCGCCGCTCCGTTTCCAGGCCCCGCCGCGCATGGGCATGGCGGGGCATGTTCCGTTGTCGGGCTTGCCCCGAAGCGTCAGCGGAGGGTCCGTTGTTCCCGGCCATGTGGCCGGCTGATATCGGTGGCCGTACACGTGGTATCGTCGAGACGGTTTCCCTCCGGAGCACTCATCCTATAATTTCTCAATTTGGGATTAATCCGTTTTTCACGGATGTTCACGTTCAAAAATTTCCGGAGGGGCCGTCTTTTTCCCACGTGTTAGAATCCCCGATGGGATTTGTTTTCCGGGATGGCTTCTGCCGTGCCCGGTCCCGCCTTTTTTCGGAAACAGGGAGTGGAGAAGAGCCATGGCGTTCACTTGCATCGAATTGGAGACCCGCCGTCGGCAGCTCGGATTGAGCCAGACCGATCTGGGCGTGTGCATCGGTTTGCTTTCGCCGAAGGATCCGGCTGATCCGCGGCCGGTGGGCCAGCATACGGTCTCCCGTTGGGAGGAAGGCGTGAATGGTCATGACACTCCGCCGTATTGGGTGCAGGACTCCCTGCCCGAAATCCTGGATCGTATCGGCCAGGTACGTGACGCGTTATGCCGGTGGGCGGTGCCTTTCCTGCGTGGATTGGAACCGGATGTGGAAGGCGTGGTGCATGTGCCGATGTACAGGTCCGACCGCGCGTTCGCCCATGCGTTCCCGAAGATGGCGGGATGGCCTGCGAGCATTTGGAATGACGCGGTGGTCCGTGCTGCGGACTCGTTGGATGATGGCCGCGACTACCAGTTCGACCTGCTCCGTTAACGGATCGAATCTCAAGAAAACCACATGGATTTAAAAGAGGCGTAGGAAATGCTTGTGACGAACATTAGCGAATTCGATGCCGGCGAATACATCGAGAGCGATGAGGACGCCATCGCGTACTTCAACGCGATGGCCGAGACCGGCGATTCTACGCTCCTTCAGGCCTCCCTCGACGACATATCCAAGGCCCGCGGCGTGATCCAGATTGCCGCCGGGGAAGCCGGTGTTGGACGCGAAACCGAATAGGGCCGCAAAAACAGGCAAAAACAGGCGGAGATATGTCCGTATCGTCAGCAGTTAGGCAGTGGTTTAGGCGTCATTCATTGTCTTCCAGCAGGTCTTCGGCGTGTGCTCCCAGCGCGCGGGCGAGGTTGGCCGCGGTTTTCAGGCTCATGTTGGCCGTGGAGTAGCGTCCGGTCTCGAATTCGCTGATCCTGGATTGTCTGATGTGGCTCAATTCTGCGAGTTCGACCTGGCTGAGGCCGGCCTGTTTGCGGAGTTCGGCGAGTTTCGATGTTCTTTTTCCCATTTCATGGCTCCAGTAGCGTGTGGTATTGGCCTACGTAGATGGTTCCGTCGTCGATGAGCGTGTGGATGCGTGCTTCGATGACGTCCTCGTCCACGTTTTCGAGGGCGCCGTATCCTTCCAATTCGCCGATTCCCCTGTCGTCCACGCCTTCGCCGGTATCGCCGACGAGACTGCGGATGGTCTTGCGGATGCCGTATCCGAAGCCGAGCAGGCGTTCGCGCGCGTAGACGAACCTGACTATCGTCGTGTCGATTACCTCGGTGTCCTGGACGCTTCCCTTCCCGTTCTTCTTTTTCGTGGAATGGCTTGCCTGGATGGTCGGGTCGCAGTCCTGCACGTACGTGCAGTTTCCGCAGTTGTCGCAGTATTCCTCGTGGTCGGTGTCGCCGAAATAGTCGAGGATGACGCCGCGAAGGCATTGGTCGGTTTCGCAGTAGCGGCTCATGGCGTGGAGACGGTCGAACGCGGCCTGTTGGGCCTTGGCGCGGCCCTTCGGGTCTTCGAGCGCGTTTCCCGCGTTGTCGGCGAGGCGGCGCCTCCAGTCGGCGAAGTCGCCGCCGGTCCACAGCATGACGCTTCGTGCTGGTTTGCCGTCTCTTCCCGCGCGTCCCGCTTCCTGGTAGAACGCTTCCAGGCTTTCGCAGGGGCCGTCGTTGACGACCCAGCGTACGTCGGGCTTGTCGACGCCCATGCCGAACGCGGTGGTCGCGCAGATCACGCGTGGCGAGCCGGTTAGGAATCCGTCTTGGATGCGTGCCTTCTCCTTGTCGGTGAGGGGCGCGTAGAACGCTTCCGCGTCGATGCCGGCCTCGCGCAGGGTTTCGGCGAGCTCGTCGCAGCGGCGGATGGTGGTGCAGTAGACGATGCCGCTTCCCTGCTTGGCTTTCGCCCAGTTGGTGATGAATTTCTTCCGCGCGGCCGGCTTGAGTTCGATCGTGTCGAATCGGATGTTGGGACGGTCGAAGCCCGTGCCGAGCATGATGGGATTGTCGAGCCCCAGTGCGTGGGCGATTTCCGGCACCTGCCGGCGGGTCGCGGTCGCGGTGAACGCGGCCACTACCGGGCGCGTGGGCAGTCCGGCGATGAATTCGCCGATTTTGAGGTAGTTCGGGCGGAAGTCGTGGCCCCATTGGAGTACGCAGTGGGCCTCGTCCACGGCGATCAGGTCGATGCGTGTGGATTGGCTGAAGAACAGGAAATCGTCTGCGAACAGGCGTTCGGGTGCGACGTAGAGGATGCGGAGTCCTCCGCCGTGGGCCATGGCGTAGATGCTTTGGCGTTGCTTCGGGGTCACTCCGCTGTCGATGAGGGCCGCGGCCACTCCCCTGGCCTGCAACGCCTGCACCTGGTCTCGCATGAGGGCGCGCAATGGGGACACGACGAGCGCGAGATGGCCTTCGCGCATCGCGGGAAGCTGGTAGCAGACGCTTTTTCCACTGCCGGTCGGCATGACGGCGATCAGGTCGCGGTCGTTGAGGATGGTGTTGACGGCTTCGAGCTGGCCCGGGCGGAAGGACTTGTAGCCGTAGGCCTTGTCGAGCTGGTTGAGCGCGGCTTGGGACCAGTCGCGCAGTTCGTCTTCGCGGATGCGTCCGGTGTCGGTTTCGAGGATGTTGACTTTCATCATGTGCGGGTTTCCTTCTTCCGTTTCGGGCTCGGCCTGTGCCCTCCCGACACAGACCAGTATATCACAATACTGTGATATTTGTTTTGGATTGTTTTAAGTGTTGCATCTTCCGGACATGCAACGCTTATCCGATGCTCCCGTGGAACGTTTTCCCGTTATCCGCAGTCGATGGGCCTGCGGGCGCGTGACGATTCCATAGGGAGGTTCGCATGCCGCGTTTCTACGGGTTCGATGGTTCCACTGGGATGGATCTGCGTCCGGTCGGCCAGTTGGAGGCGGAGGATGCCGCGCGTCGCGAGAGGGAACGCCGCCGTCATCCCATGCCCGTGACCACGCGTATCCGTCTGGTCTCCCAGCCGCCGGAGGGCCTGCTGCCCTTGTCCTTGTTCGACAGGGTCGGACTCGCCGACCGGAAAAGCCTGTATCCGCGGAGTATGGAGACCGTTCCGCCCGATCTTGCGGGATTGTATGTGGATTACATGACCCGTGTGGCGATGGGCACTCCCGTGCGGGTCGCGTTCCATGTTCCCTTGTTGGGTGCGCGGCTGGTCGGACAGGGCGAATACGCGGAGTCCCTGCTGTCCCGTGTGACGGATTTCTCTCCCGCGTCGGCGCGTGCAGCGTGCCTGCTGCTTGATTTCGATGCGGCGTCGCGTCGTGGACCGCAGTATTGGCGTCCGCGGCGCATGGTTCCGGATGATGCGACGTATTTCAATCTCACGCGTATGGTGGCCCGGTCGCGTGCCTTTTTCGACGAGTATGGTCCGGTCGTGTGGGACGGTTTCGACTTCGAGGGCGGGTATACGGACCGGATCACGTCGGGTAGTGGCGATTTCCTCACCGCTGACACGTTGTGGGATTTCAAGGTGAGCTCCTATAGGCCGAATCCCATGTACACGTTGCAGTTGCTGGTCTACTGGCGTATGGGATTGCATTCCGTGCATGACGAGTATCGGATGGTCCGGCGGTTGGGTTTCTTCAATCCGCGGCGCGACGAGGTGTGGCTGTTGGACGTGGACCGTATCGATGGTCGGCTTGTTGATTGGACGGACCATGAGCTGATCGGATATCCGAAGGACTAACGGCCCATGCGCCATGCTTTTTAGGTTCGGCGCATAGGCCTTGCGTCACGTCGGTTAGTTCCGGTCGATGAAGGTCAGTATGAAGTATCGGATGAGGGTGCCGGTCTCGTCCGGCGTTCCGGCCAGTCCGGACGACTTGTCGGGTTCGATTCTTCCGATCGCGGCGTATTCCAGGGCCTTGCGCACGCCCATCCATTGTTTCATCGTTTCCAATGATTGGAACGTTTCGGCCGGCGTGTCCGTAAGGTAGCTGCGTACCTTCACGTTCGTGGCCCCGTCGATCCGGCCGGCGTTGGAGGCCAGCAGGCAGGTCACCGCCCGTGTGTGTCCCGTATCGGGATCTTCCGTTGCGTCATGTATGCCACGCATCTCGCGATCATGCGGCCGCGGATATCGTCGTCCATGTCGAGCGTGCTTGCAGGTTCAATCATGGGATTTCTTCTCGTCCATCTGGCTGGCGATGTAGTCGGTGAGGTGTTGGACGCAGAGTGCGAATCCTTTGCGGTTGCCGTCGTCCTTGAGGTTCGGACTGTAGTAGAAGTCGCCGGCGACCAGGTCGACGGCGATCTCGTAATCGTCGCTGTCGGGTTTCTCGTCGATTCCCATGAATTCCACCCATATGGCCTGCGGCAGGCTGGGTACGACGTCTTCGGGTATTCGCGGCCCGGTCAATGTCATGTCCATCGCATGGCATGCCGCCCATACGGGGTCGGGATTCTTGGCGACGGAAGGGTCCATGAAGCATTCCATGACCGTGTTGGTCTTGTCCAGCGCGGTGATCCGTGTTCCTGCGAGGGCGAGACGTGCCGAAGGCACCGTACGTCCCGCGCATATGCCGAACCAGAGTTTTCCGGCATGTTCTTCCATGATCGATCCTATTTCCTTCCGTGTTCGTCCAGCCATGTTTTGATGCCCATCACCACGCTGAACACCGCGGCGATGGCGAGGATGAGCAGGAGGATGAGCCATAGCCAACCGTATTGTGGCAGTAGCGCGCATTCCGTGCAGACCATCAGCATCGCGACTATGCAGACGGCGAGGATGACCAGGGATTTGATTATGTTGTCGTCGTTCCGGACGCTCATTGCCGTTCCTCTTTCTTGATCTTGGCCCGCCATCGCGCCACGCATCGTTCTATGCGTTTCCGTCCGATGAGTTCCGGTCCGACTCCCGCTCCACGGAAAATGTCAACCGGTCGGGAGCCTGCTTCGAGTTCCTTTTCGGCGTATTCGATGAAGGTTTTGTTCCAGGTGATTCTTTTCTCGGTGCATGCGTCGATGATGTCGAGACTGCATAGGTATTTGCGTTCCGGCTCGTCGAACGGCTTACCACGTGGACGGTCTTTTGCTTTCGGTCTGGTCATTCCTATCATTTCTGTCCTTTCCGCCGGAATGAGCCGGCTTTGTTTTTTTAGATGTCGAGTTCTCCTTGGATGACGGGGTGGCTGCCTTCCGGCCCATAGTCGGATTCGTCCAACCGCCAGACCGTTTCCTTTCCTCCGTTGAGTGGATGTTCCTCCACAAGGGTCAGTCCGCAGACTCCGCACCGCATCAGTCTTAGTTTGCTTTGGGTGGTACGGCCGTTGATGGTCCTCGGCCTCCACAGGTGGGGCCTGTATTGTTTCCATCGTCTGCGTTCGTCCGTGCCGGGGCATGCCTGATCCTTTAACGGGTTGTTGTTCCCGCACAGGAACGGCATGGTGTCGGTCCACGTGTCCGCCCAATAGATGTATTCGCCATCCCATTTGACGGGAAGGCGATCGTCCGAAAGAACGCTTTCCGCGCGTAGGGTCCTTTCGGTTTCTTCTGCCGACGTCCTTTGGGCGTTCATGGCGGAGTCATGCCTTTCCCATGCAGGCCTCGGCTTGGTGTTCCACTCCGGCGAGATATGCCTGGCTGATGATGTTCATCGTCTGGTCGATTCCGTACATGTCGTTTTTGGCTGTTACCAGGTAACGGTCCTTTATTTTTCGTGCGTATTCGTTCGCTGGTTCGATCGCGTCGCTCAACGCGTTGGCCCAGATGCGTTCTTCTTCGCTCATTTGTCTTCCTTCTTGTCGAGAGCCTGTTCTGCTTGGATGCAGAAGTCCAATGCATCGTTCCACGCGGCGCGGTATGCGAGGGCCCATGCCTGCGCGGGCGATTCGGTGGTGAGATGGGCTTCCAATAGTGTTTTGATGGCTTTTCGTTTGACGTATTCGTCGGCGCCCGTGGTGTCGATCTCTTCCAGTTGCGGTGTCGCACCGTCCTTCCGGTCGAGGATGAGTCTGATGCCTTCGATGATGAGGCTGGTTGACGTGATACCCAACTTGGCGGCGTGGTCTTTGAGTTTCTGCTTCAGTCCGATGGGGATCATGAAGCTCGTCATCGACATCGCCTCGGCTTCCCTGCTGTTTTTCTTCATGGAGAATAGTGTTCCGTCCGTGTTCATATGACTTCTTTCAATCCGCTGATTTGCTGGTGGATGTCATTGAGTTTCCGTACTGAGGTGTTGATTATGGTTCTCATGGTGAAGTCCTCTTTGACCAGCCTGTCGGTCATTTCGAAGTTTTCCCTGACCAGCCTGTCGGTCGTCCTTCTCATGAACCACATTTCAACGGACTCGTATTCATCCGATGGAGTTCCGTTTCCCATTACTCGTCCTTGCTTTGGGGCCGTGCGAGTCTGTCAAGGCCTTCGACGACGGTGAGTTCCGCCCATGCGCGGTTCATTGCTTGGGCGAGCCGTATGGTCGTATGGTCCTTGGCTTGCTCGATGAGTTGACGGTAGAGTCTTTCGGCTGTTTCGCATGCTTCTTCATGGCTGATGGGTTCCAGAACCTCTTCCTCGCGCATTGGAATGCAGAGCTCGTCCATGACCTGGGCGAGCCGGTTGTACGCTTCGGCCAGTCCGTGCGTGTTCTCGTCCTCGCTTATGTTCTGCAGGGTGGCGTTGAGTTGGCCGGCAAATTCCACGACCTGCGCCATCGTTGTTTTCCTCATGTCGTTTCTTTCCTTCCTCCATGCCATTGACAAGGACCGTGATGAGGAGGATCGGAGTGATTGCGATCGCCATCATGCCGCACAACGTTCCTACCGTTCGACTGAGATGCAGTAAACGTGGGTCGGCGTGTGCGGATACGGTGACTGCGATGTAGCAGGCGCAATTGATGGTGAACAGGTTCATCGCGATTATCGCGATGAACCTGAGTATCGTCCGTGGACCTCGACCGTTCCTCATCGGCTTTCATCCTTTTGGGAGTCGATTTCCTGAAAAGGTTTTGATTTTGAAGGAACGCCGTCGGGGGAATTGTTAGAGTCTGCTGTTGTTAATGTTTCCCCCGTCGGTTTCCTTCATTGTTTCCACGTGTCCCGCTTACGATATCGGGGGTAAAAATCGTGGTCAGAATGTTTTCCAGGGGTGAGGGCATCCCATGATGTTCTGGTAGTCGGCGGCGTCGAGTTCGTTTTCGAGGACGGCATTGTTCTCGTGGTAGGTGTGGAGTGATTTTTTCATGCGGTAGCATGCCAGGCTTCCGGCGCATGAGAACGTGACGGCGATGACGGCGGAAGCGATGATGATGTCCTTTCTTCCGCATACGGCGCCGGTGAGCATGACGATGACGCAGGCCATGACCGCGACGTACAGCAGGTCGCGTTTTCCTCTGGTCTTGCGCGCGTCGTTGAATGCCTGTTCCGCTTCATCCCTCATGTCGGCCGCGTCGTTGAGGTCCATGCCGTTCGGATGGTATGCGTGTGGGTCTGGTTCCTTTCCCATGATTGTTCCTTTTTCCTGTGGATGTCCTTTCTCTTGTCACGCCCGCCCACCTGTTATCGGCCGCGCCACTCAGTGATGATGCGTACGGCGCCGATGTCCGCCAGGGGCCATCCGGCACGGCTGTGTACTCGTGTTGCCCATCGTGACGAACGATGCCGCGGCTCGCATGAATGAGAAAGCCGGCTATCAGGTTTTGCCACCGTTGGTCACGCTGAAATTGTTTGTTATTAGTCGTTCACACTTATCTGTTGTAGGGCTTTGATGATCAGGGAGAGTTTCGCGTCCAGATCCAACAGTCGGACCTCCGGAACCGGAGTCGGAACGGCGTATTGCACGCCGAGGATATGCTGCAGGGTCTTGCTTTCCGATGTCATACCCACTGCCATGCGATTCACTACCTGACGTTGATGTTCCTGCACTGTCCTTGTGTAATGACGCATCACGACCTCTTGGGTGGAGTCTCCGATGTTGTCCATCGTTTCACGGATCGTGCCGCCGTTCTGCATGAGCAGGGTCGCATGAGTGACACGCAACGTACGGAACGTCGCTGTCGTGCATCCCGCCTGTTCGCGCGCTTGACGGAAATGATTGCCCAGGGTCGTCGGGGCGAGTGGTCCCTTTCCCCGACGGGACTGGAATAAATACGGGCTGGATTCGTCTTTTCGATTGGCGATATGCTCGCGGACCAATGGCACCAGCAGGTCAGGCAACGGGCACACGCGTTTGGAATGCTTCGACTTGGTCGGCCCTAATCTTAATTCTCCCAGATCGTGTTCCCCACGGCAGACCGAATGATTCACCATCATGGTTCGGGCTTCAAGATTGAAATCGGATACTCTCAACGCGCATGCCTCGCCGATTCTCATGCCACCGGCCCATGCGGCCAAGAGGACACTTAACCGGTCGTATTCCGGCATCGACTCGTATAGGGCGGCCAGTTGCGTGCCCGTCAATGGCGGCACCTCCCACGATTTGGGTTCCGGATCAGGTGGAATCGGTAGGGTGAACGGGTTCGACGCCAGCAATGGCATTCCTGTACCGAACTTGTCCGAGCATGCGAGATTCATGATGGCTTTCAGTCTCTGGCACATGCGGGGGAACACCCACTCGCCTTCCGCATGCTCGCCGAAGTACCATTTGGAAATCACGTCCGGAGTGATTTGCTTGAGCGTCATGCCGCCGAACACGTCTTTTAAATGGCCCACGTCCGTCCGCAGATTACGTCTTGCCGCGCCACGTAGCGCGGTGCCATCCGGTTTTCGATGCGTATCCACATACCAGTCGGCAAGTTCATCGAATGTCATCGATCCCGCTTTTTTCCGACGATCCCTGTCGGTCGGATGAACCCACTGTTTTAAACCACGACGGTGCATTTCGACCAGCTCATGTTCGCCGGCAAGCCATGACTCAGCATCCCGCACACTTTCAAATGATCGTTGCACTCGGCGTCCATCCACGGGTGACGAATAGCGTGCAAGCCATGCGCTGATCGACCCGTCGGATCGTTTCCGCGCAACGATCGTTCCGAATCTTCTTATCCTTGTGACTTCCAGATCTGGGTCCGTCATATCAGGTCCTTCCACGCATTAGCGTCGGCAGGGACGCCCGATTCGGGGAGGATTGCAAGGCCAAGGAGCACGAGCGTCGTCGCCATTGAAAGAGCATATGCATCTCCGGGAGACGAAGCCCCCTCGATGCAAAAAAGATAGCGCATGACAGTTGATTCGGCAAAACCGGTCAGACCTATATGTATGGCGTTTTTTTGGAACCTTAAAATGCATCTGAAACGGCACCTGGGAATAAAAAGCCGGAAGGGAATATGTTGTGGCGTCTTCGTCTGTTCTCTTCCGGCCTCTCTAGAGTGCAGAGGTGTTCTGTTATATGGTCTTTCCTGGTACTTCATTCGTCTTGGGAGCCAGTGACATCCACCAAAGAAGCAACATAAGTAGCATGAGATCTTTCGAGTCCAGGTGGGGGAGCAAAAAGGACTATGTCTAGGGGGCTATTCCGACCCCCTAGACATGACCGGTCCGAGTCCACCTATTCGTACTGGCACCCTCTCGGATACGGCTCGTCCGAATCCATCGCCTACGACCGAAATCTTGCCGTGCGGACGGCCTTTTCTTCGTGATTTGCTTGATTCCACGGTGCAAGGCGGCAATAGGTTGTGTTGAGCCAATGGATTAGCGATTATTCACAGATTGTGCATTGATTGCGCCTACCGTATGATTCGCAGTGTTGCAGATGACGGGGATTAGCCTACCGTTTCGGACAATCTCCGTGCGAACAGCGGAAGGCGCAAGACGCGCAAATGCTCGATTTCTTCGCTCATGGTACGCGGCGGATGGCGTTTGGAGCTGACCAGTCTGCGCATGGCGTCCATCGCTTCTTCTGGATGTGCATCGAACACGGAGGTAAGGAAAACATCCGGCGATTGAGCGTGCAGTCCGTACCTGGAAAGTTCGTCTGCGGGGAAATCCTTGAGGTTGAATGTAACGATGGTTTCCGCACCGGCCCGACGGGCGGCCGCGACCACATGCCCGTCGTTGGGGTCCGACAAATTCACGTCCGGTTCAAACCGCTCCCAATCCTCCGCCATGGCCATCGGAAAGGCCCTGCAGATCGCGTCAAGAAAACCGCGGGCCCGGACGTCGGGCACATGCCGCACTTCCATGATGGCCAAGCGTGCCTCGTCCATGACCCTCGCAGACCATGCTGGCTCGCACAGACCAGCCTCGGCCAAGCTAAGCAGTGGGTCGATGATCCACGTAGGTACGAACAGGTTGGCGTCAAGCAGCGCAATCATAAGGGCACTCTACTTATCGAACCGGGACAGGTAATCCGAATAGTCGATGTCGTACGCGCCGTCCTCATCGGCGATGGAACGCATCTCATCCAACGCCTTGGATGTGGCCTCGTCGCGCCTGCGCTTGTAGTCGGTCACATCCGAAAGCCTCAGGAAACGGTAACTGCGCTCCCCCATGCGGGTGTACGGAATCATGCCCGCGTCCAGCATGCGTGTGAGCGTGCGTTGGGAGACCCCAAGAATACGCGCCGCCTCGCCAGTCGTGATACGCTCGTCATCCGCCACCGCCCGTTCCGGCTCTGCAAGCAGAAACTCCCTAACGCGCCTGTAGTCGTCCGGCGTCAACGGGATACGCGTGCCGTCCACCCCTTGCAGGAACGCTCCGGGAACTCCGCCAGCAGAGCGCCGTGCCTTAGACCTCGTCCTATGGACTTTGCCACCCATCATCATGGTCATCGCAACCACCTCCATCTGTTTTCATCATGCGGCAAATGGACACAATGGACAATATGTGGATCGGGATAATCTAGACTGCTTTCAGGTTCACCGCGGCCACCTTGACCGATACTTCTCCTTCTTCGGCGAATCCTCGTCGCCGTCGGCAATCGCGGTTTCGGAGGTCTTGCCGTTTCAGTAGCTCCAGTTGTTCCAATGCAGGCTCGCTCGGTCCGCGTTGTAGCCGAACGGAATCATGACGAACCGTTTTCGCGAGCGGCGAGAACGGCATTGCGAAGATCCCTCGACCCTGCCACCCCATGGATCGTCCCTCGCTTGGCATGCGCAGGTATCGAAGACTCGCCAGATCCGTGCAGCATCATTGCCTTGCGATTCCGGCGAAACGTCAAATCGGCCATGAGCGGCCAAAACCTCTTGACGCAAAAAACAACGCCGCCTTATAATCAGCCCATACTGCCGATAGATCGAATCGTCTGCAACCGAATCGAGAGGAGGCGAAATCATGTATGACGAGATTCCGAGTCTGCTGTATGTCGCCGGAGCTTTAATCGCCGTGCTTTCATGGACTCTTTTCGCATTCTCGAAAACCATCCGTCCAGAAGGTCGAAGAGCCTTCATCCTGTGCCTCTCCGTTATCTGGATATTGTTCTTTGCGAGTTCGACACTGGCACTCGTGCCATATCCGCTTTTCGAGGCGTACTCAGGATTCATGGATCCCGATGTCCTCGATTTCTATGACCAGCCGGTCATACGGCTATTGCCGGCGGTGACCTGCGGAGTGAACCTGTGCGTGTCGGCAGGCTGTTCCATGGTTCTTGTAGGCAAGCGTTCGAAGCGATAGGCCTTCGCTCCGGATGCCGACGGAAGGTCAATCCCCACTGGTGCAGAAAAAGGCCGAGTCCGTCCACGTCGAGACCGACAGAAATCCATTGGTCTTTCCATTCAAAACGACGCAAAGTCTGCCGTTCGCGTTGAGACCGGCAGACGAGCCGCACTTCTTCTGCTTGAAACGACGCAAACCGGGCTGCCAGCGTTGAAATCAACAGAAAACCGTTGACTTTTCTGCTCGAAACGACGATAAAGCTACCATTTGCATCGAAACCAGCAGAACAATCGCAATTCATCCGCCCATTCCGACGCAAACATGAACTTTTCCGTCGGAATGGGCAGAACAATCGCACTTCATCTACCCAAAACTACGCTGCGGCAGGCTGCGCAACAGAATATATGACCGTTTTTTATTCTTTCTTTAAGATGAACCGATGAGTCTACAATAGAAATGGCGATTGCGGCATGACGTACGCATACTTTCCTGCCTATAGTGAAGGCACAACAGAAAAACAACAGAAGATACAGAGACAAGAAAACAACGAAGCGACGAGCCGCGCGACGCAGAAGAAGACAAGAGCAAGAAGACAGGCGGCCGTCCGAAAGGAAACACCATGAAGAACGACACCTTCAACCAGATCATCAACGCCAACCTCGCCTCCATCGACCCGGGCTTCGGCCAGTTCGCACTCGCCAAGGCCTCCTCCGACCTGATGAAGAAGGTCCTCAACAAGTAAGGCTTTCCGATTCCAACGAATCACATGGCGGGCTGCCGCGGTTCCCAGCGGACCACGGCAGCCCGTTTTTCGTATGAGGGTTCCAGTCCGGATTGCCACCGGGCCCGACGCCCGCATCCGGGAATCCTACGGCCATTGAGTTTTCCGGTCGAACGGCCCCCTCAGCCTCCGGCCGGTGCGGCATGGGTTTGCCCAACGCGCCGACCGCATACACCGACGTATGCCGACGATGGCGGGTTCCAGTCCGTCATTCCGGCCGCTTCAGCGGCGTGGCGGCGGCCGCGTCTACCGCAGTGGTCGTGGGCGGCCGCCTGGGCTATCGGGCATATGAGGACCACAGGACGGCCATGGCGCGCGGAACGTGCGTGTCGGCGGCCGCCGATCTGGACAGGGCCGCCAAAGAGTGTAGGAATCCGCTCGGCGCGGACGCGACAAAGTCGGCAAGACCCTCGAGCATCATACAGATCGACCGGAACCTGCTCGAGACCAAGCTCGACCGCCTGGTCGCCGAGAAGGTCACCGAACCATTGAACGCGATGCCCGGCGCTTCAGGCCGACGAGATCGCCAACGCCGCCAGATACGAGCGCGCCGGGGAGCGGAAGGTGTACCGCGCCGGCCACTACGACCGGAGCCTGACCGCCAAGGCCGGCAGGCTCGGCCTGAAGGTGCCCAAGCTCAAGGGCGAGGTCTTCGAATCCGCGGTCATCGAGCGCCACAGACGGCGCGAGGAAAGCGTCGACCCGCCGCTATCTCGACAGGTCCCGGCTCGATGACAAACTCGCGGAAGCGAACTGATCATCGTGCCATGGACGGCCATGGTCCAAAGTGCACATCTTTTCGGGCACTACCGAGAAGGTCCCAGCTTTACAGGGGGTATTAATGACCTTTATCTCACGGGCGGCGCGCTATGTGCTCAGAAAACGAGTGCGCACCGCGGTGCTGTTCATTGTGCTGACCATCATAACGGCGAGTATGCTGTCCGCGACCGCGGTTTCTCAGGCAGCTCAACATGAGGCCGGACAGATTGAGAAACAGGCGGTCGGCGGATTCGTGCTGGCCAGTAACCTGCAAGGCAGCATGCTGACACCTCGCGGAGGCGGAATGGTTCGTCCCGCTGATGTGCAACGAATCTCGAAGCTGTCCGGTGTTGACTCGTACATGGTCAGGCAGAACGCCACCGCCGATCTCGTGGGAGCCAGCGTGGTGAAGGTCCCCGGCGGCGATGATTACGATGCGGAGAAAGAACAGCAGTTCGGCAATACGGCCAACGTCATAGGCACAAACGATTCGTCAAAACTCAATGTGTTCACGTCGCACACGCTCGGCATGGTCGACGGACGTCATCTCAAGGCATCCGATAAGCATATGTCGATGGTCCATGAGGATCTCGCCAAAACCAATGGGCTTAAAGTCGGCGATACCCTCACGCTCAAGGCCAATCCATATGATGCCGACAATGAGTCGCATTCGACGGCAACCGTCAAAACCACCATCGTTGGAATATTCAAAGGAGACAGCGACAGAAAGGTATCCAGCCGCGCGGAACTCACCTCCAACACTGTGTACACCGATTTGGACACTACAAGTACTCTGTACCAGTACAAGGCCGGCAAGGAAATATACCAGGATGCCACTTTCGTTCTGGACAGGGGTGTCGACGTGGAGAAAACCATGGAAGCGGCGAAGAAGCTTCCGGTGGATTGGAACAACTACCAGATCACGCGCAATGACCAATATACGTCGAGCATGCTGAATGCCGCCCGAAGTGTGCGCTCCATGATGCGCGGCGCTTTGATCGGCGTGACCATCTCGGCAGTGATAGTCCTCAGCCTCATGCTCTTGCTGTGGATGAACGACCGACGTCAGGAGATGGGCGTATTGGTGTCCCTCGGCATCGGCAAGCCATCCCTGATCGCCCAATATCTAACCGAGATGATTCTGATCGGTCTGCCGTCCCTGGCCCTCGGATGGTTGTGCGCACGAGGAGTGGCCCAATGGCTTGGCACTTCGGCCCTCCGTTCCGTGAACGCCTCCGCGGCGAAGGAGCTGAGCAGCATGGGGCAGGTTGGCGGCGATCTCGAATCCAATATGTCGGTTCGTACCTTGGATTCGCTCACGGTATCGATCGACACGACTGCCGTACTGTATGTGTCGCTCGGCCTGCTGGCGGTGATGCTGGTATGCGTCGCCATATCGTGCATACCGATGCTGCGCAAGTCGCCGCGAAGCCTGTCGGAGCTCCGATGACGGGCATGAACGTGTGGAAGCGTGCCACGCTGGCAATCGTACGTAAACCGGTACGCAGCGGAATCATCGGACTGTTGATGCTGATGGTTTTCACCAGTCTCGTGGCTCAGGTCGGAGCGTCAACGGCGCTTCAGAAAATGTCCGACGATATCGGCGGAAGCCTGGGAATAGGTTTTACCGTCGACACCGGCGAGAATCCCGTCAGCCCAAAGGAAGCGAGCCGGTTCTCACGCATCCCCGGCGTAGGGAAAACCGTTTACGAACGTAAGACCCTGGCGCAGGTGGATGGCGCGCATCCGGTTGTCCCCGAACATGGTCCTCGACTGGATTCCGGCCTATCCACGCAGGTCAGCGTGCTGGGCACCACTGACTCCTCGTTGTCCGAAGAGTTCCAAAGCGGCCTGTACCGGTTGGAACAAGGACACCACATTTCAAATAATGGCCGGAGCGTGCTGATTCACCGGGATTTCGCACGTGAGAATGGGCTATCGGTGGGATCGACCTTCCGGCTCAGTCAGGAAGGCCGCGATTCCACCGTTCGCGTGGCCGGAATCTTCTCTGGCAATGTACAGGCACAGAGCCCTATGCCATCGGACGCATCGGAGAATCTCATCTATTCGGGCGCTCAAGTGGTTTCCGCGCTGACTGGAGAGGAACGGGTCGGCACGATCCGGTGCCTCTCGGATAATCCGCGGGATCTTTCCGCAGCAATGGCCCAAGCGAAAAAAATCGCCGGAAGCGAGTATGGCGTCACCGATGACTCGGCGCGGCTTTCCGGCGTGCTGCAGTCGGTGGAAACGGTACGCGATCTGGTCCGCATGGTGCTGTTGTCCGTCTGCCTGGCCGATGTGCTGGTATTGGGCATGGCGCTTGTCTTCTGGATTCGCTCACGCATCCATGAGATAGGCACCCTTCTGGCCCTCGGCATCGGCAAGATGCAGATTATCGCCCAGTTCGCGATCGAAACCGGTCTCATGGCTGTGGTCGCCGCCCTGTGCTCGCTGGGAACGGGCTCCCTATTGTCCGGTTACGTGTCCTCGCTTCTGCTGCACGATTCGGGAGTCGCGCCTCTTGAATCATTGCAGGTGGAGGCTCTGCCGCCAGAACAGACGCTGCTCATCCTGCTGCTCGGATGCGCGGTCATCGCGATTGCGCTTGCCGTGTCGTGCGCCGCGGTGCTGGCCAAATCCCCGAAATCCATTCTTTCCTCTATGCGTTAGGAGATATTAATCATGACTATCTGTCTGCAATTGGACCATGTCAATTACTCATATGGCGCGGCGAAGATCCGCGTTCTTTCGGACGTGAACGCTGATTTCGAATCCGGAAAGATGTATGCGATAACCGGTCCATCGGGAGCGGGAAAGAGCACACTGCTGTCCCTGTTGGCCGGTCTGGATGCCCCCTCTGATGGAGTGGTCCGTTTCGAGGGTGAGGATATAGCTACGACGGGTTATTCAAAGCACCGTCGCGAGCACGTGTCCTTGGTGTTCCAGGACCATAATCTGATCGACTATCTCACTCCCGAAGAGAATCTGCGTTTGGTCAATCCCAAGGCCGATATGAAGATCCTCGAGGATTTGGGACTGAGCCGTGAGGAATCGAAGCGCAACATCATGCACCTGTCGGGCGGTCAACGTCAGCGAGTGGCGGTCGGCCGTGCCCTAGTGGCGCCCGGCCGCGCGATTCTGGCGGATGAACCGACTGGCAGCCTGGATCCGGAAATGACTGATGAGGTGATTGATCTTTTGCGGCATGCCGCTCATCAACTCGGTAAATGTGTCATTGTGGTGACGCATTCCAAACGTGTCGCCGATTCCGCCGATGCCGTTTACACCCTCAGACATAAGAAGCTAGCCAAGGCATAGCACTCTCGCACAGACCACGTCTTCCGTCATGGCCGGCAAGAACCGCGCCAATGCCCCTTCCGCCATCGTCCTCGGCTGCGAAACGGGTGTCGGGATTGCGTCGTGGATCGGTGACGTTTTTGGGACTCGTCGCCGATCCACGACGCCCATGCCGGCCCCCGTCCTGATTCGCACTCGCCCCGATCGGACCACACGCCCGTCCGGCATCGACAGAAGTAAGAACGGCCGGGACATGCCCCGGAAAGAAACGAACCCGCCTCATCGAAAAGGAACCAAAAATGACCGCACGACACATCGACGCCACGGACAAGACGGACGGAAGCCATGTCGTCAAGATCCTATGGAACGAAAACGACGGCGAACGGGAACTGACCGTCCGCATGCCGGCAGCCGGAACGGACGCCACGGACCGCGTGGACGTGGACCTCCTGCCCGTCCCGGGAGAGGATCCCGCCACGACGATGGACGATGCCGTCGCGGCGTTGGAGGGATTCCTCGGCAACAACAAGTACATCCACATCGATGGGGACGACGTCAGAAGCGTCTGCGCCGGCGCCCTGACCACGGTCATCCGCGTGGAAAGCGGGTCGTCGACGGGCATCGTGGAGGCGCTCGACGGACGGTTCCATGATTCGAGCGTCGCATCCGACGAGGTCACGGGAGCGATAATCGCCATCGAAGGTCCGAAGAGCCTCCAACTGTCCGACGCCACGGCGATCGTCGGCGGCGTGCAGAAGCGCCTCACCGACAAGGTCGAGATCATATGGGGCCTGAATTTCGCCGACGAGGACGTCCTGCGCGCCACCGTACTGCTCGCAATACAACAGAAATAAAGAACACGACGGGTTTGCATGCAGGAAAATCAAACATCATCGGAATGCCTGTTGCACTTACAAGTACGAGTCCCCATGCTAACCGCTAGTTTCCATGTCACCGGGGCGTCTTTTATCCGTTTATCCGCGTCAACACGACCCGCACGGTCAGGCAATTCGGGTCGGACTCCCCTGTGGTTTCGCTGAAGAAAACCGGGGGTGCTACCCAATCAGCTGTTGTGGGATTTGTGCCAGATGAGATACGAGTAAACATACATGGCTGCGACCGAGACAATCGCAAGCACCATAATCACTGCCAGAATCCAGGTTTCAGGCAATATACCTCCTAAAAATCCCAGCACAATCAGGCTAACGCCCACCACCATGAAACAGGCTCCGCCGAAACGGTGGGTGCGGCGCCAGTTGTCGGGGTCGTCGAGCGCCCATGGCGTTTTGATGTCGAGCGTGTAGTTTTGCCGCACACGAGGTAGATAATTACCCATGCCGATGAAGAACGCGCCGATCGCCCCGGACACGATGACGTTGACCGCGCCCTTGCCAGGAAGGAGGTTCCAGACGGTGAGTTCCCCAAGCCAGCTGATGGCGCACATGAATACCGTGAACGAGATCACGAATCCTTGGTAGAATCCGCCGAACTTGGCATATGCGGCACCTTTCGGATCAATGCGCGGCACCACATAGAACAGTGCGAGAAACGTCAATGGAAGCGCACCCAGAACGGATGCCATCCAACGTGGCCCCCATCCGTTCACACCGCCGTCAACACCCCAATGCATGGGAATGCGCTCAGGTAGCCCCGGCATGGCGGCAAGATGCGCCACGACGTTCAGCACGCAAAGCAGCATGAGGACGACCCATACACGGGCCGGAATACCGGTCGAGGCTTTGGTTGTCTCGGGTTTTTCCTGCTTTTGCATTGTCAGACCTTTCATTGCCTGTCTTCCGGATCGTCCGCGAAGCCCATGAACCATCCGACCAAGTCCTGCATAACTGTGGTATTGAGGCTGTACACGATGTTCTGCCCATGTCGTTCGTCCGTTACGAGACCAGCGTTCCTAAGAGTCGCCAGATGGTGACTGAGCGATGGCTTGCTGATGTCGAAATGCTCCGCGAGCTCCCCCGCGGTCATATCCCCCGCACGCAGCAGCTCGAGGATACGACGCCGCGTGGGGTCGGCGAGTGCCTTGAATCCTTCTCCTGCCATCATCGCTCTCTTTCCAGTATCGGATTGGGATATTCATCCTACCAGATATTTAGACGTTTGTCTAAATATCTAAAATACGGAAGTCTGAAAACGTCATGGAAACCGGAATCTCGTTTTTTCGGAGCAACGCTGATGTCAAGGAACGGCGCCTTCCAGTAGACTCGGCAATAATCCCACGCCATAGGCGGCAACATGGGCGGAACCGCGCAAGACAAGGAGGTCCCGAATGGAATACATTCGAATTACCAGGGACAACATCGATGCAGAGCACGTCTGCTGCGCCATGTCCGGCAAACAGGCCCTTGCGAAAAAGGAGTGGCTCAAACGTCGATTCGACGAAGGATTGATCTTCTACCGCAGCGTAGAACGCGGAAAATGCTTCATCGAATATATCCCCGCGGAGAACGCGTGGGTTCCTATCCAAGCGGATGGGTATCTTTACATCGACTGTCTATGGGTCGCCGGCTCCATGAAAGGGCACGGATATTCCAACGACCTGTTACGGGAGTGCGTGAGGGATGCGAAGGAGCAGGGGCGGAAGGGATTGTGTATTTTGTCTGCCGAAGGACGCAAGCGCGAATTCCTCTCCGACGCGAAATACCTTGCGCACAAGGGTTTCATGGTTGCGGACACGTCATCATGCGGAATCATGCTCATGTACCTGCCGTTCGGTTCGGACACGAAGCCTCCGCAATTCAAAGAATGCGCCAAATATCCCACGGCGGATGGTGATGGATTCGTTCTCTATTACACGGACCAGTGTCCGTTCACCCACTACTGGGTGCCACGCGTGGAAGCGGTGGCGGAAGAGCACAGCATTCCATTAAAAACCATTCACATCATCAGCCGTGAGCAGGCCCAGAATACGCCAGCTCCGGTCACGACCTACGCGCTGTTCAAGAACGGAGAGTTCCTGACTCAAGGCATCCAGTCCGACAAGAAGTTCCTGAAGCTCGCAGGCGTACAGGTCTGATGCCGGCCTGACGTTTTTTTAAGATGCGGGGGCATCATGACGTTCCGCACGCATTACCATTCGAACAAGTCGGATCGGCCCGTACGGCATGGCGGAAACACCCCCACCCGCGCAACCGTCAGCGTGCAATGCAGCGAAAAGCATAAAGAAAACGGGTTCCGAATGAACCGGAACCCGTATAACGTAAAACCTCGAAATATCTGAAGTGTCAGAAGTATCCGAGTTTCCTAGAAAATCAGGCGAACAGGAAGCCCTGGCCGTGATGTTCCGGATACGTGTCGAACAGTTCGGCAACGGAACCGTCTTCGAACACGGCGCGGATGGCACTTGCCAGCAACGGCGCGATCGACAGAACAGTCAGACCGTCCCAACGCTTTTCTTCCGGAATCGGCACGGTATCGGTGAGCACGACCTCGCGTGCGCCGCAGTTCTTCAGTCGGTCCACGGCCGGGCCGGACAGCACGCCATGCGTGGCGACGACGGTCACCGACTTGGCTCCGGCATCCTTAAGCACGTTGCATGCGCCGGCGATGGTGCCCGCGGTGTCAATCAGGTCGTCGACAAGCACGCAGTCCTTGCCTGCGACGTCGCCGACCACACGGTTGGCGACCGCCTGGTTCGGGCGGGTGATGTCGCGGGTCTTGTGCACGAAGGCGAGCGGACCGCCGCCGAGGCGCTGCGCCCACTGTTCGGCAACACGGATACGACCGGCGTCCGGGGAGACGACAGCGACGTTGTCAAGTTGGTTGGAGAAACGGTCACGGATGTAATCGACCAGCACCGGCATGGCGATGAGATGATCAACCGGGCCGTCAAAGAAGCCTTGCGACTGCGCCGCATGCAGATCGACGCTCATGATGCGGTCGGCGCCTGCGGTCTTGAGCAGGTCAAACACCAGACGGCAGGAGATGGGCTCGCGGCCGCGGTGCTTCTTATCCTGGCGGGAATAGCCCAGCAGCGGGCAGACCGCGGTGATGGAACGCGCGGAAGCACGCTTCAACGCATCAATCATGATGAGCTGTTCCATGATGGCCTGGTTGACCGGATTGGAATGGCTCTGCAGTACGAACACGTCCGCGCCACGCACGGACTCGGTGTAGCGCACGTACATTTCGCCGTTCGCAAAATCGTATGCTGTGGTTTCCAGAACATCAATGCCGAGCTGTTCGGCGACTTCCGCCGCCAGCTTCGGGTGTGCTCTGCCTGTGACAAGGATAAGGTTCTTATCCGGCTTTCCTTCAAGGATTGCGCTCACCGTGTCTCCAAACGTCTGTTCTAGCGAAGTGGATGTGACCCATACTAACCGGCCGCGCAGACCTCACCGACCCCGTGTGTTCGGGGGCCATGCGATCGTTCCGTCCACCTTCTATCGGTATAGGCCGTGTTTGCCGATGTATTGCACCACGCCGTCGGGTACGAGATACCAGACGGGTTCGCCATGTTCGGCGCGGCGACGCACATCCGTGGAAGAAATCGCCAATGCGGGAATCTCCAGCGTATCCACCTTGCCTTCAGGTAATTTCACGCCGTCCGGCGAGGAATAACCGGGACGTGTCACGGCCACGAAATGCGCCAGCTCCCACATCTTGTTGGCGTCCTTCCATTGCATGATCTCCGCCACGGCGTCGGCACCGGTGATGAAGAACAGTTCCGCATCGGGATACTGGGCGCGGATGTCACGCAGGGTGTCGATGGTGTAGGTGACGCCGGGACGGTCGATGTCCACGCGCGACACGGTGAATTTCGGGTTCGACGCGGTGGCGATGACCGTCATAAGGTACCGGTCCTCCGCATTGGTGACCTTCTTGTCCAACTTGAACACCGGCCGTCCGGTCGGCACGAAGATCACCTCGTCGAGGTCGTACACCCAGGACACTTCGGAGGCTGCGACCAAATGGCCGTTATGGATCGGATCGAAAGTGCCGCCCATGATGCCGATGCGCAACCGGTTGTGCCAGTTGCCTCGTGCGGACCTGCGTCCGGTGGTCACGGCTGATTGCGGCCGGTCTACGGATAGTTCCGACATGCGTCGTTCCGGCTCGACCACGTAGCTGACGGTCAGTTCGGGATCGGCCTCCGCAGATTCCGGCCGCATGCGTTTTGGTCCGGTCATGCGGACGCTCCGCTCTTTTGCGCGCCATCGGCCTGCTGTTCGGCCTGTTTCTCGGCCTGCTGCTCTTTATCCGCGTCGGCGGTTTCCTGCTCGATGCTGTCCGCGGTCGGTGAGGCGTTGTCGGGATCGATCTTGTCCATATCCTCATCCCACTCGTCCTGCACCACACGTCGAATCTCGGCGAATGTCGGCAGCGGGAAATCCGGCTGGTATATGCTGCGGATTCCGGCAACGCGCTCGGTGACACGAATCAGCGTGTCGGTCATGCCGACGATGTCATGGTCTCGTTCCATCGCGCTGAACTTGGCGATGTGCTGTTCCATGACCCGCATCTGCTCGTCGATATCGTCAAGCTGGGCGGCATCGGGAGTGATGACGTCCGAAGCGTCGGTTTCGGGCCAGCCGATCAGCACCGCGTCGGCGTATTCGAGCGAGGCGCGTTCATCCGCTGACGCGATACCGTCTTCGACCTGCACAAGGAACACATACCGCACGATGCTCAATCGTTCGGATGCCAATCGCAATCTGAGCATTGGGTCGGTCAAGTCCGCGTTCCATGGGTTCTTGTTGTCCTGCATGGTGTGCTGCATATTGTCCTGCATGACTTCGTCGCTCATTCTCTCACCTGTCCTGTTCCGTAGCCAATCCATTTGGTCGTGGTCATCTCGCGCAGCCCCATCGGACCGCGCGCATGCATCTTCTGTGTGGAGATGCCAAGTTCCGCGCCGAATCCGAACACGCCGCCATCGGTGAAACGTGTGGAGGCGTTGACCATCACCACCGCCGAGTCGATGCGGGCGGTGAATTCCTCGATGGCCGAATAGTCTTCGGCGATGATGGATTCGGTGTGCCCGGTGGAGTGGCGGTTGATATGCGCGATGGCCTCGTCAAGCGAGTCGACCACCTTGATGCCGATTTTGAGTGCCAGATATTCGGTGTCCCAATCCTCGTCGGTGGCATGCACGAGTTGCGCATTTGCGATTCCGGCATGTTCGATGATGCCATACGCGCGTTCGTCGGCATGCATTTCGACTCCCGCTGCGGCGAGCGCTGCCGCGGCTTTCGGCAGGAAGCTTTCGGCGATGTCTTTGTGGACGAGGAGTTTTTCGGTGGCGTTGCATACGCCGACGCGTTGGGTTTTGGCGTTGATGAGGATGGGGATGGCTTTGTCGGGGTTGCCGGTGCGGTCGACGTAGATGTGCACGTTGCCGGCTCCGGTTTCGATGACGGGGACTTTGGAGTTGCGTACCACGGCTTGGATGAGTCCTGCTCCCCCGCGTGGGATGAGCACGTCGATGTGGCCGCGTGCTTCCATCATGGCGGTGGCGCCGTCGCGTCCGTATTGGTCTACGGTGGCGATCATGTTGTGGTCGTATCCGTGTTTGGTGAGTACGTCGGCGATGACGGCGAGTGTTGCCGCGTTGGTGTGTTCGGCCGCGTGTCCGCCGCGCAGCAGGACGGCGTTGCCGGATTTGATGCATAGGGAGGCAACGTCAACGGTGACGTTGGGACGTGCTTCGTAGATCATGCCGAGCACGCCGATGGGGACGCGTACCTGCTGCAGTCGTAGGCCGTTTTCCAGATGGTATCCGCGTACGATTTCGCCGATGGGGTCTGGTAGGGATGCCACGTGGCGTACGCCTTGCGCGGCGGCGGTGATGCGCTGCTGGTCGAATCTGAGTCGGTCGAGTTTGCCGGCGTCCATGCCGTCGGTTTCGGCTTGGTTCATATCGAGCGCGTTGGCTGCGGCGATGTCGTCCGCATGCTGGTCGAGTGCGTCGGCGATGGCGTTGAGCAGTTGGTTTTTGGCTTCGGTGTTTGCCTGGGCAAGTTGCGATTGCACGGTGCGGGCTGCGTCGCCCATGGCGCATACTGCTTCGAACACGTCGGTGTTCATGGCGGTGCCTTGGTTCTGTGGATTCGTCATAGTCTCTTAGAATAGCGCGAAATCACGCCTCGCTGGGCAATGACGGCCATTTTCGGGTCGTTGGTTGCGCGGCGGGACGCGATTTCGTCAGTCGAGGCTGGTGATCAGTGGATTTGGTCGAGTCCCGGGTAAAGCGGGAAGTCTTCGGCAAGCTTGTCGACGCGCGCCTTGAGCGCGTCGACGTCGGCGTCCTGTCCTGCGGCGAGAGCGGTGCCGATGATGTCGGCGACTTCCTCGTATTCCTTGGGTCCGAAGCCGCGGGTGGCGAGTGCGCTGGTGCCGATGCGCAGGCCGGAGGCCACGGATGCGGGGCGTGGGTCGAACGGGACGGTGTTGCGGTTGATGGTGATGCCGCATTGTGCGAGCAGGTCTTCGCCTTGTTTGCCGTCCATTTCGCTGTTGCGTAGGTCGACCATGACCAGGTGCACGTCGGTACCGCCGGTCAGGACGCTGATGCCGTTGTTTTTGACGTCGTCGGCCATGAGGCGTTCGGCAAGGATCTTGGCGCCGTCGAGGGTGCGTTGCATGCGGTCTTTGAATTCCGGGGTGGCGGCGACTTTGAAGGCGACGGCCTTGCCGGCGATGACGTGCATGAGCGGGCCGCCTTGCTGGCCGGGGAATACGGCGGAGTTGAGTTTCTTGGCGTATTCCTGCTTGGCGAGGATGAAGCCGGAGCGTGGGCCGCCGAGGGTTTTGTGCGCGGTGGAGGATACGACGTCGGCGTATGGGACGGGGCTTGGATGCAGTCCGGCGGCTACGAGGCCGGCGAAGTGGGCCATGTCCACCCAGAATTTGGCGCCGACCTCGTCGGCGATCTCCTTCATGGCTTTGAAGTCTTCGATGCGCGGGTAGGCGCTCCATCCGCCGATGATCATGGCGGGATGGGTCTCGAGCGCACGCTGGCGGATGATTTCCGGGTCGATGCGGAAGGTTTCGGGATTCACGCCGTAGGCTTCGGCGTGGTAGAAGCGGCCGGAGAAGTTGATTTTCATGCCATGGGTGAGGTGGCCGCCGTGGTCGAGGGCGAGGCCGAGAACCGTGTCGCCGGGTTTGACGAGCGCCTGGTAGACGGCTGCGTTGGCCTGTGCGCCGGAGTGCGGCTGTACGTTGGCGTATTCGGCGCCGAATAGGCTTTTGGCGCGTTCGCGGGCGATGGTTTCGATTTTGTCCACCTGCTCGCAGCCGCCGTAGTAGCGGCGTCCCGGATAGCCTTCGGCGTATTTGTTGGTCAGTACGGAGCCTTGTGCCTGTAGGACGGCGCGTGGCACGAAATTCTCGGATGCGATCATTTCGAGTCCGTTTTGCTGCCTGGATAGTTCGGCGTCGAGGATTTCGGCGATTTCCGGATCCGCTTCGGCGATGGGCGCGTTGAACATGTCGTTCGGTGTTTGCGCAAGAGGTGATGCAGTCATGAAGCCCTCCTTGACTTCGGAATGATCATCCGCTGTACCGCGGGTTACAGAGCAGTGTACGTGTGAAAACGATCGGAGGAAAACCGGGTTTCGAAACATGTGGGAAATATGGCACCGCCTGCGCGCGAAGACATGGACGGCACGATCGCGGGCCACGTGGAAAAGCAGGACCTTCCGTCGGCAATCGTATGGGGTCGGCGTCCCATTCCACGGACGCGAGGCGACGTTCTTCCCACCTGTGCCGGTACACTGAGAAGCACGTTTGACGTAATCTGTCCGTTCTATTGCTAAGGAAATCAAGTGACCACGTTCCACAGCACACGCAGCACCACCGATTCGCTTACCTCCAAGCAGGCCATCCGCAAGGGCATCGCCGATGATGGCGGCCTGTTCGTGACCGACTCCTTGGGTGAGACCCATGTGGATATCGCTTCCTTGGCCGGCAAGTCCTACCAGCAGATCGCGTTCGATGTGCTGTCCGTGCTGCTGCCGGACTACACCGAGGCCGAGCTCAAGGAGTGCATCGACGAAGCGTACGGCCCGCAGTGGTCCGACGAGAAGATCACTCCGGTCAAGCCGCTCGGCGATGACTATGTGATGGAACTGTTCAACGGTCCGACTTCCGCGTTCAAGGATGTGGCGCTGCAGATTCTGCCGCGTTTCATGGCGCGCACCACTCCGGCGGATGGCGACGCGGATGAGAAGATCATGATCGTCACCGCCACGTCCGGCGACACCGGCAAGGCCGCGTTGGCTGGTTTCGCGGACGCCGCGGGCACCGGCATCACCGTGTTCTATCCGGAAGGCAAGGTCAGCCAGGTGCAGGAGCTGCAGATGACCACGCAGTCCGGCTCCAATGTGAACGTGTGCGCGGTCAAGGGCAATTTCGATGACGCGCAGTCCGCCGTCAAGCGCATCTTCGGCGACAAGGAGCTTGCCGAACGTCTCGCCGATGATTCGCATGTGGTGCTTTCCTCCGCGAATTCCATCAATGTGGGCCGTCTGGTGCCGCAGGTCGTCTATTACTTCTCCGCGTACGCGCAGCTGCTGGAACGCCAGGTCATCAATGTGGGCGACGAGGTCGAGTTCGTTGTGCCGACGGGTAATTTCGGCGACATCCTCGCCGGCTATTACGCGAAGCTGCTGGGCCTGCCGGTCAAGCATCTTGTGGTGGCGTCCGACAAGAACAACGTGCTGTTCGACTTCCTGACTTCCGGCACGTACAACCGTCAACGTCCGTTCTTCCAGACCATTTCCCCGTCGATGGATATCCTCATCTCATCGAACCTGGAGCGCATGCTGTATTACATGTCCGACAAGGACACGCGCCTGATCTCCATGCTGATGAACGATCTGAGCCAGTGGGGCGCCTACGAGGTTCCCGAGCCGATGATGAAGAAGATTCGTTCCATCTTCGGCACCGGTTGGGCCGATGAGAACCAGGTGCGCGAGATGATCGCGGACTGCTGGAACAAGAACCATTACGTGATCGACCCGCACACCGCATGCGGCTACTACGTCATGCAGCAGATGCCGCGCGATCCGCTCACGCCGCGCGTGCTGCTGTCCACCGCCAGCCCGTACAAGTTCCCGCGCGTAGTCAACGAATCTCTGGGTCTTGACGCGTCCGGCACCGATTTCGAATGCATGGACGTGCTTGCCAAGGCCACCGGCACCACCGCTCCGGCCGCGCTGCGCGGTCTTGAGACCGCCGACGTGCGTTTCGACCATGTCGTTGACATCGACGGTATGGAAGGTT